>NZ_JAAGKM010000027.1 GCF_019308355.1 Empedobacter falsenii | reverse complement strand
TTATTGTATAATGACTTTAGCTTAAATATTAATCAAAATCAATATAAAAAAGACAATTCTGCATTAAAATTATATCATAAAATTAAAGAAGAACATGTTTTAAATTCGTCTAAAGAAATCATTTATCATCAATTATTGAATGCAGTTCCGTTTGGTTTTTTGATTCTTAAAAAAGAAGAAAATGATCGAAAAATTATATTTATCAATCATCATTTTCAACAAATATTTAGCGTTCCAAAATCAAGTTCGTGGAATTATCTAAAAAAATTGATTCCACAGTTTTGTGAAACTTTAGAAAATAAAGAATTTGATGATTTTAAAAGTACAATTGACATACAAATTAATGATGAAGAGCGACAAACTTATCTGATTCAGAACACAAAAACGTTGATTGCTCATGATGAATATGCGATTATTTTTATTGATTCGATTCAGCGCGTGATTGATTCCACTGAAAAAGAGGCTTGGATGAATATTATGAAAGTCATTGCGCATGAAATCATCAATTCTTTGACGCCTATTTATTCATTAGCAAATACCACAAAAACTTATTTTGAAACGGACAATTTAGATAAAAATGATTATGATGATATTCGTTTGAGTTTGGATACAATTATGAATAGAAGTCAGCATTTACAGACGTTTGTAGAGCAATATCGTCAATTAACCATGTTACCAAATCCTGTTAAATCGACACAAAATTTGTATGAAATTATCCAAGGAATTGAGCAATCTTTTTCGGCTGAATTTCATCAAAAAAATATTGTATTTCAGAATTTAATTCCAGAAAATATTAAAGTTGAAATTGATCGAATTTTGTTTGAACAAGTTTTGATTAACTTAATCAAAAATGCGATTTATTCATTAGAAAATGCAGAAATTAAATCAATTGAAATTTCATCGAAACAAACTGATAATCGATTGCAAATTATTATTCAAGATTCTGGACAATTGATTGATGAAGAAATCATTTCCAAAATATTTTTACCTTTTTATACAACTCGAAAAGACGGTGCAGGAATTGGTTTGACACTTTCTAAAAACATTATAGAAGCGCACAAAGGTTATTTGTATTTTCAACAAAATGATGACGTAAAACGTTTTAATATCATCTTAAAGTAATTGGTAAAAAGTGTAACTTTAACTTCTAATTATATAATACTTTCTCGCCAAAATCTTTGGAAATTTGTCTTATAAAATTACTGTTATGAATGCACAAACACTTACTATACCGATTATCAATTTGAATTCAGAAAAAAATATTGAACTCATCAATAAATTACTTTCTGAAATAGAAAATCTTGATGAATATACTGTGAATTTAGATACTAAAACGATTAATGTTTCGGCAAAAAAATTATGGAAAGTCTCACCTAAAATTTATGAAATTTTAAAGCAAAATAACTTCAAAATAGATTCTGTCGAAAAATCGTATCCCGTTCTCAATATGACATGTGCTTCATGCGCAAGCAGTTCTCAAGCAAATCTTAATCGTCAGTTAGGTGTTGTGAATGCGGAAGTGAATTACGGAAATGGAATGGGGAAAATCGAGTACATTCCTACTTTAGTTTCTCCAGAAAATTTGAAAAATGCTTTAGTAGAAGTTGGCTATGATTTGGTGATTGATGAATTTAAAAATCAAGATGAAGAAATAGAACAACTTCACGAAGAAAAGTATAAAACGCTGAAAAATAAAGTGATTTGGGCTTTAATTTTTGGAGTTCCTTTATTCATTATCGGAATGTTTTTTATGGATATGCCCTACGGAAATTACATTATGTGGGCACTTTCTACGCCAATTCTTTTCATTTTTGGACAACAATTTTTCGTCGGGGCTTGGAAACAACTGAAAAATAAATCGGCCAATATGGATACTTTAGTTGCTTTGAGTACAAGTGTAGCCTATCTTTTTAGCGTTTTCAATACATTATTTCCAGAATATTGGCACAGCAAAGGTTTGCACGCACATCCTTATTTTGAAGCTGCTGGTTTAATCATTGTTTTTATCTTGATTGGTAAATTGATGGAAGAACGTGCGAAAGGAAATACTTCCGAAGCGATCAAGAAATTAATCGGATTACAACCTAATACTGTGTTGGTTGTGAAAGATGGAAATCAAGTTGAAGTGAAAATTGAAGATGTACAAATTGGTGATTTGATTGTTGCAAAACCTGGAGATAAAATTGCGGTTGATGGAATTATTGTTTCGGGAGAATCTTTTATCGATGAAAGTTCATTGACAGGAGAACCAATTCCAGTTGAAAAAGGAATTGATGCAAATGTTTTTTCAGGGACCTTAAACCAAAACTCTCCTATTCAATATAAAGCCTTGAAAGTAGGGAATGATACACTTTTGGCTCAAATTATTCAATCGGTTAAAAATGCACAAGGAAGTAAAGCGCCAGTTCAACAATTGGTAGACAAAATTGCAGGTGTTTTTGTTCCGATTGTAATTATTATTGCAATTCTAACGTTCATTACTTGGTTAGTTTTAGGTCAAGAAAATGCTTTTACAATGGCCCTTTTATCGATGATTACTGTCCTTGTTATCGCTTGTCCTTGTGCGCTTGGTTTAGCAACACCTACCGCGATTATGGTTGGAATGGGAAAAGGTGCTGAGCAAGGAATTTTGATCAAAAATGCTGAAAGTTTAGAATTAGCGAAGAAAATTGATACAATTATTTTAGATAAAACAGGAACAATTACAGAAGGAAAACCAAAAGTACAAGAATTGATTTGGTTTGATGATTCTGCTAAAAATATGCTTTATACAATCGAAAATAATTCGCAACATCCTTTGGCAAAAGCGATTACAGAACATATTGGAAAACAAGATATTTTACCTGAACTAAAAATTGAAGATATATCTGGAAAAGGATTGAAAGCTAATATTTTAAATGACACTTATTATGTTGGAAAAACAAGTTGGATTACTGAATTAAATATTCAAATTGATGAAAATGTAAAACAAGCTATTCAAGATTTTTCGATTAAAAATTATACTACTTCTTTCTTTGGAAATGATAAAAAAGTTTTGGGATTAATTGGAATTTCTGATGAAATAAAAGCAACTTCTGTTGAAGCTATTAAAGCTTTTCACGAAAAAGGAATTGAAGTTTGGATGGTGACTGGTGACAACGAATTTTCGGCAAATGCAATTGCAAAACAAGTCGGAATTGATCAAGTTGTCGCAAATGCTTTACCAAATGATAAAATGAGTATTATCAAAGATTTGCAGCAAAAAGGAAAAGTTGTTGCAATGGTTGGTGATGGAATTAACGACAGTGCAGCGTTGGCTCAGGCGGATGTTTCGATTGCGATGGGAAATGGTTCTGATATTGCGATTGATGTGGCAGAAGTTACCTTGATTGGCGGAGATTTGACAAAAATCGATCATGCAATTAATTTATCTACGCAAACGGTCAAAACAATTCATCAAAATTTATTTTGGGCATTTATTTACAATGTAATAGGAATTCCAATCGCTGCTGGAGTGCTTTATCCAATTAACGGATTTTTGTTAGATCCTATGATTGCTGGTGCTGCAATGGCTTTGAGTAGTGTAAGTGTTGTAACAAATAGTTTATTGTTAAAGTATAAAAAGATTTAATAATCTCTAAAATATTCATAAAAAAAATCGACTAAATATTTAGTCGATTTTTTTGTTTTATAATAAACGATCATCCCAATTATAATCTTCTAATTCTTTCATTTTAACCTTCGAAACAAAATCAGGATGTTTTGTATTGATTAAATAATTATACTCTTTTGGAATAATTGACGATGGAACTTTCATGACCAAATATTTAAAATCTTGATACCAAGCAGAACCAATTTCTTGTAACTCGGGATAAGCCTCTACAGATTGCCAATTTTTAGGTAATTTAGGCTTCTTAATTTCATAAATCTCATCTTCTTCGCAGTCAATTTCTATCACTAATAATTTGTACGAATTATCAATGCTAATAGAACTTCGATGCACCACCAATTCTAAGGTTGAGAGCGCACGAGAACTTCCTGTGTAAATAACAAATTCATCATTTTTATTCCATCTGTTGGCAACTCCAGAAGCTTGTAATGATTTTGAATATCTCGCTTTACGAATATTGAAAACTAACATTATTACACGTTTTCTCCGTACTCTATCGCAGTTAAACGATTATCGATAAATTTGAGTCCTGAAACTGTATCAAGAAAATCTGCTGGCGATTTTTTATCTAACAAAACATTAGGCGTTGTTAACCATTTCTCAAAATCATCTTTCGTATTGAAAACCTCCAAACCGTGCTTGTATAAAGAAATCAATAAAACAATATGCTCTTTTGTATTGTCTTTTAAAGAAACATCTTTCGTTTTGTAATTTCTATATGTACGCGTTGTGATATTTAACCAACTTGAGATTATTTCGTCTTTTAATGTTGATAATTCATCAAGATATTGAATGTATTTTTGATCAATATTATAACGATTTACGTAAAAATAAACACTTGTAAAATCTCTTACTTCAGGGATTTCATTTATGATTTGTTCGTATTTTTTTAGTTTAACAGTTGCCATAATTTTAAACTTTTACTAAAGTTACAATTTTTCCTCTTAAAAAAGGAACTTTTTCTCAAATTTAAATAAATTTAACAAAAAAAGAGGTTACCTAAGCAACCTCTCTGTGATATAATGATTTAAAATTTCTTATTTCAAAGAACCAACCATATCTTCAGGTTTTACCCATTCGTCAAATTCTTCGGCAGTTACATATCCTAATGCGATTGCAGTTTCTTTTAACGTAGAGTTATTTTTATGAGCTGTTTGAGCAATTTCTGCAGCTTTGTAGTAACCAATTTTTGTATTAAGCGCTGTAACTAACATTAATGAATTATCAACTAATTCTTTAATACGAGCATAATTTGGCTCGATACCTTGCGCACAATGCTCGTCAAAAGATACACAAGCATCTCCTAATAAACGTGCAGATTGCAAGAAGTTTGCAGCCATAACTGGTTTGAAAACATTCAATTCGTAATGACCTTGAGTTCCTCCAATTGTAATTGCAACATCGTTACCCATAACTTGAGCTGCAACCATTGTTAATGCCTCACATTGAGTTGGATTTACTTTACCTGGCATGATAGAAGATCCTGGTTCGTTTTCTGGAATGATAATTTCTCCAATACCTGAACGAGGTCCAGAAGCTAACATACGAACGTCATTTGCAATTTTGTTTAATGAAACAGCTAATTGTTTCAAAGCTCCGTGAGTTTCTACGATTGCATCGTGAGCAGCTAATGCTTCGAACTTATTTTCTGCTGTTACAAATGGATGACCTGTAAATTCAGCAATGTATTTAGCAACTAAAACATCGTATCCTTCTGGCGTGTTAAGACCTGTACCTACAGCAGTTCCACCTAAAGCAACTTCAGATAAATGCTCTAATGTATTTCTTAAAGCTTTTAAACCGTGGTTTAATTGCGCTACATATCCAGAAATCTCTTGACCTAAAGTTAATGGAGTTGCATCCATTAAGTGTGTACGACCAATTTTTACAACAGATTTAAACTCTTCTGCTTTCTTAGCTAATGTGTCACGTAATTGCTCAACACCTGGAATTGTTACTTCAACAACAGCTTTGTAAGCAGCAATGTGCATACCTGTTGGGAAAGTATCATTAGAAGATTGAGATTTGTTAACGTCGTCATTCGCTTTAAGAACTGGTTCACCTTCTCCAATTTTGAATCCAGCTAAAACTTGCGCACGATTAGCAACAACTTCATTCACATTCATATTAGATTGAGTTCCTGAACCTGTTTGCCAAATTACTAAAGGAAATTGATCATCTAATTTTCCTGCTAAAATTTCGTCACATACAGCAGCAATAGCATCACGTTTTTCAACTGGTAAAACACCTAATTCAGCATTTGCATAAGCAGCAGCTTTCTTAAGATAAGCGAAACCTTCTACAATTTCGTGAGGCATAGAAGCCGCAGGACCAATTTTAAAGTTGTTACGAGAACGTTCTGTTTGAGCACCCCAGTATTTATCTGCAGGAACTTTTACTTCCCCCATGGTGTCTTTCTCAATTCTGTATTCCATTTTGGTATTTTTTATTATTTATATATTGTTTACTTATCTCACAAATTTAAGAAATCGTTTGATGAAAGAAAAGTGATTAATGTTAGTATTTCTATAAATTTTATTTACTAAGTTTGTATCACATAAAAATAAAATCATGATTCAATTTTTAGGTTTCTTATTATTCTTAACAATCGCTTTATGCGGATTCTGGGGTATCATCTTTTTTGCAACGATGGCTATTTCTTGGATTCCATTTTGGGTTGCGAATTTAAGAAAAGAAAAAGCTGGAATAGTAACAGCAGAAGATCCTCGTCCGATTTTACCAAATCAAGAAGGAATCACAGTATTATTCAAAAAATAATAAGCTGTAAAAAAAAATTAAAAGGAACTTGACGAAGTTCCTTTTTTTATTTATTCGACTTTCGAATCTTCTTCATAATTTCCTTCCAAATAATTTTTCAAACTAATTCGGATAATTTCTGTCCAACCAGCTTCAAAACTTTCGCGCGAGAAATTTTTATCATCAGGCGGAAAAGTTTCAATTCCTTCATGAATCAACGTTAATTTTGTTTGCGGAACAATTTCATCTGTTAATTCATCCAAAATAAATGTAACAACAGAATTTCCTTCGTAGACAGGATATTTCCATGTATAAGCTAACAATTTAGTCGGCTCTACTTCTACTATTTTACAGTGATGTAAATACGATCCGCCATAAAACTCAAATTCGAATCCAACTTCTGGAACAAACTTCTTAATATCAAAATACCATTTATCAAAAGCAGATTTTGTCGTTAAGGCATTCCACACTTTATCAATTGAAACATCAAAAATTTCTACTATTTCTACAGGCTTTGCACTCATATTCTATTTTTTTATGATTTTGTTTAATTTACTAATTTTTTAATTATTATTTAAATTTAGCCCAAAATTTAATTGTTACATTTGCTATGTGTAAAATTTTTAAAATGAAATTTAATAAAACTTTTTTAAGTGTTTTAGGGTTATTTGCTGGTCTTTCGCTATATGCGCAACAAGAGGTTAGCCGTCCAAAACTAGTAGTTGGTATCGTTGTCGATCAAATGCGATGGGATTATTTATATCGTTACCAAGATAGATATTCTACAGGAGGTTTCAATCGTATGTTAAACGAAGGTTTTAGCAACGAAAATACCTATATTCCTTATATACCTACTTATACAGCTATCGGTCATAGCACTATTTATACAGGTTCTGTGCCTGCTATTCACGGAATTGCTGGGAACGATTTTATCATTCAAGCAACAGGACAAGAAATGTATTGTACGCAAGATGATGCTGTAAATGGGGTTGGAACTTCATCAAAAGCAGGAAAAATGTCTCCAAAAAACTTGTTAACTTCTACAGTTACTGATCAATTAAAATTATCAACAAATTTCCGTTCAAAAGTATATGGAGTTTCGTTAAAAGATCGTGGAGGAATATTACCTGCAGGTCATTTTGCTGATGCTGCTTTTTGGTTTGATGGAGAATCTGGAAACTGGGTTTCGAGTACATTTTATATGAATGAGTTGCCAAAATGGTTACAAAAATTCAATGATAAAAAAGTTGCTGAAAAATATTTAGACAAATGGAACACACTTTATCCGATTGATACTTATGTACAAAGTGAAAAAGATGGAAATCCATATCGCGAAAATTATAAAGGATTAGATAAAATGCAATTTCCTTATGATTTGAAAGCGTTGAAAAAAGACAATGGTTTAGGTTTGATTCGCTCTACTCCTTTCGGAAATTCGTTGACAAAAGATATTGCGATTGAAATTATTGATAACGAAAAATTAGGTCAAAATGAGAAAGGAATTACAGATTTTTTAGCGGTTAGTTTCTCTTCTACTGATTATGTTGGACATCAATTTTCTCCAAATACAATCGAAGCCGAAGATACTTATTTGCGTTTAGATAAAGACTTGGAACAATTATTTAATCACTTAGACCAAAAAGTTGGAAAAGGACAATATTTAGTTTTCTTGACTGCAGATCATGGTGGAGCTCATAATCCTAAATATTTCCAAGATAAAAAAGGTAATGCAGGATACTTTCCAACTGGAGAAGTAAAAAAAGGATTAAACGCTAAATTACAAGAGAAATTCAAATCTACTGATATTGTACGCTCATTAACAAATTATCAGGTTCATTTGAATTATCAAACGATCGAACAAAATAAATTAGACGAAGAAGATATCAAAGAAGAAATCGTAAAGTTTATGCAAAAAGTTGATGGTGTTTCTTTCGTAGCTGATATGGATAAAATTGGAGAAGCTTCTATTCCTGCGATTATCAAAGAACGAATGGTTAACGGTTACAATCGTAAACGTAGCGGTGCTATTACTTATATTTTAGAACCACAATGGTACGGCGGAAAACAAAATGCTGGAGGAACAACACACGGAACTTGGGGGGCTTACGATGCTCACATTCCATTTGTTTTGATGGGTTGGGGTATAAAACATGGTAAAAATAATAACCGTGTTTATATGACAGATATCGCACCTACAGTTGCCGCTTTGCTACATATAGAAGAGCCAAACGGAAATATTGGCGAACCAGTTTCTGAAGTAACAAATCCAAAATAATCTTATAAAAGATAATTCTAAAAACGCAACTTAATTAGTTGCGTTTTTTTTTGTTTCTATAATTATTATTTACTCTATTTCAATTGTTTAAATTTTATAATTAAAGAAATTAACGATTAACATCTATAACATTATTTTGATAAATAATAAGCTCATATTATTGATAATGAGAAAAATATAAATAAGAGGGGGTAATGAGGGATTTGTTTTAAGAGGAAAATCAGCATTTTTCGTTGATTTGTAATAGAAGATAATTATACAAAATCATGAGAAATTATAGAACGTTATAATATTCCAAAAACAACATTGTATAAATGGATAATTTTTAATATTCTGCACAATATTAGTAAAAGAGTATAATTTTCTCCAATTAAATTAATAACTTTAATATTCTAAATACATCATAATGAAAAAGACTTTTTTAAGTAAATTAACTTTGACATTATTTTCTACCAACCTATTTTTTTTATTATCTCCACAACTAGATGCTTGCACAAGAGTTTGTCTATAAAGGTCCAGAAAATACTGTAATCACAGCTCGTTCTATGGATTGGAAAGATGAAATTGATGCAAATATTTGGGTTTTTCCTAGAGGTATAGATCGATCTGGCAACGTTGGAAATGCTTCGGAAAAATGGACTTCAAAATACGGAAGTGTAATTGCAAGTGCTTGGGACATTGCGACAACAGATGGCATGAACGAAAAAGGACTTGTTGCGAATGTTTTGTGGTTAGTAGAAAGCCAGTATCCTCAATTAAATCTTGTTTATTACTTTGAAACTACAAAAACTCCAAATACATTTTGGGTTGATTTAAAGAAAATTGATTTTGGTAAAAATGCAAAAACAAAACGATTAAGCGTAAGTAAAAATGAAACGTATGCTGGCGAAACTTCACAACTTTTTAGTGATACAAAACCATTTACATTTGTTGGAATTTAGATCGAAAAATTAATCAATATTTTTCTTGCAAATAGTTCTAAATCAACATTCAATATGATTGCCAATAACAAACATTTTATATCTGCCTTTTTATTATTAGGATCTATTGTTTATGCTCAAAAATCAAATGATACAATTGATATTTCGATAAGACCTTACACTAGTTTGAGAGGTCATCTTGCTGTGCATGATAAAGTAATGGAGCTACAAGAAAATGCCTCTCGTGCTGGAATTGAAATTAATCTAAAAAAAGGAAATATTGCATTTGTAGCTGGTATTGAACTCCAAATAAATATGTTCAAAGGTAACTCGTCGTTTAATGTTGATGGAAATTTAGATAGTGATCTTTTGACAATTGTTTCAGAACAAAAACAACAAGTTTTTGGTAATCGCTTGGGTTACTTAGGTATTGATTTGTCTAAATATGGTAAAATAACATTTGGTAAACAATGGAGTGTTTACCGTGATGTTACAGCTTATACAGATCGTTTTAATGTATTTGGAGGACGCGCTTCTGCAACTTTTACAGGTGGAACAGATGGTGGTTTGCTAGGAACAGGACGAGCAGATCAATCAATAATTTATAGAAATAAAATTAAAGCTTTTCAATTTGGTGCTCAAATCCAAACAAAAGGTGGAAATGATGATAAGATTATTGATGGTTTTGGTTTTTCAGCTCAATTAGAATTAAATCAAAATATTAGTATTGGAGCTGCATTTAACCGTGCTTTTATAGCTCAAAACTTAATTGATGATAATCATATCTTAGGTTTATCAGGACATCCAACTTTTTATTCAATTGGTTTAAAATATACGAGTAAACAATTTGATGTTAGTCTACTTGGAATTTTACAGCAAAATGGTGATTTTATACCTATTTCATATCAATCTGAAAATACAATTAATCCTTCATATGTTTTTGATGCAAAAGGTTTTGAGACAGCGTTGAAATATAAACTAAATAAATTTTCAATTTTAGGAGGTTATAATTTATATGTTCCTGAAACAAAGAAATCTGTAGAAAATATAATCATTGATAAAAATTTCAGACGAAGTGATTTCATTACAGGATTAGAATATTATCCGATGAAATATGTACAATTATATACAGAACAGCGTATCTCTTTTGGTAAAAATTATGTTGGTAAAAAAGAACAAAGTGTTTTTACATTGGGAATGAAACTAGATTTATCTAGACAATTTAATAAGAAACTTAACCTATAATAAAACCATAACTAACTTAACTTTTCTCTCTATTATTTGAAATAATTAATAAAACGAAACTTTAAAAAATTATGTTTAACTTTTTTCAAAAAAGCACATTTTTAATTCTATTAGCATCAAGTACGCAAACATTTGCTCAAGACTCAATTCAGCCAGATGATTCTTGGCATTTCAAAGTAGAGCCAAATATGATGTTGCCTCATATGAAAGGAAAAGCGAGTGTTTCTCGACTTCCGAATGTACATGTAAGTCAATCCCCTTCAGACTTTTTTGAGCATTTGAAATTTGCCGGAATGTTAACTTTTGAAGCCGAAAATAAAGATTGGGTAATTACATCTGATATTATTTATGCTTCTTTAGCTGCAAATGTTAAAAAAGATCCTTTAGTTTTGGATGGCAAATTAACATCAAAACAATTCTCTTTTGAAGCTGGTTTATTGAGAAAAATAACTCCTTGGTTAGAAGCTGGAATTAGTATGAACCTTGTAAATATTAAATCTGGATTTGATGTAAATCTAATCAATCCAATTTCTTTAAAACCAATGCATTTAGATCGTAATCTTTCTAAAACCTGGGTAGATCCTATGTTGGTTGCAAGAACAAGAAATTTACCAAACAAAAAGTTTTTGTATAATGTTTCTGGAGAAATTGGAGGATTTGGAATTGGATCAAAATTAGCTTGGCAATTAGAAGGATTGGCTGGTTATCAATTCTCTAATTTATTTTACGCAATGGCGGACTATCAAATCATAAGTATGGACTACGAAAAAGGAAGTAATAATTCCAATTTTGTTTATGATATGGATATGTTTGGACCGATGATAAAAGTCGGATTTAATATAAAATAGTTTTAAAATCAAACTGAAAAATATATAGAAAACGTTATCTATTAATGATAACGTTTTTTTACTTTTATAAAAAATAAAACAGAAATGACTTTCAATTCGCCAATCATATCAGCACAAGAATTACAAGATAATTTACCTCTTAAAAATTTAATTATTTTAGATTGTACGATTGATAAAGTTGGAAAATCGATTAAAGATGAAGAATTAGAATTAATTCCGAATTCTCTTTTCTTTGATTTGGAAGGAAAATTTTCTGATCATTCTTCGCAATTTCCTCATACACTTGTTGATGAAGAAACTTTTACAAAAGAAGCTCAACATTTGGGCATTAATCAAGATTTTATCATTGTTTGTTATGATCGTTGGGGCGTTTATTCTAGTCCGAGAGTTTGGTGGATGTTCAAAGCTATGGGACACAAAGAAGTATATGTTTTAGATGGCGGATTAACTCTTTGGCAAGAAAATAATTTTGACACAACTTCTACTTATTTTCAACCTAATGTAAAAGGTAACTTTATTGCTGATTTTCAATCGAATTGGTTTGCTGATACACAAGTTATGTTAAATGCAATAAATGATGATTCAAAAATGATTATAGATGCTCGATCAGAAGGGCGTTTCAAGGGGACTTCTCCTGAGCCAAGACAAGGTTTACGAAGCGGACATATTCCAGCTTCTAAGAATTTATTTTTTGAAAATGTTTTGGCTGATACAACATATAAATCAAAAGAAAAACTGAAAGCAATTTTCGAAAAATTGACAGATTCATCCAAAGAAAATATTTTTTCGTGCGGTTCTGGAGTTACAGCTTCCATCCTAGCCTTGGCTTCGACAATTGCAGGTTTTGATAAGGTAAAAGTTTATGATGGTTCTTGGTCTGAATGGGGCGCTGACGAAAATTTACCGATTGAAAGATAGTTTAAAACTATTTTGCATGATTTACAAATCCGAGTAAAAAACTCGGATTTGTAAATTTTAAGCTAAATGTTTTTATTTTTTGGTAAGAAAACTTCCGCCATCATACAGCGAGCGCTTCCTCCTCCTAATTTTTCAATCAAATCTATCTTAACAGGTAATATTGGATTATAAGCCTCAATTTTAGAAATTTGTTCTTGATTAAGCGAATTATAAGCCGTTTGTGACATCACCAAATATGATTGTCCTAAACCTCCAACTTGCAACATATTGCCAGCAAATTGATGCACTTGTGCTTCTGTAATTGCAATTATTTCTTTTCCAGCTTCTAATAAATACTCACAAACTGTTTTCTTTTCTTTTTTATCATCGATAGAATCCAAACAAATAATCGCATACTTATCTGCAATACACATCATTACATTTGTATGATAAATTGGTTTGCGTTCTCCATTTACAGTTTGATTCGCATGAAAAATAACTGGCGTATATTCTAATTCCTCACAAAATTCAATCAATAAATCTTCATCAGTTCGTTGAGAAATACATGCATAAGCCAATTCATGCTCGCGATCAAGAATAATACTTCCTGTTCCTTCCAGGAAAATTTCGTCTTCTTCTGCCGATGTAAAATCAATCACATCATCAATATGAAAACCTTTTTCTTCCAACAAACTCAATACATCTTCTTCACGACGCTCTTGTCTCCTATTTTTTGCAAACATAGGATATAACACAACATTTCCGTTATCATGAAAAGAAATCCAATTGTTTGGGAAGATTGAATCTGGCGTATGCGGTGAAGCAGTATCTTTGATCGTGATAACATTTACACCTTTCGAACGCAAAGCAGAAACCATTCCTTGAAATTCTTCTAATGCTTGTTTCTGAATATCTTCTTGAGAATCTGTCGTTTCTGTTTGGAAATAATTGTTAACAGCCGTTTCTGGATTGTAATAAAAAGCTGTTGGCTCAACCATCAAAATAGTTGACGTATATTGTTTTTGTTTCATGTTATTTTCTGATTAATGGCATTGTAGAACATCTTAGTAAACCTCCCATTTTAGAAACTTCGCGGTAATTAATTCGTTCCACTTTTATGTTCCATACATTTTCTAAATGATCATTTAAACGTATAAAATTTTTCTCAGAAACAACAACTTCAGGAGAAATTGAAAACACATTTGGATTCATCCAATACATTTCTTCTTTTGTTACTTCGAATAAATTTTCTTTTCCAAAAATATCGACAATTTGCTGATATTCATTCTCAAATAAAAAGCCATCTTTGTAAATAATTGCTTTGTCTTTCCCAACAGGATTGAATGTGCAATCTAAATGTAAAATTCCTTCATATGGATTTTCATCATTCTTTTTCAATTCAAAATCCAAGACTTTTTTATTCGGAAATTTAGCTTTGATATACTCTACAAACTCAACATTTGTACGTCCTGTTTTATAATTTTTGAAATCTGCTTGTTTGTACGTTCCAACAAAAATATAATCGTTATACAAAATCACATCGCCACCTTCTACATAAACTTCTTCTGGTAATGCATTGATTTTATTTCCTTTAAATTGACGTTTTATTTCGCGATACGCTTGCAATTCTTCTAAACGATCTGGAATAATATTCGAGATAAAGAATTCATCATCAATTACAAAACCGACATCTCGAGAAAAAACTTGGTTGCAATCTTCGATCAATGTTGGACGTAAAACTTCAACATTATACTTCTTCAAAACTTGTTCAAATTCTGACATTTCCGCAATCAAATCTTCTTCTTTTGGATAATCGTTATTCTTTACGGTTTCATAAGATTTGGCATCGAACGTCTGATCAAGTGTTGGATTAGCTCCGTTAGATTCTGCTCGACCCAAGACTACAGTTTGCAGTTGAGCCGTTTCATTCTGTACATTTAATCGCATAATTTATTGTAGTTTTTAATTTTATGTTCCAAAAAAAATCCCGCAATAGCGAGATTTAATTTTGTATAAATATACATTTTATTTTTGAATTCCTAAAGCTTTCAAACCATTTACTGTTGCAATATTTGAAAGTTGTTCCACATCATAAAAGTGACAAGACTCTAGCATTACACGCAGTTCCGTTAACAAATGACCATCAGAAAAAGGTTTATAAATATCATTAATATTATCTGTTCCGAAGGCAACGTTAATTCCTCTTGGAATCATTTCATCAACTGGCGTTACCGAGTTGTGCGAAGGCGCCAAACGCTCTGTACGATTGTGATCTATCCAAGCAGTTGGACAAGAAACAATGTGCATATCTGCTTTTTTAATTAAATCATATAATTCGTAACGATATTTTCTTGGATGAGCCGCTACAGAAATTGAGTGAACCGCAGAAACTTTTCCTTGCATTCCGTGTTCAATCGTTTTCAAAGCTAAGTGTTCAGTTTCTTTTTCTTCGTCTGTGTTAAATTGATCAACATGAACGTGAACCAATTTATTTTTTGCTTTTGCAGTTGATAATAAAATATCTAAATGCTCATCTTCTCGACCGAAATCTTTTGCAGGTAAACCTCCGATAATATCCACAAAATCAGAAGACATATCAAACCATTCACGCGCTTTTGGATCAATAACTCCTTTCAATACTTGGTTTGCAAAACGCATTTCGATGTCTTTTCCGTAATTATCTTTTAAGCGTTGAGCTGCTTGTATACTACGATCTTCAATCACTTCATCCGCATCAATAAAAGAACCAATTGCTTGACAACCTTGTTCTAACATGAAATTAATCGCTTTTTCCATACGGAAATAAATATCATCAACAGATGAATTGCGTTTCATGTCATCAACTAAATGCCATTTTTCTTTTAGGTAAGAATTAGATAATGCGAAAGTGTCCGAAGTCAATGAATAAGCTCTGTCTAAGTGTGAATGCGTATTAACCCAACCTCCTTTTTCGTTGATTTTTTCAAGTACTTCTTCAATTGGATTATAGTTTTGTTTGTTCATCGTGAGTTTGTTTGTTTTCGGGATGTAAAATTAACAAGATTATTCAATAGAAATGAAGCGATATTATCAAAAAGATTTCTGTAACTTTGTGCCTTTGTTAGTAACATCACCGAATAAAAAAGTCCAACGATATGTTGGACTTTTTCTATTTATGATTCTTTCTCTTTTTTCGAAACAATATCAATTTTTCCGTTTTGATATTTTTTGTCTGTTTTGATTAAAGTAACATATTTAATATTATCTGGATTCATTTTAGTAAAAATACTTTTATCAACTCTCTCTCCATCAATAAAAATTGCAGGTCTACTATTTTCATATTCAGAAATAGATATAGAACTTGGTACAATTCTATTTAAAACTTTTTCATTTGAATTTTCTTGTGCAAAACTCAACATTGGAAGAAATGCAAAAGCTAATAATATTTTTTTCATAAATCGTTAATTTATATAAAGTTAATTAAATATTTTATAAAAACTAATTTTTGTATGTTCGTTTTACAGATTGAATTCCTTCAATATTTTTCATTTCCATCATGATTTTTTCTAATTCGGCTTTATTTTTAACTGAAACTGTAATCTTTCCATCAAAAATACCTGCATCCTCAGATAAATTAATACTATGCATGTTCAACGAGTTATTTTTTGAAATAACTAACGTAATATCACTCACCATTCCAGCTCGATCCAAACCTTGTAACTCAATCAACGCTTTAAATTCTTGTTGAGAAGAATCAATCCATTTCGCTTTTATAATTCTGTACGCATAATTTGCTTGTAACGAAACTGAGTTTGGACAATCTACCTTATGTACTTTTATTCCTTTTGAAACTGTGATAAAACCATATACTTTGTCACCCGGAATTGGATTACAACAACTCGCTAATTCATAATCTAAACGCTCTTCATCATTCCCAAAAACAAGACTATCTAATTTCGTTTTATCGACAGGAATATTATCTTTTTTAGTTGTATTGAATGTTGATTTTCTGAAACGGTTAATCAATCCAGTAAAGCCTGTATTTCGTTCTGCAAATTTGCGTAAATCATTGTTGTCAATAATTCCCATTGCAACATTATAGAATACATCTTGACTCGAACTTAACTTAAAGTATTGCTGTAACTGATTAGTTGTATTATCATTAAAATCAACCTTTAAGTGTCTTAATTTTCGTTGAATAATTTCTTTTCCATCTTCTGCAACTTTACGCTTATCCGAGTTTAAAGAAGCTTTAATTTTACTTCTCGCTTTACTCGTTACAACATATTCTAACCACTCTAATTTTGGTTTTTGTTGCGTTGAAGTAATAATTTCTACTTGATCTCCACTTTGCAATTGATGCGACAAGGGATACAATTTACCGTTCACTTTTGCACCCAAACAATGGTCACCAACATTGGTGTGAATAGAGTAAGCAAAATCCAACGAACTCGCTCCTTTTGGTAACGAATGTAAATCTCCTTTTGGTGTAAAAACATAAATCTCTTTGGAGTACAAATTGAATTTGAAATTATCCATAAATTCAATCGCATCCTTAGTATCCTCTTGCTCCAACATTTCACGAACTTGATGAATCCACTCATCAACTTTCGTTTCGTCGTCCGATATATTTTCTTTGTATTTATAGTGTGCTGCAATACCCATTTCGGCAACTTCGTCCATTCTTTCGGAACGAATTTGTACTTCTACCCAACGTGCTTGTGGTCCCATAACCGTTGCGTGAAGCGATTCATAACCCGTTGTTTTGGGTTGAGAAATCCAGTCGCGCATACGTTTTGGATTTGGAATAAATAAATCCGTTACCAACGAATAAATTTTCCAAGCTAAAAATTTTTCATTCTTTTTGTCCGAACGATAAATTACACGAATCGCAAACAAATCAAAAACTTCCTCGAAAGGAATTCCTTGATTAACTGTTTTCCGATAAATTGAATTGATTGATTTTGAACGACCTTTGATCTCAAATTCTAAACCTTCGGCTTCAAGTTTTTCTGAAATAGTCTTACAGAAATCATCAATGTATTTTTTTCTTTCGGCTTCTGTTTCTGTTAATTTATGTTCAATATTAAAATACGCATCCGGTTTAGTGTATTTCAAACTCAAATCTTCCAATTCTGATTTGATGTTATACAATCCCATTCTGTGAGCCAAAGGCGCATATATAAAAATGGTTTCGGATGCTATTTTTAACTGTTTATCCTCGCGCATACTTTCTAACGTACGCATATTGTGTAAACGATCTGCAATTTTGATCAAAATCACACGCACATCTTCAGATAAAGTCAGCAATAATTTTTTATAATTTTCTGATTGTATCGAAACATCTTGCTTGTTTAAGACCGCAATTTTTGTTAATCCGTCTATAATTTTTGCAATCTTTTTTCCAAAAAGTTTCTCAATGTCTTCTAACGTATATTCTGTATCTTCTACTACATCATGCATTAAAGCCGCAGAAATTGATGTAGCGCCAAGCCCAATTTCGTCAGCAACAATTTTGGCAACAGCAATCGGATGATAAATATATGGTTCGCCTGTTTTTCTGCGCTGATCTTTGTGCGCATCAACAGCCAAATCAAAAGCTTTACGAATCAGCTTTTTATCTTCATCTGATAAAGTGACATATGTATTTTGAAGCATCTCTTTATAACGTCTCGTTATCTCAATGTTCTCTCTCTCTAATTGTTCGTCTGTAATAACATGAGGCGTATCCATCTTTCTTATGTTTTTGTTGATTTAGAAAAAAGCTTTAATTCCCTTTATTTATCTGCTTTCTTCGAAGGATTAAATATACAATATTTTATTTTTTATTGACTATAATATTCAACTGATTTTATCACGTTTTTTAAGTCTTTATTTTTAATCAATCTAATTTATAACGTACTTTTTACACTATTAATTTAATAATAAAAGTTGATTAATATAATCTGATTTTATCAATTTACAATTATATACTACTTTTTATTGTATAGTTGATAAATAATTAACTGTCCTAAAACAAACATTTTAAACTTTATTATTAATTCTAAACATTTTTCTAACTTAACAAAACAAATAAAACACAGCACACACATAAATGGATTACAAAACTTTATACTCAAAAAGTATTGAAGAACCTGAACTTTTTTGGAAAGAAGAAGCGTAGAAATTAGCATGGTCAACTTACCCTGAACAAATCTTAAAACAAAATGAAAACGGATATTATTCGTGGTTTGTTGACGGAAAAATAAATATGAGCCGTTTGGCTTTGGAGGAAAATATAAAAGCTGGACGCGGAGAACAATTTGCTTTAATTTACGATTCTCCTGTTACAGAAGTTGTTCAAAAAATTACGTACAATCAGCTTTTAGAAAAAGTAAGTCGTTTTGCAGGAGGTCTTACATCCTTAGGATTATCAAAAGGTGATACAGCAATTATTTATATGCCTATGATTCCAGAAGCAATTGTTGCGATGCTTGCTTGTGCGAGAATTGGTGTAATACATTCTGTTGTTTTTGGAGGTTTTGCAGCGCCAGAATTAGCTATTCGTATTGATGATGCTCAACCTGATGTTATTATTTCTGCGTCTTATGGAGTAGAAATTAATCGTCAAATCAACTATAAACCATTGATTGATGAAGCAATTGAATTAACACTTTACAAACCAAAAAACATTGTCATTTTTGAACGTCCAAATCACACCGATGATTTATCAGCAGAAAACGTTCATACCTATGATGAAATGTATCAACATCAACCTATAGAACCTATCGAAGTTCCAAGTACACATCCATTATATATTTTGTATACTTCTGGAACAACTTCTACGCCAAAAGGTGTCGTACGCGATACAGGAGGTTATGCAACTGCACTAAATTCGACAATGAACTATTTTTATGATTTAGAACCAGGTGATACAATTCTTACTGCAAGTGATATTGGTTGGGTTGTTGGACATTCCTATATCGTTTATGCGCCGTTAATTTATGGTGTTACAACGGTTATTTATGAAGGAAAACCAATCAAAACTCCTGACGCTGGAGCTTTTTGGAGAATGGTTGAAGAACATAAAATCAAAAATGTTTTCACAGCTCCAACAGCAATTCGAGCAATTCGAAAAGAAGATCCAGAAGGAAAATTATTCCAAAAATACGATACGTCAAGTCTGAAACGTTTATTCTTAGCAGGAGAACGTTGTGATACATCTACTTATTATTGGTTAAAAGAAATTTCAAAATTACCCGTTATTGATCATTGGTGGCAGACAGAAAGCGGCTGGCCAATGTTAGGAATTTGTGTTGGAATCGAAAATATAATGCCTGAACCTGGCGCAGCTGGATTACCTGTTTTTGGGTATAATATAAAAATTGTAAATGAAGAAGGACAAGAAAATGATATACGAGAGGAAGGTTCTATCGTGATTCAGCTTCCACTTCCTCCTGGTTGTATGACAAGTTTATGGCGAAATGAACACCGATTTATAAAAGGTTATTTTCAACAATTTCCGAATCATTATTTAACTGGTGACGGAGGTTTTAGAGATGAAAATGGTTTTGTATTTATTACAGGTCGAACTGATGATATTATTAATGTCGCTGGTCATAGGTTAAGTACTGCAACAATGGAAGAATTGGTTTCTTCTCATCCTGATATTACAGAATGTGCGGTTGTGGGAATTAAAGATGAATTGAAAGGTCAAATTCCAATAGGTTTGATTGTTACAAAAGAAAACGCATCAAAATCGGAAGAAGAAATCGAAAAAGATTTGATTGCTTTATTACGCAAAGAAATTGGCGGAATTGCCTGTTTCAAAACATCTATAATAGTTAACAGACTACCAAAAACACGAAGCGGAAAAATATTACGCAAAACTTTATCTCAAATTGCAGACGGAACACCATTCACAATTCCATCTACAATTGATGATGCTACAGTTTTAGATGAATTAATTCACGAATTTTCAAGAAGAAACGTAGGTCTAGCCTTTGCGATTTCGTCAATATAATCCATTTTATTCATTCACTATTTCAAAAGCAGTAATTCCTACTATTACTGCTTTTTTTATTCATTTTTACATAAATTTGAATTAGAAATATCATTCAATGCCAAATCAATCCAAATCATTAGAAGATGTGCACGAAAGTGTTCAAATCAAAAAAGGAAAGTTTAGAAAAATCCTAAGTTTTTTTGGACCTGCCTACTTAATAAGCGTTGGTTACATGGATCCGGGAAACTGGGCAACCGATTTAGCAGGCGGCAGCCAATTTGGTTATACTTTGATTTGGGTTTTATTGATGAGTAACATAATGGCTTTGTTATTACAAAGTTTATGTACACGTTTGGGAATTGTTCGACGAAAAGATTTGGCGCAATGTAACCGAGAAACTTATCCGAAAGGAATGAATCTCATCTTGTATATTTTAGCCGAAATAGCTATTGCAGCTTGTGATTTAGCAGAAATTTTGGGAATGGCAATTGGTCTAAATTTACTTTTTGGAATAGATTTGATCTATGGTGTTTTAATCAGTTTCTTAGACACTTTTCTCCTACTTTATCTTCAAAAATTAGGCATGCGAAAAATGGAACTTTTCATTGTTGGTTTAATCACGATGATTGGTTTATGTTTTTTAACCGAAATGTTTTTAGCAAAACCAGATTTTGGAGAAGTTGCAAAAGGATTTATTCCATCTATTCCAAATAGCGCTGCATTGTATATCAGCATTGGTATTATCGGCGCAACTGTAATGCCGCATAATCTTTATTTACATTCTGCACTCGTCCAAACGCGGCAAATAAAACGCGATGATTTTTCAATCAAAAAAGCCCTCAAATATAACTTTTGGGATAGCGCAATTGCTCTGAATTTAGCCTTCTTTGTCAATGCTGCAATCTTAATTTTAGCTTCATCCGTATTCCATAAAAACGGCTATCACGATGTTGCAGAACTGAGCGATGCTTATAGATTATTGGGGACAACTTTAGGAACAGATTTGGCTCCAAAATTATTCGCAGTTGCTTTAATTTTAGCTGGACAAAGCTCTACAGTTACAGGAACTTTAGCTGGACAAATTGTGATGGAAGGATATTTACATCTACGTATTAATCCTGTTTTGAGAAGAATTTTGACACGATTATTAGCCGTAGTTCCAGCAGTTGTAGTCATTCTTATTTTTGGAGAAAAAGAAGTCGGTTCTTTACTAATTTTCAGTCAAGTTATCCTAAGTATGCAATTGGCTTTTGCGGTAATTCCGTTGATTCATTTTGTGAGTGATAAAGCGAAAATGGGGAATTTTGCAATCAATACAACAACCAAATTTTTTGCATGGACAATCGCTTTTATTATTTCATTTCTGAATGCGCAATTGGTGTATGAAGAAGTTAATAAATGGATGGCAAATAGTGAATCTTACACTTTAAATATTTTTCTTATAGCGTTAGAAATAGGACTTTTAGTTTTATTATTGCTGACATTTTTTATTCCAATTATGTTGAAGAAAAATGAAGAACATCAAAAGGAAATTCATGAACCATTTGAGAAGTTTACGTTAGAAGAAATTTCGAATCAACATTTCAAAAAGATTGTTGTTGCGTTAGATTTTTCGAAAACGGATAGAAAAGTGATTAATTATGCGACACAATTAGCTACTACAGAATCTACCATTATTTTGGTTCATATTGTCGAAAGTGCTTCTGCAAAATACACGGGAGAGCGTACGAATGATGAAGAATCTCTGTCAGATTTGAAACGTTTAGAACAATATGCAGAGATCATTCGACCTTTGTTTAATGAAACTAAAATCGAATTAGGTTACAATAATCGAATCAATTCAATTGCTGAAATTTGTAAACGAAATCAAGCAGATTTGTTGATTGTTGGTTCGCACGGACACCGAGGTTTTATGGATTTTATTTTTGGAGAAACGATTAATAAATTAAGGCATCGCGTTAATATTCCGGTCTTTATTGCAAAATAATAAAAAGCCATTCAGAATTTTTCTGAATGGCTTTTTGATTAGATTAAAATATAAAAATTATTTGATCGATAATAATTCAATCATTTCTTTATTTTCTTGTAAAATAGCATGATCTAAAGCAGTTTTACCATTATTATCTTTAATGTTTAAATCTGCACCAGCTTCGATTAGTTTTTTGGCAATTTCGTTTTGACCAAATGTTACAGCAAAAATCAAAACAGAAGCTCCATTAAAATTCACTTGATTAACATCAGCCTTATTCGCAATTAGTAAATTTTCCATTTCAGGAAATCCTCTAAAGGTGGCTCCCATCAACGCATTGTTTCCAGATAAATCTTGCGCATTAGGATTTGCTTCTTTTGATAATAATACTTTCGCAGCGTCTGAACTGTTATTATAAATCGCTAAAATTAAAGGTGTAAATCCACGTTGATTTGCTTCATTTACATGTTTTCCATTCGAAATTAGTTCTTCTATTTGCTTCACATTATTTTCTCTCGCCGCACTAAACAAATCTTGTGCATAAATTGAAGAAAAACTGAATAGAAATAAGGCTAAAAATATATGCTTTTTCATGATAATATTGATTTTATTAAAGTCATGGAGCCAAACTCAATCGACTCCAATCCAATAGATATTATTTTGGTAAATATTGCTTTACATCGTTCATAGAAGTATTTGTAGCCTTCATCAAACGTGTTCCATATTCTGTATTTGCATGGTAAAAATGTGCAATCATTTTATGAACAATTACTTTATTTTTAACCGAATTTAAAGCTCCAGATAAATTTTTGATTAAATTATCTTGATCTTTTTTAGAGAATGATTTGTACAAATCTCCAGCTTGTACAAAGTTATTTTCTTTATCAATGACATGCTGAGTTGCAATAGCTCCTGCAGGAAAAACAGATTTTGAATATTTGAATTTTGCATTATCTACAATCTCAGGAAGATTAGTTGAAGGTTGATAATTTACATCACCTTTTTGCTCACGGATCGACATATAACCGTCTTGATTATATGTTTTTACACTGTTTTTGGTGCATTAACAGGAATTTGTTGGAAATTACCCGTTAAACGATGACGTTGTGTATCAGAATAGGAAAACAAACGACCTTGTAACAATTTATCTTCAGAAGCTTCAATTCCTGGAACCAACGTAGCTGGAGCAAATGCTGCTTGCTCAACTTGTTGAAAATAATTCGTTGGATTCTCATTCAATGTCATTGTTCCAACTTTAACTAACTTTACAACAGATTCTGGCCAAATTTTCGTTACATCAACAGGATTGAAATCTAATTTATCAAAATCTTCTCGTTTCAATAATTGAACATATAAATCCCATTTCGGAAAGTTTCCTTTGTCGATTTCATTACGTAAATCTAATGTTGCATGTTCTATTTCAGTCGATTGAATTTTATTCGCTTCTTCTTGTGTTAAATTTTTCGTTTCTTGTTGAGGAACCCATTTGTATTTCACATAAGTTACTTCACCTTTTGCATTTACCCATTTGTAAGCATGTACACCATTTCCTTCCATTTGACGAAAATTTGCAGGAATTCCATAATCTGAAAACAACCACGTTAACATATGCGTAGACTCTGGTAAATTAGAGAAAAAATCAAATACACGATTTGGATCAGATGCGCCATTTGTTACAGGAGATGGCCTGAAAGCATGCACCATATCTGGGAATTTGATCGCATCTCGAATAAAGAAAACAGGTAAATTGTTTCCAACTAAATCGTAATTTCCTAGTTCTGTGTAAAATTTAACAGCAAATCCACGTGGATCACGATAAGTTTCTGGCGAACCTTGTTGATGCGTTACAGTTGAAAAACGTACAAATAATGGTGTTTTTTTACCAGCTGTTGACAAGAAATCAGCCATTGTCACATCAGAAAAATCTTTATCAGCTACAAATTCTCCGAAAGCTCCAGCTCCACGCGCATGAACAACACGTTCAGGAATACGTTCGCGATCAAATGCTGCTAATTTTTCAATTAAATGAATGTCCTCCAACAAAACTTGTCCGTTATTTCCGATTGTTTTAGAATTTTGATTATCTCCAACTGGAGCACCTGTGTTTGTTGTTAATTGTTGGGCAAATCCAATCGTAGAAAGGAATGCTAAACTTAATACTAAACTTCTTTTGATCATAATTATAGTTTTATTCTTTATTTATCATTTTAAGACAGAGCAAAACTAAATCTGTTATAATTATAAATTAAATCTATAAAATCTATTAGATGTAATTAATTTTTATAATAATTATAACCCAATCCTTTACAAGGAAGAAAAAGGTGATATATTATTTCGCAATAAATGAATAAATAAAAATGATGAAGAATTTTAGAAATAAAAAAAAACCGCTTATTTAGCGGTTTTGAGAGATATTATTTAATTTTTTCTAAATCGTTGAAAAGACATAGAAGGTTTAATTTTTATCGATTCATTAGCTATTAATACCATTAAATTCAAATGCTGATTGAACATCCATAGTGAATTTCCTTCAACCTCTACTCCTTGTGGAGTTCTGATAAGTTCTAAATTTGTGTACATCATAATCTATAATTTTTTGGTTGACGCTAATATTGTGTTAAAAATAATTTTTAATGTTAATTTCATTTAACACAACTGATAAAATTAAAAGTTTCTAATAAAATTCCGTGTTTTGTGTTTGTTTTTTTATAAACATAAATTATACCAAAAAATATACAAATAGTTTCCTTCATGTTAAATTTTAAGAAATTTGACTCCAGCCAACTTTATCTTTATGATTTTCAATAAAATATTTTTTTGTTGGCTCATAAATCGAAGAAGAAAGTGTTGGATCTTGTGAAAGAATAGCTTCTACACATTTTCTTGCAGCATACAAAACCTCTTTGTCTTTCGCTAAATCAGCAATTTTAAGGTTGAGAACTCCACTTTGTTGCGTTCCCATCATATCACCAGGACCACGCAATTCCAAGTCAACTTCCGATACCTGAAAACCATCATTAGTTTCACACATTGTCTGAATTCTACGTTTCGAAACTTCATTCAATTTTCCACCTGTCATCAAAATACAATACGATTGTTCCGCACCACGACCTACACGACCACGAAGCTGATGCAATTGAGAAAGACCAAAACGTTCAGAATTTTCAATAATCATCACCGACGCATTTGGGACATTTACACCAACTTCTATCACAGTTGTTGCCACCAAAATTTGGGTTTCATTATTTTTGAAACGATTCATTTCAAATTCTTTATCCGCAGGTTTTTGACGACCATGCACAATACTTATCGCATATTCTGGCAACGGAAAAGCACGAGAAATACTTTCGTAACCATCCATCAAATCTTTCAATTCTAACTTTGCTGATTCTTCAATCAGTGGATAAACCACATAAATTTGACGACCTTTCGCAATCTCATCTTTCATAAATTTGAAAACGCTTAAACGATGCGCATCTGTTTTATGAAGTGTTTTGATAGGTTTTCGTCCTTTTGGCAATTCATCAATCACCGAAACATCCAAATCGCCATACATTGTCATCGAAAGTGTACGTGGAATTGGCGTGGCTGTCATCACTAAAATATGTGGTGGAAGTTTAGCTTTTCTCCAAAATTTAGCACGTTGAGCGACTCCAAAACGATGCTGTTCATCAATAATCGCTAATCCTAAATTCTGAAAAATCACATTATCTTCCAACAAAGCATGCGTCCCGATAATGATTTTAAGTTTTCCATTTTCAAGATTTTCTAAAATTGGTTGACGCTTTTTCTTTGTCACCGAACCCGTTAATAACTCAACCGAAACATCCAAACCATTCAATAATTCTGTAATACTTTCGTAATGTTGTTGCGCAAGAATTTCTGTTGGTGCAATTAAAGCTGCTTGAAAACCATTGTCGACAGCAATCAACATCGTTAATAATGCAACCATCGTTTTTCCAGAACCAACATCACCTTGCAACAAACGATTCATTTGCGCAGGTTGACGAAGATCAAAGCGAATTTCTTTCATCACTCTTTTCTGTGCATTTGTCAATTCAAAAGGTAAATATTCATTGTAAAATGTATTGAAATAATGACCAATTTCTGGGAAAGGATTACTTCTATTCTTTTGTTTATTGACTGCTTTTTGAGAGAGATTTGCAAGATTTAGAAAGAAAAATTCTTCAAATTTCAGACGACGAATTGCTGCATTTAATTCTGTTACATCTTTCGGAAAATGAATTGCTTTCAACGCGTCATTTCTTCCAACTAATTTATAATGATCGAGAACATTTAAAGGTAAATTCTCAGGAATATCAATATTTTCAGCAAAAAGATTCATCATCATTTTTTGAAGAACACGATTCGTAATTCCTTTTTTCGTCAACTTTTCAGTACTCGGATAAACAGGAAATAATCCAAGCGGAATATTTTTAGCGTCTTCAACTAATTCAATTTCAGGATGTGTAATACTAAAATTATTATTGAACACATTTGGTTTTCCGTAAATCACAACTTCTTTGAAAAGATCATTTCTTAATTTCTCCTTTTGCCAAGAAGAAACTTTAAACCAAACTAATTCTAAAGTTCCAGTTCCATCTTGAAATTTCCCAACTAAACGTTTTACTTTTCCTTGGTTAATTTCTTCTAAACTAACAATTTTACCTTTCAATTGTATTTCGGCTGCTGTTGATGAAATTTCTGAAATTTTATAGAATTTCGATTTATCAACATAACGAAAAGGAAAATGCTGTATCAAATCTTCGTATCTAAAAATTCTGAATTCACTTTGCAGTGTTTTAGCACGCTCAGGTCCAGCACCTTTTAAATATTCTATTGTTTTTTTTAATGGATTTTGATACATTTTTCTACTTTCGAAAGTCGCAATTTACCAAATTTTAACGATAAACAATGTCATCATTGTTACAAAATAAGCTCGTAGAATTGCTTTATATTTGTAACAAATTAGAATCAAATGAATTTAACAGAATACATCAACAAAGGTTTATCATACGAAGATTATATCACACGCGTTGAAGATGATTTGGAAAACGAAATCGAAAACGATGATCCGAAAGAATATGTACAATATTATGCTTTGGGATTGCAACGCATGAACAGAATTTTTAAAACATTCAGTTTAAATCCTGCTCAAGAAATACGCGTTAAATCAACTACAAATAATTTAAAATTATTAGTAATTACAGAAGGTTGGTGTGGAGATGCATCTCAAATTTTACCTGTTGTGGAGAAATTGGCAAATGCACTTCAAGTTTCGACGCATTATGTTTTACGTGATGAAAACATGGAGTTGATGGAAAAATACAAAACAAATGGTGCAGCTTCTATTCCGATTATTATTGGAGTGAATGATGAAAATGAAGAAGCTTTCCGTTTTGGTCCTCGTCCACAAGCTGGAATGGAAATGTTGGCGCGTTTCAAAAGTAATCCTGATACGTATTCAGCAGATGATTTTCACGAAGATTTACAAAAATATTACAACAATAATAAAGGTGAAGATATTGTAAATGAAATTTTAGATTTGATTGACGAAAACATCGGTAATTAATCATTTTTTTCTATTTGTTCAACTTGATATTTGTTCGCATCTTTGTGTAAGATTTTATTGAAAAAGAAAAATGAAAGGAAATAAGCAAATTATTTTTGCCATCGTTGTAGTTGTCGCTTTAGTCGCTATTATGTTTACGCCAATTGGTACATTTTTTAAAAGTAAAATTGAAGATAATAGCCACGTTGCTGGTTCTGATATAGAATTAACAGAAAGTGATTATGATATTGATTTAATTGGTCATAACGGCGCTGCGAATACAAACTTGATTGATTTCAAGAAAAGTGGTGAAGTTGTTTTCCTAAATTTTTGGGGAAGCTGGTGTCCTCCTTGTGTTGCAGAAATGCCAACAATTCAGAAATTGTATGAAGCAAAAGGACAAAAAGTAAAATTTGTATTGATTGCTATTCAGGATAAACCGACAGTTTTTAATCCTTTTTTGCAAAAAAATAATTATACAATGCCAGTTTATGAGCCAAATAGTCCAATTTCGAATAATATGTTACCAAAGGTTTTTCCAACAACTTATATCTTAAATAAAAAAGGTGAAGTTGTGTTGAAAGAAACAAAAACGAGAGATTGGAACGATAAAGAAATTAATGATTTATTAGATAAATTAATCGCTGAATAATTTCATTCAAAAAGATAAAAAACCGTTATTAAATGATTAATAACGGTTTTTTTTATATCTGTAATTTAATTTTCTCTCATCAATGCCAATTGCAATAAAGCAGTTGATGTATTTTGATTACGTGTAGTAGCACTTACATTAAATAGATTTTCGAAAAAATTATTGGTCAATTTTGTTTTTCCATAACCAGAAGGACAATACAAATAAACGACATCATCAGCAATAAAATATTGTTCATCTTCAGTTTTCGAATTTTCAACTTTTTCAGTATTTATTTCCTCAGGTTTATTGGCTAAAAATGTATAATGCAAAAACTCTTTATCGATGCTCAAATCCTTTAAGAATGGATTATTTTCGATGATGTTTTTTAATTTTTCGATGGTTAAAATCAAAACTGGAACTTCAAAAGATAAACTTTCTACAATTTTATCGTGAATTAAATCTCCAATTTCTTTGATATCAGTCAAATTTGTCGAAAAAACTGCATTTCCACTTTGCACGTAAGTGGTAACATTTTCCAGTCTAAGTTCCTCTAAAAGTTTGGTTAAAACATCCATTTTGATGATTTTTTTACCACTCACATTTATACCTCTCAGAATTGCAATAAAAGTATTCATAAAACTATCTCTATTTACGAGAAACTTTGTTTAAAATTATGAAAATAAATATAATAGAAATTTTAAAACAAATCCCTAATTGTTACGATAATTTTGATAAATTAGCATCATTCTGAATAATAAAAAAACTAATAAAACCTATGACTACAAACAGATTAGAAGCTTTTAGCGATGGCGTTCTTGCAATTATTATTACCATTATGGTTTTGGATCTGAAAGTTCCGCTTGGAGATGATATCATGAGTTTGAAACCTTATATCCCAAAATTTCTGAATTATTTGTTCAGTTTTATTTATGTTGGAATTTATTGGAACAATCATCATCATCTTTTTCAGGCGATTGAGAAAGTAAATGGCGGAATTTTATGGAGTAATTTGCACTTGCTTTTTTGGTTGTCTTTATTACCAGTTTCCACAGGTTGGATGGGCGAAAATTACGACTCAACTTTTCCAGTTGCTTTTTATGGATTTGTCTTATTTATGAGCAGTGTAGCATTTATGATTATTGAAAAAATTGCTGTAAAACAAGAAGGAAAAGAATCAATAATTGGGAAATCTGTGAGTAGAAGTTTTAAAGAAATTTCTTCGAGTATTGGTTATTTGGCTGGAATCGGAATTTCATTTGTAAAACCAGAAATTGGTATTGTCATTTATGCTTTAATTGCTTTACTATGGCTAATTCCAGATAGAAGAATTGAAAAATCGATGCGATAATTATTGATAATTTTCCACAGAATCAATTAATTTTTGAAGAAGATTAGATGTAGAATCTTCTTCAAAATTTTTAAAAGATTGTCCTAACCATAAATTAGTAAACGCTGTATTTTCGTTCAATTTAGAAGCGTTTCTCAACGGATTTGTTAATTTATTTTGATAAGGATAAGGTAAAATAACCTCGGAATTTTCAAACAAACGAATAAATTCATTCTCAATTCCTCGTGCATATCTTCCAGAAAAACTTTTTGTCAAGATAATTTCATTTTCTTTCACATTTTTTAATCGCTCTTTTTCGAACGATTTTAAAGCACTTTCATTGGAACACAAAAACAAACTACCAATCTGAAAAGCGTCTGCACCCAACTGTTTAGCCGCCAAAAGTGTTTTCGCATCATAAATTCCACCAGCAAAAATCAACGGCTTTTTCACAACATCTTTTACTTTCGAAAACAAAGAAAAACCACCAATCTGAGGCAAAATATCTGGATTAAATGTTCCACGATGTCCGCCAGCTTCAATTCCTTGCACACAAATCACATCAATATTTGATTTTTCCAATTGTATCGCTTCATCCAGCGTCGTACAAGTCCCTATTAATGTAACATCATGTTCTTTAAGACGATTAATAGAATCATCATCCAAATTACCAAAGGTAAAGCTCAAAATTTTACATTTTTCTTGTAAAATTATGTCTATTTGTTCCTTATAACCATTTGGTTTTACAGCTTCAATCTCAGGAAAAACAACTTCAAAGTTTTGTTGATGCGAAAGGTCAATTAACTTATCTTTTGTTGCATTATACCTTTGTTTTAATTCTAGTGTGATTTCAGGAATATCGTTTGCAAAAATATTGACAGCAAAAGGTTTATTCGTTAATTTTTTGGTTTGATAGATTCGCTTCAACGAATTCTCTGCATCCAAATCAGCAATTGGCAAAGAACCTAAACAGTTACAATTACTTGCTGTAGCAACCATTTCTGATGTCGTTACTCCAAACATTGGCGCTTGAATAATCGGATATTTTACGCCAAATAATTCTGTTAGTTCATTTTGCCAAATCATCTTTTTTTACTTTAAATTTTCTTTCAATTTAGGCATAAAAGCTTTTATCGCAGGAAGTAAATGCTCAAAAATTGGATTGTTTTTATTCTTCATAACCACTTCCAAAAACAACTTTAAACCTATTGCAAATTCTACTGATTGATTTTCATTTTCGAACGGATTTTTAGATTTTATCATTTCAATAATCTTAAAAATCTCATCATGATTCATAAAATCTAAAACGATTGGAGCCTGTAATGGTACATCTTTGTCTAATAATTCGGTCTGTTCTAATGTTAATTTGTAGTGATTTCCTTTCTTTGTCATATCTCTAGTTTTTCCAAAAGTAACAGATTAGAATTATCAAAAATTAAAATGATTATTCGTTTAATTGATTGATTAAATCAATAATATTTATTCAAAAAAGAGTCACATTTCTGCAACTCTCTTTTGTTATTTATCAACTCCTTGATTTACTTGCTTATGACGTTCATTCATTGCTTTCATTTCCGCCATAAATTCTTTGTCTGTCACAACTTTTCCCTTTGTTGGCAAAGTAATCACAATATCTTTATCTAAAATTTCGATTTCTTTCATTGTAAAAATAGCCTTGAACTCATCTTCTGACATTTCTGCTTTCACAATCAATCCTGGTAAATTTGCATAACGATAAGGACCATCTCTATAAGGTAAACTTGTTGTATACCACGCTATCACCTCTCTTCCTTCCTCATCTATTCCAACTGCTTTTGTCGCGTTATAACCTGCTATTTCTGTTTTTTCTTTTGTGATTTTCCATTGATAATCAAAGATTTTATCTTTAATCAAAAAGGTTTTCACTCCAAAATCTTTCACATTATAAAATTCGTTTTTTTCATAATCTTTATATTGTGGATTTGCTTCTGCAGCAATAATCATCTGCGCAATAGAATTGTCATTGGATTGATTATTATCAATTTTAATTTCAGGTTTGAAAGAAGACATTTTACCATTACTCTCCAATACAAATTTCACCGAAATTCCGCGATCTATTTCACTTTTGAAACTCGCTTGATACGCAGCAGGGATACTACTTTTGATCTTATCGAAATCTAAAATAAAATCTGTGTTGTAGATTACTTTTATGTTCTCCTTTTTGGCTTGTGCAAAAGAAATAATACACGAAATAGTTGTAAAACATACCGAAAATATAAGTTTTTTCATGTTATAATAATTTATGGTTTTGTTATTCTCAAAAGTAAAGAAACAAAGAAAATGAATTTGTTAAACATGACACAATAAATTATATCATATTCATAAAATATAATTTGAAAATTTAACAATTTCCTAAAATTGAGAATCATATAAATTGAAGGAATAAATATTACTTTTAAAAATATATTCACAACCAAAATTTATGAAATTACAAAAAGGAATTACAGGTTTTGACACCACTCCTAATTATACAACAGAAGATTTAGAGAAAATTCTGAAAGGAATTAAATATCCATTTACCAAGACAGAAGTTGTTCTGAAAATGAATGATTCTTCTAACTTTTATCAAATTAAAATTAATTATCAAAAGACAAAACAAGATTTTTATTTGATAGTAAATTCTACTTATTTAATCTTTGCTTGTGTAGAAAAAAATAGATGCTTCGATTTGAAATTTATTGACTTTCCTATTGAATTAATTTCACAATTAAAATCAGAGGTAAACTCCAGTTTAATCCTTCTAAATCCAAAAGAATTAAACAAAAAAGTAGACGTTTCTGATTTAGAATTATTAGGTGAATCAGAAATTAAACAGATCAATTATTGGAAAAGTAAAACACTGGGAGAGATTGTTTTCAATTGTTTTGATTAAACTTTTCGTTTAATAATTTTCTTACGTTTTCTTTTCTTAAAAATAATTCGAATTAGTCGATAACCATACGTTACCTTTTTATTTTTTGTAATAATTGGGAATGCCATTGTACACATCAATGAGATGCAAGCAGTTGTACCTAATGCGCCTCCATAACCATTGAAAATTTTGCTCGTATAATGCAATAAAACTGCAAATAAAATTGGAGAAAAAACCAACGAAAAATAACTGATATTTATGGTTGATGATACCATTCCAATGAAAGTTCCACCGATTACATACAACGGAATATTTTTGGTATAAAACTCAGGTAAAATTGTCGGAAAGAAATAGAAAAATCCACCTACAATCATCGCAATCATTGCAGAAGCACGAACTGGTCCTTGCTTGAAACGAATGTTTAATTCGTACGTTGTTAATGAAGCTATTATTGAACACATCATTAATATTAAAAATTCAATAATCATTAGCCCGCAATTAATTTAAACAACAACATACTTAATAAAACACCGATAAACGCTAACGTTCCCAGCTTTCCTCCCACACCAACAAATAAAGATTTTGTAGCAAAAAATAACAAGGCTGTAAAAACTCCAGCCGTAATAATCATCCAATAAACATATTGAAAATCAAGCGAAGTCATTCCAATGAAAGCACCACAATAAATAGGTCCTGCAATTTGTTTTAGGTATTCTGAACGAGGATTAAACTTCGTTAAAAGAGAACCTAAAGTCCCGATAATTCCAGCAGAAAAAACGCCTCCTAAACCAAGTTGATTATTGATTAAATACGTTATAATTGCAGCTATAGGAATCCATAAAACTAATGTTTTTCGATCAAAAGAATATTCGTGATGATGCAGTGGAAACTTGCGGTAAACCACAATCAAAAGTAAACAAATTGCAGCAATAATGTAAGGAACAAGATAATGTTCTATTCTCTCGTTCATTATCGAAAATAAAAACAGAAACTGAATTACAAAAATAATCAGTATCGTGACAAATTTTATGATTCGTTTGGTTTGCACAATTATTTTTTTGAAGTTGCAAAGTTAATGACTTGTTCTAACAAAATAGAATAATTTTTATCAGTAAAGTTGTAAAAATTTCTTAAATTTAAGAACAATATGAAAACACTAGAAAATTTGAAATTCCAACATCATTTAACAAAGAATCTATTGAACAATGGATTTCAACAATTCGTGAGTTTACACAAAAAATTCAGAATGAAATCACCTCTCTTTCAGAACCTAAATTCGAACAATAATATCGTTCTGAAGGCTGCATCAACGTTGGGTTACTTTGTTAAATTCTTTTGTTGAAAGTGATTGGGACAAAAAATTTCGTCATCAGTAAACAAATCTTGCGATTTATGCTTGGAATTGCAATCATCATTTGGCGCATATACAACAAGCTAATAAAAGTTAGTGTATCTTTGCAAAAAGGACTGTCTCTTAAAGTGTGTAAGTTCAAAAATTAAGCTTGGGTTAGGTTCTACTTTTTAGAGTCTAACCCTTTCTTGATATAGGATTAAAAATTGATCAATAATAACTCCCCAGTTTCTTA
>NZ_JAAGKM010000026.1 GCF_019308355.1 Empedobacter falsenii | reverse complement strand
GATTTGCATTTATAATATAACAAAACTAAATAAAATGAATTTTAATTTTACAAAGAAATTATTCTTTAATTTCTTATTTGCTACATCATCAATCTTTTTATTGACTTCTTGTAATAATGATGACGACACCTGTTAAATTATTAGGAATCGATTTTATCAAAGTTTACACAGCAACAAATCAAGAAGCAGGTTGGTTAGGTGAAATCTCAACAGAAGTTGCAGGAGCTTACGATTTGCATTTATAATATAACAAAACTAAATAAAATGAATTTTAATTTTACAAAGAAATTATTCTTTAATTTCTTATTTGCTACATCATCAATCTTTTTATTGACTTCTTGTAATAATGATGACGACAATACTGAATTAGTAGATCAACAAAAATATGAAACTTTAGATTTATCAAAGTTTGATTTAACAAAAGGAACTGCTACAGCCGGAGGAAAAATTTGGGAAGGTACTTATACAGAAGACGCTGAATTAACTTCAGGTATTTTCAAGTTTAAACATACAGCTTGGCCAGAGTATTTAACATGGATGGGATTCACGGTTTCTAATAGTAATGACAATTCTGATCAAATAGATAAAGAAGGCGGTTGGTTAGATAATCAATGGGGTACAATGGCAAAAGGTGGTGCAGATGGACAAGGAACACCATTTTTAGTCTCTTTCGCTGATCACAAACCATCTGAGAAAGTTTTGAAATATGGAGAAGAAGTTAAGATTGACAGATTTTCGAGTGTAGTAGAAATTACTGATACAGCTAATAAATACAAAGCAAAAAATGTAAAGTTAGCTATTAGTCCGTGGCCATATTATGGGATTTTGAATGGTGATGCATATGCAAGAAAGTTTGTAAAAGGAGATTATTTCGCGATTCATATTTATGGTGTTTCAGCAAATAAACAATTGACTACAGAAAAACCTGTAACTCATTATTTTGTTGATTTTAGAAATGGAATAAATAATATTTCAACAAATTGGCAAGATGTGGATCTTTCTGCTTTAGGAGAAGTTAAATATTTAATGTTCTTTTTAGAAACTACAGATGTAGGAAATTGGGGAGCAAACACAGCATTATACTTTACAATGGATAAATTAAAAGTAGAAAAAATACAATAATCTAACATTCTAAATATTTTTATCCGAGGCTGTCATTTTTGGATGATGGTTTCGGATTTCTAAAAAAACAATACATGAAGAAATTTTTACTTTCGATTTTTACAATAGCTGCAATTCAAACAAGTTTTGCACAAACAAAAGAATATACAAACGGCGTTTTTATTGTGAATGAAGACTGGTTTGGTAAAGCAAATGGGGCAATTAATTTTATCAATGCAAATGATTCGGTTGATTATAATGTTTATAAAACAGTTAATCCTGGAGAAAAATTAGGTGTAACTTCTCAATATGGAACGATATACGGTGATAATTTTTTCATTGTTTCGAAACAAGAAAATCGTTTAGTTGTAGCTGACTCGAAAACATTACAGAAAAAAGCCAGCTTCGAAACAATTGGTGGTGATGGAAGAAGTTTTGTAGGGGTTGATGCTAAAACAGGATATGTAGGAACTTCAAGTGGACTTTATTTGTTTGATATCGAAAATATGAAACTTGGTTCGATAATCGATGGAACTTCTAAAGTTGGTCAAGTAGGAAATATGATTCGTACATCTAAATTTGTTTTTGCTGTTTCAAGTACTGGAGGAATTTTAGTTATCGACCCAAAAACACATCAAATAAAACAAACGATTGCTGGAAGTTTTATTTCTGTAGTTCAATCTAAAGATGGAAATGTGTGGGGGGCTTTATCTAAAAAATTAGTCAAAATAAATCCTACTACTTTAGAAACTTCAGAAATTGCTATTCCTACGAAAACAGTTCCAGCTCCTTTTGCTTGGAATGCTGGTACTTTTTGTTCTTCAACACAAGATAATACTATTTATTTTTTATCAGGAATCAATGTTGTGAAATACGATGTAACAAATAATAAATTTGAAGAAAGTTTTATATAGATTCCTGGTCAAGATACAACACCAAAGGAAACATATTATGGAGCAGGTTTAAGAATTGATCCGTTGACAAACGAACTAGTATTAACTACTATTGGTTCAGGTTGGGGAACTAATTCTCAAATTAATTTTGTGCATAGATTTTTTGATAATGGAACTCTTAAAGAGTCGGTGAAATTAAGTGAGTATTATTGGTTTCCTTCAATGCCTGTTTTTCCAGATAATGCGGCACCAATTATCAATGATTTAGAGACAACTTATCAAATTAACACAGCAACAACAATTGATTTGAAAGATAAAGTTTCGGATGTTGATAATTTATCAGCAGCGATTGTAAAAGATTTAGAAATCATTGAAAATGATGATGTAGCTGAAATTTCGATTAATGATAAGGAAGAATTAGTGATTAATCCACTAAAAAATGGAACAGCTAAAATTAAACTTTCTTTCAATTCGAATGGAAAAGTTGTTTCACAAAACATCACAATTTCATCAGCCGTTTTAGGTACAAATGATTTAGCTAAATCTGTTGTAAATGTTTATCCAAATCCTGTTAATAATGTATTGTTTATTGAAACAAATGAAGCTTCAAAAGCCGAAATTTTCGCTATTACAGGAACTAAAATGACAGAGAAAACACTTCAAAAAGGGAAAAATCAATTAGATGTTTCCTCTTTACCAAAAGGTGTTTACATCATAAAAGTTAACAATTCTACTTTCAAGGTAATCAAAAAGTAGTGTGTTATTTATTTGTGGAAAAAAGGTTGAGCATTGCTCAACCTTTTGTTTTTTTTTTTAAATATTGATTCCGTACGTATTTTTTATTTCAGCCATCACAAAAGAGCTGTGCGTACTCCCGATGCTTTCTAAAGCGCCCAATTTATTGAAAACAAAATCTTGATATTGCTTCATATCCAAAACTTGTACTTTTAAGATAAAATCATATTCGCCCGAAATATTATAACATTCCACCACTTCATCAATCAACAAAATATCTTCCACAAGTTTATTCCCAATCGTGCGATCATGTTGTTTTAGCTTAATGCTGCAAAAAACCATAAAGCCTTTGTTCAGCTTTTCTGCATCCAAAACCGCTCTATAATTTTTGATATAACCTTGTTGTTCCAACCTTTTTATACGTTCAAAAACGGGTGAAGGAGATAAATTAACTAAAGCAGCAATTGCTTTTACTGTCAATTTCGAATCTTTTTGTAGAATTCTTAATAATTCTAAATCGGTTTGATCTAATGTTTCCATCCAAATAATATTCTTTTCAACACGATATTTTATCGTTGTTTAAGTGTTTTGTTTTGTAAAAATATTAATAATAAGTTGTATAATCTTATTTTTTCAAGTTTTACAATCGTTTATTTTGTCTTGTTACATTTGTAAAGAAATAAACAACAAATTATTGGGGAATCGTGTGAGAATCACGAGCTGTCGCGCAACTGTAAGTAATGCAAATTACAAGTCAGATTACCAATAGAAACAAAAGATGATACTTTCGCGATTTGAAGTCAGTCTGTCACAATAGGTTTACTATTTATCAACTCGCGTTTGTGTTTTTGAACATTAAAAAACAATCAAAATGCAAACACAAATTTTAGGTTATCCAAGAATTGGCGCTAACCGTGAACTAAAAAAAGCCTGCGAAAACTATTGGGCAGGTAAAATTGAACTACAAGCTTTATTGCAAACAAGCCGTACAATTACCAAACAAAATTGGGCATTGCAACAAGCTGCCGGAATTGATTTAATTCCGTGTAATGACTTTTCTTTTTATGATCAAGTTTTAGATTCTACGTTATCAGTTGGTGCAATTCCAGCGCGTTTCAATACGGTTGCGTTAAATAAAAAGAACACAGAATTAGACTTGTATTTTGCGATGGCAAGAGGTTATCAAAAAGATAATTTAGATATTACAGCGATGGAAATGACAAAATGGTTTGATACCAACTATCATTATATCGTTCCGGAATTTGTAAAAAATCAAGAATTTAAATATTTCTCAAACTCAATTGTAAACGAATTTATCGCTGCAAAAAAAGAAGGTTTTAATCCAAAAACTGTTTTAATTGGACCGATTACGTATTTATTATTAGGAAAAGAAAAAGAAGAGGGATTTGATCGAATTGATTTAATTCAGAATTTATTGCCAGTTTACTTTGAAATTATTCATGATTTAATCAATCATGGAGCAAATACAATTCAGTTCGACGAACCTTTTTTAGCTTTAGATTTAGACGAAAAATCGAAAACAGCTTATCAAGAAGTTTACAAAAAAATAAGAAAAGAATTTCCTCAACTTACAATTCAGGTCGCAACTTATTTTGATGGATTGAAAGATAATACAGCTTTAGCAATCAATTTACCAATTGATATTTTGCATCTTGATTTGGTTCGTGACGAAAATCAAATCGATGAAATATTGAATCTAATTCCTTCTCAATTAAAACTTTCTTTAGGTTTAGTTGATGGTCGAAATATTTGGAAAAATGATTTTCAAAAATCGCTTTCAACCATAGAAAAAGTTGTGAACAAAATTGGAGAAAAACGTGTTATTATTTCAACATCTTGTTCATTATTACATTCGCCTTGTGATTTAGATTTAGAAACAAACGAAAAAAATCTTCCGACAACAATCAAAGATTGGTTTGCATTTGCGAAGCAAAAATTAGAAGAAGTTGCTTTCTTAAAAAATTATTTTTCAAACCCGAATGACGAAAAATTGATTCAACAATATGAAGCGAATCAATTCTCTATCAATAATAGAAAAAATTCTCAATTAATTCATCAAACTCAAGTTAAAGAACGAGTAAATGCTATAAAAGATGAAGATTATAATCGTGCAAATAGTTTTGAACAGCGAAAAATTGTGCAACAAAATGTGCTGAATCTTCCACCTTTTCCTACGACAACAATCGGATCTTTTCCACAAACACAAGAGGTGAGAAGTTGGCGTGCGAAGTATAAAAAAGGAGAATTATCTGCCGAAGAATATGATGTTTTATTGAAACAAGAAACCAAGCGTACAATAGAATGGCAAGAGGAAATTGGCATTGATGTTTTGGTGCATGGTGAATATGAACGCAATGATATGGTGGAATATTTTGGTGAAAAATTAGCCGGATTTGTTTTCTCTAAAAATGGTTGGGTTCAGAGTTATGGAACGCGTTGTGTAAAACCGCCGATTATTTTTGGCGATGTTTATCGCCCAGTTCCAATGACGGTTTATTGGTCACAATATGCACAATCTATCACAGCGCAAAAAGTAAAAGGAATGTTGACAGGACCGGTTACGATTTTGCAATGGTCTTTTGTTCGAGACGATCAGCCAAGATCTACGACGTGTAAACAAATTGCGTTGGCGATTCGTGATGAAGTTTCGGATTTAGAAAAAGCTGGTATTAAAATTATTCAGATTGATGAACCTGCAATTCGAGAAGGTTTACCATTGAGAAAAGATGAATGGCAAAATTATTTGAAATGGGCGGTTGATTCGTTCAAATTAGCTTCAAGTAATGTTGATGATTCTACTCAAATTCATACGCATATGTGTTATTCAGAATTCAACGATATTATTCAAAATATTGCTGATTTAGATGCGGATGTTATTACAATTGAATGTTCACGTAGTCAAATGGAATTGTTAAATGCTTTTTCAGATTTTAATTATCCAAATGATATCGGACCTGGAGTTTATGATATTCACTCGCCTCGCGTTCCGTCGAAAGAAGAAATGGTTGATTTGATAGAGAAAGCGGCAAAAGTTATTCCGGCAGATCAATTATGGGTGAATCCTGATTGTGGACTAAAAACGCGTCATTGGGAAGAAACCGAAAAAGCTTTAATTGAAATGGTTGCGGCGACAAAAGAATTAAGAAAAATATATACGCCAAAAGCGATTTAAGCTTAACATCCTACTTTTATGACTTAAGTAGTGTGTTATTTATTTGTGAAGAAAGGTTGAGCGTTGCTCAACCTTTTGTGTTTTAATAATAATTTATCGTTCGTTTTACAACATATTTCAATTCTCCATTAGTTGAAATAGAAGCTTTTATCCAATTATTTTTCGAATCATATTCATACGAAACATGATAAGAAGTTAAAACTATTTGTCCATTTCGGAACGATTGTTTTTTAAAGTTGACAATTTCATTTTTCGAATCAAAATCAGCTTGATAGGCTAACGTTTTATTGGCGTCAAATGATTGTAGTTTCGAAATATTTCCATTCTCAAAAAACATTATTTTGCTCGAATTTCCAGCAATTTCTTCCTGAAAAATAGGTGTTTCTTTATCATAAATATAATACGATTTTCGCCCTTTTTTTCCATCAAAAGAAGTCATTTCGTCCAAAACCAATAAACCATTTTTGTTATACGTCAAATTATTTTCACTAATTGTGGAACCTTCCACTTTTGTCGTGATTTTATTCAATTTATTCGAATAATTAAAAATCGTTTCATAATTAGATTTAGATGATTTTCCTTCTATCTTTTCAGTCAAACTAATCAAGTGATTTTTGTTATCATAAACAAATGTTTTGTCCGAAGCAATTCGTTTTGGATCTTCACTATTGTTAATAACTGTATTCGTCTGTTTATCAATTAAATTTGAGTTATTGTAGTTGTAATTAACATAGTTATAAACAGCTAATTTTCCTTGATAATCTAAATAATTTGTTCGTTTTATTAACAATCCTTTTTGATTAAATTCTAACGAAATTTGATTGTAAAATTCATTTTCTAAAAAAGGTAAAGTCGTCGAATTTCCTTTTGCATCTGTTGCTGTAGAAGTTATTTTTTCAACCTTTCCTTTCAAATTAAAATCGGCTAAAGTTGTTTTAACTTCATAATCATTCGTCGAAATTTTTTGTGCAAAATTAACTTGTGATGCAGCCAAACAAATTGTCGTTAAAATTATTTTTTTCATGTTTTGTTTAAAATTGATAAGCGATCTTAAAGTTAAGATTTAAATTGAAATCTGTAGAAGAACCTTCATTTTTTATAATGATTTTCTAAACCGCCCATAAAATCATCAAAAATTCGAGTATCAACACTTTCTAAATTTGTAACATTCTAATATTTTACATTTCTATTTTTCACACCCAAACCAGCTTTTGGAATAAAAACTAATCCTTTATGAGTTGGAATAAAAATATTGTAATTGATATTCAATCCATATTTTACACGTTTATAATCGGCTTCGTCATATGAATATAAATACGAAAAATTTTGAGTATCATTTCGGTAATATTCACCATTTTCGAGATGATCGGTGTGATGAATATAGAAAAACTCAGAAGAAATAAGATGTTTTACTCGTCTGTTTTCGCTTAGATTGATAAAAAATTCTGGTCGAATCTCAAAAAGTTGATAATCTTCGTTGATTTTATATTTTGGTTTGTGACTAACAGGAATGCTATGATAACTTCCGTAGCCAATTTCAGAGCCAATCCAATAACGTTCGTTCAGTTTGTACATGTATTCAAACGCCCATCTTGGAGGCGATAATGCTATTGAAAGAACGCTAAAAGTGATTACATTTTTTCGCTCATCGCTTGATTTTTCTTGTGCAGAAATCAATTGTCCAAAACCAATAGCGAACAAAAAATGTAAAAAATTCTTTTTCATATAAATATTGTTTAAAAGAAAGAGAATCATTTACTTAAAAGGTTGCGTGAACCAAGATTATTTTGAAGTTAATTATTTTTTCAATTCATACCAAAAGCAATCCAAATCCCACATGTCAAGATGAAAAGTTTCAGTGACTTCGAAACCTATTTTTTCCAAGACATTTCGAGAAGCTTTATTATCAACATGCGTTATTGCGTTTAGTTTAATATGTGACATATTTTTTCTGTAAAAGTCCATGCAAGCTTCGGCAGCTTCAGTTGCATAACCTTTTCCCCAAGCTTCTTTTCTGTAACGATATCCGATATCAATAAAATCGAATTTATTATTCATCGATTCGTTTTCTATAATATATTTAAAACCAGTCCAACCAATCATTTTACCTGTTTCTTTTTCAACAACAGCAAGACGACCATGTCCAAGTTCTTCATATTGTTTTTGGATATCTTCAATAATTTCTTTTGTTTCTTCAATGATTTGAATAGGTTCTGCCTTTAGAAATTCATGAACTTCTGGTTGTGAATCCATTTCAAAAAAATCTTGTAAATCATCAATCGTAATAGGTCTGATGATTAATCGTTCTGTTTCGAGTGTTGGTAAATATTTCATTGAGTTATAGTTTTGATTAAAGATAGTATAAAATATAAAATCCTCGCAATTGCGAGGATTTTATCTATATTCTCAATACTAAAATCTAGTATCTAAAATCTTTTTTTATCCAACGATATTAATGATTTTTCCAGGAACAATAATAATGTTTTTTGGAGTACGATCACCCAATTGTTTGATTGTACGTTCGTCGTTCATTACAATTTCTTGAATTTCTTCTTTCGATAACGACAAAGGTAATTCTAACAAAAATTTCATTTTACCATTGAATGAAACTGGATATTCTTTAGCATCTGCAATCAACCATTTTTCTTCGAAAACAGGGAAATCTGCATGCGCAATTGACGTTTCATGTCCTAATTTTGACCACAATTCTTCTGCAATATGCGGTGCATAAGGAGAAATAATAATAGCCAAAGGCTCTAAAATTGCACGTTTAGTTGTTTTTAATTTTCCTAATTCGTTTGCAGCAATCATAAAAGTAGAAACCGATGTATTAAAAGAGAAATTGTTTACATCTTCGTCCACTTTTTTGATGGTTTGATGCAACACTTTCATTTCTTCTTTTGTTGGTTCATCTTCCGAAACAAAAAATGTTTCTTCTGTTCCTGAATGATATAATCTCCAGAATTTTTTCAAGAATGAATAAACTCCAGATAAACCTTGTGTATTCCATGGTTTAGATTGTTCAACAGGACCTAAAAACATTTCGTATAAACGTAAAGAATCTGCTCCATATTGATTACAAATATCATCAGGATTCAAAACATTGTAGTAAGATTTTGACATTTTTTCAACCTCACGTCCTGTGATGTATTTCCCATCTTCTAAGATAAATTCTGCATTAGCAAAATCTTCTCTCCAAGTTTTGAATTTTTCTGTATCTAATTCGTCGCCTCCATCTTTTAACAACTTAACATCAATACGGATTGGTGTTGTTTCATGTTGATCTTTCAAAGATTTAGAAACAAAAGTATTTGTTCCATTAATTCTATATGCATAAGCGGTCATTCCCAAAATCATTCCTTGGTTGATAAGTTTTTTTGCATACTCATCCGTTGGAACTAAACCTTTATCGAATAAGAATTTTTGCCAAAAACGAGAATATAATAAGTGACCAGTAGCATGCTCAGATCCACCCATGTATAAATCTACATTTTGCCAATAATCAACAGCTTCTTTAGATACAAAATCGTTGTCGTTTTTTGCATCCATATAACGTAACCAATACCAAGAAGAACCTGCCCAACCTGGCATTGTATTTAGTTCTATTGGGAAAATAGTTTCGTTATTGATTAAAGTATTATTTACAACTTGATTAGTTGTTGTATCAAAAGCCCATTTTGTTGCACGCCCTAATGGTGGCTCACCTTCAGATGTTGGTAAATATTCGTCCACTTCAGGTAAAATAATTGGTAAAGCTTCTGTAGGAATTGTGTAAGGCATCCCGTCTTTGAAATAAACAGGAACTGGCTCTCCCCAATATCTTTGACGAGAGAAAACAGCTTCGCGTAAACGAAAGTTTGTTTTTCCTTGTCCAAAACCTTTTTCTTCTAAAGCTTCAATTGCTTTTGCAACTGCTTGTTTATAATCTAATCCGTTTAAGAAATCAGAATCTTGTAATTCGAATCCACCTTTTTCTGTAAAAGCAGCTTCAGAAATATCTTGATTTTTGAAAATATTAATAATTGGTAAATTGAAATGATTTGCAAAAGCAAAATCACGTTCATCACCAGCAGGAACAGCCATTACAGCTCCAGTTCCATAAGAAGCCAATACGTAATCACCAATCCAAATCGGAATTTGTTTTCCTGTAAATGGATGAATGGCGTAAGCCCCGGTAAATTCTCCTGTAATATTTTTAGCATCCGCTAAACGATCACGTTCAGAACGTTTTGAAGTATAATCGACATAAGCATCAACTTTTGCTTTGTTTTCTGCTGTTGTAATTTGAGAAACTAAAGGATGCTCTGGCGCTAATGTTACATAAGAAACACCAAAAACAGTATCAGGACGAGTAGTGAAAACTTCAATTTTTTCATCGTTTCCTACAACATCAAAAAAGATTGATGCACCTTGAGATTTACCAATCCAATTTTTTTGAGATTCTTTGATCGGATCTGGCCAATCTAATTTATCTAAACCAGTTAACAAACGATCAGCGTAAGCCGTGATACGCATCATCCATTGTGTCATTTTTTTGCGCACAACAGGGAATCCTCCACGTTCAGATAATCCGTTAATTACTTCGTCATTCGCTAAAACAGTTCCTAAATCTGGACACCAGTTTACTTCTGCTTCTGCTAAGAAAGTTAAACGATATTTTAATAAAATTGTTTGTTGTTCTTTTTCAGAATAGGCATTCCATTGATCTGCGGTAAAGATTTCGATATCATCATCTGCCACAGCATTTACACTTGCATTACCCTCAGTTTTGAATGTTTCAACTAATTTTGAAATGGATTCAGCTTTATCGGTTGAATTATCATAATATGAATCAAATAATTGATTGAAAATCCATTGTGTCCATTTATAATATTCAGGTTCTGAAGTTCTGATTTCACGATCCCAATCGTATCCCAAACCAATTTTTTTCATTTGGTTCTCGTAACCAGCAATCACATTTCCTTGTTTATCAACACCACCTTCGATATTCGTTGTTGTTGTAATCGCAGGATGTTGACCAGTTTGAATCGCATATTGTTCCGCAGGCAAACCAAAAGAATCGTAACCCATTGGGTGTAAAACGTTGAAACCCTTTAATTTTTTGTATCGAGAATAAATATCAGACGCAATGTATCCAAGTGGATGACCTACGTGTAATCCAGCTCCAGAAGGATAAGGAAACATGTCTAATACGTAAAATTTAGGTTTTTCTGATTGATTTTCAGCTTTGAACGTCTTGTCTTCAATCCAAAATTTTTGCCATTTTGGTTCGATTTCATTCGGATTATATTGCATTATTGGAAGTTATATTAAAATTAAATTTATGCAAATTTACATTTTTTATGTATCTTTTGGGTTAGAATGGCGATATTTGTACATTAACAATCAACAACTAAACCAAATCCATGAAAAAAGAATTGATATTATATTATATCGGTATCCTTATTTTTTTTACTGTCCTTATTTTTTCTGTTCGTCATATTGTAAATACAACACGTATTTTTGTGGGGTACGAAGATGGTTTTAATCCTATTAATATCAAATGGAATTTTGATAAAAAGGATTCAACACTTCGTGTCAAAGATCCTATTTATGTCAGAAGTGATTATTATTTGATTGATTATAAAGACAAAGCATTCTTAAAAAAAGATACAATTCTTTATGCTGAACTTTTTGAGGATTCGTTGGCTGTAAAAGGAAATGTACTGAATTTGAAACCTCCTTATTTCTTGTGGAAAGAGGCAAAAAACGACACGTTGAAAGTTTTTAAACACAACATTACCTTGAAGTTTACGAAGCGAGAATAGTATTAAGCTTTCTGTAAATAGAACGAAAAAGTAGAGCCTTTTCCTATTTTACTTGTCACATAAATTTTCTGTTTATGAGCTTCTAAAATATGTTTTACAATTGCCAAACCTAATCCAGATCCACCATTGTTACGATTTCGAGATTTATCAATTCGATAAAAACGTTCGAAAATTCGGTCAATGTCTTCTTGTTTTATCCCAACGCCTTGATCTTTTATTGAGATTTGAATTTTATCATCATATTCTTCAAAATCGATGTCAATTTCTGTATTTGGATTAGAATAATTGATGGCGTTTACGATCAAATTGATTAAAACCTGTTGAATTTTCTGAATATCACCTACAACTTTTATTGGTTGATGAATAGGATAATTTAGAGAAATTTTGATGTTATTTTTTTCAGCTTTAATTTCTAATAAATCAATAACGTCTTGTACAAGCGCCGTCAAGTTGAAAACCGAAAATTCGATATTGATTCGTCCACGTTCAAGCTCTGCAATCATGTCCAAATCTTTGACCAAATAAATCAATCGATCAACCGATTTATTAATTCGGTTTAAGTATTTATCGCGAATAGATTCGTCTTCAACTCCACCTTCTATCAGCGTTAATAAATAACCTTGTACCGAAAAGAGAGGCGTTTTTAATTCATGTGAAATATTTCCAAGAAAATCTCTTCTGTAATTTTCTCTCTCATTCAAAACATCAATTTCTTTGGATTGATCTTCTGTAATTGTAGAAATTTTTTGAGAAAGTTCTTCAAAATCCATTGTGCTGGATTGAAATTGAGGAATATTTTTCGAGATTTCAGTAAAATCTTTTCTTCGTTGATTTTTTAAAGAAAACCAATAAAATATTGATAATCCAATCAATAAAAGAAGCATTAAACTGATGAAAAATAGTTTTTCTTGGAGAATAAAATCAATATTTCCAAACCATAAAAAAGAGAACAAAACAAATCCTAAAGCCAAGAATAATGTACTGAGAAAGGCAAATAGAAAAATGTTTTGAACTTTGAAAGTTGAAGCCATTACGAGCTTTTAGTCATTTATTTTGTATCCAATTCCTTTGATTGTTGAGAAACGATCGTTCCCAAATTTTTCGCGTAATTTGCGCATATGTACGTCAATTGTACGTCCGCCAACTACAACTTCATTTCCCCAAACTTTCTCCAAAATTTCTTCACGTTTGAAAACACGTTCTGGATTTGAAGCTAATAAAGCAATCAATTCAAATTCTTTTCGAGGTAACAAAAAGTCTTGTCCTTGGTAATTTACTTTATAGGTTTCGCGGTTAATCTCGAAATTATTCAATTTGATGAATTCGTCTTTTGCCGCTTCGTTAGGTTGTTTTAATTTCAATAAAGCATTTAGTTTACTAATTAAAACTTTTGGTTTGATAGGCTTTAAAATATAATCATTTGCACCAGCATCATAGCCAGCTAATTGAGAAAAATCTTCGGCGCGAGCAGAAAGAAAAACGACCAAAGTATCTTGAAAAGAATCTAATTTTCTCAACTCTGCACACATTTCCATTCCGTCCATTTGTGGCATCATTACATCTAATAGAATCAAATCTGGGCGAAAAATTTTGGCTTGTTTCAAACCTTCTAGTCCGTTTTGAGCTGTTTCTACTTCAAAACCTTCTTTTTTTAAGTTGTAACCAATAAATTCTAAGATATCTGGTTCGTCGTCAACTAATAAAATTTTAATGTTCTTCATAATTGTTTGTAATAACTAAATAAAATTAGTCGATGTAAAATTAAGCTTAAATTTTAGGAGAAATTAGGTAAAAACATTTCTTAACATTCATTTAAAGTTACGATAATTTCATAACAATTACCTAACAAAACCTTTACAATTTCTAAAAATGTTTTTCATTGGATTGCAGCAACTTTGCCATCAAACAAACACGAATTATACAATCGCAATGAAACGCAATTTAACTTTACTTTTATTATTAGGTTCGGCAGCACTTTTTGCACAGACTAATATTAAATTAGAAGGAACTTTATTTGATCAAAAAACAAACCAACCACTTTCTGAAAAAACTTTTGTGGTTGAAGGATTAAATATTCAAGCAAAAACAGACGATAAAGGTCACTACGAAATTTCTGTTCCAGATGATACGTATCAATTAGATATTAAAGTAGATGGTTATCAATCTATTTCTCAAAATTTATCAGATTCGAATACATTAAATATGTATTTGAAACCAGAAGATTTAAAAGATACAAAGATTGATTTATCAACTGCTGTTGTAACAGGTAGAAAAGATAAATCTGGAGAAGCTTCTTTACTTAATATACAGAAAAAATCTGTAAAAATGGTGGAGAATATTGGTGCAGCAGAATTGGATCGTAAAGGTGTAAGTGATGCGGCTTCGGCAGTTGCGAAAATGGCTGGTGTAACGAAACAAGAAGGAACAGGAGACGTTTTTGTACGTGGATTGGGAGATCGTTATAATTATACTTCATTGAATGGTTTACCAATTCCGTCAGAAAATCCTAGTAACAAGAATGTTAAATTGGATTTATTTCCAACAGACGTTATTGATTATATTTCGTTGAGCAAAACATTCAATGTAAGAATGATGGCTGATTTTGGAGGAGCAAATATCGATATTGCATCAAAATTATACGAAGGAAATGGTTTATTAGAAATCGGAACAGGATTAAATTTAAATTCTAATGCGATTACAAATAAAAATTTCAATTTGCAAGATGGACCAAATTGGTTTGGTTTTCAAAAAACAAAAATTCCAGCAAATGCAACAACTGGATATCACTTTACAAATAGTTTCAATCCGCAATCTAAATCTGCTGTAGCAGGAGGTTTCAATATAAAAGGAGGAAAAAGTTACAAGTTTGAAAACGGAGCAAAATTCGGATTCTTTGCAACAGCTGCTTTTGATAACTCAGCTCAAAGTATCGAGAAAGGTTTAGCTCGTTCTGTTGATGCTCAAGGAAATAATTTGAAAGGTTTCAACGATTATACAAAAGATAGTTATAATACGAATACAACAGGAATGGTTAATTTGTATTATGATTTTAATCCAAATAATAGATTAAGAGCAAATAGTATTTTTATTAATAACACTTCTCAAAGTTTACAAGAATATAAAGGATTTATTAGAGATTTAGCGGAAGATAATAATGGATTTATTCGTCGCGGAACTTACGAAAGAAACCAAGTTTTTGTCAATCAATTATTAGGAGATCACAGATTAGATGATAAATCTGAGTTTCATTGGGGCGTTTCTTACAATACAGTGAAACAAGATATGCCAGACCGTTTACAAAATACAATGCGTTTGGATAAGCAATCTGGACAATATGTGTTAGCTTCTCAAGATGCTTCGTTAAGTAACCGTTATTATCAAAATCTTAATGAGAACGAGGTTTCTGCGAACTTGGAATATAATCGCGTTTTTGGTGGAGATTTGAAAGACTATAAAGCTAAAATTTCTATTGGATACCAAGGTAGACATAAAGAAAGAGATTTTGAAGCGAATCAATTTAACTTCAAAATTTTGAGAAGTGGAATTCAAGTTGACCCAAATAATTTAGATGCTTTCTTCAATCAATCAAATTATGGTTCAGGTTTCGAAATCACAACGTTTGATATCAAATCTGACGGAAGCTACAGATCTCAAGTTTACAGTGGACAAAAAGATATACAAGTAGGTTTTGCTGAGGTAGAATATAATTTTACAGATCGATTAACAGCAGTTTTGGGCGTTCGTGCAGAATATCTTAAACAAAGCATCGATTGGTACACAGCTTTATCACAAGGTAAAAACTCATTCGATCAATTCGAATTATTACCAAGTTTGATGTTACGTTATAAATTAACAGATAACCAAAACTTACGTTTTGCAACATCTAAAACATATACACTTCCTCAATTTAAGGAAACAGCTATGTTTGTTTATGAAGATGTGACAGAAACTTTCCGTGGAAATCCAATGTTGTATCCATCGACAAATTATAATGCAGATATTAAATGGGAATGGTTTCCGAAAAGTGGAGAAGTAATTTCTTTGGGAGGTTTCGGAAAATATATTCAAGACCCAATCAATACAACAACAATTGCTTCATCATCTAATGATATTTCCTATGCAAATACAGGAGATTGGGGATATGCAGTTGGTGCAGAATTAGAGGTTAGAAAAGCAATTTTAGATAATAAAATATCGAATCCAGAACAATTAACAGTTGGGTTTAATGGTGCTTATATGTATTCTAATCAAGAATTAAACAATGAAAAAGTATACAAAGAAACATTGTTTAATGGACAACGAATCAATACCAATTTTACAAATGCAGAAGATGCATTTACAGGAGCTTCTAAGTTTATTACAAATGCAGATTTATCTTATTCTAAGAAATGGGCAAGTGGAGGAAGCGTAATGGCAACAGTGGCTTACAACTATTTCTCTGATCGTATTTATGCGCTTGGAACTGAAACAAGAGGAAATCAAGTAGATAAAGGATTTAGCACATTAGATTTCATTTTACGTTCGAAATTGAATAAAAATATTGGAATCAATTTCTCTGCTAAAAACTTATTAAACCCTACAATAGACCGTGTACAAGAGAATTTGAATGGAGATGTAAAAACATTAAGTTATAAAAAAGGAATGAACTTCGGTTTATCTGTTAATTATCAATTTTAAAACAAAATAAAACAAACACAATAAAACATTTAATTATGAAAAAATCAATTTTAAAACTATTTTTAGTAGGAGCATTTTCTACATTAGCCTTAACAAGCTGTAGTAATAACGATGATAATGGAGATATTGATACAAATCCTTCTGGGTTTGTTGCGAATCCTGCTGATTTTAAAGGTGAATTAAAAAGTGGAGATAAAATTACTTTAGATCCATCAAAAGTATATTATTTAACAGGGAAAATTCAGGTTAACGACGGTGCTGAATTAACAATTCCTGCTGGTACACAAATTGTTGCAAACGGAGGTACATCTTCTTACATTGCAGTAGCACAAGGTGGTAAAATATTTTCTAACGGAACTTCTGCTAAACCAGTTGTATTTACATCAGACAAAAAAGCACCAGGTTCTTGGGGTGGAGTAGTTTTATGTGGTAAAGCACCAATTAACAAAGCAAAAACAGCTACTGCTGAGGTTTCTGAATTAACATATGGTGGTGATGTTGCAAATGATAATTCTGGTACAATCACATATACTCGTATCGAATACGCTGGAGCAATTTATAATTCTGAAAAAGAGTTTAATGGACTTTCTTTATTTGGTGTTGGTAATGGAACTAAAATAGAATATGTTCAATTATATGCAGGTTCTGATGATGGAATCGAATTTTTTGGTGGAACTGTTAATACAAAATATATCGTATCAAATGAAAACGAAGATGATCAATTTGACTGGACAGAAGGTTGGGTTGGTACAAACGAATATTGGTACGGAAAAGAAGGTCGTAGTAAAGGGAATAGAGGTATAGAGGCTGATAACAATTCAAGTAATCATACTTTAACTCCAATTGCAAATCCTACAATTAGATATGTTACTTTAATAGGTTTAGGTAAAGATTATGTAGGAGAAGGAGAAAACCAAGCAATGAAATTACGTGTTGGTACAAAAGGAAAATTTGAGAATTTTGTTTTAGCAAACTGGGCTAAAGGTATCGATATCGAGCATGATGCTACAATTTCTTGGATTCCGAATGATTTATTCTTGAAAAACGTTCAATTCATTAACGTTGGAGTAGAAGCTACAGGTAAATCTTCTGCAGGTACTGCTGTAGATGTATCGAAAGCTTATGCAAAAGCAGATAATACTGGAGCTGGAAATGGTGTAGATACACCAACTTGGGCAAAAGGATGGACAACAGGTCTATAATTAAATCCATATAAAGAAAAAACTTTTCTTATAAAAAAGTTCTTCGTGTTTGTAAATCGCTTTTTTGGGTTCTCCAAAGAAGCGATTTTCTTCTATTATAACTATTTTATTTTAAGTCATTAAAAATAGTTATTTAGAAAAATTCCACGTAAGCTAAACTATTTGTACATTTGCAGAACAATAACAGTTGATAACAATGGCATTAACAGAACAACAATTAGATTCGATTGGTGAAAAATTGGTTGAAAAATTCAAAACAGTTTACGATCCAGAGATTCCAGTTGATATATATGAATTGGGATTGGTTTACGATGCACAGGTGAATGCAGATGGTGAAGTAAAAGTTACCATGACCCTTACATCTCCAAACTGTCCCGTGGCTGAAAGTTTACCTCTAGAAGTAGAACAGCGCGTTGAAGAGATAGAATATGTAACGAAATGTTACGTAGAAATTACGTTCGATCCTCCTTGGGATAGAGATATGATGAGCGAAGAAGCAAAATTCGAATTAGGAATGTTATAACTTAACATTCCTAATTTTTTTTGTATCTTAATCCAACAAATTCAAAACACTAAAACTTATGGGATATTTAGGCGTGATCGTTTTTCTTGGAATTATTTTCCTTTTTTTATTCGTCTTTACAGTAAAACAACAAACTGCGGTTGTTATTGAGCGTTTCGGGAAATTTAATAGTATTCGTAACCCAGGATTACAATTCAAAATTCCGATTGTAGACAGAATTGCTGGAAAAATGTCTCTTAAAATTCAACAATTAGATGTTGTTGTCGAAACGAAGACAAAAGATGATGTATTTGTTCGATTGAAAGTTTCTGTTCAATATCAAGTCATCAAAACTCAAGTTTATGATGCATTTTACAAATTAGATAATCCTTATACACAAATAACTTCTTTCGTTTTTGACGTTGTTCGAGCTGAGGTTCCAAAACTTCGTTTAGATGATGTTTTCGAGAAGAAAGATGATATTGCGGTTGCTGTAAAAAGTGAATTGCAAGAAGCTATGAATTCATATGGTTACGAAATTGTCAAAACGTTGGTAACCGATATTGATCCAGATGAGCAAGTAAAACATGCGATGAACCGTATTAATGCAGCTGAACGTGAAAAATTAGCGGCGCAATATGAAGGTGATGCTGCACGTATTTTGATTGTAGAAAAAGCAAGAGCCGAAGCAGAATCGAAGCGTTTGCAAGGACAAGGTATTGCGGATCAACGTCGTGAAATTGCAAAAGGTTTATTAGAATCGGTTGATGTATTGAATGGAGCAGGAATTACGTCGCAAGAAGCTTCTGCGCTAATTGTGGTGACGCAACATTATGATACATTGCAAGCGATTGGAGAAAAATCTGGAAGCAAATTAGTTTTGTTGCCAAATTCACCAACTGCCGCTTCGGAAATGCTGAATACAATGGTTACTTCGTTTACCGCAGCACATGAACTGAATGAGCATCAAATAACAAAAGAAGATAATCCAACTCAACGAAAAAATAAGCCGAATCAAGGCGATTCGTTTACTTTTCCAGAACATCCTTAGAAAAATATAATGAGTAAAATTCTTAATAGTAAAGTAATAATATTTGTTTTCTTATTAATAGTTTTCTATTTGTACTTTTTTAAAAGTGATTTTACAAATGGACAAAATCAAACTGAATTAGACTATTCTGTAAATATTATTTCTAACAAAAATTATAAAGATGATAGAATAAAATCAGCATTTTTTACAATTATAGGAAATAATCCAGAAACGAATAAACTTGATTCTTTTAATGATGGTAGATGGTTTTATAATGTGAGAGATTAAATCGAAAAAGGAGATACTGTTTTTAAAATGAAAGGAAAAGATTATTTCTTAATTAAAAAGAAGGATTACATTTTAAAAATTAATTCAGAAAAGAATCAAGAAGGAAAGTTTATAGAAATTTTAACGAGATAATTATCAAAAACAAAAGCCACTTCATCGAAGTGGCTTTTACATTTATACTTAATACATTTTACTTTTTACAATAAAAAATTATCCAACCTGAACACCATTTGGCGTTTCTTCTTCTGGATTTACAAACGTTAATTTTCCGTCTGCTTTATCAGCGAATAATAACATTCCGTTCGATTCGATTCCACGAATTTTACGAGGCGCTAAATTTGCTAAAACCATCGCTTGTTTTCCAACGATTTCTTCTAACGTAAAATGTTCTGCAATACCAGAAACAATTGTACGAACGTCCATTCCTGTATCTACTTTTAGTTCGAATAATTTGTCTGCTTTTTCAACTTTTTTCGCTTCTAAAATAGTTCCGATACGGATATCCATTTTTTGGAAATCATCAAAAGAAATCAATTCTTTTTGAGGTTCTGCGTTTGGATTTGTCATATTATTTTTGACTTTACTTTCGTTTAATTTATTGATTTGTGCTTCGATGGCTTCGTCTTCAATTTTTGCAAAAATTAATTCAGATTGTCCTAATTGATGTCCAGCTTTTACAAATTCGTCTGTTGATTCTAAATCATCCCAACTCATTTTTTCTACATTCATCATAGCCAACATTTTTTCAGAAGCGAATGGAATAAATGGTTCTCCCAATTGTCCTAATGCCGCAGCAATTTGCGTTGCAGTGTACATAATTCCTTTCACAGCTTCAGGATCATCACCTTTTTTCCAAGGTTCTTGCGCTTGTAAAAATTGATTTCCAAGACGAGCCAAATTCATATATTCTGTCAATGCAGCACGGAATTCATATTTCTCTAAATGATCACCAATGCGTTTTGCAAAATATTTGATTTCAGTTAATTCTTCAAATTCAATTGTTTTTGCAGGAACAATTCCTTCGTAATATTTGTGAGAAAGAACCATTACGCGGTTGATAAAGTTTCCTAAAATTCCAACTAATTCAGAATTATTTTTAGTTTGGAAATCTTTCCACGTAAAGTTATTGTCTTTATTTTCAGGCATATTCGCCGTTAACACATAACGTAATGTATCTTGTTGATTTGGAAAATCTTCTAAATATTCGTGTGCCCAAACTGCCCAATTACGAGAAGTTGATATTTTATCATCTTCTAAATTCAAGAATTCGTTTGCAGGAACATTGTCTGGCATAATGTAATCGCCATGCGCTTTCATCATAGTTGGGAAAATGATACAGTGGAAAACGATATTGTCCTTTCCGATGAAATGAACCAATTTTGTTTCTTCATTTTGCCAATAATCTTTCCAATTTTTACCGTTTTTCTCTGCCCATTCTTGTGTGAAAGAAATGTAACCAATCGGTGCATCAAACCAAACATACATTACTTTTCCTTCAGCTCCATCAACAGGAACAGGAATTCCCCAGTTCAAATCGCGAGTCATAGCACGAGGTTTCAAACCATCGTCTAACCAAGATTTTACTTGACCATAAACACTCGATTTCCAATCATTTCTGTGACCTTCTAAAATCCATTTTGATAAGAAATCTTGGTATTGATCCAATGGCAAATACCAGTTTTTTGTTTCTTTTCTGATTGGCGTATTTCCAGATAAAGCAGAACGAGGATTAATCAATTCTTCTGGACTTAATGTTGAGCCACATTTTTCACATTGATCGCCGTAAGCATCAGGATTTCCACATTTCGGACATTCACCACGAATGTATCGATCCGCTAAAAATTCGTGCGCATCTTCGTCGTAAAATTGTTCTGTAACATCTTCTGTAAACTTGTTATTGTCATATAATGTTTTGAAGAAATCTTGAGCAACTTCTCTGTGTTTATCTGATGTTGTACGAGAATAAATATCGAACGTCACACCAAAATTAGCCAATGTATTTTTGATGTTTTCATGGTAACGATCAACAATGTCTTGAGGCGTAACGCCTTCTTTTTTGGCACGAATTGTAATTGGAATACCATGTTCGTCAGAACCACCAATAAATGCTACATCTTTTCCTTTTCTTCGTAAAAAACGCGCATAAATATCAGAAGGAACATAAACACCTGCCATGTGACCAATGTGCAATGGTCCGTTAGCATAAGGTAAAGCCGCTGTAATTGTATATCTTTTTGGTTGACTCATTTGCTTAAAATCTATAAGCGACAAAGATACGATTTGTTGTTTGTTTTGTTAAAACCTTTTTCTAATTTTATAAGGTTAATCAATTGATGGAGGAATGAATATTAGGAAAGAGGAGAAAAGCAATTATGAACAAGTTTTTAAATTGATTGAAAAGGCATTTGAAAATGAAGAATATAGCGATCATCGTGAACAATTTTTAGTAGAACGATTACGAAATTCTGATAGTTTTGTTCCTGATTTGTCTATTGTTTTTGAAATGAATGGACTTATTATTGGTTATATTTTATTGACAAAGATTAAAATTAATCATTCAGACTTTTCTTACGATTCTTTAGCGCTCGCTCCTGTAGCGGTTTTACCTAATTATCAGGGAAATGGAATTGGTGGTCATTTAATAGAATTTGCGCATAAGAAAGCGAGAGAATTAGGTTTTGAATCTGTCATTTTATTAGGTCATCCAACTTATTATCCTAAATTTGGTTATAGAAAAGCATCTGACTTTGATATTCAGTTATCTTTTGATGTTCCAGATGAAAATTGTATGGCAATTGAGTTGGTTGAAGATGCGCTGAAAAATATAAATGGAATGGTAGAATATCCGAAAGAATTCTATCAATAATTAAAATATTTCTTATGGAAGAAAACGCTGTTGTAACACCAGATGAGGTGGTAACGGATACAATTACGAACTTATTTACGTATGCTAATTATTTTTTGGTTGCAGCGCTTGTAGTGTTGTTAACGTATATGACGATTCGAGATTTTAAGAAAAAACAACGTGAAAAGAAATTGGCACAAGAACGTGAAGCATACAACAATCAGTTTGATAACGAAGAGGAAAAAGAAGAATTATAAATCATAAAAATAGCCACCCAATTTTGAGTGGCTATTTTGTTTATATCAATTTAATTATTGACCTTCTTCATCAGGAACTTCATAGTTTTCGCCTACGCTTTCACTACCACTTCCTTCGATAATTGGACCTGGATCATACATTTCATCATATTGATGGAATCCGTATGTATTCGAACAATCCCAGTGTTTTTCAATGTCTTTAGGTTTGTCAAATTTATCTCCAGCTGTTACGCCAAATTTTCCTCCTTCTTTGTAAACGCCTTGCATATAGTAAGCCCAAATAGGTAAAGCTGTATTGGCTCCTTGTCCTGTGGCTGTACTTGCAAAGTGAGCAAATCGGTCTTCTGCACCAACCCAAACTCCAGTAACTAAATTTGGCGTTAATCCCATAAACCAACCGTCAGAGTTTTCGTTTGTTGTACCTGTTTTACCAGCAACTTCCGCTGTGATGTTATATCTATTTCTAAGACGCGAACCAGAACCTCTTTCTACAACACCTTTCATCAAATCAATCATAGTGTACGCTACGTTTTCATTAACAACTTCTCGTGTTTGAGGTGTATAATCTTTGATAACTTTTCCTTGTTTATCTTCTATTCTTAAGATTAATTGCGGTTTAATGTAAATACCACCATTTGCAAAAGCACTCATCGCACCAACCATTTCATACAATGATAAATCGGCAGAACCTAATGCAATTGTAGGATCTTTTACGATAGGAGATTCAACTCCAAGGTCACGAGCCATTTGAATTACAGGTTCTGTACCTGTTTGCATAATCAAACGAGCAGCGACAATATTTGTTGAATAAGCTAATGCAGTTCTTAAATCTTGAGATCCACCATATTTACCATTAGCATTTCGAGGAGACCAATTCCCTGGAATTCTCTCATTAGAAACAGTATGACAAGGTGTTAATCCTAATTGATTAATTGCTGTTGCATAAACAAACGGTTTGAACGTAGAACCTACCTGACGACGTGCTTGTTTTACGTGGTCAAATTTGAAATAATTCCAATCGATTCCTCCAACCCAAGCTTTGATTGTTCCATCTTTTGGATCCATTGACATTAAACCAGCTTGTAAAATATGTTTGTGATATTCGATTGAATCCATCAATGTTTTTCCTTTTTTGTACTGAATTCCGTTCCATGTAAAGAACTGAACAGAGTCGCGAGGTGTATTGAAAACAGTTTCGATTTCAGCTTCAGATTTTCCTTCGGCTTTCATCTTTTTATACAAATCTGTACGAGCCATTGCTTGCTTAAAGATTTGTGTTCTTTTTGCAGCAGAAATATTATAAAATGGTGCTAAACTACGTCCACGTTGCTCTCCAAAGAATTGATCTTGTAAAACTTTTAATTGTTTTTTAACCGCTTCTTCAGCTAAATTCTGCATTCTTGAGTCTAACGTTACATAAATTTTTAAACCATCTTTTTCAAGGTTATAAGATTTTCCTGTTTCTTTCTCATAATCAACCATCCATTGCTGAATTTCCTTTCTCAAAGCAGATTTGAAATATGCTGAATGTGATTCATCATGCTGCATAATATCTTGTTTATCTGTAACCAATGGTGTAGCTTTTGCAGCTTCCCCTTCAGCTTGAGAAATTTTGTTGTATTTCATCATTTGATCTAATACAAGATTTCTTTTTTCTGTAGATAATGCAGGATTTTTTACAGGGTTGAATTTTACAGGATTTTGAAACATAGAAACTAATGTTGCAGCTTCGTCCAAGTTCAATTCTTTTGTTGTTTTATTGAAATAAACTTTAGAAGCAGATTCAATTCCTTTTGCACCATAGATAAAGTCAAACTTATTGAAGTACATCGCAATGATTTCTTCTTTTGTATACAATTTTTCTAATTGAACAGAAGTTACCCATTCTTTTAGTTTTTGTAAACCACGTTTCACCTTATTAGAAGAAGGGTCTTTTGTGTACAACTGTTTTGCTAACTGCTGTGTAATTGTAGATCCACCTCCTGAATCACCACCTGAAGATATAGCACGGAAAGCAGCTTTAATATCTACACCTGAATGATCAAAGAAACGAACATCCTCTTTTGCTAACAATGCGTCAACCAAATGTGGAGGTAAATCTTTGTAATCAACTGGTGTTCTGCGTTCTGCTTCGAAACGATCTAACAAAACACCATCAGAAGAAATAATTTCTGATGAAACATAAATATCAGGATTTTCTAAATCACGTACATTGGGAATTTCACCTAACCATCCGTTAGATGTCGCCCAAAAGATTCCGAAAATTCCTAATACGGCACAAAAAAACAGTACCCAAATGGTAACGATTATTTTTTTGGCTAATGAAAAGCTATTGAACTTCTTTTTTGCTTTAGAAGTTGCGCTTGTTTTAGGATTTTTATTGTTTTCCATTCTGTATTATTCAGCTTTATCAACAATCAAACTAATGTCTTCGATTCCTTTCAAATTCTTTGTTCGCATACCTTGCCAAACTTTTAGTTGATAGCGACCAGAGTCTTTTATTGGTAAATTTTCACGATAAACCAACATCATTTCTTTTGTTGTCATTCCTTTACCAATCCAGCTTCCATCGGGATTTGCAATGTAATACTGTAAGGTATCAATCATTTCGTTTCCTTTAGGATCGATGAATTTCGTGAACAAATATAAGTTACTATATTCATACGACGTATTATTTCTTAACACAAATCCAATGTTAACAGCCGAAGGTTTTGGATCTTTTACATCAAACGTAAAGGTTTGAGGTTGATTACTCTTCCATTCGTCTTTCACATCTTTTGTGTCTTGATAATAATGTTTAGCCTCACAACTAAACAATAAAAAGACTAAAATAAAAAGCAAACTACTGTTGCGTATCATTTGGTTTTGGCCCACGATTAAATCTTTTTTTACTTCGATTCTTCGATTTATTTGGATTCGGTTGAGAATTATTTGTATGATTCTCGTCCTTAGTTTTCGGTTTTTGCTCAGCATTTTGATTATTTTGCTGAGGTTGTTTTTTTGGTTGTTGAGTTGACTGATTAGCCTGATTTGTTTGATTATTTTGTTGGCTATTATTGCTCGGTTTATTCGGTTTTCGCTTTTGTTGATTGCGATTGCGATTATTTCCTTGCGGCTTTTGCTGATCAGTATTTGGTTGAGCTTGTTGCTCTTTCGCTTGAGTTGGCTGTTGCTTCTCTTTTGGCTGATTTTGTTGTTGCTGATTCTGATTAGGATTCGAATTTTTGTTCGGTCTATTTTGATTATTCTTTTTAGACTGATTTGGATTCTTTCCTTGTTTATTTTCAGGACGATTTGCTTTATCTTTCGTCTCGTTAGGCTGTTTTTGTTTTGCCTTCTGAGGTTTCAGATTATTAGCATTCGCCGCAACTTTTTCGTTTCCAGAATTTTGATTATTCTTAATTCTTTTACGTTTTTTGTTCTGTTTTTCTTTACGTTCAAAACGTTCTAAAGAATCTTCACCAATTACATCTGTAAAATCTGGTTTCGATTCTTCTACATTTTTAGCTAAATCCTCTAAAGGTTCAGTTTTTAGACCTTTTGCAGTGATTGCTAAAAACTCTTGAATATCGTCTACCGAAAATTTGTACCAAACAATTCCGCCTTTGTCATAAGCAAACCACATTTCTTTCTTGAAAACGTCGATTTTAACACAATGTGCCCAACCTTTTTCAGTCTCGAAACGGCTTTCCATTGATGGAAAACTATTTAATGCATCTAAATATGAATCCAATTCAAAATTTAAACAACATTTTAATTTACCACATTGTCCAGCTAACTTTTGCGAGTTAATTGACAATTGTTGATAACGTGCTGCAGCAGTGCTCACAGAGCGGAAATCTGTTAACCAAGTAGAACAACATAATTCGCGTCCACAAGATCCAATTCCACCAACTTTTGCTGCTTCTTGACGATATCCGATTTGTTTCATTTCAATTCTTACGCCAAATTTCCCAGCGTATTCTTTGATTAGTTGTCTGAAATCTACACGTCCTTCTGCTGTATAATAAAATGTAACTTTCGCTCCATCTCCTTGGTACTCAACATCACAAATTTTCATTTCCAAATTAAGGTTTTTCGCCATAATTCGAGAATCAACCATTGTTTGTTTTTCTCTATCACGAAACTCTACCCAAGTTTCTATATCTTTTTGGTTCGCTTTGCGATAAACCTTCTTGACATCTTCCGCAGTCCACGAAAGATTCTTTTTTTTCATCTGGATTCTAACAAGCTCACCCGTAAGTGTAACAACCCCAATATCATGACCAGGTGTTCCTTCAACAGCGATTACATCGCCAATATTTAGAGATATGTTGTTTTCGTTTTTATAATAAAACTTTCGATCGTTTTTGAAACGAACTTCCACAAAATTGAACTTTTCTTGTCCATTTGGAAGTTGCATATTCGATAACCAATCAAAAACTGATAATTTTCCACAACCATCAGTGCCACAAGCACCATTATTGTTACATCCTTTCGGAAGGCCATTAGAAGTTCCACAAGATCCACATCCCATGCTTCTATAATTTTTTTAAATGACAACACAAAGGTATGAAAATATTTTTCTGAATTTGTGAAATCATTTCGGTTATGAAATTGATTTTAAATTGAATCAAAAACTTCTGAAAATGAATAGGTTTGATCTAATCTAACCCCTTTTTCTGTTAATTTTAACGTAGCTAATTCGTTGACATGGTCATGTTCAAAAAACAAAATATATTCATTTTCGACTGCTTTTTGTAAAAACGTTCCTTTTTCTTCAACTGTTATTAAAGGTCGTGTATCAAACCCAATTACATAAATTAATGGAATATGCCCTACAGTTGGGATTAAATCTGCGATATAAACTATTTTTTTGCTTTTATATGTAATGATTGGTAACATTTGCTTTTCGGTATGTCCATCCACAAATAAAATATCAAAACCAAGTGGAGAATTTTCTAAAATTGATCCATTTTGAGGCAAATCAATCAAATTAAGTTGTCCACTTTCTTGTAGAGGTAAAATATTTTCTTTCAGGAAAGACGCTTTTTCACGTGGATTTGGATTTACTGCCCAATCCCAATGATTCGCATTCGACCAAAATTTTGCGTTTTTGAATGAAGCTTCTAAATAATCTTTCTCTTTGTTGTATTGAATTGCGCCACCACAATGATCAAAATGCAAATGCGTCAAGAAAATATCTGTAATATCATCGCGATGAAAACCATGTTTGGCTAAAGAGTTATCTAAAGTAGCATCGCCCCATAAATAATAAAAACCAAAGAATTTTGCATCTTGTTTAGTTCCGATTCCTGTATCAATCAATATTAATCGTTTACCATCTTCGATTAATAGACATCTCATCGCAAGGTCGATTAAATTTCTATCATCAGCAGGATTGGTTTTATTCCAAATCGATTTTGGTACAATTCCGAACATTGCGCCGCCATCTAATTTAAAATTTCCTGTTTCTATTGTATATAATTTCATTTTTATGTGGTTTTATTTTGTTGAATTTTCGTTTTACGAAGATAAAAAATAGAATATTATTTAAAATAAATATCTATTATAGAATTGAACGACTTAAATTTGCAAAAATTTTGATACAATGGCAAAAGAAGTTCGTGTAAGATTTGCGCCAAGTCCAACAGGTGCGTTACACATCGGAGGAGTCCGTACTGCGTTATACAATTATCTTTTCGCAAAACATAATAACGGAAAATTCTTATTAAGAATAGAGGATACAGACCAAACACGTTATGTGGAAGGTGCTGAACAATATATTATCGATTCGTTGAAATGGTTAGGCTTAACTCCTGATGAAGGTGTTGGTTTTGGTGGAGATTTAGGTTCTTACCGTCAATCAGAGCGTAAAGAAATCTACAAACAATATGTAGACGAATTATTAGCTTCTGGAAATGCATATTATGCGTTTGATACGGCAGAAGAATTAGACGCTGCACGTGCAAAAGCAGACGAAAATAAAGAAACATTTATTTATAATTGGTCGACAAGAGGAAAGTTGAAAAACTCATTGTCAATGACAGAAGCTGAAACAAAAGCTTTAATTGAGAATGGAACGCCTTATGTGATTCGTTTCAAAATTGATGATTCTCGTACAGTTTTATTGAATGATATGATTCGTGGAAAAATCACGATTGATGCATCAACTTTAGATGATAAAGTTTTGTTTAAATCTGATGGAATGCCAACGTATCACTTAGCTAATATTGTGGACGATCATTTGATGGGAATTTCTCACGTAATTCGTGGAGAAGAATGGTTACCATCAATGGCTTTACATGAATTATTGTATGATGCATTTGGTTGGGAAGCACCTTGTTTCGCACATTTACCATTAATCTTGAAACCAGAAGGAAAAGGAAAACTAAGTAAACGTGATGGAGACAAACACGGATTTCCAGTTTTCCCAATGGAATGGAAAACAGAAGAGGGAATTGCAAAAGGATACAAACAAGAAGGTTATTTCCCAGATGCAGTATTGAATATGTTAGCTTTATTGGGATGGAACTCTGGAACTGATCAAGAGATTTTTACAATGGAAGAATTGACTCAATCATTTTCATTAGAAAAAGTTTCGAAATCGGGCGCACGTTTTTCTCCAGAGAAAGCAACTTGGTTTAATCATCAATATTTACAACAAAAATCTGTTGAAGAATTATTGCCATCTTTCGAAGAAGTTTTAAAAGAAAACGGAATCGAAGCTAATCCAGCTTTAGACGCAAAAGTGGTTGAATTGTTAAAAGAAAGAGCAAACTTTGTAAAAGATATTTACGAACAAGGTCAATTCTTTTATATAGCTCCTTCTACTTACGACGAGAAAGCAGCTAAAAAAGCTTGGAAAGATGATTCGAAAGAGATTTTAAGAAAATTTGTTGATGTTTTAAATTCATCAGAATTTACGTCAGAAATTTTACACGATGCAATGGCAGAATTTGTTACAACGCAAGAAATTGGATTTGGAAAAATTGGAATGCCTTTACGTCTTAGTTTAGTTGGTGCATTACAAGGACCAGATGTTCCTGTAATTATGGCAACTTTAGGAAAAGAGGAAACGATTGCACGTATCAACAAAGCGATTGAAGTTTTAGGATAAAATTATTTCTATCATAAATAAAAAAGCCATTTGCAATGCAAATGGCTTTTCTGTTATAAATTGATTTTGACTTCGTCTAATTGATTAACTTCTTCTTGAGAGAATATTCGATAATTGACTTTAAATGTTTTGCCAAGCGGAACTTCTAACGAAAAACCTCCAGCGCCAATCGCATCAATAATATCTAATTCGAAATGTGCATGTTTCCAATATTCAAACAGATCTTTGTCAATCCAAAATTCTACTCCATCAATTTCTCCAATGCAAACATCTTTGTATCGAAGATAAAATTCTCCTTTTCTGAAACATTGTGGTTGTGTTCCTTCACAACATCCTCCTGCTTGATAAAGCATTAAATCGCCATGTTTTGCTTTTAATTCATTCAATAAATTAATCGCTTTTTCAGTTGCATCAACACGTTTCATTTTTTTGAGATTTTTAATTAATTATTGATTTAGAAGAAACCTAATTTCTTTTTGCTATAAGAAACTAACATATTTTTAGTTTGACGATAATGATCTAACATCATTTTGTGGTTCTCACGTCCGATTCCAGATTGTTTATAACCTCCAAAAGGCGCTCCAGCAGGATAACTATGATATTGATTAACCCAAACACGACCAGCCTGAATAGCACGTGGAATTTGATACAATTGATGTGCATCACGCGTCCAAACACCAGCTCCTAAACCATAAATTGTGTCATTAGCAAGCTCAATCGCTTCTGCTTCATCTTTAAAAGTTGTCACAGCTAACACAGGTCCAAAAATCTCTTCTTGGAAAATACGCATCTTGTTATTTCCTTTAAATAATGTTGGTTTGATGTAATAACCATTTTCGATATCTCCTTGTAAATGATTAGCATCTCCACCAGTTAAAACTTCTGCACCTTCTTCTTTTCCTAATTTAATATAACTTAAAATTTTGTCATATTGAATTTGAGAAGCTTGCGCACCAATCATTGTTTCTGGATCAAGAGGATTTCCTGCTTTAATCATATTTACACGTTCTACAACTCGTGCAATAAACTTATCATAAATAGATTCTTGAATCAATAATCGCGAAGGACACGTACAAATTTCACCTTGATTAAGTGCAAATAATACTGCACCTTCAATTGCTTTGTCTAAGAAATCATCATCATGATCCATCACAGATTCGAAGAACACGTTTGGTGATTTTCCACCTAATTCTAAGGTAACCGGAATAATATTTTCTGTTGCATATTGCATCACGAAACGTCCTGTAGCTGTAGATCCTGTAAATGCAGCTTTCGATACTTTAGGATTTGTCACCAATGCGCGACCTAATTCTCCACCAAAACCATTTACAATGTTAACAACTCCTGGAGGTAATAAATCTCCAATTAATTCGAATAGATATAAAATCGAGATAGGAGTAGATTCAGCAGGTTTTAAAACCACACAGTTTCCAGCAGCTAACGCAGGAGCTAATTTCCAAACCGCCATCAAAATTGGGAAGTTCCAAGGAATAATTTGCGCAACAACACCAATTGGCTCGTGGATAATAATTGAAACTGTATCTTTATCTAATTCGTTGATAGAACCTTCCTCAGCACGAATTACCGAAGCAAAATATCTGAAATGATCGATTGCCAAAGGAATATCAGCATTCAACGTTTCACGAACTGGTTTTCCATTATCGTAAGTTTCTACAGCCGCAACATTTTGTAGATTTTCTTCGATTCGATCTGCAATTTTATTCAAAATAATGCTTCGTTGCGTTGGCGAAGTTTGACTCCAACTTTTGAAAGCTTCGTGAGCAGCATCTACCGCCTTTACTAAGTCTTCTTCTGAAGAATGCGCAGCTTTTGTAAAAACTTTTCCAGTAAGTGGCGTTACAACATCAAAGTATTTTCCATTTGTAGGTGGCGTAAATTGACCATTGATGTAATTGTCATAATGATCTTTGAATGTAGGTACATTAACTAAGTTTCCCATTTTATTAAAATTTTTTGTGAATTAAATTTTTTCTAATTTATTCAAATTTGTTCAATAATTATGTTTAGAAAAAGTTAATTCTATTTGGTATAAAATTTGTACATTTGGCATCCGTCAATTATTTATTGACAATTTATTTATGGGGCTGACTGGTTTTGACAGCAAGGCCAATGGGTAAGTAAGCATGCAGTGATAGGTTGTGTACTCACTTTAATCAGGCACTTCAACTTTTTAACTGGCAACGAAGAGTACGCTTTAGCTGCATAATTCTGAATTTTAGTAAGAATACGCCACGTCTATACTAGGTATAGAAGCTGAATGTCCCTCAAAAGCCTTGACTTACGGCGTTTGATACAGGGACACGGGAAAGTAAGAATAGAAACCTTAGTGCATCGGATAGGTTTCGAGATTTTAGATGATAAGCGGATGACAGAGTGTTTATTCTCAGGATTTCGTCGAAAATTAATAATAAACTAAGCATGTAGAAAGCTTATTTGTTGCTTGTTTGGACGCGGGTTCGAATCCCGCCAGCTCCACTTTTTAATGGTTATTTAATCACAAAAAGCCTTATTTCAATGGAAATAGGGTTTTTTTATGCGTTTTTATGTGTAATTGTGCACAACTAAGCACATAAATAGAGAGACCCTATCGAGACCCTAAATTACAACTAAAATTAGGGTCTCGGCAAATTAAGGAAATCCTTTATATAAAAGGGATGTAGAAGAGTTTAATAACCTATTTTATAACTGTTTTATAGGCTGTATTAATAGCTGTCAATATAACCTATACAACATTCGAACATCTTGATTCTCATTCAAAAACCAATTAAATTTTTATTAACCATTAAAATTTGAATCAGATGAAACAAGATTTAAAACTTCACATTTACCCAAGAAGTGCCAAAACCAATAAACAAGGGTTTTATCCTATTTATGTGCGCATTACATTAAATGGAAAACGATGGGAATTCAGTACTAAAAAGTTTATCAATCCTAAAACATGGGATGCTAAAAACGCTAAAATAAAGCCTACTGTAACTGAAGCTAGTTCGATTAATAATTATCTTAATCAAATCAAAACACAAATTATTAATCTTGAAATAGAATATAACATCCGCAATTGATCGATCTTGAATATCTTTAAAATTACTGACATCATATACAATCGTATCGCCTTTTTTTCTAATAGGTGATTCTTTTAGTTTAACCTCTTTTAGCTCGATAGCTTTTTCTTGTAAAGTAAAATCAAAGTTTATTGCAGATTCATTAACCAAACCTGAAGTAAATGCATAATTCATCGCACGAACTTTAATTTCATAGGTATCGTGTGATGGATTCTCTATTTTTAAAGTATATTTTCCATCTGATTTTGTTATAAAAAACGCTAACGTTTCATCCGTAATACTTGGCGAAATGGTAATGTTAGCGTCTGATATTGGATTTCCTTCCTCATTTTTCACAACTCCAGAAATAATAAGTTGAGCAAAAATAACGTATGAAAACAGAACGAAAAACAGTGTTAATAATATTCTCAATTACTTTAAGTTAAATTGTACTCCTTTTTCTATAGAATTATTATTTAATTCTAAAAGTGATTTTTTTCTTTTAAAGAATGTTTCATCATCTCTTACAACACTACTTTTTTCTCCTAAAACAATTAATGGGTTTTCTTTATATGTCTTAATGTAACTCTCTAATTCTGATCGTGTCATTTTTAATCTTCCTCCATTTAAAATATTTGGAATTGAAGATTTACTGTTTTCAAAAGACATGAATTTAAAATGAAAATAATCTTCAGAATCTTTTATATCTAAAATTAATCCTGGTAAACCATTAAACTTATAAGGTCCATAAGAAACTGGAATTTCTTCTGTGTACCATGCTTCCCATTGTCTTCCAAATAAATTTGTTGTTGCTTTTTTTACTTTATAACCCTTTAATTCTTTTTCTTCGTTTATTAATTTCCAAGAAATATTTGGCACAACATCTTCAAAATCAACCTTAGTTAATGCTACATTTGTTTGTATCAAGTAGTTCTTTTTATCTTTAAAATAAAACATCCTTAAATTATTATCAGTTTTTCCATATTTTGCATAAACATCCTTCATATTAATTTTACCATTAACCATTAAATCATTTATATCTCCTTTAATTGTATCATTTTTAAAATCATTTTTTGGAAGAAAAACAAATCCTTTTTCATAGACACGCATAACCATTTCTTCTACTTTTTTATTTGATTTATTTAAAGAATCATTCGTATAATTATATTTATATTCTACTAAAAAATTATTTTTTTGTCCAAAAATTAAAGTACAATAAAAATTAACTAAGAATATTAAAACATATTTTTTCATGCATTATATTTTTAAAAAAATAGGGACTTATTTAGTCCCTATTAGTTGTTTTTTTACTTATTTTACCCACCACCACAGACATAATCATCTTGAGCCTTTAATTCGGCTATTATCTGTCCATTAGTGTAAACAATTTCCGTATCCATCATAAAACAATCTTCTGTACAAGAAAGTTGAACAGGTATACATACGATTTCTAAAGCCTCTACTTTTTCAGACTTAGATTCTTCTTTCACTTCTGAATTTTTAACTTCATTTGCCATAGCAAATGTTCCGATAAGTGCAAAAGCACTTACTAATAAGATTTTTTTCATTTTAATGTATTTTAGTTTTTAATAATTAATCATAGTTTGCAACCTATAATTACCCATTAACGTTAATTAGTTTAATATTAATAATAATTTTAGAGAAAAAAAAGTGCACATTAAAATTAAATAATTAAAACCCAAAAGTTTAACATTAGCCATATTTATAAATCTTCTATAACGTGTTTTATATAAAATACAAAACCTCCAATTGGAGGTTTTTTTATGATTTGTAATTTAAGATTATGTTTAGTAGGTATATTGTTTAAAATACATTTTTTTTATATCCTTAAAAATTATTAAATTTGTATCCAAGTGAATACAAAAAGAAATGTACTTTATTGAAAAAACTACTGATTTTGATAAATGGTTTCGTAAGTTAAAAGACTTACGAGCAAAGGCTAAAATTTTAGTTAGAATTCAAAAATTAGAAAAAGAAGAACACTTTGGAGATTGTGAACCTGTTGGCAATGGAATTCGAGAATTAAAGATCAACTATGCTAAAGGATATAGAGTGTATTTCAAAGAAATGGATGGTAAAATAGTAATTCTGCTTATCGGAGGAGATAAATCTACTCAACAAAAAGATATTGAGAAAGCTAAAGAAATATGGGATAAATTAAAAAAATAAAGAAACATGGAAACATCAAAATTTGATATAGCCGATTATTTAGATAGTAATGAAATGATTGCTGAATACTTAAATGCAGTCTTAGAAGATGGTAATGAAAATGAAATCATCACTGCTATTGGAAACATTGCAAAAGCAATTGGAATGACTAAAATAGCAGAAGAAACAGGTCTTAGTCGTCCAAGTTTATATAAAGCTTTATCTGATGGATCAAAACCTCAATTTGGGACTATAATGAAAGTTTTAAAAGCTGTGGGAGGACAAATACAAGTAAATCCTGTTCATGCTTAATAGATAAATATAAACCTCCTAATTAGGACTGTCTCTTAAAGTGTGTAAGTTCAAAAATTAAGCTTGGGTTAGGTTCTACTTTTTAGAGTCTAACCCTTTCTTGATATAGGATTAAAAATTGATCAATAATAACTCCCCAGTTTCTTACT
>NZ_JAAGKM010000025.1 GCF_019308355.1 Empedobacter falsenii | reverse complement strand
TATTGAAATATGGTAAGGTCAAAAATCCTAATGATTTTCCTACATTTCAAATTAATCAAAATAATAATACAATAATATTAAATAAAAACTCTACTTTTAAGTGTTCTTAACAAGGGGAAGATTACATAACCACCATTTGCAAAAATAGTCTGTCCGGTAACCCACCAACCGTCAGTTACCAAAAATTCTACCAACGGAGCAATATCTTTGATGTCTGTCAAGCCACCCAGATCAGATGCCGATTTGTGATAAGCCACGGCATCATCACTTTCCTGTCCGTAGAAAAACGGGGTATCCATCGGTCCCGGAGCTACTGCTGTTACCGAAATTCCTCGGTGTCCAAATTCTTTAGAAGCGGCTCTGGTAAAATGTTCTACCGGTGCTTTTGCTCCTGCGTAGGTTGAATAATATCCGGTGAATGCTGCCAATAATGAGGTAACAATGGTATTGATTTTACCGTTATCATTTAGTTTTTTACCAGCTTCCTGAATAAAGAAATAGGCTACTTTTGAGTTAATATCACTCATTTTGTCATACTCTTCCTCAGTGGTATCTGCAAATGGTTTTTTCAGCACCATCCCAACAGTATTGATGGCGATATCTACTCCTCCGAATTTTTCGATGGCTGCATCAAAAAGTTTGGTGATGTTCTTTACATCGGTCAGATCTGCCTGAAACAAAAATGCTTCTCCACCGGCATTGGCAATGTCTGCCAATGTTTTTTCAGCATCTGCTTTTGTACTATCGCTATTGTAGTGGATCGCTACTTTTGCTCCTTTTGCTGCGAAATCGCGGCTTAATAATCCGCCTAAGTTTTTTGCACCACCTGCAATTAAGACTACTTTTCCGTTTACATCGTTTCTTGCCATTTTATTTGATTTTAACTGATTTACAATTTAATACTACAAAGATGGCGAGATGATCTGCTTATTTCGTGGTGAACTTTTCGGAATTTTTATTTTCTTTGCGATATTGACCTGGTGTTTGACCAACAAACTTTTTGAAAAATTTGGAGAAATTGGAGGGGTCGTAGGTGAGTATTTTTGCTATTTCAGCAATGGATTTATCTGTTTTGGAAAGCATTTTTTTTGCTTCATCAATAATTTTGTGGTCGTAAAAATGACAGGGATGATTACCTGTTTCTTTCTGAACGGTGTCGCTCAGGTGTTTGTGGGAGAGGAAAAGTTCTTCCGCAATTTGGTTGATTTCCATAAAATCACTTACAGTACCCGAAACCACATCCGCAATATGTTTGTCCAGAAACCGAAAGTAGGTTTGGGTAATTTCTTCGCTTCTCGTTATGTCCTGCTCTGTCTTTCCCATTTGGCGGTCTGTAAAATATCACAAAGATAAACTTTTATGCAAGCTTATCGATGGTGAACTTTTCGGATTTTTTATGATTGGAGCCTATACTTTATTATTGCAAACAGAAAATTCCGATAACAAAAAATCCCCTCAAAAATAGATAAGAGGGTTTTTTTTTAGCTTTTTGAAGCTTCTAAAGATGCTTTTCTGAACTCTTTTAATAGTTTCTCCAGTTCAAGGGAAGTTTTACGGGCTCTTGTTCCGGCCGCTTTGTTTCCTTTTTCAGCCTGCAATTCTGCATCGGCTTTTAATGCTTCAAATGAAGCACTGATTTTTTCGATTAGTTCGTTCATTACGTTGATTTATTAAAATTCAATGGCAAAAATAGAAATAAAAAAATGGATATGTTCACGATTATCCGATTTCGACCCTACTATACCATTCAAAAGCATTGTTATAAAAGATATTTTCAAGTTCATCTGCCGAAAAATTTTCCTTTACCCGTTGTACATCTTTGTCTGAAAACGGAATTTTGGCACGTGTGGAAGGCAAGTCCGTACCGAACATTAATGCCTTTGGGTTGATGTGATAAATGGTTTTCATTGCTTCGATGGGATCAAAATCAATTCGTCCGAAACCTGTTGCTTTTACCTTTACGCCTTTTTCTACCCAATAATATAAATCTTTAAGTCCATCCTTTGATAATCCCAAATGGTCGATAGAAAATTGTGGAATATTTTGCAGAACAGATTTCAGTCTGCTTAAATCTACGCTGTCAATATAAAGTTCGGTATGCCATCCGTATTTTTCGAAAAGGTAGTTGGAAAGTTTTTCTATGTGTTCTATTTTTTCAGAACCGCCCCGTTTTACATTGAAACGCACGGCAACTATATTGGCATTGCTCAGCCGTTCTAATTCTTCATCCTTGATTGTTGCAGGAATATTGGCAACACCAAAAAAGTTATTGCCTAAAGTTTGCAGGGCATCTATCAAATATTCCTGGTCAAAAGCCTGAAACGAACCCGATACAATGGCTCCGCCTGCAATATCATAACTGCTTGTTGTGGTGAGATAATCCGCTGCGGTAAACTTGGGAGGTAAATAACCGTTGTTTTCTACCAACGGAAATTTAGGATTGATGATGTGAAAATGGGCATCAAATAATTTCATCGTCTTTTGTATTTAAAGTTCTTTGTTTAATCTCTTTTTAGCACTTCCTATTAGCCGTTCTGCACTTACGATCGCTCTTGTGTGTTCGCCTTTGCCAACAGAACCACCTTTGTCGAATACTTCAACATTGAAGTGGTACAACTTGCCTTCTTGTTTTACAAATGTAGCCAAAGCTCTCACTTCTTCATCTACCGTTGTAGCAGCTGTATGCAGAATATTTACCCCAACGCCAACAGACAATTCTCCTTCTTGTAAAAGAGATTGCATCATCCTTGCGGCTGCCAATTCCATTAAGGCAATCATTCTTGAGGTAGCAAATACTTCGGGAAATGCATCCTGTTCTGTTAATGGCAATGCGCTTGCCAGATCTGATGGTTTTACGATTAAAACCGCTTCGCTTGTTTGGTTTTCTTTTAATTGTTCTGACATATTGTTTGATTTTAAGTTATTCCTGTTTTAAAATAGTTCATTCAAAAAACACACATTTTAGAGATCATTTATTCGCTTTCGCTGATAATTTGAAAACCTTTGGTTTTTAGGCTCGCCAATCATCTGTGTCCGGTAAATGCTGTTGTGGCCAGACAACAGATACGCAACAATACAGGCAATGGCGGCATAAACGCCACATTCGGCACCAAAAAGTTCAATTGCCATAATACTGCAAGCAATAGGTGTATTGGTCGCTCCTGCAAAAACCGCAACAAACCCCATTCCTGCTAGAAGTCCGGTAGGCAACGGTATAAATAAACTTATTGCACTGCCCAATGCGGCTCCTACAAAAAACAAGGGTGTCACTTCTCCGCCTTTAAAACCTGCCGATAAGGTGATAATGGTAAACGCCATTTTCAAAGCAAAATCATAAGCAGGCAATTGTTGGTCGAAAGAAGCAACTATGGTAGGGATGCCCAAACCAATGTATTTTGTTGTGCCTATTGTCCAAACTGCCAATGCTATGATGATACCACCCAATAAAGGCCTTAGTGGAGGATAAGCGATTTTTGATTTGAAAACAGTTCCTGTGTGATGTATCACTTTGCTAAACGTGGCGGCACATAGCCCAAAAATAATCCCTGCAATGACGGCATAAATTATATTCAAAAAAGAAATGTCGGGAATAAAGCTAATATGGTAATGTGTATGATGTGTCTGCCATAGTTTGGTTACCAAATCGGCAATAATAGAAGCCGCAAAGGCAGGAAAAAGAGCATTGTATTTTAACCGTCCGATCAAAAAAACTTCCAAGCCAAAAATGGCTCCAGCCAATGGTGTTCCGAAAACAGAACCGAAACCTGCAGCGATAGCAGCGATAATTAAAATTTTGCGTTCACTTTCTATCAGCCGAAAAGGTTTGCTGAACTGGTCGGCAATAGCACCTGCCATTTGCAGTGCAGTGCCTTCACGTCCTGCCGAACCGCCAAAAAAATGTGTGGCAATGGTTCCGATATACACAAACGGTGCCATCCGGAACGGAATAGTTTTTTTTGGTTCGTGAATGGTGTCAATAAGCAGATTGTTTCCTGCTTCAACGTCTTTGCCAAAGTAATGATAAAGCAGCCCAATGAAGAAACCGCCCACCGGCAGTAATGCAATCAACCATAAATGGCTTTCGCGAAAATCAGTAACCCGATCCAAAGATTGTAAAAAACCTGCGGAAACACTTCCCACACATACTCCGATACATAAACAGATCAATGTCCATTTAAGAATATAGGGCAAAGCAGGATAACGTCTGAAAAAAACTTTTGCTGATAAATTGATTTTTTGACCGAATGACTTTTTGTTATTTATTGACATAACCAACCTGATTAAAATGTTAAACATTTAATTTAATCAGGCGTCATCAGCTTCTTTAAAGCGGTTGGGCAAGGAAGAACACCATTTCCTTTTTTGATACGTACAAATGTATATTTTTTTTGTTACAAATCATCGATTGCAATGAAATTTCCTTCGTTTTTTTATTTTTTAATGTCAAATAGCTGTTTCTACTATCTTTTTCTGTCCCGAATGTTCTGCCTTCGAAAGTTCCATTCTTCTGGTTAATATTGGTATATTGCGCTGTTTATTAGTAAGTCAGATATATGTCCAATATAATCAATTTAAACGTTTTCAAAAACTTTGTAAAATCGAGTAATTTTGGTGGTTTTCTCCTTTTTGTATGTGTCATCATTTCATTGATAGTAGCCAATACGTCTTGGGCTATACCGCTGCAAAACTTACAGGATACCAAATTGGGTTTTGAAAGCTATGGCATACATCTTCGTTATTCCATCAGTATGTGGATCAATGATGGCTTGATGGCTGTGTTTTTTCTTTTGGTAGGGCTAGAAATAAAACGGGAAATGGTAGAAGGCGAACTATCTTCTCCCAAAAAAGCAATGCTACCGATAATAGCCGCTATAGGTGGTGCGGTGGTACCAGCACTGATTTATATGTTTTTTAATTCGGGCAGCGAAACCTCTGGAGGATGGGGAATACCGATGGCTACTGATATTGCTTTTGCTTTATTTAGCCGTCATTTCTCTTTTAGATAAACGAATACCCGCTAGTTTAAAGATCTTTTTAGCTGCCTTAGCAATTGTAGATGATTTGATAGCCATTTTAGTAATCGCCGTTTTTTACTCATCTGGAATTGAGTATGATTATTTGATGTATGCTGGAGTGGGAATGATAGTGCTTGTATTGATGAATAGGCTAAGGGTGAAAAATCCTTATTTATACTTAATTCCAGGTGTTTTTATATGGTATTTTGTGCATCATTCGGGTATTCATGCTACAATTGCAGGAGTATTGGTAGCTATGACTTTGCCTACCAACGATACGGCTGTGGAGTCGCCATTGGAAAGATTGGAACACGCTCTTGTAAAACCTGTTAATTTTCTGATTATTCCCATCTTTGCATTTGCAAATACCAATATCACTATTCAGCACGAAATGATCGAAGGACTGACCTCTCCTTTGGGATTGGGTATTTCTTTGGGATTAATTTTTGGAAAACCTATAGGGATTGTGATCACCTCTTTTTTATGTTCCAAATTTGGCATTGGGCAGTTGCCAGCCAACAGTACCCTTATTCACATGATAGGTTTGGGCTTGGTAGCGGGTATAGGGTTTACGATGTCTATTTTTATATCAATGCTCTCTTTCGATAATCCTATTTTTATAGAGGAAGCTAAATTATCGGTATTAGTAACCTCGCTTATAGCAGGGATTTTAGGCTATTTGGTATTGAGATATTCGAGTAGAAAATAGTAATAAAACCCTCTAAAGTTCAGAGGGTTTTATTTTTAGCTTTTTGAAGCTTCCAAAGATGCTTTTCTGAACTCTTTTAATAGTTTCTCCAGTTCAAGTGATGCTTTACGGGCTCTTGTTCCGGCTGCTTTGTTGCCTTTTTCAGCTTGCAATTCTGCATCGGCTTTTAATGCTTCAAATGAAGCACTGATTTTTTCGATTAGTTCGTTCATTACGTTGATTTATTAAAATTCAATGGCAAAAATAGAAATAAAAAAATGGATATGTTCACGATTATCCGATTTCCACCCTATTATAGTATTGATTTTCTTTTCCAGTATATCTTTTCCCGAAATAAAAACAGTACGAATACAACTTAAAAATGCTCTAAATTATTTAGTTTTGAGCATGATATTGCTTTTCTCCGTTGATGTATAGTGCTGTTTCTTTCGCATCGAATTTATACACATCGTTCTGAAAAACATCTCCTTCCGATTTATCTAAAACAACCGTCTGCTTTTCATTACCAGGCAAAAACAATTCAACTTTTGAGCTGTCCTCATTAAGTAAAACAAATGCACTCATTACAGCTTCTCCTTCTTTTGGTTCTGTGGGATTTAACCGCTGTCCTACGTTAAAGACCTGTATGCAGTTTTGTTTTAGTTCACTCCACGTTTCACCTGCGCCAACAAGACAGCTGTGGTCATCTTTTTCGCCTCCAATGGGTTGCTGGGTTGTTTTTTGCTCATCTATATTTTCGGATGAACCGTTTTTCTGATTGTTGTTGCAGGCAACCAAGGTAAATAAACCCAATGATAATAAAGCTATTTTCTTCATTTTATACTTGTTTTAAATGGTTTTACAATTTTAATTATTCATTCGAAGCTGATTTATGAATTCAGGTATAGTTGTTAGTTCCAAATTCCATTCATCTCAGTTAGTATCATCGGTTTTCCGTCTGTCACAACAATGGTATGTTCGTGTTGTGCCATAAAACCGCCTTTGTTTCCGACCATTGTCCAGCCGTCATTTAATTCCGCTGCATAGGTAGAAGCTGTGGAAATAAAGGTTTCAATCGCTACAACCGAGTTTTTCTTAAATCGTCTTTGGTCAAATCGGTTTCTATAGTTCATTAATTCATCAGGCTCTTCGTGCAGACTTCTGCCAATACCGTGTCCGCCCAGATTTTTAATAACCTTAAACCCTCTCTTTTTCGCTTCGGTTTCCATTATGTGCCCTATATCGGCAATCTTAATTCCACCTTTAATATTGTTAATAGCTTTTTGCAAAATTTCTTTTGATGCGTTCACCAATTGCTGATGTTGATGTATGTCATTACCGATAACAAACGAAGCTCCATTGTCCGCCCAAAAACCATCCAGTTCGGCTGAAACATCGATATTGATCAAATCGCCTTCTTGTAATATCCGTTTGTCCGATGGAATACCGTGGCAAAATTCGTTGTCAACACTGATGCAGGTCCAACCAGGAAAACCGTAAGTAAGATGAGGTGCAGATTTAGCTCCGAAACTGGAAAGTATTTTCGCACCATATTCATCCAATTCTTTTGTGGTCATTCCGGGTTGTACAAAATGTTGCATTTCTTTTAGCGTCAAAGCAACTGCTTCACTCGCCTTTTTCATCCCTGTTAATTCTTCTTCTCTTGTGATTGACATATGGCATTGGGTATTGTATAGTTGAGCAGTAAAGGTATAAAATTAAATGCTGTCATTTTTTAGTTTTGTTAGGGTTTCTTCAATCAGTTCCATGCGTTTTTGCACTTTTTCAGAAGAAGCATCCAAGGTATAACCTTCGTCCAAAAGTTCTTTGATAAGTAACATTTTTTTGATGTTCTTATAGTCGTATCGCCTGTTTTTTCCTTCTTCTTCGGTTAGACTTGTGATAATTTCTTTGTCTTCCCAATATCTTATTTGTCTTGTCGGAATGCCTGTAATTTGGGCGACTTCTCCAATTCCTACGACCAATTTGTCTAAGAAATCGAAGTCAAATGATACATCTTTTTTTGTTCCGCTTTTGCTCATTTTGTAATTTATTTACATTAATTGTTGCAAATATAAACTTTAAGTCTTTTTTTTGCAATTGTAAATTATTTACAATTATTGATAATTAAATTCAATTTTAAAATGAAAAATTTCTTTTTATTAATTCTAACAGTTATGACAATGGCAAGTAAAACAAATGCACAAAAACGAGGAAAATCAGCTTTAATCCTTATTGAAACACAAAACGAATGGATGCATAAAGATGGAAAACTCAATAAAGCTTTGGTAAAGGACAGGGAAATGATGCAGACTTCCATTGACAATATTGAAAAGGCGTTGGAATACGCTCAAAAAAACGGAATAGAAGTTGTTCACGTTGGTTTACGTTTTGAAAAAGGTTATCCTGAATTAGCCAACGGTAAAAGTGGTTTGAGAAAAGCTATTCCAAATGCAGGGACTTTTCCGGTAAACGAATTTGGTTCGCAGTTTTATGAAACCGTAAAACCGATAGAAGGCGAATTTATTGTTACTGGAAGAATAGGAGCAAGTGGATTTACAGGCTCCAATTTAGATGCTTATTTGCGTAACAATAAAATCGAAAACCTTTATTTAGTCGGTTATGCTACGCACGTTTGCGTGGAAAGTACTTTGCGTGATGCTCACGACAAAGGTTATAACACTTTTATAATTTCAGATGCGACTTCGGCTTTTAATAGAAAACAACAAGATTATGTTTTGAATGAAATTGTTCATCATTTTGGGGAACATTTGACCACTTCTGAATTTATTAGTGAATAAGGAATTAAAACAGACATTGTTGTTATCCGTTGCAGGTGCAAAATGCGTTTCGTACCGAAAGTAGGAATGGTGTAGAGAAGGTGCAAATCATAATCTTTTAGATTGCGAAAAACCTCTAAAAGGCAGCCGTATTTATCAGAAAGATAGATAACCCTTTGCTGTAAACTTGGGTAGTAAATAACTGTTGTTCTCTACAAGCGGAAATTTAGGGTTGTTGATGTGACAGGTATAACTGGAAATTATCCGTTTTATATAATAAAATGTAAAAAGAATACCATTTAATTACTGTTATTTTTTACAATCCTGCTCGTTGAAGGTATTTTTAATTTAGTTAATTTGTTGGAAAATATTTCTGTTTGCAACTTGTTGGTGATCATTGTAACAGAGCGTTATGCTATAGTAATAAGATAAAGTCAGAATCATTCTTTCTAATCAATAACTATTAGACATTGTAAGCTGACAGAAATTTTTGATTATGGCGCTACACATTCTACCAACTGTACAAATTGAACGAGAGTAATTTTTACCTGCATTACACTAACGAGAGCGATTTTTTTGTATTTTTACCCTCGTATTAAAGACGAGAGTAAAACTTACACTTGAACAATATGAGAAAATTTGACCGAAAAATACCGTATAACGACTTGCCTTTGCTTCCACCAAAGGTAGACATAGAAACAAAAGAAATACTTCGCAAAACTATTTCAGCAGGTAGAGCATTGGCTCAACTGAAAGGAACTTTGTTGAACTTACCAAATCCTACTTTGTTTTTAGACACTATTTATTTGCAAGAGGCAAAGGCAAGTTCGGAGGTAGAAAATATTATTACGACAACCGATGAACTTTACAAATCCTTGGTTGCTGACAAAAAAAATGATAATTCTGCTACTAAAGAAGTTTTGAGTTATAAAGAGGCACTTTGGTTAGGTTTAGAACAACTCAAAAAAAAGCCATTCATTACAACAAATCTTTGCGTAAGTATAGTTCAGTGTATTAAACAAAATTCGGCTTCTATTCGCAATACGCCAGGCACTACCTTGAGTAACACAAAAGGTGAAGTGATTTATACACCACCAAGTGGCGAAGCTATTATTCGTGAGAAGTTAGCTAGTCTGGAAAAGTTCATCAACGAAAACGACAGTATAGATCCACTTATCAAAATGGCATTAATGCACTATCAATTTGAAGCCATTCATCCATTTTCAGATGGCAACGGAAGAACGGGAAGAATTTTACTGTTGTTGTATCTCAAGCTTTCGGGCTTGTTGGATACACCTGCAATTTATTTGAGCGAGTACATTATAAAAAACAAGGCAGAATACTACAACCGTTTGCGAAAGGTAACTGAAAATAATGAGTGGGAAAATTTCATTTTGTATATGTTGGATATGATTGAAGAAACTTCATTAAAAGGTTTAGAGCGACTAAATAAAATTACAACAGCAATGGAAAAAACAGCAAACGAAATCAAAACGAAATTACCAAAAATTTATTCCAAAGACTTAATTGAAATTTTATTCCGTTTGCCTTACACAAAACGTCAACACTTGATTGATGAAAACATTGGAAGTTTAAAGACTGTAGGAAATTATTTGATAATATTGGAAGAAAACGGATTTTTGAAATCAGTAAAAGTGGGAAAAGAAAAATTATATTTGAACCAACAGCTACTGAAAATTTTAGAAGAAAAATAAAGACTTTGAAATAAAAAGAAACCTGATATAAGTTTAACTAATTGAAATGAAGAAATTTATATTTGCTTCTTCAATAACAAAGGAAGCTCAAACGTATGGACAAGGAACTTACATTAGTAAAGACAGATTTGAAATGTTTGGAGGAGTTAAAATTTTCTTTTACGACAAAGAAATCATAGAAGAAGAATTTGGAAAATACGGTTTATATGAAATTATCGAGGTACAAGAAAACTATCCGTTTTATCTAATAAAATGTAAAAAGAATGTCGCTTGATTGTCGCTGGTTTTTATAATTGTGATTGGTGAAGGTATTTTTAATCCAGTAAATCTGCCAGTAAAAAAAATAATTTTTCCACTCTTTTTCTATTTCATTCTTAAATTCTGATTCCTCATACCGCCATTCTTTCCTCATACACTCTATCAAAATAATCTCCCAAAGCAAGAATTCTCTCATTATTAGTAGGATTAATGTACCGTAAAAACATCTGTTCCGTACTGTGTCCGGTAGCTTCCATTAATAAGGGAGTAGGGATTTTTCCATAGAAATTGGTAGCAAAGCTACGTCTTCCGATATGACTGGTTATTACCTCATATTTTTGAACTTCAACATTTCTGGTTCTGAAACCAATACGTTTTCTTGCTTTTATTTTTTCATTAATACCTGCATATTGCCCAATTTGTTTTATTTTTTCATTGTATAGGTGGTAAGCGTAATGATTTCTTTTCTTTGTTTTTCTCGTCGAAGTTCCAGCTCTCTTACACAAGTTCTTATGCTTTTTCGCTCTGCAAAATTCAAGATTGTCTTTACAAAATGAATGGTTCTATAGATCGTATTCTCACTGTATTCTTCCTCTTTCCCGAAAATCATAAATTCCCGAATGAAATCCGAATTGATTTCTTCTACATAAAGTTTTTTACAGACAAAACCCTCGAAACGTTCCATCAGGTGATAAAATACTTTATATCGTTTATATGTGGAATTGCAGATGAGTTCCTTTTTTGTTTCAATATACCACTTCATATAAAAGAGTAATGAATTTTCAGGAAGTTTTTTCTTTTGTTTAGAACAAATATCTTTTATTTTTTTAGATATAGATCTTTGAGGTAATTGTTTGTTTTCTTCGCGTTTGAATCGAATACTTTCAGCTAATTCTATTTTTAGGATATCGAGTGTACTATTTAGTTTTTTATACTTTTTCAGATAGATATTCGAAGGACGTTGTTTGTTTTTGTCCCAATCTTTTTCAGAAATTCTTAATTGTGTACGAAAAGTATAGGTTCTGTTTTGTTGTTGGTCGGTAAGGTTTAAGTGGATGTTTTTTACAATACCTTTTTCAGGCAAAAAGAATTCAAATGTCATTTCGTTGAGTTTTAATCGTGTTATTTCTCAACGAATTTAAGATAATAAAAGTAGTCTGCTTTAGACTACTTTCGAAGCAAAGATAATTCTTTTCTTGATAACTCCAAACATTTATGCAATAGTGTTTTAAATTAAAATAATTTGATTTAATGTTTTTGCATTTTTCTTTTAAATAAAACCAATTTCAATTACTTACATCTTAAATAATATTGTATTACAATACAATAAGATAAAATAATAGTCTAAAGCAGACTATTTCAACCAACCAAAACCGATGAAAAAGAGTTTCTACATAAAAACATTTATCCGAAAGGGTTGTAATACCCTTTTGGTGTTTTTGTGTTCTCTTTTTTCTCTATTCTCTTATGCGCAGATTTATACTACTGGTGACGCTATTTTATATGTATCGCAAGATGCTACCCTAACACAGAAACTGATAACACCCACCAAACTATTTATTGCGAGTGGAACAACAGTTGTGGGAGAAGTATCTAGTGATATAGATATTGAAAGAACAACAATATCTACTATAGAAAAAAGCAAAATCTTTATTTTAGAAGGAACCTCCGTTTCTGGGTTGGAAGAGCTTGGAAGTACCAAAATTGTATATATCCAAAAAACTTCCAAAAACGTAAAACAATACGCCAAAAATACACCCAAACCGAAAAAAGAAAAAACACAAAACAATAAAGTACATAAGGAAGAAAACCAACAAAAAAAATACAAAATATACATAAAGGACGGCAACCCACAGCAGTTTATACATTTTAATACCAATTACGCTTCTGCCTTTTCGCCCTCTTCCAATCACAACATTAAACTATCTGTATCACCTTCCGAAACTATAAAACAGCTCTTCTTTGCTTACCATCAGCAAGAAACCACTGATTCCCCATCTGTTTATAAAAATGTCAAATTTTTAATTGCGGGCAGAATCCGCCCACCGCCCGTCCTTGCGAGCGAAAGGAAGCAAGCCCTAATTAAGTACAACGGATTGCTTCGTCGTTTCTCTTGACAAGGACAAATTAATTACACAACAAAAATTTAAAGTGTTTAGTTTTTAACACTTATTTAATGCTTTGCTAATAATACACAACAGGTTATCTAAATAATAACCTAAAATTTTTGAACATGATAAAAAATATATTAACATCAGCTCTTTTACTGATAGCAGTTTGTTCATATGGACAAACAGGAAAAGCAGTTGGGATTATATCGACAGATACTACAATCCCAAATGATTTCCCCCATCCTTCATCCATTTTGGATGTACATGCCGAAACCAAAGGATTTTTGGGTCCCAGAGTAGCTTTAACTTCCCTTACCTCCAGAACTCCTATTACTACTACTACTATCACAGCCGATTTGAAACCAGGGCTTTTAGTGTATAATACCAATGCAACAATAGGCAAAGGATATTATTACTGGAGTGGTTTGAGTTGGATTCCTTGGCAGAAAAGCTCTAATACAATCCAAAACTATGCAATAACAGATATCAGCACATCAACATTAGGGTACGTGCCGGAAGGAAGCATGGCTACAGCACCTGCTGAATATGTTTATGGCAATATAAAAGCGACCAAAGCAGGATGCTACAAATTTACTACAGGCAACAATCACTCATTTTGCGGATATAGTCTTACCGATAACACCACAAATGCAGCTGTTGGTACAAATTGGACAACAGCTTTCACGATTGCCAAAAATCTGAATGGCTACATGGCTACAATTACCAGCACAGAGGAATGGGATTTTGTAAAAAACAACCTTCTTTCTACTTCTTTACCTTCACAAAACCAAAATAACGTATGGTTGGGCTTCAACAAAATAACCTATCCCGGAAATCCTCAGAAATTTACATGGATTACAGGAGAGGTATCTATGGTTGCCTGGGAACGTGCAGGAATAACAACAGCTCCGTATTATAAAAATTCCAGTTTTGAATTTAACTTTGATGTAAACCAACCTGATAACAATGGTGGTACGGAAGGTTGTGCTCATATATCAGCTACATCAAAAAGCAGCACCAGATTATGGTACGATACCAATTGCAACAATACCACTATCGACACCAAACCGGTATCATATCTTATTGTAGAATATCAAAATTAAAATTGCAACTTATGAAAAACATATATCTTGCTATAGTATTCAGTATAGCTTTTGGCATAGGCACATCTGCACAGGTTCAGATGACCAATACAGCAACCCCTCCGGCAATAGTTGCATCTGCAATGTTGCAACTGGATGCTGCCAATAAAGGTGCGTCTTTGCCCAATGTAGCATTATCAGCTACCGATGTAGCAACCATTACTTCACCAAAAGACGGGTTATTAGTATACAATACCAGTACAACAACCAATCCTAATCCCAATACCAATGTAACACCAGGGCATTATTACTGGTACAATAACCAGTGGAATCCCATGGGAAAAATTGCAAACTCTTATCTCTTCCAACAAAAAATAGATGTAGAACTTTTGGGATATACACCTAACAATACTGGTATCACTGCGGATAACTCCACTGGAACCATTAGTTATGGTGGTGCAACCTGGAATAAAAAAGGTTGTGTAAAATGGTCTGTAAGCGCTGGGGGTAATGACCATACTTACTGTGCTTATACAGCTTCCAGTGATAGGACATGGGCACAAGCATATAACTTTGCACAAAACAGAGGCGGTTATTTGGTTACCATCACATCCGATACGGAAAGAAACTGGATTACGACCAACATCATTACAGCTAAAAGTTTAGCTACTAATATTTGGCTGGGCTACAACAAATTCCAGAGCCGCTACATTCCGTTGGATGGAAACAACAACGATACCCCTTTCAACAGATATCGCTACAAATGGATTACCGGGGAACAATGGGCTGTAAATTGGGAGGTTGCTGGAGGAGCAACGGTACAACAAAACTTTGACACTGGAATGCCAAGCATTGTTAGTGCAAATGGCGCTGCATATATAATGTCAACTGGAACCAGAAAATGGGCTGACAGAGATGGTGTAACCGCAACAAATGCCAAGGATGTAATCGTAGAATTTCAGGATGCTTACTAAATTATTAAATATTAAAAATTTATGAAAAAATCAATATACAAATCTATATTTGCTTTTGTTTGTGTATCAAACATAGCATTCGGGCAGGTCGGCATAGGCATCGAATCTCCCCATACCTCTGCCGTGTTGGATGTAGTGTCTTCCGACAAAGGATTTCTTGCCCCACAGGTAGAGCTAACAGCTACCAATGTTTGGGCTCCACTTGTAAATCCTGCAACAGAAGGGATGTTGGTATACAACACAAAGACTACTAGCACAAACCCTGCAACAGATGTAGCACCCGGATATTACTTTTGGGCTGACAACAAATGGCAACCAACAGGATTAGGATCCAGAACGTATGTAGTATCAGATGGAGTAATTCCTTCTATTCTAGGATATACTCCGAATGGAATTGCTTCGAGTGCCGCCAGCTCAGTTGTTGTTGATGGTCTAACATTTACAAAGAGAGGATGTACACAGTGGACGGCAGGAAACGGCCATTACTACTGTGTCTATACAAGCGGTAATAATGGTACCAGTGGTAGCAGTCCAGGAACAGGAGGTGCCAATTGGGGAACCGCCTATAATGTAGGAAAAACTTTAAACGGGTATTTGTTAACCATTACTTCTGATGCCGAAGAAACTTTTGTAAGAAATAATATTATCAACGGCTCTAATAGTGGTTATGGTAATCTAAGAAACAACATCTGGATAGGAAACAACAAAGCTATCAATATGTCTTATTCTCCAGCCAATCAGCCTGCTCCGGGGATCCCAATCGAATTTTATTGGATTACTGGAGAAAACTCTAAACACAACTGGAGCAACGCAACAACCGTACAGCAAAACTTTGCAAGTAATGCGAATATTCAGGATGAGCCCAATAACCTTGGCAATAATGAGGGGTGTACACATATTTGGGCAAACGGAATGAGTAGTGGTATGGACGGATTGAAACTCAAATGGAATGATGCTCCCTGCGATGTTACTACATTTTCTCCAGGAGGTATAGCCGCTGAGTTCAGAGCATTAAACCAACTGATTATAGAATTTAACCAATAATGTATTTAATATACTATATAATATAATCTTAAATTTAAATAATTAACTTATTTATATTTTATAATTCAGAAAAATTTTATTTCACGCCGTAACTATCGCTAATTTTTTTGATTCAACATTGTTATGTCTTTAAAAAATGAATAACGAAATTTTATGCAGTTTCTTATCTTAGTTTCGTGAAAAGAAATACAATACTAAATCTCTTAAAATTCCCGAATGACACACTAACTATTAAACTTTAGTATAAATTAATATTAGAGAATAACAAGATGATGATAAAAATTATTAAAAAGTGAATTTCAAAGAAATCCATATAGGCTCTTTAATCAATCAACTTGTTACAGAAAGCGGGATAGAAATATCCCGCATCTGTAATTTTATGAAAGCAACAGAAGCAGAAATCAAAGAAATGTATAAAGAAGAGCATCTATCTACCGATTTACTTTTAAAATGGAGTAAGCTTTTGGAGTATGATTTTTTTAGGTTATACAGTCAACATTTGATTTTATATTCTCCGCCTTCTTCTTCTTCTTCAAAAGGTTTATTTGAAAATAAAACATCTGCTCCCCAATTTAGAAAAAATATTTACACCAAAGAAGTTATTGACTTTATTTTGGAACAGATTTCTACAGAAGAAATGACCAAAAATCAGGTCATAGAACGTTACCGAATCCCCAAAACAACCTTATACAAATGGATCAGCAAATACGGAAACTCAAAAACTTAGTAGATAAATATCTACATAAGACAAGAAAACACGTGGTTAAAGATTGGAAAAATCCACTAAAGGAACTCATAAAGCTATTAAAATCATTACTAAAACCCCCTTACTTTTCCTTACTTTCCAAACTCGTAAAATACTTAAATCTTACACTTTATTTCTTAAGTCAACACCGAATTACACCAAGTAAGGAAAGTAACCAAATTTGACCAAAATAAAAATGGTAAAATCCTCAAAATAAAAAACTGGAAACATAAGCGAATAGCAAAGCAAAGGAGAACCAATGCTTCTCCTTATTGCGTTACTATCTTCGTTTGAATCCCTTTTTTCATAAACTCAAAAAACAAAAAAATCTTTTTGCTGAAATTGGGTTACTTAGGTTACTTTTTATGTATTTTTAATTTAAAATTACTAAATAAAACATAACCAGCTAATATTCAACATTAAACGGATGTGTTTTCAATCGAGGGGTACGATTTAGAGCTTTTCCTGCGCTATTTTGACCTATTGTGTGTCCACTTTTTGTCTGCAAACCACTCATAGTGCAAATTTAACCAAAATTTTTCAAAACACCAATCCTTTATTCATCAGCATTTGGGACTGGTGCAAGGTGCAAGTATTATATAATACTTGCACCTTGCACCTGCCCTTATGAGCCTGAATTTAATTCTATCAGAAACATTCTTTCTTTTTTGCTGATGATGTCAAAAAAGTTAACAAGCATAAATTTATTTTTTTGACTTATACTATTCGGATAAAATTAATTGTCTTTTATTGTCTTTTTCCTGTCCGTTATTGACCTTCTTTCAATTGGTATTTGACGATTACTACCACTAATTTTGGTGTATAAACCTAAAAAAACTAATGGAAGTAATCACTATTGAATCACAAGCTTTTAAAAACTTGATGTCAAAAGTGGACACAATTTTCGATTATGTTATTTCCCAGCAAAACACAAATGATGATGAGGACAGTTGGGTAGATAGCTATGAGGTATGCACCTTTTTGAAGATTAGTGACCGCACTCTGCAAAGATTACGCAGTGAAAACAAAATCAACTATTCCCGAATAAGGGGAAAAAATTATTACAAGATCAGCGAAATTAAAAGGATGTTACAGGAAAACCTGATCCGCCGGAGCGAAGAATGCTTACAAGACCTGATTCTAAACCACCAAAAGAATGTTAGACAAAAACAAAGTGCTCAGCTGCACCCGTGACGGACTGGATATTTTCAAACACTACCTTCCGGGAGATTGGCGCGTAGGCAGAAATTTTAAAAATCCTTTTTATGATGATACCAAAGCTTCCTGCAACATCTACTTTGACCGGCGAAGTGGTATGTATCGTATGAAGGATTTTGGGACTCCTGATTATGCCGGAGATTGTTTTTCAATTGTAGGAAAAATTAAAAACCTGGACTGTACTAAAGATTTTACAGAAATACTGAAACAGATCAATGAAGAAATGAATTTGGGACTGGAAAACGGATATATTTTGCCCCAAAACAGATATTCTTCAAGAGCAAAAGCAGAGAGCAAAAAGGAAAACATAATAAAGGAACAACCATATCATCCTAAACCTTATTCCGTATTTGAGCGTAGCTTTACACTGAAAGAAATTGAGTTTTGGAAACAATATAGCATTACCCGTGAAATCCTGAAATTATACAAAGTGGTTTCATTAGAAGAGTTCACGAGTGAAAATAAAGATTCAAAACCTTTTACCATACAATCTTCGACAGAAGAACCTATATTTGGGTATTTCGGTAAAAAATATGTGAAAATTTACCGTCCATTTTCCCAAATCCGTTTCCTGTACGGTGGAAATCTGCCTGAATCGTATTGTTTTGGATTGGAACAATTGCCCGCCAAAGGAAACACCCTGTTTATTACCGGAGGAGAAAAGGATGTATTGTCATTGGCTTCCAAAGGATTTTATGCGATTTGCTTCAACAGTGAAACAAGCTCAATACCTGAAAGCCTGATTAAAAAGCTTTCCTACCGTTTCAAACACATTCTGATTTTATATGATGTGGATAAAACAGGATTGGAGGCTTCAATCAAGCATCAGAAACAACTATCCGGTTTCGGAGTAAACCGTTTGAGACTTCCTCTTTCGGGAGCTAAACAGGAAAAGGATATTTCCGATTATTTCAGAATGGGAAATACCAAAAATGACTTTAATCAATTATTCCTTGAATTTTTAGACCAATTATATAATGAAACTATGGCGATACTGAAACCTTGCGAAATCGACTTTACACAGCCTCCCTTACAATCGCAAACGCTGATTTCCATTAATGATGTTCCATTGGGAACACAAGGGAATTTAATGGGACTTACGGGAGGTGAAGGCACAGGAAAAAGTAATTATGTAGGAAGCCTGATTGCCGGAACATTACGTCAGGATGACTATATAGATACTTTAGGAAGTAATATCCTTCCCAATACTGAAGGAAAAGCCGTCTTGCTTTACGATACCGAACAGTCCGAAACCCAGCTGTACAAAAATATTTCAGGCATCCTGAAACGTTCCGGAAGAGAAAATATGCCAGGATATTTCAAAGCTTACTGTTTAGCCGGTATGTCAAGAAAAGAACGGTTGCAGGCAATATTGCAGAGTATGGATAAATTTTATTACCAATTTTCAGGAATTCATATGGTGGTAATAGACGGAATAGCTGATTTGATACGCTGTGCGAATGATGAAGGAGAAAGCATTGCCTTAATTGATGAGCTCTACCGTATGGCTGGAATTTATAAAACCTGTATAATCGGAGTACTTCATTTCACACCCAACGGATTAAAGCTTCGGGGACATCTCGGAAGCGAGCTTCAAAGAAAAGCAGCTGCCATTTTATCCATTGAAAAAGATGATGATCCTCAAATCTCTGTTGTAAAGGCACTGAAAGTAAGGGACGGAAGTCCTTTGGATGTTCCACTTATACAGTTTTCGTGGGATAAAGAAAAAGGAATGCACGTTTTTATCGGAGAGAAGACCAAAGAAGAAAAAGAGAAACGAAAAGAGATCGAACTTGCAAATATTGCCCGGACTCTATTTTCACAGCAAAAGCATTATACCTATGCCGGATTATGTGAGAAGCTCCAAAATATGATGGCGGTCAAAGACCGAACGGCAAAGAGCTATATTAAATTTATGCGTGAGAAAGGATTGATTGTCAAAGATTCTGAAAATAATTATGAGTTCAAAAAATAAGAGTTCAAAGAAATTGCCTGAATACTTTTTATAAAAACAAAAAATACTATGAATATCGATCCGAAAAAACCACTGCTTGAGTTGACTGTTGAGGAATTTCTGAAATTACAAAGAACCGCTGTTTCTGAAAAAAAGTATGAATATGGGCTTAAAGGGTTAGCCAGAATGCTGGGCTGTTCCCGCTCGAAAGCAGCGGAACTAAAGTCCAGCGGAATTCTGGATGATGCCATCATTCAGAACGGAAATCTTATTATCATAGATAAAGAGAAAGCAATGCAACTTATGGCTCTGCATAAAAAATGAATTATTCGGGATTAATCAGGCAGTTTTGGCAACATAACGAAAAAGAACCGTTGGGAGCTGTCGCAGCTTCCATCTACCTTTTTTTGTTGGAAATATGGAAAAAAAATGAGGAAAATGATTTCAAGCTTTCGGATACCGAAATTTGCGAGCGGCTGAAAATCACAAGACCCACCATTATTACTTTACGCCAAAAACTTAGCAATCTGGGAATGATTCAATATCAATCTAAAAACGGGCTTCCGGGACATTATAAAATTCTTCGGGAATATGCACCGACGTTATCCGCTTTTGAAAAGCCTGAAACTGACAAAGGAGGTTCGACGACTAAAAGGAGTCAAAAGCCAATTCCGAAAAAAAAGGAAACTACCGAAAAATTGCCACAGAAAAGAGAAACTCCACAGAATCAAAATTTGTCTCCCGATGCTCCTCCGGAAATTCCTGTTGCAATACCTATTCCGGGTTCCGGTACTATTCCTTCTTTGGACGAATTTACAGAATATGCGAAAACATTGGAAAGCTATGTTCCCGAATTAGACCATCTTATTAAAGAAAAATATGAGAGTTGGCTCGGAAACGAATGGAAAAATGGCTATAACAAGCCGATAACGAACTGGAAGTCTTCCATAAAAAACACAATGCCTTTTCTTCAAACAGAATTGGAATCCCAAAATTCTGCTCCTCAGAACAAAATCGCCTTACAAAGCATCAAACGTCCGAAATCAACTTTTGATGAAAGTAAGAAATAAGAAGACAAGGTTTACCGGAACGATGCAGAATTCCTCTTCCGACATCTAAAATTTTATGGATTGGGACACATTAATTTTCTCATTTTGGCTTTTTACTGTTTTCTTTTTTCACTAAATTAGACGAAAATTTACACACAATTTATGAAAAACTTACTTGCTGAATCTGAGGGATTTAATCCAACTATTAATTATGAAGCCAAAATCCATTGGATTTCCTATGTAATTCCAGTTTTCTTTATCATAATTGGTTCTGTAGGAGTTATCTCTTTTTTATTGTTAGGTTATAAATATATGCTTGGTTTAGTTGGTATTATTTCTCTTTTTCTTATTTATCTTTTCATCAGAGGCTTACTCCGTTTACTGAAGAACAGAAGCACAAAAATTTATGTTACCGATACCCATCTCACATTTTCTACAGGAATATTAGGCAAAACACTTTTCGACCTCTCATTAAACAAGCTCGAAGGAATGTACCAGCACCAAAGTTTTTTAGGAAAGGCTTTGAATTTCGGAACGCTGGTTGTAACTACCGGAGGTGTAACGCATACGTATTTCATTGAATATCCAATGGAGTTGAGGAATGCCATAATGATGCTAAAAGATAATTCGATTAAATAAATTATCTGTTTCATCGGTATTCAAATTTCAATAAAATCAGCTCACAACCTCTTTTCAAAAACATATCAAGGAAAAAGTACGGGAATGTTTTAGAAATGGGATTGCTCCAATTTCAGACAAAAATGTGTTTCCGACCAAAGGGAGGAATTGCATTTTTGCCACCCGATAGATAGAAAACTTCTTCAGAAAGATTTTGTAAAAAAATAAAAAAGCAATGGGAAATAATTTACTATTGCTTCTTAACCTAAGTTATAATTCAGTATTCAGCAATCTCCGAAGATTTTTAGATTTTCTAAAATTGACATACTTTTTAAATTCAGGAGTTTTGGAAAATTCCTGTAAAGTTTTGATTGTTTTTATATCTTCTTCAGTAACACAGGAAATTTTGACACAAAATGTTCCAATATCACCAAAGCAATTTCCTGCTCCAAACAATAATGAATAATAGGTTTCTTTAGAAATCGGACGTTCATAATGAGGAAGATTGGTTTTTCCTTCTTCGTCTTCATTCATAAATCTTAAATCTTCATCAAACATTTCCAGAGAAAAGAAAATACCGTATTCAATTCCGTTATATTTCTCGTATTCAAGATTGTATTTTTCTTTCAGAAGCTCATTGACTTCTTTTGCCATTTCAGGCTTTCTAAGATAAATAATTGAGTAAGTTCCCATAATCTTATTTGTATTGATAAAAGTTCAGTAAGGATCCTTTTCCGGATTTATCGGAGTACATCCCGCTAAATCCTAATTTTGCACAGTAAGCAGAATGTTCTTTTTCGGTACATTCTACCTGAATAACAAACCCTTCTTTTTCTATGAAAGGATGCTTTATTAGCTGTTTTGCTTTATTCATATTTTCTAATTTTCTTGCGTTATATGCAGCAAGTTCTTTCTTATTCATATCATTGTTATTTAAGAGTTATTAATAAAACACGATTAGCCTGTACATCGTGAGGTTTTGTAGGTATTAATGTTCGCTTGGAAGTAATAACACCTTATCTTCTTTCCAAATGGTAAATTCCTGAAAAAAGAAATCGGAATATGTAATTTCTTGGGTAGCTAAGACTTTATTATTTCCGTCTGTTGCGGATAGTTTGAACTTAGTTCCTCCGATTCTTTCAATTTTCCAAATCTGGAATTCCTGTTTTTTAAATTTTTCTTCAAACTGATAAGATGCAATGGCATCCAGAAACCAATAGCATTTTTCTTCGTCTGCAATGGTTTTCACACCATCTGTCAGAACTATTCCGAACATATAGGAATAGTAGGATTCGGTTCCCATAAACTCGTTGTAAAATTCATTTGCTGAAATACTTGGATTTTTCATAATCTAAAATTTTTAAATTGTTAATAATTGTTTTCTACGAGGGACACCGTTCGCTTGTTTTTGTTTTTTTGAATTGTTTTCGGAAATGTCAATGAGCGCTTTGCTTTTTATCTGACCGGTGTGTCGTTTTTCATTGCTTTCTGACGATAGAAATTCCGTTTCAGCCAAAACCGAAATGGAAGAATTGGAGTGAAGGCTGCGAAATCTTTTTGTCCGCAGGATTCAGGAGTGTCTGGGAAAATTGTTGGAGCTTGTGAAAAGAATTTTTTGAGAAACCCAAAAAGATTTTTTTGAGCAGAAATGGGATTTATACTTTTGCAAACTGAAAACGAACTACAGGTCAGCTGAAATAGCTACGGCGTAATGCTTTTAAGGGAATAAGAAATGGAAAAATCAAAAAATACGGTGGTATCTTACCTGCTCAAAACTTAATAAAGAAATATTCAAGAGAGAAAAATCAATAAATTCAGGAATTCACTATCGGGATTTAAGAACCTGACAGGAGAAATGATTTATAGAAGGCTCGGGAAGTTTTTGTACTGATGTAGGTTTAATTCTTATGCTAAAAATTAAATGTGTTGATTTCATCAGATTATATATATTGTTTGTAGGTATTTAATAGTAATTAATTTGATAACTTTAGATAACTGGTTCTGAATGTTACCCCTCGCTTTGTGAGTTCATCAGCGATCAATACCGCTTTATCCCGGATTTTCCATTCTGGTGGATTTTGAACCTTTAATGCGTGATAAGCCCGCATTCCATAGCCAAAACCAATATTTGACGGTTTACAGATTGCTTCATAGTATTTTTCGTCATATTTTTCCAACCTCTTTAAAAGAGTTTCTGTTTTGTATTTTTTTGTTGTCATAATTTTTATTATTAAGGGTTGTTTTATATCTGATTATTGAATGTCTATTTTGCTAACTCTATTATGTGGTCAGTAATACTGCATAGCTGTTCATCATCAAGAACGGATAAACCGTATTGGTATCCTTCATTATCAATAATAACACTTCCGATTTCCTCTAACCACCTGCCATTATTGAGGTTGAATTGCAAATTTTCCTTTCTGACAGGAATAATAATCTGATGACTGTGACAGCTTTCTTCTCCTATTAAGGTTAAATGGTTGACTATGGTCAGATATGCCGATTCTCTTAAATTTTCTAATTTTTGAGTGAATGTTTTCATATTGAAATTTTTAATTTATTTGCTTTAGTGTTTCAATGGTTTCTATAAAATAGTGTTCTCTTTTATTCTCTAATAATCATAGCCTCAAAAATCAAATGATGATTGAAAAAATCTTGAAACTTTATCTCCGTAGAAATCGAAGACTTCTTTTTTCAGAAGTTCTCTTATATGCTCCCTTTCATCTTTCGGAACATTATTTTTATCAGCAGAAAAATTATGTCGTAGAATTGCATCAACATTACCTTTCCAGACTTTCTCATTGATAAAATATTCATACTTTGAAAATAATCTGTTACTGTATTTGGCATCCTCTTTTTCTTTATCTGTCTGTAATCTCTGATAAGTAACTTTCATTGCTCTATGAACATATTTATCATTTAATCGTGAGCATCCATTCTCATAAAGGATTATTACAGAAGGTTTTTTTACTATTTTTTTCGTCAGTTTTTTAAAGCCATAGAATACCCTGAGCGGATATTCATTTTTTGGATATCCATGATATTTAAAAAAATCGTCAATGGTTTTTAGAACAATCTGAAACTTTTCAGGAGGAAATTCGTTGAGTCCTTCAATATTCAAAATATTGAGATACTCTTCTGCTGAAAGGGGTAGCCCTTCAACCATTTTCTCGGCTTGGCTTAAAGTCGTTTTCGCTTGATAAGTATCTATTTTATTTTTTTGTGGTTTGGCAATAACAGACGTTCTGCATTCATTAAAGGGGAAACAAAACCCAAATTTGCTTTGTATTTGGGCTCGTTTCCTTTTTTGTTCTGTATTTTAATTTCTAATTTTCTCATTTTTAAAGTGGTTCTTTAATGCCGAAATAAGGGGGATTCTCTACGAACTTTTCTGTTTCGTCAATCGTAAAGTCTGAAGATAATTGATGTTTTCTTGCAAATACATCGGCTTCTGTAAATGCCTGTTCCAGATTATAGGCATAGCAGACCTTTTTAAATTCTTTGAAATTAACATTGTACCTGAATGTTTTCTCGATGAAAACAGGTTCATCCTGTGTCATGGAAATTCTTGGATTTGCACTTTCAGCGTAGTACAGTATCTTATTTTTTGCTTCATCTGAAACCCGACATAAAAAATTTACTTCTCTGTATTTTGATATGTGAGCTACTTTCTTATAATCTCCGTTTACTTCCCGGTTGGTATCGCAAACCGAAATACCGTTTCCTAAACTGAAAAATTCTATTTGTTCTGTTTTTTTAGTTCTCATATTTTGAAATTTATAATTGTTAATGATTCTATTTTTTTAATTATTTTCGGAAATGTCAAAGAACGCTTTGCTTTTTTGTCTGACCTGTGTGTCGTTTTTCATTGCTTTTTGACGATAGAAATTCCGTTTCAGCCAAAACCGAAATGGAAGCATTGGAATGAAGGCTGCGAAATCTTTTTGTCCGCAGGATTCAGGAGTGTCTGGGAAAATTGTTGAAGCTTGTGGAAAGAATTTTTTTAGAAACCCAAAAAGATTTTTTTGAGCAGAAACGGGATTTGTATTTTTGCATACTGAAAACGAACTGATGGTCTGCCAATAAGCAATCGATGCTGATTATCTTTCCACAGTAAAATTAAAATTTATGGATTGTAGCAGATGTAAAAATGGTATTCTTGAAAAATACTACGAAGCTGAATATCACGATATTTATAGATGTAAAAATTGTGAGTATGAAGAAATAAAACGTTCTGACGAGTGTTGTCGAAACCCTAACAAAATTGTTGTTAATGACGTTAAATTTTTTCCAAATTTCAGATTATATGAGCAATGTAAAAATTGTGGAGGAGCTAAAAGAAATTTCCCTGTGAAATATACATCTGATATTGATATTCGCGGAGAGTTTGATTCTGAATATTTTGAAGAATGGAGAGAAAAGGTAAACTTTGATAAAAAACTTATATATGAGAGTGTATCATATTCTAATTATTTGAGTTCACCCAAAGGAAAATATCATAAGTATCTGGAATCTCCTGAATGGAGAGCAAAAAGAGAAATGGTTTTCAAAAGAGATGGATATACCTGTACCAAATGTAAAAGCAGACCGGCATTTCACGCACATCATTTAACTTATAAAAATATTTTTAATGAAAAGTTAGAAGATTTAATTTCTGTTTGTGCAGAATGTCATTCACAAATACATTATGAAGAATTAATGCAGAAAATTGATAATCTAAAAAAACAGTAACTTCATTACTGTACTAAATAGCCCGCAACTTCTTTTCAAAAAAATCCAAAGGAAAAGTACAGGAAAAATATTTTGATAAGAGGTTGCATCCGCTTTAAACAGCAAAAATGCGATTCCGACCACAGGGAGGAATTGCATTTTTGCCGCCCGAATTTTCATCGGGCGACTTTTATGGGTTGGGTTCTGAAATCTTTCAGATTAAGAAAGAATCCCCTGTTTTCGGTCAGTCCGTTGCGGAATAAGTTCCATAAAAGAGAACATCCCATTTGTGCCAAAGTAGAATTGATATATAAATCCTGCTTTTCCAATGCTTCTGCAAGTGAGCAACTCGGCATATCATCTTCGGTTTCGGATTGTTGCAACAGTTCTCTAAACTCTTCCGTAACAAAAGGGAGATTTCCAACCGTTTCGTATTTATTAGAATTGGGTTGTCGAATATTTCCTACGGTAGATAACAATACTTGCCCTATATCTTTACTATTGCCAAAGTCTAACCAATATCTCGGTTCATTGCTGTAATTCCTGTAATTGTCTTTTTCTTTCAGAATTTCAGCAACACCGAACCTTGCTTTTACACTGTCCACACAGGTAATGGTAATCATTGCTTTTGCATTGTCTGGCAATCTGCCAAAACTGTTTTTTTCATATTTTACGGTTTCAGCTTTCCAGTTTGTACCTGCCCAACGGTTGGCACGATTGATTAGAGCAACGGATTTATATAATCCTGTTTCGCATTCCGCAAAACGTTGTCTTCCTAAATTGGCGCTTGTGATACTATCATCATCCCACAGACGAACCTGCAATCCTGCGTGTCGTAATTCAATCAGGCTGTGGTTCATTTCCATTAAAGCGGTCAAGACTTTTGAACCTGTTCCTCCTGCTCCGATTAGGTTTACCGAAATCGGATTGGCAGGATTGAGCAACTCGTTGTCCGTAAAGTGGACTTTGGTTCTGAATGTTTCATTTTCTGTATTCATCGTAATAGGTTTTTAAGGATTTTATTATTCTTTTTCAATGTTTTGACAGGATAGGTTTCTTTTGTTTCAATTAATTTCTTCCAAAGGTTTACACAGTTCCCTTTTATCGGATTATAATTGTCCAATAAATGACTGAAATAGGAATTGAAAAAATAATCTTCCCACGCCTTTGTAAATTCTTCTACCGAAACCGAATTTTTGATATGGACATCTACTGTTCCCATACATACCTTGCCATCTTCATACACATTGAAAAATGGGGAGTAGTACAATGGTGTTCTTTCGGTTGGTCTATTGTCATTTGCCAATGCAAATACGGAAAGGTTTTCTTTATCGGCATACCAAAGCATTGCAGGAACTTCCGCTGTTCCGTTAGAAATTTCCAGATTTTTCACAAAGTACATTTGTCTTAGCTGTGCATTAGTGTACCAAATCACTGAACCGTTTTGGCTCGGATTGATATTCAGAATATGGGTAGGCAAAATTCCTTTTTGCTTTAGAAAAGTTTTGTCTTTTTCTTCATCGGAATGTAAAGACTTTGCCAATGCTCTGGCTTCGTTTACGGTCAAAGGGTGGGCATTGATTGGATTTCCGTTTCTGTCCATATCAAAATGCTCTACATACATTGTTTCATTATTATCTAAGGATTCATAAAAAACCAATGCGGACTTTGGTTCATACAATGTTCCGAAGTCTTCGGCTGTATCAATTATATCATTCATTTTTGTTTTGTTGTTTTAAATAGCTAATACTTTGTATAAATCATCCATTAGGGTAAACAGACGGTTTTCAAAATCAAAATCAGCTTTGATAATTGCGGTTTCGTTAATGGGAGTATAAACAGTAGGTTCTTCGACACTTCCGTATTCGTTGAACTCTGCATTAATACTTTCTTCAATGTTGTTATACAGGTTACCTTTGGTATCAGCAACAAAAGAAATATACATTTCCATTCCGATTGATTTATTCTCATCATCAAAATATGGGTTTTTATCGGGAGTTGGCTGATTTCTGAAAATTGATGTTTTCGGATATTCCGTATAAAGAGCAAAGGCATCGGAAGCAACTTTATAGCAATTGCGGTCAAAATCGGTGTGACTTTCAAAATGGTTCAAACGCTGTTCAAACATTTCCAGATTCTTCCGGTTATACAACTTCTGCTCTATTTTGTCGCCTATGGTTTTCGATATTATAAATTCACGCCTGAACTCCTGTATATCTTCTTCCGCTTCATCACCCTGTTCTATCCAATCTTCGTGCATTTCGTATATCCAATACAGATAGCTTTCCTGTCTTCTGTAATAAGGAACATCTACAATGTGATACAGATAACTGCAAACCGAAAGTAATAGTTGGGCGTTCTTTTTACAACTCTTGTCGTGGAGCATTTGAAAAAGCGGTACAATGGGAACATAATAAAGAGATGTTCCTGTATAATATCGTTCCTCTTTCGCAAAATGGATTTTCTTATTGTTCCGAATGAGCTTAAAACTTTTCCAATCTTCATTGGTGTACTTCACTTTGTTTTCTATATCCCACATTGCCAAAGCCATATTATAGGGAAAATTAAAATCTTTGGTCTGCATTGGTTCAATATTGTATTGTCGGGCAAAATTGGAAAGGGATTTATAAAAATCCCTCTCTGTTCTTGCAATTATTTTACAATCTTGTATGGTTGATATTTCTTCCTGTTTCGGTAGAAATCGGCACTTTAGAAAACCATTGGAAGCATTGCTATTGGTACGGATTTCTGCTTGTCTTTCCGTATCTCGTTCGCTGTTTTCGGTTTTTGAAGCCACTTTGCGAACTCTCCCAACTGTCGGTGTAATCTTCGTTGTTGCTGTTCTTCGGGAACGCTGATTGCTCCCGATATAATATTGTGTTGCATATTCCATTGTTTACGGTTTTAAATTATCCTTTTGTTCCCATTATGCTTTCAAATAAGTATTGAACGGTATCATCTTCAATTTTTGGTGCGGAAACTTTAGCGGTGGTTAAAATCGGGTAATTATTGGCATAAAAATTCATAACCGCTTCTACGCTCCATTTGGGTTCGGGGTCTGTCAAACGAATTTCCTGTCCGTTGTCTTTGAGGATAAAAACCCTTTCTAATTGTGTTGCTAATAACATTGTTCTGATTTTTAAGATTAGACTTCGGTTGGAGTTTCTGAAAAAAGATTATGGGCGAAATGACTTTCGTATTCATCCTGCTTTTTGCGAATAGCTTCGGCAAAATCGGGGTTTTCCGATATTTTGGGAAGTGCCGACCACGCTTCTTTGTATTTGCCCTCTTTTTCAAGTGCTTCGGCTTTTTGGAACGCTTCCTTGTATTTTTTCGCTTTGGCTTCCTTTTCCTTTTTTTCCCTGTCCGCTTTTTCCTTTTCCATTGCGGATTGCTTTTTAGCTTCTTCAAGCTGTTTCATAAAGGTTTCCATATCCACCATTAATCCCGAAGCGGTCTGTAACGGTACGGAAATGGTTTCAAAAAATCCGTTGTCGAGTTCTTCGGCTGTTCCCCGAAGATTCAAAGGCGGAATGAGCTTTCTTGCTTCATCCCCACATTGCTCATTATTGAGCAATACAGAAAGGACAAAACTGTTTTCTGTGGTCGGGCGAAGCGTGATTTGCAAATCTCCCGAAAGATTTATTTTTGCGAGTTGTCTGAAAAAATTGGCCTGCATATTAGTTTAGTTGATTGTTGTCGGTTGATGGTCAATTTTAGATAATTGACCGTTGATTTTTCGTTCTAAAAGAATTTCCAAGATTTCTGCATCGCTGTTATAGGTCTCGCCCTCAAAGTGGTAATTATCGGTTTCTTCGTCATATTCGTACTGCTCAAAATCTTCATCTTCGAGATAGATGTCTTGAAGTATTCCGTTGTAGTACCTTGCTTTTCCGTAGACAAGATTGCCCATTTCTTCGTAATCCTGCACAAAATCTACTTTGTAATGTTCTGCTATTTCTTGTACGATTTCAATATTTGGCGACCATTTGGTTTGATACTGAAATACTTCTGTATTATTGTCATCAGAATACAAATCGAAGAAATATCCGCCATTGTGTTGATTTACCCACTCGGGAAGTTGCCCTTTTTGTTCCTGCTGTTCTTTGGTTGCCATTGCATGAAACAACCATTTCATTTGTTCAATTGCTTCGGGACTTCCCTCGAAAACAACTGTATTACTGCACCAGTTTGCCATAATTTTTGATTTTTAAAGGTTCTGCTTTTTCGTAAATGTAAGTACCGCTTGTTTTGAAAGGATTAGTTCCCTCGGTCATTCGGATTTCAGATTGAAAAATTTTTGAGATTCTTCTCGCATAGCGTACTGCGGTGGTTCTGTCGCAAAAGATTTGATAACCTACGGCTACATCTTCCCAATCTATTTCAGTGTTTCTGTGTTTAACTTGAAAATTGAATTGTGCTTCCATATTTCTGAATTTTAAAATGGTAAATCGTCCTCTGTTTCTTCTGTAAAAACATTAGAGGTTTCGGTTGGTTCATTGTAATTTTGTGATTTCTGTCCGCTTCCGTGAAATTTTATCCGTGAAGTATTGAAGTTTAATCCCGACTTTATTTCTCCGTCTTTGCCTATCCACGCATTACTGCTGATTCTTCCCGATAGTTCCACTAAAGTTCCCTTGGTAAGATATTCTGCTATCTTGGCATTTATCCAATATGAGCAATTGTAATAGGTGGTTTGTTCTTTGCGTTCGCCTTGCTTGGTTTTGTAGCTGTCGTTGGTTGCTACTGAAAAATTAACGACCTGTTTGTCATTTGCTAATGTGTTGATTTCTGCATTTCTTGTAATTCTGCCTACGATTGTGTTCATAATTTTTCGATTTATTTTGTTAATTTTTTAGTTTATTGTTGGTTGAAATTTTCGAGTGAATTGATTTGGTATCGAGGACACTCGGCTTCTTTTTTTTCTTTTCTTTTTGAGAAAAGCATTATTTGTCTTTATTGTTTTTGTTAATTTTTTCGTTGATGTCAAAGAACGTCTGCTGTTAAATTGATTCGTATAACTGAGGTTCCGGCTTTTTCTTTGCCGATGATTACAGGACAGCATCAGGCACACAAAACCCGATTCAATTCCCGTAATTGCTTACAAGTTTTGAATCGGGCTTGAAATCTTTTTGCTCTGAGAGTTTAGGAGTGTCTGGAAAAATTGTTGGAGCAAGGCGGAAAGAATTTTTATAGAAACCCAAAAAGATTTTTTTGAGTGAATGATGCTGCCCTACATTTGCAACAGTAAAAAGCAAAACCACAGTTGGATACGATTTGGCAGATGTTTTTGAATTGGAAGATTAACTTAAAATATGAGAGTAACGCTTACTTATAATAATGGTCTTTTAAATTTAAATAATGTATAAATGTATTTTAAGGAAAAATTATATTTTGATAATTCGATTTTAGTATCAGTTCCAATAAGGATTCCAACTATTGAAGGGACTATGTCTCACTCTAACGTAATTGCTGAAATATTAGTAAGAAACAGATTAAGCAATGAATGTGTCTACCTACTTTAAACGGCTCGCAGCAATTATCAAAACTAGTGAACAATATTTTGTTGAAAAAAGAAATCAGATTCAGACACATTTGGGGCATTTTTTTAACCTAAATTAATTATGAAACCTATTCTAATTTTAATAGATGATATATTGATTTTTAACGGTACCAATAATTAATTTTACCTGACTAAAAATTATCCTATTATGCTCCTTTGTTTATTTAATTTTACTATCTGATTTGGTAATTTATTATCTTAAAAAGTTGTATATTTTTCATAAATGTGGATCACATGTATATGAAGGCATAATTTCAAACAAAAATAGTTTGATATTAAACTGTTTTATTTATATCTTTGTCCTATGAAATTAAAAGATCAAAAAGACATTGCTAGTATTTTATCTTTAATAGATACTATACGAGATATTCGCAAGGTCGTTCGCAATCACTTTTCAAAAAAAATGAAAGAGCATCACATTGATGTTACCATCGAAATGCTAGAAGTGTTGCATATTCTTTGGGAAAAAGACAATATTAAACAACAAGATATTGTCGATAAAACCAACCGAAACAAAGCCAGCATTACTTCTTTGATTGATAATATGACTGCAAGAGGTTTGGTACAACGTAACCCAGATCCAAACGACAGACGCAATAATTTGGTGGCCTTAACTTCGGAAGGAGAGGCTTATCAACAAAAGTTAATTCCAATTTTAAAAGAAATGTATATATCCTTTCAAACAGATGTTACCGATGAGGAACTTGAAAGAACAACAGTAGTACTTAAAAAAGTTTTTTAACACCATAAGAGAATAGATAATTCTATTTTTTTATCTAAATAGTTTGAATTCAAACAGTATTACAGCAAACTTAAATTACAAATGAAAATGAAACCCTTAATTGCGATGGTATGTATTGGTGTTTTAACAACCACCACCATTCACGCACAACAAATTACAGAAAAAAAGATTAGCATCGAGGAGTTGTTTGAACTCACCAAAGAAAATCACCCCAATCTTGCCGTTTCTAAAGCCGATATTTCTATCGCTTCGCAAGGTGTAGATGTTGCCAAAAATGCCATGTTGCCAAGTCTTAACACAGGTTTACAGGCGTATTATATAGGCGATTCTTACGTTATTGATAAAGATTTTTCTAATTCGACAAAGGTTGAGATGCCTCATTTTGGGAACTCTTTCACTGTTGATGCTTCTCAATTACTTTGGAAAGGAGGAACCGTAAAAAACAGCATTAAAGCGCAATCGCTTAAAGAGGAATTGATGCAATTGAATTATCAATCTAACGAACAAAGCATCAAACTTTTGGTATTGGGCTACTATTTAGATTTATACAAATTAGACAATCAAAAAGCGGTTTATGCACAAAATATTCAGTTAGCAGAACAGCGATTGGCAAATAGCAATAAATTTTATAATCAAGGAATGGTTACCCGAAATGATGTGATTCGTGGAGAATTACAACTTTCTAACCTGAAGCTCGCTTTGCAGGTGGTTGAAAATAACCGTCAGATTTTAAACAAACAGTTAACCACTGCTTTGGGTTTGCCCGATACCACTCAAATTCTGATTGATCAATCGGTTATAGAGCAAATTCCTACGGTTTTACAACTCGATGATTATAGAACGTTAGTTGAAAATCATCCAACGGTTTTGATGACCGAAAAAACCATCGATATTTATGAAACTTCACAAAAAATAGCAAAGGCAGAAATGATGCCTTCACTATCAGCTTTTGCAGGGAATAAATTGGCTCGACCAATTACCACAACATCGCCTGTTGTTGATATGTATTCTAATGGTTGGAGTGCTGGATTGGCTCTTAATTTTAATATTGATGCGTTATACAAATCGCCAAAAAAAGTAAAACAAGCACAGTTTGAAAAAGACAAAGCCATTGCTCAAGCCAATGAAGCCCGACAAATGATTGATGTGGCTGTAAATGCAGCTTATATCAAATTCAATGAGTCGCTTACGCAAAACAATACGCTAAAAACCAATACCGAATTGGCAGACGAAAACTATCGTATTATGAATAGCAAATACAACAATCAATTGGCAATTTTGCTGGATTTGTTAGATGCTAGTAATGCCAAATTAGATGCAGAATTACAGTATTCCAATTCAGAAATTAATATCATTTATGCCTATTACAAATTGCTAAAAGAAAGCGGAAATCTATAATCATCAAATTAAACAATAAGAAATAAGATGTCACAAAATACAGAAAACAATTCGTCAGAAAACATAGAGAATAACGAGCAAACTCCACAAACGGAAACGGTTCAACCTCAAAATAAAACTAAGAAAAAACCTAAAAAGAAATTGAATATCGTCAATCTTTTAGTATTGATTTTGGTTGCTATTGGTTTCTACTTTGTTGTGAAATCATACTTTAATGTGGGTAATGATAAGTTCACCAATGCGGCTCAGGTTGAGGCTTTTATTAACCCGATTAATACCCGTGTTTCTGCCTATATCAAAGAAATCCGTTTTACAGAACACCAATTTGTAAAGAAAGGCGATACGCTACTCATCTTAGACGATAGAGAAATTCAAACCCAACTTGGGCAAGCAGAAGCGGCGTATATGTCGGCAATGGCTTCGCTAAATGCAACCAATAGTTCGGTAAAAACGGCATCAAACAACGTGAATACAATGGGTGCAAACGTACAAGCAGCAAAAGCAAACATGGATGCAGCAAAAGCACGACTGTGGAATGCTGAGCAAAATTTTAATCGATACAAAAATTTATTGGCAGATGAAGCGGTTACTCGTCAGCAATTTGACCAAATGAAAACTGATTTTGAAGCACAAAAAGCACAATTGGAAGCACAGATTTCGCAATACCAATCGGTTATCAATTCAAAAACAACAAGCGAATTGTCGGTGAATGAAGTACAAGCAAAATTAGGATTGAACGAAGCAGAAATCAAACGTGCCGAAAACGCATTGGCAATGGCAAAACTGAATTTATCTTATACCGTAATCACAGCTCCTCACGATGGAATTATGGGAAGAAGAACGATAAATATCGGACAATTATTAAATCCAAGTCAGCAAGTAGCAACCATTGTAGATAGCAAAAACATTTGGGTTACTGCAAATTACCGTGAAAAACAAATGGAAAATGTGAAGATTGGAGGTCTTGCAAAAATTAAAGTTGATGCCCTTGGAGGAAAAGTCTTTGAAGGAAAAATCACTGCCATTTCCGGAGCAACAGGTGCCAAATATTCGGCTGTTCCGTTGGATAATTCAACTGGAAATTTTGTAAAAGTTCAACAACGACTACCCGTTCGTATTGAATTTACAAAAGAGAATAAACCCGAAGATTTAGAACAACTTCGTGCCGGTATGAACCTCGAAGTAACATTGAAATAGAAGATTATAAAATCTCAAAAATAAATTATGTATAACAAAGGTCCATTTGCAAGTTGGGTACCCAAGCCGTTGATGCTATTGCTTATACTTGTAATTATATTTGCAACACTGACCGTTTCGGGTGTGTATGTTAGTACGATTACCGATGTTTCGGGTGCAATGGCAACCTATACGGAATATATTTCTTTGGCAAATAATGCTGGAGCAATTGGTATGGGTACTTCCATATTTATCGTGTTACGGGTAAAAATGCGTTTTCGTAGTAAAGAAATTATTACCACCTGTGCTATTCTTATTGCAGTTTTATTGTATATGTGTGGCACAACAGAAAATCCTTGGATTTTGGTGGTTTGTAGTTTTTTTATCGGGTTTTTTAAAATGTTTCCGATGATTGAAATGCTTTTGCCCTTAATGTTTATCATTGCACCTACGGGAGATAACGGAAGATTTTATTCGGTTTTTTATCCACTAACCATTGTTTTATCGCAGGTTTCTGCTTATTATTTCTCGACTTTGGTTTTCAACGGAAGTTGGCAATCACCTTATTTTATGATGGCAGCTGTAATGCTGGTAGTAGCTGCATTGTCGCAAATTTTTCAGCACAACCAACGCTTTTGTTTTAAAATGCCTTTGTATCAAATCGATTGGCTTTCCTTGGTCTTGTTTGCAGCTTCGTTTATGTGTTTCAATTATGCTTTTGTGTTTATGAAACAACAAGGCTGGTTTATTTCGCCTTGGATTAACGCTTCGTTACTTGGCGGATTAGTACTTTTTGGTTTGTTGATTTACCGTCAAAATTTCTTAAAACGAAAGCTGATTAATTTCAAAGTATTCAAACGTCCTAACGTTATTCATGCAACAGTTTTACTCTTGTTGTTAGGGGTTTATATGGCAAGTACATCGGTTTATACTCAATATGCAGTTGGTGTATTAGGGTATAATAATTTGGTAAATGCACATACTAATTTATGGATGGTTCCTGGGATTATAATTTCGGGAATTATGGCATTCTTTGGTTTCAAAAACAAATGGCCAATTAAATATTATATCGCTTCTGGTTTTGTTGCTTTTGCGTTGCACTCTTATATTTTATACGCAATTATTCAACCCAATATGAATATTGAATATTTAGAATATGCAATGATTATCAAAGGTTTGGGAATGGGCATACTTTTTATAGGCGTATGGTTTTATGCGTCTCTCAATTTATCTATGGACTTACTTCTTGGGATGATGGGCATCTTGATTGCAGTACGTTCGTTTTTAGGAGCTGCCATTGGAAGTGCCATTCTCAGTTGGGCTTCTTACCAAGCACAATGGCAAAGTTTGAGCGATATGTCTAATCAGTTAGATGTGGGATTAATTCCTAACGGAATGGCGATATATCAAAATATAAGTTTAAATGCCGTAATGGCTTCTTCTAAAATAGTATTGGGTTCTTTAATTTGGTTATTGCTGCCAATACTACTGTATATATTCACTCATTCTTACGGAAAATTTAATTTTAGAAGAGTGGTTTTATTGCGAAAAAGAATAAGAGGAAATTAGGTAAAAGGATACAAATTGTCTTAAAAAAATAAAGAGAAAATAAATGAAAAAAATACTTTTTTTAACCGATTTCTCAAAAGTAGCTCAAAATGCTTTTGTGTATGCATTATCTGTTGCAGAAAAAACAAAGGCAGAAATTCACATTCTACATATTACTGCTATTATGGAGGCAAAAGATGAAGTAGAAGAAATGCAAGTACATGCGATGGCTAATGCTTACAAAAATAATTTAGAAAAAGAAGAATGGGGAAAATTTAGAGCTGAAGCAGGAAAATTAGAAAAAATAGCCAAAGAATATCATCAAAAAGACGTTCCGGTAGAATTTCACCTAGAAAACGGCCCTTTCTTGGAAGTGGTGTTAAACTATATTGACGATAACGATATTAGTTTATTGATTATGGGAACATCCGGGGCAAATACGGTTGATAAAAAACTATTTGGTTCTAATACCGAAAATTTAATCAATAATTGTTCTATCCCGATATTGGCGATTCCGGAGAAAGCAACTTTTGTAAACAGCAATAGTTTGTCTGTTGCCGTTATGTTGAATGATACCGAAATTCCAATTATTAAAAGATTATTTGAAAAAACAGCGCAATATGGTTACAAAATTAATTTTGTACACATTATAAAATCAATAGAAGAAACGGAAATGGTGAAAGCAAAAGTTGATAAATGGCTAGTAAATTTCAAAGAAAATAATCTAATTATTGATGTAATTAACAAAGAAAATATTGAAATTGGTTTAATGGAATATGCTTACAACACAAACACACAAATACTTTCTATCATTCATAGAGATTTAAGTTTTTGGCAAAGAATATTCAAAATCAATCACAGTAAAAATTTACTTCAATACTCAGATATTGCTTTATTAATTTATAATAACAACACAATTTATAACAACTAAAAATTTTTATTATGGCAACATTTTTTAAAAGCATTCGCAACACCGTAAAACATTGGTATGTACCAGCAATTATCGGTGTATTATTTATCGTTTTGGGCGGTTATTTATTTACTGTTCCCGAAGCAACTTACTTTTCATTGGTAATCCTTTTTAGTTTATCGTTTTTGTTTTCGGGTATCTTAGAAACTTTGTTTTCTATCCAAAACCGAAGCGAATTAGAAGGTTGGGGTTGGTATCTTGCCAGCGGAATTTTCAGTTTATTGATAGGTTTACTTTTGGTTATTAAACCCGCTGTTGCCGCTACAACTTTACCATTCTTTATTGGTTTCAGCTTGTTGTTTCGTTCTTTTCAAGGATTAGGTTTTGCTTTCGAATTGAAAAATTACGGTATAATGAAATGGGGAAATCTTGCTATTTTAAGTGTTCTGGGAATTATTTTTTCTTTTTTACTAATTGCTAATCCTATTTTTACAGGCATTTCGCTTGTAGTAATAACGGCATTATCGTTTATATCTATTGGTATCAGTGCCATTGTGTTGTCTTTCCAATTAAAGAAACTTAAAACTCTTCCAGGAAAATTAAAAAAAGAACTGAAAGACAAAATCGAAGATCTAAAAGAAGAATATTACAAAAATATTCAAGATGAAGATTAATTAGAAATGCTATTTTCACAGAAATAGAACATCATACAATAATAAAAAACTCAGATAGATAAAAAACTTGTCTATGCTTTATCTCGAAAGGCAATTTATTAAGAAATTACACCGAATACTTTTTGTAGATAAAAAGGTAAATACCTACTAGGTCACCAATAATAAATCAAAATAGAGAGATAGGCTATAAAATTTTTAATAATTGAAAGATGAATAATTTTGGTATAACTGTTTATAACGGTAAAGAATATAGAAAAAAACTAATCCTCGACAGACCATTTTATCCTCAAAACTCCTCATTTTTCATTTTGAAAAAAGGACATATTGTCTATGAAAAAAGATTGAATACAATAGAAATAAATGAACCGGTTTTAGCATTTATGGACAGCTATTCGGCTTACCAATTTTCTCATATAAGCGATGATATTGAATGTTATGTAATATCATTTACCAGAGAATTTATCGAGAGTATCAGTCAGAAAATAAATAGCCTTCATATTTATACATTTTTTAAAGAGAATTTGGAAAGGCAGTTTTTCTTAAATGAGCTACAGCTTAATGAACTCTTTAATTTTGCCCCATTACTAAAAAGTCTTTCAGATAATTCAAATAACTATAAAAACAGTAAAGAAATAATTGAGACTGTTTTTTCTGGATTGATACAATCTATTGCGAATTATGTAGGTGAAACAGCAAAGAGTTCAAAAAAAGTTTCCAGAAAAGAACTCATTTCGTTAACCTTTTTAAGAAATGTTGAAGAAAATTTTAAAAAAGAAAAAAATGTAAAATTCTATGCCGACAAACAGTGTTTAACCGTTAGGCATTTATCAGAAACAGTGAAAAATGTTATTGGAAAAACAGCCAGTCAAATAATTTTAGAATTCCAACTTAAAGAAGCAAAAGCCATTCTTCTCGACACCGATAAAAGTATTTATCAAATTGCTACTGAATTAGGATTTAGTGACAGTTATACCTTTGGTCATTTTTTTAAAAGGCACGAACGCATAAGTCCTTCTCAATTCAGAAAAAAATAATTTAACCTCCTGATTAAACATTTATTTACTTATTTTACATCTAAACATCTAATAAAATCCTACTTATAAACATTTTTTACCCACTTTAAGTTCTGTTTTTATATTGTAATTCATCATAATTTTGTAATCAAACGTTTGATTGTATGTTATTATGAATCGAGGACAAACTAAATCAACAGCAACCGATTCTCCCAAAAACCGAATAAAAAGTGAAGCTACTTTGCTTTTTGCGATGTATGGATTTGAATCTGTCACGACAAGAGATATTGCAGAAAAGGCAACTATCAATGTCTCTATGATTTCCTATTATTTTGGTTCAAAAGAAATGCTCTTACTCGATGTGATTGATGATTTTATTGGGTCCTTTAACAAAATGAAAAATCAAATAGACCAGATAACAGATCCGTCCGAAAAAATCGATTATGCCCTACAAACTTTTTTTCATATATGTATGGAAAACTGGCAATTAACCCACATCTTCTTACAAGAACAGGGAAAATCAAAAAGTGCTCTTTTTCAGGATAAAATAATGCTGTTTAAAACAAAAACGATTAACGGTTTAAGAAATATAATAAAGCAAGGCGAAATAGAAAACAAATTTAATCCTGCTAAATCTGAAAATTTATATTGCTTATTAGTCGGCTCTATTCACAACTATCTATGTCTTCCTGAGATAAAATCATTATTACTCCTACCTGATGAAAAAGCACTAAAAGATCAGAATGAACAATTTTTACACTTTTTACATTCAACAACTAAGAGTTTGTTATACAAATAATTAAAAAATAAAAAAACCACACATAAAATGAAATATTCAAACAAAAGATTATTTGACTTTTTACTTAATGCTAATTTCAATGAATTACCTGAAAAATTTTTAGAATTTAAGAAAGAAAACAAGTGGCAAAATTATACGCCCATTCAATTTAAAGAAAAAATTTTCGAATTAACAAAATCCTTTAGATTTGAAAATCTTAAATTGTAGTATAAAAAGAAGAGAAAAGAGTTTGAGTACACTATAACGAGTTCAGAGCTATATAATCTCATATTCTGATTAAGACTCAACTCTTTCTTATCAAATT
>NZ_JAAGKM010000024.1 GCF_019308355.1 Empedobacter falsenii | reverse complement strand
CAGAATTTATTGCAGAAAAATTAAAAATTTGGTGTCTATCAAATCAGATTGTTCTACAATATATTCAACCAGGAAAACCAACACAAAACTCATTAGTAGAAAGATTTAACAGAACTTTTCGAACAGAATTTTTAAACGTTTATCTCTTTGTGAATATCAAACAGATGAAAAATTATGCTGAAATTTGGATGTGGATGTATAATAATGAGCGACCTCATAGTGCGCTACAATACCTTACTCCCAGAGATTTTTTGTTGAAATATGGAAAAATAAATAATGAAAAAAAACAAGATTTTCCTACATTCAAACAAAATTATAATAAAAATAATCAATTATTAAATAAAAACTCTATTTTTGAATGTACCTAACAAAGGGAAGAGTACAATTTTACTAAAACATCATTCTTTTTATTTTTATAAAACACCATTTGAAGATTGGCGGCCATTGGTGCAGCTTTAAACGTATTCCAAACTTTATAGACTTCTTTAGGATCTGTTTCTTCTCCATTCATTCCTTCGATATTTAGAAAAGCAAGTAAAACAATAATATTTCCATCGTGTCCAAATCTCAAAGAAGCTCCATTTTTATTATTTTTAATATAATCGTCAGCTTCCTTGATGATAACTTTTACCAGAATGACATGGTCAAGTTGAAACAGAATCAGGTGATCACTTTCGCCAGAATAGGGTAGTCAATATTTCCAGATTTTCCAGCTAATACTTTACAGAAAAAAGAATTTGTAAACATAGTGTTCGACAGCAGTTTACACTATGAAAATGGGATTTATCAAATACCTACAATGATGGATTTATTTTCGAGTAACCATTTGAAAATAAAGGAAGAAAACTTTTTTATTTATACAAAAAAAGAGATTCTAAGTAATAGAATCCCTTTCAGCGGAGAGTGAGGGATTCGAACCCCCGGAGGTGTGACCCTCAACAGTTTTCAAGACTGCCGCATTCGACCACTCTGCCAACTCTCCAATAACGCAGTCTATTGCGGTATTGCGAGTGCAAATATAGAACGCTTTTTCGAATTTGCAAATAAAATTTTTTAACAATTATTATACGAAAACGTTTTCGTAAGATGAAATTCAATTCAAATAAAACAATAAAATTATGGTTAATAGTTATTTATTAGTGTTCTTAAAATTTAAAATTTCTCACTAAAAATTTATTTTTTTTCTATATTTTAGTATTATTCGTAGGAATAGTTACTTTTTTATGACAATAATTAGTTTTTGTAAAAAAAATGTACGAAATCGTTATAATTGATTACTTTTGCCAAGAATTAAGTAAATAAACACAAATAAACATTTATTAAATGAACCACTCTTCTTATGATCAACAACTTGCATCTTTCAATGAAATGAGCAAAAAGGTTGTAGAATTCATTAAAATTGTTTCAGATTTATGGTATGATCAATCTGTTGAATTGGTAATTTTCCGTAATCAATTAGTTGATAAAAACGTTAGTGACATCGTAAATCTACATCAGTATGCTGAGGAATTTGTAGAAAAAAAGATTGCTATCGACGATACATTAGCGATTGCTAAAGCTATTTCTGAAGCTAAATTACCAGCTTCTAGACTTGATGTTGGAAAATTAGCTAAAGAATATATTTCTGGAGATTATTCTTCGGCAGAAGCTTTTGTTGAAGAGAAATTAGGTGCAAGCAAAAATGTAAAAAGTGTTGAACCAAAAGACGTTGTTTTATACGGTTTTGGTCGTATCGGACGTTTATTAGCTCGTGAGTTGGCTTCTCAAATGGGAAAAGGTCAACAATTAAGATTACGCGCTGTTGTAACACGTGATAAAAACGATCCTGTTTTGTTAGAAAAAAGAGCTTCTTTGTTACGTCATGATTCTGTTCATGGTGATTTTGATGGAAACGTTGTAGCTGATCACGAAAATAATGCGTTAATCATCAACGGAGTTTCTGTTTACATGATTTCTGCAGCGCAGCCAGAAGATATTGATTATACTGCTTACGGAATTAATAATGCTTTAATTATTGATAACACAGGTGTTTTTAAAGATGAAGAAGCGTTATCTCGTCATTTAAAATCTGTTGGTGCTGATAAAGTTTTATTAACAGCGCCAGGAAAAGGTGTTCCGAATATTGTTTACGGTGTTAATCATGAAGAATATAGCCCAGAAAATGTAAATATTTTCTCAGCTGCTTCTTGTACAACAAATGCAATTACGCCTATTTTGAAAGTTGTTGAAGATAATTTAGGTGTTGTAAAAGGACATTTAGAAACTATTCATGCGTATACAAATGACCAAAATTTGGTTGATAATATGCACAAAAAATACCGTCGTGGACGTGCTGCTGCTTTGAATATGGTAATTACTGAAACTGGTGCTGGTAGCGCAGTTGCGAAGGCTTTACCAAGTTTAACAGGTAAATTAACTTCGAATGCAATTCGTGTTCCAGTTCCAAATGGTTCTTTGGTTGTCTTGAATTTAGAAGTTGGTAAAGATACGTCTGTAGAAAATGTAAACAACATCATGAAAGATGCTGCATTGAACGGAGAATTGGTAGAACAAATTAAATATTCGTTGAACAACGAATTAGTCTCTTCGGATATCGTTGGAACTACTGCTCCATCTATCTTTGATAGTAATGCAACAATTGTTTCTGCAGATGGTAAAAATGTTGTCCTATACGTATGGTACGATAACGAATATGGATATAGCCACCAAGTAATGCGTTTAGCGAAACACATTGCAGGCGTTAGAAGATATACATACTATTAATAGTATTTTTTCCCTTTATTTAAAATTAATCCACTAGTTTTTTTAGTTAGTGGATTTTTTTTGTAACCTATTCGTTTAAAAACAGCTAAATAAATTAATTGTTTTATATTTGTTAATATTATATTAATATTGATTATAAAAATTAACACTATTTTTGAACAACTAAAAAAAACATTTTATTTATGAAAAAATTTTACTTTAGATCATCCTTGCTAACTTTATTGTTATCAGGATTTGCTTTTGGACAGGGAACAGAAACTTTTGAGTCCCAAACAGCATTAAGTAGTTCTTATGCAACAGGATCATTTACTGGAGAAACAGGAGGAATTGTATGGAATTATACAAATGCAAGAAATGAAGGTACATATCCTATCACAAATAAAGGAATTTTATTTCAAGCTTCAGGAAATACATTAGAAACTACAATTTCTAATGGAATCGGAAAATTATCTTTTGATGTCAGAAAAGCTTTTACTGGAGGTTCAAATAATAGAAAGATTGAAGTATTAGTAGATAATGTAGTTGTTTACACTTCACCAACATTTGGAAAAGCAGAAACGGATGCTACTATTCATTCATTTGAAGTAGAAATAAATAAGTCAGAGGCAGCTGTTATTACATTTAGAAATGCAGGACCACAACTTACTTTAGATAATATTTCTTGGACTGCTGCTGGAGTAGCAACGGAAAAACCAGTTGTGTCTCCACGAACAATTACAGGAACTTATGGTGTATTGTTGTCTGATGGAGCTGTGACAGCGACTAATAACCCTACCTCTTGGGCGCAAACGGGGACATTACCTTTAGGAATTACATTTGATAATGGTGTTTTCTCAGGTACACCTGAACAACCAGGAACATTTATAGCACAGGTAGCAGCCACAAATCAATATGGAACTTCTGATCCGGCTAATGTAACATTTGAAATAGCTAAAGCTAATCAAACTGTAAATTATACTTTTGAGCATTTGACTCAAAGCCAAGGAACTACTTTTTCTGGTTTACCATCACAAACAGATCAAGGGTTAAATATTGTATATACTTCTGCTAATAATTCTGTTGTTTCTACAAATGGAAATATGTTATCTTTTGACGGAATTGGTTCTACAACAATTACCGCTACAGCAGTAGGAGATAATAATTTTAATAATTATACAACTACTTTTAATGTAAATTCTAAAGATCCTAATGCTACTTATTGTTTTGAAGAGAATTTTACTGGATTGAAAGGAGATAATATAAGTTCAAATGGATCTAATACGGCTTGGAATGGAAATAGCAATTTTCCAACAACATCTAGTGCTTATCAAGCAGGAGATGCTGTAAAATTAGGAACTAGTAATAAGACGGGAGCTATCACTTCTAAAACACTTGATGAAATTTCAGGTAATGTTACTGTAAGTTTTGATGTAAAAGGATGGACTTCGGTAGAAGGTAGTATGAATGTTACATTGGGTTCAGAAACTAAAAATGTTGTTTACACAGCTAAAATGGCTGATGCTTTTGAGAATGTAACTGTAAGTTTTGAAAACGTTGCAGCAGGTTCTACTTTAAAATTAGAAACATCAGCGAAAAGAGCATTTATTGATAATGTAAGAATCCAATGTGCTTCTAGTAATAATTCTACAACATGGGATGGAACAACATGGTCTAACGGAACGCCGGATCTTACAAAAGATGTAATCATCAAAGGCGAAGTAACGATTGATACGCAATTAGAAGCTAAAACACTTACAGTTTCAGATGCTGGAGGTTCAATTGTCGTAAAGTCAGGTGCTCGTTTAATCGTTGATGGGAAGATCGACAATCAAGCTGGTCTTACAGGATTAGTTGTAGAAAATGGTGGTAATTTAATCCAAAATCAAAACGTTGCGAACTCAGGAGCAATTACAGTTAACCGCGATAGTAAATCGATGGTTCGTAATGATATGACGTTCTGGTCTTCTCCGGTTCAGCAGGAAGCATGGCAACAAACTATACGTTCATTCTCTCCGGAAACATTATACAATCGTTTTTGGACATATAATGAAACAACAGATGAATTTACTCAGATTTTAACTTCAGATACAGACTCAAAATTATTTGAACCAGGTAAAGGGGTTTCTATCCGTGTTAAAAACACTTTACCAACAGGACAAAATACAATTCATAATGGTGCATTTTTAGGTGTTCCGTTCAATGGAGATGTAACAGTACCTGTTCAATTTACAGCAAATGGATACAATTTAGTTGGTAACCCTTATGCTTCTAACATTAATGTGGAAAAATTCTTATTAGCAAATGAGAATGTTAATTCATTGTATTTCTGGACACATCAATTCCCTGTTGGTTCTTCAGAATATGCAAATAATTATGCCGCATTCAACGTTGTAGGTGGTGTTATTCCTGATTTGTCAAACATTTCTGTTGGACAAGGATTTATCGTAGGACTTTCTCAAGCTACACCTACAGTTAATTTTAACAATACAATGAGAACTTCGCAAGATGCATTTTTCTATAAAAATTCAATTGCAGAGAAAAACAGAATTTGGTTAAGTTTATCAAAAGAAAGTAAAACAATTAGCCAAATTTTATTAGCTTATATGGATGGAGCTACAAACGATGCGGATAATCAAATTGATGCAAAAGTGATGCAAAGAGGATCTTCAGCAATCTACTCATTGATTAATAATGAAGCATATGCAATCCAAGGACGCAGCTTACCTTTTAAAACTGATGATGTCGTAAAATTAGGTTTTGAGGCGTTAGAGCAAGGAAATTACTCAATTAATATTGAGAAAGTTGATGGATTGTTCGAAAAAGGACAGATTGTTTATTTAAGAGATAAAGAGTTAAATCAAGTACATAACTTATCAGAATCAGCTTATTCATTCACTTCTAAAGCAGGGATATTTGATACTCGTTTTGAACTTGTGTATACAAATAAAACATTAGGTACAGATGAATTGTCAAAAGAAAATGTTATTGTTTATACTAAAAACAATACAATTGTAGTGGATGCAAAACAAAATAAAATTTCTTCGGTAGAGTTGTATGATATTCAAGGAAGAAAAATATTTGTGAAAAATAACATTCGTGCAAGTGTTTACCAAGTTGAATCTTCTGCAAAAGGAATTTTAGTTATAAAAGTTCTGACTGAAGACGGAAAAGTTAAGACTCAAAAAGTTGTAAACAAATAATTTAACATCTAATAAAATAGTACAATATGAAAAATATAAAACAAATTATCTTAGTTGCAGGAGTTTTGCATTGTTCAATAGGTCTATCTGCTCAAGAAAATAAGATTTCGTTCTTTGAATCAACTAATCAAAATGAAAGTTCTGCTAGACCAGGAACCGGTGGTGGTGGAACAGATGTTGAAGATGCTGATCCAGCACCAATCGATGATTATTTACCATTATTGTTAATAGGGGCAGGATTGGTTGCTTTACGTTTCAGAAAGCAGTTATTAAAAAACTAATTTCTAAATTACATAAAAAAGAAAGCTTCTCAAAATTGAGAAGCTTTTCTTTATTTTATCTGTTCCAAACTATTCGCAATTGCTTTATACAAGATTTCCCCCATTCTTTCACAATTTTCGTAAGATTGATCTTTATAAAACTTTGCAAAACCAGTTCGTAATTGTGCAATATTTTCTGGTTTAGAAATATGATCATTTTTCATGATTTTCATTAAATCACGAAAACGTTTCGAACTATTCGAAATTCTTTTCGAAATCAAGGATTTTACTTCTTTTCTATATTGATCGACAGAATTTGGTTTCAAGCGATTATTCACCAAATCAACCATAATTTTATTTTCTTTGAAATACTGTGGTCGATAAATTTTTAAATTTCCTTCATAACATTGTTGATCGAAATCTATTGGTCGAATTCTATAGATAACTTGATCAAAATCGTGAATTGGAATCACCACATAATTATACGAACGCATATCACCCAAAAGACCAATAAAACAGCGTTCATTGAACTTTACAAACTCTTTTGCAATCTGATTTTTTTCTAAATCATTACATTTATCCAAATAATTTTTGATAAAAACATCTCCTGGAATTCCTAAAATATGCTCTTCAATCAATGTATTTTTGTAGACCAAAAAATTGATTCGGTGAGGAGATAAAATATCTTCTAATTCTAAACCATAAATACGCGAAGCATCTGCTTTTTTGATGTAAAAATTGGTATAATTATCATTCAAAATATTACGAACCCGAATACGAAAAGGTTTCGAATTTCCGAATGTACAATAATCAATAGAATCAACAACAAGATAAGGCAAAGACTCCTCATCTCCGTCTGAATGTAAGTAAGTATAAATTCTGTTTAGGCTATCTTGTATTTCCTGATGTTCCGAGTCGGTATAATAAACACCCAACCAATGCGTGTCATTCCCTTCCTTATCTTCCAACGCTACACAACCCGAAAAACGCATCAAATCATCATATTCTATACTCGCTTTTGTTGTGCGATGATATTTCTCTAAATAATGATTTAATTCGTCACTCACAGGATAAATAGGCTTTCTAAACTCTATTTTTACATCTTTCATTTCATGCTTATTAGTCTATACGAAGATAGGTCTAAATTTATTTTTTAAAATTGTTTATTGGATTAATATTTGCTAAATTCAAACATAATCTAAATCTAAATAAAATGAATATTCAGGTCAGAAATTTGACTCTTGAAGATTATAGTGATTTGACTGAATCTACAAAAGAAGCCTATCACAATCAGCTTGGAACTTGGACTGTCGACGAAATTAAAGAATTATTAGCTATTTTTCCGCAAGGTCAACTTTGTGTTGAAGTGGATGGAAAAGTTGTTGCTTCGGCATTAAGTATTGTGGTTAATTCGAAAAAAACGAATATCGAATCGAATTATGATACGATAACATCTAATGGTAAATTTTTAAAACATGATCCAGAAGGTGATGTAATGTATGGAATTGAAGTTTTTGTTCATCCAAATTATCGTCAATTGCGCTTGGGAAGACGTTTATATGACGAACGTAAAGCGCTTTGTGAAGAAATGAATCTAAAATCAATTGTAGCTGGTGGACGTATTCCAAATTATCATAAATATTCGCAAGAATTATCTCCTAGACAATATATAGAAAAAGTAAAAAGTAAAGAAATTTATGATTCAACTTTAGCTTTTCAGATTTCGAATGATTTTAATGTTAAAAAAATCTTGAAAAATTATCTGAAAGATGATAAAGAATCCTTAGAATACGCCACTTTATTAGAATGGAATAATATCTATTACGAACCTGAATTGAAATCTAATTCACCGACAAAACGTACTATTCGTCTTGGTTTGGTGCAATGGCAAATGCGTTTATTTAATGGTTTACAAGATTTTTATGATCAAATTGAGTTTTTCGTAAGTGCGGTAAGCGATTATGGCTCTGATTTTATTATGTTTCCAGAATTTTTCAATTCGCCGTTGATGAGTCCATATAATCATTTGAAAGAGATTGAAGCGATGCATCAATTAGCAACGATGACGGACGATATTGTGAAGAAAATTCAAGAATTTGCAATTACATATAATGTCAATATTATTTCAGGATCTATGCCTCATCTAAAGGAAGGAAAACTATATAATACGTCATTTTTATGTCATCGTTCGGGGAAATTAGATTCGTATAGTAAAATACACATTACACCAAATGAGTTCAAATATTACGCATTGAATGGTGGCGATGAAATAAAAGTTTTTGATACCGACTGCGGAAAAGTAGGTTTACTAATTTGTTATGATGTCGAATTTCCTGAATTGAGCCGTATTTTAGCCGATCAAGGAATGGAAATTTTATTTGTTCCATTTATGACTGATACGCAAAATGGTTATACGCGAGTACGTAGTTGTGCGCAAGCTCGTGCAATAGAAAATGAGTGTTATGTGGCTATTGCAGGCTCTGTGGGAAATTTACCGCGTGTGAATAATATGGATATTCAATATTCACAATCGGCAGTTTTCACACCTTCAGATTTCTCTTTTCCAAACAATGGAGTTAAAGCAGAAGCAACTCCGAATACAGAAATGGTACTGATTTCTGATGTTGATCTTTATCTTCTAAAAGAGTTGCATGAGTATGGAACTGTAAAAACGATGAAAGACAGACGCAAGGATTTGTATGAAGTAAGACTAATAAAAACATAAAAAAAACCTCCAAATTGGAGGTTTTTTTTAGTTCTTATTCCCATTGGTTAGACTCGAATAAGAGCATAGACCTTAGGTTCGGTTAAGTATCTGTACTAAAATTAGAAATATTTTTTATAAGGGACAAATATTTTTTAGAAAACTTTGAACTTTAACATATTTCAATTTTGTTTTATAACTCTAATTCGAAGATTTGAATAAACTTTTCATTGAAATTATTTGAAACAAATTGATTAAAATAGATTTTTTTTCCATCGTTAGAAAAATGCGGAATTCCCGTTAATTCATTATTGATTTTTTGAACTTGATAGATTTGTTTAGATTTTTTTTCGGTTAAATCATTTAGATATATTTTATCGTTAACAAAATAAATAGCATATTTTCCGTTTGGTGAAAGATTGAATGGAGAGGTAATCGAATTTTCTAAAAAAGAATATTGAATAATTTCATTCGAAACTAAATTTACACCAAATAATTGCGTCTTATCAAATTCATCTTCCATCAAAAAATAGATGATTTTCCCATCAGGAGAAGAACGTAACCAATGTCTAAAATTACTAATTCCATGTTGAGTAAAAGTGATTCGTTTCTGCGAAATACAACTTGGCACATCTGGCAAAGTAGTTAAAGTTCCTTTTAAATTATCGTTTTCATCAAACCTTATTTCATTTGGAATTTCAGCAATAAAAATTTCCGTTTTCAAATTCCCTTTTTCATCACGCACATGTCCCTGAAATGCGATATTGTTTGTTGAGTTAATCCAACATTCATCAAAAGCTTTTTCGATTTCATCACTTCCATTTTTAGGATTTATCACTACTCTAGAAACGATAATCGAAAACATTTCACCAAAATTATTCTCTAATGTTTTATCAAAATCAACCTCAACTTTTTTGGGAAACATCATTCCAACCACTCGCTGATCTTTTATACTAGAATTGTGTTTGGATTCTTGTTCCAAGACATAATCGTTGTAAGTAAAACTAATCCAATTCTTCTCTTTTTGCCACGAATGCGAATGTGTTCCTCCACGCAAAGCACCATTTGTAAAGGGAAAATTTATATTTCGAGCATCCATAAAAATAGGCTGATTTGGAAATTCTAAATCAATTGCGACACCTGTCCTTCTTGTTGCCGAATACGGATTTGCTTGATTCGCATTTCGAATACCATGAATAAAAATAACTTTATTCTCAATTTGTGAAAAAGAGGCTGCACCTACTCCAGGACCAAACTCTGTTTGATTATTTGTTGTATAAATAATTTCGGATTCGTAAGTTCTCGTATGAAGTAAACAAATGGAAGAAGTTTCTCCAATTTTTGTATCATCATTTCGTCTATCAAAAACAAGATAATTACCATCAACCGATTGAATTTGATTATGATGAAGCGTATGTCCAAAATCATCATAAGTTAACTGCTTTACCATATCGTATTGTTTAATAATATTTTATTTACTTAATAAACATTTAACAAGCAACTAAAAACGTAATTATTTGATTACTAGAAACATTTCAACATTCTTTATAAAAATTTGTTACAAAACTGCATTTTATTTTTTTTGTCTGGATTAATTATGATTAATAATATACTTTTTTCAATGTTTTTATTTTCCTTAGTATAAGTTTTGTTAAACCTTAAACAACAAAGGTAATATTTAATGAAGATTTTGGAAAATCTACAACCAGAATTGATTCGCAATATGTTCCACAATCTGGAAATGATAACAACAATTGAATAGTTTTACCTCGTATAGACATGTTGTCAATGATATTATTTCTCCTTATCCAAAACAATTGCCTTTTTTGATGGTAAAGTTTGGAATTTCTGGAAGTAGAAAATAAAAGCTCAGTTACAGACTGAGCTTTCTTTTATTTATACCAACTACTATACATCAAATAATTATTGGCGATTCTTTCTATTTCGCCTTCTTTCAATTCTTTTGGAACATCTTTAATTTTTTTCGCTGGAATTCCAGCCCATAATTCTCCTTCTTTTACATGCGTTCCTTTGGTTAAAATTGCACCAGCAGCAATCAAAGAATTAGATTCAACAATGCAATCATCCATCACAATTGCGCCCATTCCAACCAAAACATTATCGTATATTGTACAACCATGTACAATAGCATTATGCCCTATCGAAACGTTATTTCCAATTGTTGTTGGCGATTTTTGATACGTCGCATGTATTGTTGCGTTATCCTGAATATTTACTTTATTCCCCATTTTGATATAATGTACATCTCCACGCACAACTGCTGAAAACCAAATTGAGCAATCATCTCCCATTTCTACCTCTCCTACAACCACAGCATTATCCGCTAAAAAGCAGTTTTCACCGAACTTTGGTGTATGCCCATTTAATTCTTTAATTATTGCCATAACAAAATCTATAATTCTAATGATAAAGATACATTTTTATAGCGTATTTTTGTAGAACTATGAGAGTATACGAAGAAATTACACCAAATAATAATGTGATGAAGTTCGTTTGTGACGAGACTTTAACACAAGGTGGCGTGGAATTCGATAAAGAATCTACAGCTACCGAATCTCCTTTAGCGCAAGTTTTATTGACTATACCATTTATTCAAAAAATATTTATCACAGCGAATTTTGTTGCGATAGAAAAAATAGATGCTGTTGATTGGGCTGATGTTACAGAAGATTTGAAAGAAATTATCAATGAACATTTAGAAGAAAATGCAATTTTAGCACCAATGAAAAAGGCTCCTATTTCTATTTATGCAGAAATGACGCCTAATCCTGCTGCGATGAAATTCGTTTCAAATTCTATGTTAGCGCCAGAAATCATCGAGATAAAATCGAGAGAAAAAGCTGCTGGAGTTCCATTAGCTGTTGCGATTTACAAAGAATATCCTTTTGTTGAAGAAGTTTTTATTGTTGATAATTATGTTTCTTTAACGAAAAACGAAACAGAAGATTGGTCACTTTGGGCGATGGATGTTCGTTCGTTTATTACGAATTATTTACAAGCTGGAGGTCCTGTTTTTGATGAATTTTATGAATTCACAACAGAAGCTCCTGAGCATGTTGTGGTAAAACCTGCTGAAGAGTTTTCTTCTGTTGAGCAACAAATCAAAGCTATTTTAGACGAATATGTTCAACCAGCAGTTGCAAATGATGGTGGAAATATCGAATTAATTGAATTTGATGAAGAAACGCGAACAGCAAAAATGTTATTACAAGGTGCTTGTTCTGGTTGTCCATCTTCTACAGCAACGCTTAAAAATGGTATCGAAGGTATTTTAAAACAAATGATGCCTGATGTTGTAGACAACGTTGAAGCTGTAAACGGATAAGATTAAACACATAGTATCAAAAAAATCCAACTCGTTTTGAGTTGGATTTTTTTATTTAATATCTCTCGATTATTCATCAAAAAAGTCGATAGAACGACGATAATTATAAAAAAATAACCTTCTGCGAGCTTCTAAATCATTGACACGAATCGACGAAACATCATCAATCTGAAAATACAAAGAGCCTTCGTCCGTACCTTCCGAACCAATACATTTTAACTCGAAATCATCTTCAGTTAAATTCCGAATAAAACCTGCAAAACGACTATTGTTATTTAATTGAATACGTGATACATATTCGGTTTGATCATTTATTTCGCCTAAAATTTGACGAACCCAATTTTCTTCTGCTGTTGCATTAAATGTGATTGGATTTTCTTGATCCAAATCGGTGTGATGTTCTTTCAAATAATTGAGACATTTGCAGTAATCATCAACATCTATTCGACTAATTTTAAAATAAGGTTCGATTAAAATTCCATCTTTTTTACCATATTTCGAAATGTGTTGCATCGTAAAAAATTCGTCATTAAAATCTAAAATATATCCAGCCCAAAAATTATCTCCTTCGGGATCATTGTAAACGGCAATAATTGATTGATTTTCTTTTGAGTGTTGTAATATTTTATAGAAGTTAGAATTCATATTTCTTTGGGTTAAAAAGTCAAATTACGAATCTTTGTGGATAAAAAAAAGGTTCTTGATTATTTCAAAAACCTTTTCTTTCTATTAATTCGCTTTTCGGAAAATCGAAGCTTCATAACTTAATGATTGCCAATCTCCTTTTTGCAGATTATCTAATTTTATTTTTTTGTAGATATTTTCTTCTCCTGCAACTGTTATTGTAAATTGTGTACGATCTAAAATATTTTTTTCAGTAATTGTATAATTAATATCAAATTTCTTTTTTGTCAATTTCTCTACAATTGGTTTTAAATAAGCTATAGCAGCTTCAGAATTTTTGAATTGTTCGTTTTGTGGAAATTGCACATCAAAATATCCTTCGTATGTAAAATCTGGTTCTGTAATAATCAAATTATAAGGATCAGCAAACAAGGCTGGACGCTGTTTTTGGTATTCTTTTTCAGTTATATATTGACGTTTTTCTTCTTTATAAATCAACGGATATTTATCAGCAAGAACAGCTAATTTATCGGTATCATAAGAATACGGAATTCCGTCATGAAAAACATTGTAGAAGGCAGGATTTACCAACCATTGATCGACAATTTTCTTATCTTTTACCATATAAATCATTACTCCATTATCTTGTGCTTGAAAAGTAGATGATTGATATCCATACTCCAAAATTGGTTTTCCTAATTGTATAGCCGCAGCATTTTCTAACATAAAATTAAACTTCTCATAAGCCTTTGTTTCATCGCTTAAAGGAGCCATTCCATATACTTTTGTCGAAGCATCTACATTTTTATCATTAATCATAGAGGTTACTTGCGCTGTTGCAAAATTTGCAAGAACAACAGTGGCTGTAAGTAAAATTTGTTTTATCATGTATTGTATATCTTTATTTTAAAATGTGTTCCAAATTTATTGATAAATTTCGATAGTTATCTTACCTGATTGTGTAATACTTCCGCGATACATTCCGGCAGTGTTAAAAGGAAAACTTGCTTGACCATTTTTATCTAAAATAATCATTCCGCCATCGCCTCCTAAATCACCAATTTTCTTAATAACTTCTTCACCAGCTTTTTTCGAAGAAAGTTTCTTGTAATTCATCAAAGCCGCAACATCATATGCCGCAACAGCTTTTATAAAATATTCGCCCCAACCCGTACTCGAAACACCAACTTCGCTATTTGCATACGTTCCAGCACCAATAATTGGCGAATCGCCTACTCGACCAAAACGTTTATTTGTCATTCCACCAGTCGAAGTTCCTGCCGAGATATGACCTTTATTATCCAAAGCAACTGCGCCTACAGTACCAAATTTTTCGTCAACAAAATTGAATGGAACATACGCTTGTGTTTTAGCATCATGGTCTAATTCCATTTTTTCTTTATCCTTTTCCAAAACTTTTTGAAGAGAATTCCAGCGTTCCTCAGTTTTAAAATAACTTGGATCAACAATTTCTAAACCTTGAGTTTGAGCAAATTCTTCTGCTCCTTTTCCAACCATCATCACATGAGCAGAATTTTGTAAAACAGCTTTTGCTGCTAAAATTGGATTTTTAATCGTTGTAACTCCAGCCACAGCACCTGCTTGCATTGTATTTCCAATCATCAACGAAGCGTCTAATTCATTTTTACCTTCATGCGTAAAAACCGCTCCTTTTCCTGCATTAAACAAAGGTGAATTTTCCATTACTTTTATGGCTTCTATCACTGCATTTTCACTTTCGCCACCTTGTTTGATGACTTCATAACCTTTTGTCAAAGATTCAGCTAAAGCATCTCGGTACGCTTTTTCCTTTTCGGGTGTCATATTTTTTTTCAGAATTGTACCAGCACCACCATGAATTACCAAAACAACTTTGTCTTGTTTCGTTTGTGCATATGTAGAGATTGTCAAAACTGATAAGATTAAACCGACTATTTTTTTCATGTGTAAAATTTTATTCAACGTCTAAAAATAGAAAAGTTTATAGAAATTAACTATTTTTAGCATTGAATTTGATAACGAAATATCAACAACTGTTATTAAACAAATAAATTACCTATGAACTCTAATAAACACTATCTTTCTAACAATGTCTTGTTACAGTTAGCATTTATTGCAATAATACTTTTAGTTTTTGGATTAATTACCAAAAATCTTTTAGCATTTTTCCCTGGACTTCTCGGTGCTTTGTGTTTGTATGTTTTGCTTTTAAATCCTTTGCAATGGCTAGTAAAAGTAAAAAAATGGAACAAATTAGCAAGTGTAATTATCTTAATGATTAGTAGCGCGATTTTGATTATTGGACCTCTTTATTTATTAATTCAAATGTTAACGAATAAAGTAATTGTGCTATTAAATGACACAGCTCAAATTAAAACAGATGTCAATAAAATTATTCAAATGTTGCAAACCAAATTTCATATCGATGTGTTTAGTGCAACAAACATTGAAAAAATAACACAAGTTGGAGGTAAATTATTAGAAAAAACACTGAATGCTTCAATGGATATGACAGTTCAGTTGGGTGTTGCTTTCCTTATTTTGTATTTTATGTTGATGAACCATCAAAAACTTGAAAATTGGTTTTACAGAACAATTCCGCTTAAAACAAGTAATTTAGTCAAAATGAACAAAGATTTGAAAGATTTAGTTATTTCAAATGCTGTCGGAATGCCATTAACAGCCTTTCTACAAGCAATAATTGCCTACATTGGATATCTTATATTTGGTGTAGATGATGCGTTTACTTGGTTTATTTTAACCATTTTTGCTGCAATGTTGCCTGTCGTTGGTGCCGCACTTATTTATGTACCTCTTGGACTATTTTTACTTGCAAAAGGTGAAACTGGATCAGCGGTTGGATTATTAATTTATTGCTTTGTAATTGTTGGGCTTTCAGATAATTTAATCCGTTTAGTTTTACAAAAAAAAATGGCAGATGTTCATCCATTAATTACTATTTTTGGAGTAATCGTTGGTTTAAATCTATTCGGATTTATCGGAATTATATTTGGACCTATCTTATTTTCAGTATTCTTTTGGTTAGTCAAATTGTACAAATACGAATTTATTGATCCAAATCCTGAAGATTAATTATTATTAAAAACCAATTAAAAATGAGTATAGAAAACTTTAAATTCTTTAAACCTTTAGAACCACGTTGGAGCGATTTTGATCCAATTGGTCATGTAAATAATGTATTTTATTTCGAGTATTTCCAGATCGGTAGAGCCTATTATATGATGGCTTCGAGCAAAAAATGGCAATGGACGCGACACATGTTTGTCATTGCACATATGGAAGCGAGTTACCAAAAAGAATTACGTCCAAATGCGATAGAACCTCGTATTGGTGTACGAGTTACAAAATTAGGAAATAAGAGTTTCGATTTTGAATATATTGTCACAAGTAAAAGCGAAAATGGTGAAGATGTTATTCATTGTATCGGAAAAAGTACACAAGTAATGTACGATATGGAAGAGAAAAAATCGATGGAATTGCCAGATTGGGTAAAAAATGATTTTAAGAATTACGAAGGTAATCTTTAGAAAATAATCCTAAAAAAAATACAACAGTAGTTAAGTCTTTTCATTAGATAATGATTAGATTTAACTACTTTTTCTTTTTAAACTCGTTGCGTTATGAAAAATTTGTTTTTAATGCGTCATGCAAAAAGTAAATGGAACGAAAATGTTTCAGATCAATTTCGTTCTATCACAGAGATTGGTGAATTCAAAACGAAGAAAGTAGCAAATTATATTCATCAAAATTTTGAATTGAAATTTGATCAAATATTTTCGAGCAAAGCAGTTCGAGCAAAAGAAACTTCTCTACTTGTCAAACCTATTTTATTTCCTAATCAAACCATTCATATCGAAGATGATTTGTATACTTTTTCGCATTATTTATTAGACAAATGGATTAGAAATTTGGATAATGAATTGCAAAATGTTCTTATTTTTGGACATAATCCTGCGTTTACAGATATTACCAATCAGTTAGGAAATGAAATGATTTACAATCTTTCGACTTCTGGATTTGTCTGGATACAGTTTGATTCTGATAATTGGAAATCGATTCAAAAAGGAAAAACTATAAAAATAATTTTACCTAAAGAAATTAAATGAAAAAATATATAAACCGCGAAATCAGTTGGCTTTCTTTCAATGCGCGCGTGTTGCAAGAGGCTTCTGACGAAACAGTTCCGTTGTTAGAACGAATTCGTTTTTTAGGAATTTATTCGAACAATTTAGATGAATTTTATTCGGTTCGATATTCTACAATTTTGCGCTCGATACAGTTCAAAGATGTAGAAATTGTTTATCAAAATATTGTACCAGATCAAACGGACGAAGAATTGATCGATGAAATCAATGAAATTGTGCGTCAGCAGCGAGTCCAGTACGATGATTTGCATAATCAATTATTCAAAGAATTAGAGAATCACAATATTTTTGTGATAGATGATACATCGATTCCTGAGAATTATTTAGAATTTATTTCCGAATATTTTTACAACGAATTTATTCATACGGTTGGAGTTTTTATTTTAGATGATATTAAAAAAGCACCGCCTTTACGCGATGGATCGTTCTATTTAGCGGTGAAAATGCAATTAAAAGACAAAGTTCAATATGCACTTTTGATTGTTCCAACGCATTTATTTTCGCGTTTTATTGTGCTTCCAAAGTATGATCAAAATACGTATGTCATGTATTTGGAAGACATTATTCGTTTTCATTTGAAAGATATTTTCAAAATGTTTGATTTCGAAACAATTGAAGCACATTCCATCAAAATTACACGAGATAGCGAACTTGATTTTGATAACGATTTAGAACATAGTTTATTAGAAAAAGTCATCAATAGTTTAGAAAATCGTAAAAAAGGTGTTCCTGTCCGATTAGTTTATGATGCTGAAATTGCACCAGATACGTTGAAATTTTTCTTGAAAAAATTACGATTAGATGAATATGATAGTATCAATCCGGGAGGAAAATATCACAACAAACGAGATTTGATGAGCTTTCCAAGCTTTGACATTCCAAATTTAACGTACGAAAAAATAAAACCAATTATTCAGAAAAAACCTTTTGAATATAACAGTTATTTTCAGGCTTTTACGGAAAATGAGGAAATGATGATGGCGCCTTATCACGATTATTCTTTGTTGTTAAAATTTCTTCGAGAAGCTGCAATTGATCCTAAAGTAACCAAAATAAAAATTACAATTTATCGTGTTGCAAAGGATTCGCAAGTGATGCATTCGTTGATAAACGCAGCGATGAATGGAAAAGAAGTAACAGCTGTTTTGGAACTTCGTGCGCGATTTGATGAATCGAATAATGCGATGTGGTCGAAAAAATTGCAAGAAGCTGGTGTGAATGTTATTTTTGGGGTTCCGGGACTGAAAGTACATTCGAAAATTGGTTATATCGAACGTAAACCAGAAGGAATGTTGGCACAGAAATATGTGTTTATTAGCACAGGAAATTTTCATGCAGGAACAGCTAAAATTTATACAGATTATACGTATTTCACAACCAATCCGGGAATAACAAAGGATGTTGAACAGATTTTTAAATTTTTCGGAGCTAATTATTTGAACTTAACGTACAATCATTTATTGGTTTCACCTTATGGAACACGTAAAAAAATTGTCAAGATGATTAAACGAGAAATCAAAAATCATCAAGCTGGTTTACCTGCGGAGATCAACATGAAATTAAACAGTTTAAGCGATAAACAAATCATTGATTTATTGTATAAAGCTTCTCAAAAAGGAGTAAAAGTCCGTTTGGTTGTGCGTGGAATTAATTGTTTGATTCCTGGAGTTAAAAATCTTTCCGAAAATATTGAATGTGTCAGCGTTATTGATAAATTTTTGGAACATCCGCGTGTGTATTGGTTTAAAAATGCAGGCGATGACAAAGTTTATATTTCCTCTGCAGATATGATGGAACGTAATTTGGATAATCGTGTGGAAGTAGCGTGTCCGATTTACGATCATAAATTCAAAAAAATAGTTATGGATACGTTTAATTTGAGTTTTGAAGATAACGTAAAAGGTCGCCAAATAACGGCTGAATCTTCTTTAGAATACAAACGAAACAATAAAAAACCAAACCGCTCTCAGTTTACGACCTACGAATATTTTAAAAAATTAAACGAACAAGAAAATGAAGATTAGAAAATTAGGAGCAATAGATATTGGATCTAACGCCATGCGATTGTTGATTAATTATGTTTACGAAGAAGAAGGTCGTGCGCCAATTTTTAATAAAACCAGTATTGTGAGAATGCCTATTCGTTTGGGACACGATGTTTTTATTGATGGACAAATTTCCGAAACAAATATAGATCGTATCTGCGATGCTATGTTGTCTTATGCATTGATGATGAAGGTTTATGATATTGAAATCTATAAAGCTTATGCAACTTCTGCCATGCGCGAAGCCAAAAATGGAAAAGATGTTGTAAAAAAGGTGATTAAAAAATCTGGAATTAACATCGAGATTATAGATGGAAAAACCGAAGCTGAATTACTTTTTAATACTGAATTAGGTGATTTTATACAAGACGAAAAAATCTATTTGTATGTAGATGTTGGTGGTGGTAGTACCGAATTAACGTTATTAAAAGATAATAAGGTTTTTACGTCAAAATCCTTTGAAGTAGGAACTGTACGTTTGTTGGAAAATAAAGTTTCACCAAATACTTTTAACGAAATGAAACAATGGATTCACGAAAACATTGGTGATGATGAAGTCGAATTAATTGGTTCTGGTGGAAATATTAACCATGTATACAAATATTCAGGCGTAAAACTGGGAATGCCTTTGAGTAGTGTTTATGTCAAAAAACATTATCAAATTTTACAAACGATGACTGCTGAAGAACGTATGCAGAATTTCAATATGAAACCCGACCGTGCTGATGTAGTGGTTTATGCATTAGAAATTTATAGTAATGTACTAAAATGGTCGCATGCAAAGAAAATTCATGTTCCGAAAATTGGACTTTCGGACGGAATTATTCGAAAAGTATATAAAGATTTAGAAAAATAAATACTTCTATTATAAGGTCAGATTAATCTGGCCTTTTATTTTGATTAAAATTTTATAAAACAAAAAAAAGCTTGAACAAATGTTCAAGCTTTCAGCGGAGAGTGAGGGATTCGAACCCCCGGAGGTGTGACCCTCAACAGTTTTCAAGACTGCCGCATTCGACCACTCTGCCAACTCTCCAATAACGCAGTCTACTGCGGTATTGCGAGTGCAAATATAGAACGCTTTTTCGAATTTGCAAACCTTAATTTAAAGTTTTTTTAATACAAAAACATAGTTTATTCAGTATCAAATAAATATTTTAAAAAAAATTATACAATAACGACCAAAGCTATCTGAATAAGGAAACCAAGCGTAAAAAACAAAGCGGCAAACTTCAATAAAGTAAAACGAAAAGTTTCATTCAAGATTAATTTATTGACCAATGGTTTCGAGATTTTTTCGTCCAAAAGCTTTTCTACTTTTTTATAGAAAATCAATAATAAAATTATAATCATTATAACAACGACAAATACAAAAAAAGAACTCATCGAATGATAAAACATCACTCCCATCGCCATTCCTAATACAGCTAATATTAATTGTGGCAACTGATTAATTGCTTTCCGAATCATTTCTTCGGTTTTACTTAACCAATCAGCTCCAAGAATTTCTGGCGCAGCCATCCAAAATGCAAGAAATTGCAATATCAAACCAAGTAAAGTAAAAATTTTTATCATTCTCAAAAATTCAATTATAGTTAAAGATAAAAAAAACCGTTTAAAATAAATTAAACGGTTTTCATATTATTCTTTTCAAAAAAGATTATTCTTCCTCTTCTTCGTCTTCTTTCATCGTATGATAAACGTTATTTACGTCCTCATCTTCATCAAATTTCTCTAACAATTTTTCGATGTCAGCTTTTTGTTCTTCTGTTAATTCTTTTGTTGTTTGTGGAATTCTTTCAAATTCTGATGAAATAATTTCATATCCACTTTCTTCCAAAGATTTGAAGATTGTTCCGTAATTCTCAAAAGGTGCAATTAATACAATTCCATCTTCATCCTCAAAAATCTCCTCTACTCCAAAGTCAATCATTTCAAATTCTAATTCCTCTAAATCTAGATTTTCAGGTTTTTGAATCTTGAAATTACAGATATGATCAAACATAAATTCAACAGAACCTTGCGTTCCTAATTGTCCATTACATTTACTGAAATAAGAACGAACGTTAGCTACTGTACGATTGTTGTTATTTGTAGAAGTTTCAACTAAAACGGCAATTCCGTGAGGTCCATAACCTTCAAAAATAACTTCCTTATAGTTTTCTGTATTTTTATCAGATGCTTTTTTGATTGCGCGTTCGATATTATCTTTAGGCATATTTACAGCCTTCGCATTCTGAATTACCGCGCGAAGATGAGAATTTGAATGCGGATCAGGTCCTCCTGCTTTTACTGCCATTACGATATCCTTCCCAATTTTAGTAAACGCTTTAGACATTGCTGCCCAACGTTTTAATTTACGTCCTTTTCTAAATTCAAATGCTCTTCCCATTTATACTTGTTTTAATAGTTGCAAATTTATTCATAAAACGAAAAAAATCCAAGAACTATGTCTTGGATTTTTAAGTTGTTAATATTTTAGAATAATTATTTCAATCCGTGGTATTTCAACATTGGTTCAATTGAAGGATTTTTACCTCTAAAATTTTTGTAAATCACATTCAAATCATCCGAATTCCCTTGAGAAAATACTTTATCTCTCAAAATTTGACCATTTTTACGTGACATTCCTCCATTTTCTATTGTCCATTCGTAGGCATCATGGTCTAACATTTCTGCCCAGATATATGCAAAATATCCCGCTGCATATCCTCCACCAAAAATATGGCTAAAATAAGAAGAACGGTAACGAGGCGGAACTTGTGGTAAATTTGTTTTATTATCAATTAAGGCTTGTTTCTCAAAATCGTCTACGCTTGTGATTGTTTTATCGACAGAAACAGTGTGCCAAGATAAATCTAAAGCCGCAGCAGAAAGTAATTCTGTTAACGTATAACCTTTGTTAAAGTTAGATGCTTTTTTCATTTTTTCTACCAACACATCAGGAATCGCAGCTCCTGTTTGATAATGCTTTGCATAATTTTTTAGGATAGATGGCTCCGTTACATAATGCTCGTGAAATTGAGATGGAAACTCTACAAAATCTCTTGAAACATTTGTTCCAGATAAAGTTGGATATTTTTGATTCGCAAAGAAACCGTGCAATGCATGTCCAAATTCGTGGAAAGTTGTTACCACATCATCATACGAAATCAATGCAGGTTGACCATTTGCAGGTTTTGTGTAGTTTCCGACATTATAAATAACAGGTTTTGTGCCAAATAAGTGCGATTGCTCCACGATATTACTCATCCAAGCTCCCCCTTGTTTAGAATCTCTTTTGAAATAATCTGTATAAAATAATCCCAATTGCGAACCATCTTCATTAAACAATTCGTACACTTTTACATCTTCATGCCAAGTTGGTATATCTGTACGTTTTTTGAATGAAATTCCGTACAATTCTTTCGCCATAAAGAAAATTCCATTCTCTACAACTGAATCTAAAACGAAATAAGGTTTCATTTCATTTTCGTCGATATCATATTTCTCTTTACGAACTTTCTCCGCATAATAGTTCCAATCCGCAGCTGTTAATGTATTTGCTGGATTTTCTTTCTTCGCTAAGGCTTCAAATTCTTTTGCATCTTTTTGTGCCATTGCAGTTGCTGCCGGAATCATTTGATTTAAAATTCCTTTTGCTGCTGTAGGATTTTGCGCCATTTGATCTTGCAAATTCCATTCTGCATAATTTGCAAAACCTAATAATTTAGCTTTCTCCGCACGTTTTTTAACCAAAGTTAAAATTGTATAACGTGTATCATTTTCGTCTTTTTTCTCTGTTCTAATCCAAGCTGCATCAAATAATTTTTTTCTTGAAACTGCATTGGTCATATTTTGTAATTCAGGTTGTTGCGTTGTATTCAATAAACTGATTAAATATGTACCATCAGCTTGTTTGAAAGCCTCTAAATCAGCATCACTCAAACCAGCTAATTCTTCTTTCGTAAAAGTAACGCCACCAGATTTTGTTCCTTTTAATAATTGATTGGAGAATTTAGTTTCTAAAGAAGCGATTTCTCCATTCAATTTTTTCAATTCATCTTTTTGTGCAGCAGATAAATTTGCGCCAGCCAATTCAAATCGTTGATAATATACATCTAACAAACGAGATGACTCTTTATCTAAATTCAATGATTTTTTATTGTCATGTAAAGTTTTTACACGTTGAAATAATTTATCATTCAAATAAATGGCATCGCTATGAGCCGCAAATTTAGGCGACATTTCCTCCTCAACTGCTTGCAACGTTTCGTTTGTATTTGCTCCAGTCAATAATCCAAAAACATGATTAACTCGTGTTAATAATTGACCCGATTTTTCCATCTCAACTAATGTATTTTCGAAAGTTGGTGCTTCAGAATTATTCGCAATTTTATTGATTTCGACTAATTGTTCAGTCATTCCTTGCAACAAAGCAGGTTTGAAATCTTCGTTTTTAATTTTCGAAAAATCAGCAGTTTGATAAGGCAAAGTGCTCACTTCAAAAAAAGGATTTTTATCGTTCCACATACTATTTGTTGACTTTTCGCTACAAGAAGTGGTTAGGATTGACGATCCAACCATCATTCCGTAAAAAAGTTTTTTATTAAACATTTTTATAATTTTTAGACCTAACGAAGTTAAAACTTATAATGTTAAATTTCAAAAATATTCAATTTTTCATTCAAACAATGGGAAATATTTAAGCTAAATCTTAAAAGTTAAATAATTAATAAACCTTACCGAAAAGGTTGAATTTTCTTCAACGAAAATAATTATCTTTGAAAAAGAGTGAGGAAAAATTTCACTCTTTTTTATTACCCTAAAAATCAATCCATTTTGTATTTAGATTTAGAAGAATTAAAATATTTATTAGCTGAAAGTGTTAAAGAATTGCCAAGTTGGGAATCACACCAAAAGCTTTCACCTCCATATCGTCAAAAATTTGATTTAGAATATGTAAAACGTACCAATCCTAGAAGTGCGTCTGTGATGATTTTATTGTATCAAAACGAAGATGGAGAAGTTGAATTCCCAGTAACCATGCGTGTTTCTTACGAAGGAGCGCATTCGCATCAGTTTTCTTTGCCAGGTGGACAATTTGAAGAACAAGATATTAGTTTTGACGAAACTGCTATTCGCGAAACTATGGAAGAACTTGGTGTAGAGTACGAAAACATTGAGATTGTAAGACAATTGAGCGAAATGTATATTCCGCCAAGTAATTTCTTGGTTTATCCTTACATCGGAATTTATCATGGAGAACCACATTTCAATCCAGATGAGCGCGAAGTACAATACGTTGTTCCATTAAATTTGGAAGCTTTTTTGAATGCTGATTACGAAGTTTTTGAGAGAGAATTTTCTGGTCAAGTTGTCGAAATTCCTGGTTATAACATTGGTGATGATGAATTTCTTTGGGGCGCAACGGCAATGATTTTAGAAGAATTTAAAGATTATCTAAAAATCGTATTAAATTTGTAACTTAAACAATTAAGAACTCGTGTCTCAAAAAGCAAAGAAAAAGAACGCATTTCGCGATTCATTTGGACATTTATATTTCCTAAAAAGGACGTTAATTTTCTTATTAGGATCATTTACTTATAACCGTTACAATGGTTTTAATAAATTAAAAGTTAGCGGTACAAAAAACTTGGTTCATTTGCCAGCTCAAAATGTATTATTCGTTTCGAATCATCAAACTTATTTTGCTGATGTTTTCGCGATGTATCATGTATTTTGTAGTGTAAAAAATGGTTTTATTGATACCATCAAAAATCCAATTTATTTACTTAATCCTAAGATTGACTTTTATTACGTTGCCGCTGAAGAAACAATGAAAGATAATCTTTTGACGAAATTATTCGCCTACACAGGAGCGGTTACCGTAAAAAGAACGTGGCGTGCAAAAGGAGAAAATGTAAATAGAAAAGTAGATTTAAGCGAAATTAACAATATTGATATTGCGTTGCAAAGTGGTTGGGTAGTAACATTTCCGCAAGGGACTACAACTGCGTTTGCACCTGGTCGTCGTGGAACTGCACATTTAATCAAGAAAAATAAACCAATTGTAATTCCAGTTGTAATTGATGGTTTTCGTAGAGCTTTTGATAAAAAAGGTTTGCGTATTAAAAAACGTGGAATTAATGCGACAATGACATTCAAAGAGCCTTTGGAAATCGATTATGAAAATGATTCGAGTGATGCAATCATGAAAAAAATTATGAATGCAATTGAGCAAGCACCAGAATTTAATAAAGTTCGACCAATGGACGAAATTCTTGCTGAAAATAGTGAAAAATCATTGGATGATTATTTGAATGAAGACGACGAAGAGTTTGATGATTTCGAAGAAATGGGCTACGACGAAGAAAATAAAAAAGACTAAAAGAATACAACATACAAAATGAAAAAAGTTCATTTTATTGCAATTGGTGGAAGTGCAATGCACAATTTGGCGATTGCTTTGCACGAAAAAGGATATCAAGTAACAGGTTCTGACGACGCAATTTTCGAACCTTCGAAAACACGTTTGGACCAACGTAGAATTTTACCAGAAGAAATGGGTTGGTTTCCAGAAAAAATTACAACAGATTTAGATGCTGTGATTTTGGGAATGCATGCTCACGCTGATAATCCTGAAATGTTACGTGCTCAAGAATTAGGTTTAAAAATCTATTCATATCCAGAATATTTGTACGAACAATCAAAAGATAAAACGCGTGTTGTAATTGGTGGTTCGCATGGAAAAACGACAATTACATCAATGATTCTTCACGTTTTGCATTATCATAATATCGATGTTGATTATATGGTTGGTGCGCAATTGGATGGTTTTGATGTGATGGTAAAATTGACAGAAGACAACGAATTTATGATTATGGAAGGTGATGAATATTTATCATCTGCCTTAGATCGTCGTTCAAAATTCTTGTTGTATCAACCAAATATTGCGTTGATTTCAGGTATTGCTTGGGATCATATCAATGTTTTTCCAACGTTTGCAGATTACACTTCTCAATTCTCAAAATTCGTAGAATCTATCGTGAATGGAGGTGCTTTAATTTACAACGAAACAGACGAAGAAGTTGTTAAAGTGGTAGAAGAAACGGAGAAAGCAATCAAGAAATTCCCTTATCATTTACCAGAACATTTTATCGAAAATGGAATCACTTTTATCGAAACAGAAGATGGACCAATTCCGTTAGAAGTCTTTGGTAATCATAACTTGATGAATTTAGAAGGTGCTCGTGCAATTTGTAAACAATTAGGTGTAATGGATGATGATTTCAACGAAGCAATTCAATCATTCAAAGGAGCATCTAAACGTTTGGAATTAATTAATCGTACTTCTGATTTTGTTGCGTATAAAGATTTTGCCCATGCGCCAAGTAAAGTAACTTCAGTTACGAATGCAGTAAAAGAACAATATACAGATAAAACAGTTGTAGGATGTTTAGAAATCCACACCTATTCGTCTTTGAATCCTGAGTTTTTGGTGCAATACAAAGGTGCTTTAGACAAAACTGATATCAAAATTGTAATGTATAGCCCAGAAGCATTAGAAATAAAACGTATGGAAATGATTTCTCCAGAAGATATCAAAAAAGCCTTTGGAGATGATTCTATTTTGGTATTTACAAATGGTGAACAATTGCAAGATTATATCGAAAGTTTAGATAAAAAAGATAAAGTATTTTTGATGATGAGTTCAGGAAACTTCGGTGGAGTAAACTTGAATGAATTATTTAAAGCATAAAAAAATCACCTTTCAATAAAAGGTGATTTTCCACTTAAATATCTATAAAATATAGAAAAAGAGAACTTAATTTTTTAGGTTCTCTTTTTGTTTTTTGTCAAATGGTCAAAATAATCATTTTAGGTTTTTGGATTACTTCTTTTCAAATATCAGTAAACTTAGAACTATTTTAAACTTTTTCGGAACTATTAATTTTAAAAACATTATTTTAGAAAAAACAGAGGTGATATAAACTTTTAGTAATACTCTACTCACTTTTGTTAGCTTTCGCCATCAAAAAACACCTCTGTTTTACTATAAAATTATAGTGACCCTTTTGATAGTAACAAAGATGATAAAAATCGAGATAAAAAAAAGTTTGAAAAGTAGCCTAAAGATGTCCAAAACGGAAGTTATTGTAAACTTTTTCTAAATTGAGTTGGACTAATTTTTAGATGTTTTTTGAAAAAATTTCCGAATGAATATTGGTCAGAAAAGTTTAACTCATTCGAAATTTCAGAGATTGTTTTAGTTGTTTCACTCAACAATACTTTCGATTCACGAATCACAACAGAACTGATTAATTCTTTTGTCGTTCTACCTGTTATTGATTTGCAACATTCAGTTAAATATCGTACTGTAATATTCAATTTATCTGCATAATATTTTGCATCTCTGTTTTCTGTATAACTCTTATTTAAATCATTCAAAAAACGCTTTACAATATCATCTTTTCGCGTTCCTTTTCTTACAATAATTGTTTGTTGTTTCGAAAGTTCGCTAAACGTTGTGTAAACAATCGCATAAAATAAATTGAACTGTAAATAGCGTACGAATTTGGTCAATTTCTCTTGCAAACGCAACTTCAATTGCAATAAAAGTTCGATTAAAGCAGAAAATTCTATTTCATTGAAATGATAATTATTGATTCTACCTTCACCAAAAAATTGGTTGTATTCATAACCACTCAAATCGATAATCGATGTATCTAAAATCTTTTTGGTTAAAACTAAACTCAACAATTCTAAATCAGATTATTTTGAAATTATTTGGTAAGATTTATTAGGTTCTGGGAAGAAAACATCGTGTTGTTTTAGTTTAATTTCTTGGTCATTTTGAGAAATAATTAAATAACCATGCTGAATAAAAATCGTCTTAATCAAATCTTTTTTCAAACGTTTATTTTCAACAGTTTGCTGAATAAATTCCTCTTGATCAAAAACATTAAAATTCTCCATAAATCAACACTTTAATTTCAGTTAATTTGACACAAATTTTAACCCAATAATAGAGCAAATTAAAGTCGTTAAGAAGAAAACGCGCCAAAAACTTGCTGGTTCTTTAAAAATAAAAATTCCTACTAAAACTGTTCCGACTGCTCCAATTCCTGTCCAAACTGCATAAGCCGTTCCGATTGGTAATGTTTGCGTTGCTTTTACCAACAAAACCATGCTCAACGTTAAGAAAAATAAAAAACCACCATACCATAAATACGTGTCATTTCCGGTTGCTTCTTTTGCTTTTCCAAGACATGATGCGAAACCGACTTCGCACAATCCTGCAATTAGTAAAATTACCCAATTCATTTTTTACTGATTTATTTATAAAAATTAAGACTACAAAAAATTGTAGCCTTAAAATTAATTATTTATTTTTTGAATTATTTACCGAAACTATCGCTAAATTCTACTTGACCTTTGATGTGTACTTCGCTCCATGTTTTAGAAACGCCATCTGCACCTTTGTGTAATTCTAAACAAGCTTGATTAAGAGCTTCTATTGCTTTTCCTGTGTTAAAATCCATCAAATCAACATCTGTTTCAATTGAAAAAACATTGTTCTCAAACGTTGATTTTACTTCGTATTCTTTAGAAGCATTATTCAACGTTAAATTCAAGAAAGTTTTACCATCTCTGAAATGTAATTGACCTTTGATTTCGCTTGTATTAATCATATTTCCAAACAAAATATCTTTCAATTTTTGATCACGATCAATTTGATCAGAATTTAATGTAGCAACTGTCGCTATAATATTTGCACCTTCTAAAACTTCTTGAGGCGTTTTTCCATCTTCTTTTGCGTCTTTCACCAAAACAACATCAAAACGTCCTGAAACAGCCACTTTTTCTGTTGTTTTATAAGCCGTCCACTCAACTCCAGATTTTCTAATTACACCCTCTACAATTTCCGTTGGTTCTTCCACTGTAACAGCAGATTTAGCAGGTTGTTCAACTGGTTTTTCTTCTGTTTTATTCGTACAATTCATCAGCATTACTGATGCACAGCATATAATCGCTATAGATAATTTTTTCATTTCAAACTTTTATGCTACAAAAATACAACAAGCCAAGACTAATTCACAATTGATTTTTAACATATTCTGAAAAAACTCTACTTTTGTAAGATGATAAAAAATCTTCTAAATACATGTTTGATTATCATTTGTTTGCCATTTATCTTAATTTATGAGATTTATTGTTCGGTTTACAAATACAGAAAATAAATTGGTAACTTCGCTTTCAAATTGGAAAGATGAGCGAAAGAATAATAGGAATAATAGGCGCTATACCGCAAGAAATAAACGGTGTAGTCAATTTATTAACAAACAAGCAAGAACATAAAATTGGTCGAAGAAGTTATTTTACTGGAAAATTAAACAATCAAAAAGTTGTGGTCGTTTATTCTCGTGTTGGTAAAGTTGCTGCCTCTGCTACGGTTACAACCTTAATCCTTGAATTTAACGTTTCTGAATTGATTTTTACAGGTGTTGCAGGTGGAATTCATGCTGATGTAAAAATTGGAGATATTGTTCTAGGGCAAAGTTTGATTCAACATGATATGAATGCTCAACCTCTTTTTCCTGCTTACGAAATCCCAATGTTAGGAAAAGCTTATTTTGAGGCTGATTCTTCTCAATTAGAAGTTGCGACAACAGCTATTTTAGAAATTTTAGAAGAGCAACATTTGCATAATGTGATTTCTGAAAAAGATTTGGATAAATTTAATATTCATCAGCCTCAACTACATGTTGGTTTAATTGGATCTGGAGATTTATTTTTCTCGACAAATTCTCAGAAAGAAAAATTACAACAAAACTTACCCGAAATACTTTGTGTCGAAATGGAAGGCGCTGCAGTAGCACAAGTTTGTTACGAATTTGATATTCCTTTTATCATCATAAGAACAATATCAGATGATGCCGACGATCATTCTACATTAGATTTTAATAGTTTTATAGAAAAGATTTCGAATGTATATTCAATAGAAATTATTAAGAACATCATCAAGTAAAAAGTCCTTTAAAAAGGGCTTTTTTTTTGATGCTCACATTAATAAAAAAATCATCAAAAGATTTGATGATTTGCTTTTCCAAATATTTAAAATGGATTGTGGGGAGAGCAGGATTCGAACCTGCGAAGGTTACCCAACGGATTTACAGTCCGTCCTCGTTGGCCGCTTGAGTATCTCCCCGCCTAATAATAAAGTATTCTTCAAAAAAGAAGAGCCGATAGAGGGACTCGAACCCACGACCTGCTGATTACAAATCAGCTGCTCTAGCCAGCTGAGCTACATCGGCGATTTTTTATTTTTGTTTTAAAAGTAAAATATAAACTTTTTTGGAGCCGATAGAGGGACTCGAACCCACGACCTGCTGATTACAAATCAGCTGCTCTAGCCAGCTGAGCTACATCGGCTTTTTAGTGGGGAGAGCAGGATTCGAACCTGCGAAGGTTACCCAACGGATTTACAGTCCGTCCTCGTTGGCCGCTTGAGTATCTCCCCGACCTATATTTTTGCTGAGCCGATAGAGGGACTCGAACCCACGACCTGCTGATTACAAATCAGCTGCTCTAGCCAGCTGAGCTACATCGGCAAAAATATTATTATTTGTATATTTCAAATTGAAAACAGGATATTCATTTCTCGAAAGAAGTATTGTTCCTTTTTCGTGGTGCAATATTAGGGCAGTTTTTCGAATCTCGCAAATGTTTTTTCAAAAAAAAGTAGAAGTTTTTTCTAAAAATTTACTTCAATTTTGAAAATCAGAATTTTAGAATTCAAAAAAAGATTAAACTTTTTTTCAATAAAAGTAAAAAAGATAATATTCTATTTACATTAGAGTCCCTATTTTTGTAGTCAATTAATCATTAATGCATCTTATCATACAAATTTTGCAACTTTTCGGAGCAATTGCTTTGTTCATTTTTGCGATAAAACTATTAAGCGAAAATTTACAAGCGTTATCTGGATCGAATTTTAAACGCACTCTAAACAAATTAACCAAAAACAATTTATCGACAATTGTTACAGGTACTTTTTTTACAACAGCTATACAATCTTCCTCGGCTGCGAGTGTGTTTATATTGGGATTTGTAAATGCTGGATTGATTAATTTGCGAAAAGCATTTGGCTTAATATTAGGCGCAAATATCGGAACTACGCTTACATTGTGGTTGGTCTATTTCGGAATGAAATTCGATTTGGTACAAATTGCATTGCCTCTTATACTGGTGGCTTTTCCATTTTATTTATCGAAAAAACGTAACCAAAGAAAAGTAGGTGGAATTTTATTTTCGCTTTCCTTACTTTTTCTTTCGCTTTATTTCCTGAAAACTTTTTTACCTTCTATCGAAAGTCATCAGAAGTTACAAGAATTCTTTCAGCAATTATCGCATTATGGTTTTTTGACTAATTTGTTATTTATTCTATTTGGAATATTACTAACGGTTTTAGTCCACTTTTCATCAGCATCAATTACGATTGCAATTTTATTAGCGAGCAAAGGTTTACCTATCGAATTAGCTGCAATGATTGTTTTGGGAGCAAATATAGGAACAACTTTTACAGCGCATTTAGTTGCCGCAATTGGAGATAAATACACGAAAGTTGTCGCAGCATTTCATACATTTTTCAATATTGTAATTGCGTTGATTTTTATGTTGATTGCAAATTTTGTTTTAAAATTTATTGGAACAACAATTTCATCAAATATCGCTGTTCAACTGATTACTTTTGATACTATTAGTAATTTCGTCGGGGTCATTTTGTTTACGCCTTTTATCAATAAAATAGCTTTCTATTGTCAGAAAAAATATTTCTCTGTAAAATCAGCAGACAATAAATTAGAATTTTATGCAATTCCATTCGGAACAAATTCTGACCTATATAAAAATGAAGCCAACAAAAAACTTCTGAAACTCGCTTCTACAACGAAACAAACGATTTATACGCTTGGGCGAATGATTACTGAAAGTGATGAAGAAAAGATTTTGGTTTTTCGTGAACGAATTTTGGAACTGGAAAAAGAAGGTGATCAATTGGAGAGAGAAGTCAATGAATTTTTGAATGAAATTGCTGATTTAGATTTACCAAACGAAAATACAATTGCGATTCATCAACTAATTACACTTTGTCATCATCTGGAAAGTGTGGGCGATATTGCGATTAAGATTTCTTCTATTCATCGTCGTCGTAGAATGACAAATAGTTATTTTACACCAAAAATGAGAACGTATTTGGTCGAATTTCAAAATAATTTGGATCAAACAACGCGTATTCTAAATCAAAATTTGAACGAAACACAAGAAGAAGTTTCTATCAAACAAGCGGAGTTTATCGAAAAAACGATTAATACAATTTACAAAGAAGCCGAAGCAAATTTAATGAAGACGATCGAAAAAGAGAAACTTTTGACTACAAGTGCGCTTTTCTACAAAGATCTAATTCAGAATTACGAAATTCTTGGCGATCATCTTTACAAAGCCAATGCAACAATTGTTAAGCTAAAAAATCAGTAGATTTTTGTAAGTTTAAAGAAATTTATTGCATGGCTACTACATTTACAATAAAGCTTGAAGAACAAATTATTGGAACTACAGAATTTGAATTTGCAGATGTTCCGATGGGAGTTGTTTATGGCAAAATAAATTTTATAGATATTGAATCTCCTTATTTATTATTCAAAAATTATTGTTTAGCAAATAACATCCATATAAATTATGATTCTGAAAAAGAAAGATTGATAGACACAGCGATTATTCCAAATCTTAGAATTTATTATAATGATTTTAAAGAAGAATTAAAAAGTTGGGGAAGTTCTATTTCTGGAATTGAAATTTCTGATGACGTATTTGAATTTGAAATTACTTTATATGGTTTAGAATCTGAAACGATGTCAACTTTATTCAAACATCATTTTGATGAATATTTTAAATAATAACTTGTCTTGAATTAAAATTCGTCAATTCGAGTGATTTTTAGAAATATATTTCTAAAAATTGTATCGAGAATTAAGATGAATTTTATCTTCTAAAACCTTATTCTCGACACAAAATTCTAAACGAATTTCACTCGAATTGACGGTTTTATTTATAAAATAATATAATTACTTCGCTCACTTCTACTCTATTTTGTAATTTTGCAAAATGTTTGATTCAAAGCAAATTTTTTCTATTCAATCCGAAGAAGATTTCCAAAACGTAGCATTGGAAGTTTTCCGTTATCAAGCGCAAGAAAATGAAGTGTACAAAAACTTCTTAAATTTCTTGAACGTTGATTATTCTACTGTAAAACACACAAACGAAATTCCTTTTTTACCGATTCAGTTTTTTAAAAAATTTGAATTGATTTCAGGAAATCGTGAAGTGGAAAAGATTTTTACAAGTTCTGGAACAACTGGAATGGCGACAAGTAAACATTTAGTAACGGATTTGGCATTGTATCATTACAGTTTAGAAAAATGTTTCGAACAATTTTATGGTCCACTTCCCGATTATACTATTTTCGCGCTTTTGCCTTCGTATTTGGAGCGTACAGGTTCGTCTTTGATTGATATGGTGGAGTATTGGATTGAGAAATCTGGTAGCGATAAAAGTGGTTTCTATTTGTATAATCACGATGAATTGTACGAAAATCTTATTGCGCACGAAAAAACGGGCAAGAAAGCAATTTTGATTGGTGTTTCATTTGCTTTATTAGATTTTGTCGAAAATTATAAAATGAATTTGCAGCACACAATTGTGATGGAAACTGGCGGAATGAAAGGTCGCAAGAAAGAAATTACGCGCGAAGAATTGCATTCAATTTTGAAAAATGGTTTCGGAACAAATGAAATTCATTCGGAATATGGAATGACGGAATTGCTTTCGCAAGGTTATTCTCGAGGAGATTTGACGTTTAAATCGCCAAATTGGATGCGAATTTTGATCAGAGAAACCGAAGATCCTTTCCAATATGTTGAAGAGGGAAAAACAGGTGGCGTGAATGTGATTGATTTGGCAAATTACAATTCGATTAGTTTTATTGCAACTGATGATTTAGGTAAAAAAATAACTCACAATCAATTTGAAATCTTAGGACGTTTCGATCATTCGGATGTGCGAGGTTGTAATTTGATGGTGATTGAATAATAAATAAAATCCCGCACTGAAAAATTCAGTGCGGGATTTTATTTATTTCTTTTTCATTAAAACTTCTTTCAGAGATTCTGTTTTTATTTTCTCAAAAAATTGTTTCAATTCATTGTATTTATCCGCTTCATAAACACCTTCTGGCAATAAAAATTGAATTGCTAGTATCAATTGTCCATCTTTCACTTTTGCTTCCTGATAATACTCTAAACCAAGCTCAGTTTTGTGATGTGCTTTGTATTTTTCATCAATTATCACTTCGTAACCATCTGGAATTTTAGATTTCACCTGAATATTAAACAAATAAGGATAATTAAATTCTATTTTGCGCTGACGATTTTTATCTTCAAAAGTATATTGTTTTAGAAATTCGCGCAAAGGATTTATAAATGTATAAAATGGAGCATTCGGAATTACAGCTTTTGCTTTATAATTTTTAACGTAAGAATCAGTATCAAAAACCGTTTTATCATTAATTTCTTCGTCTAAACGCACATCTAAAGATTCAGTCAAATATCTATTCAAAACATTTTCTTCGTCTGCAGCATCATCATAAAAATAATCATTGAATTTGTCTTTACGATAAAGAATTAAATTTCCATTACTCATAAAATCATACTTTAATGATGATTCGTAATAAGACAATTTTTGATTCAACTTTACAAACGAAGCTTCACCTTTTTTGATGACAATTCCATGATAATTAAACACATCTAAAGGTCCAAATTCGATTTGTTCTTTATTTAATTTTGAAGCATCTAAGATAATATTTGAAGCACCATTATTTAATTTCACAACTGTTAAAACAGAATTGAATTGATTGACAATTGGATAAGAAAACAAAATTTGTCCATGATGACGACTACTAAACATAACCATCGAAGTTTCGAAACCTTTAGCTGTTAAAATTTCATTCAATAAAAGATTCATATCTGCCGTAGAACCAGACTTTTCTTTCAATAAAGTTTTGTTCGAACGCGTTGGAATAATTCCATAAAATCTATTCCATTTTACATTTGAATCAATATATTCAATCACATTTTTCAAAGTTTCTACCTCATCTTTTCCATTCGGAATATTTTGCGCAACATCTCTGATTGCAGAAGGATTTCGATACAAATCATATTGTGCATTTATATCTTGAATCAAATCTATCTACGCGCTCATCGTAGTTTTCTTTGCTCCATCTGTATGATAATTAGCTGCCTGAATTTTAATTCGTTCACTTTGATCTTCAGGATTATAAACGTATTTTAATTGATTATAACTTTGGATATTATGTAATAACCATTCCGTTGAACTAGATTTACCTTTATACTTTGTATTCAAACCATCACCAATTGTAATAATCGAATATGTACCATAAGCCTGATTATTTAATCGAAACTTGCTCGAAAGCGTTGGTATATCGTGTTGAAAATTCCATGCATCAATAGAAAAATTGTATTCACTACTTTTGATATAAGTATACTCGATAATAGAACCAACTTTTACATTTGGAAAAGTGAAACGTTTTGCAGCATACAATTCATTTAGAGAAACATCAAAAATTTCTTTCTCATCAATCGGAGTTATTTGCTCCACTCCATTTACAATATTAATTGTACTTCCCTTGATTCCGCTTATAGATTCATTTCTATTCTTGCTGTAATAATTCAGTTGTATATTTGCTTCGTCAAGTCCTTTATCAGTTAGAATTTTGATTCTTCGTTTTACAGTCAAATAATAATTAGACGAAGTTAAATCCATTTTTCCTTCTTCCGACAGAATAACAGCATCTGCGTTTTTCTCGAAAGGAACTTGAGTTAAGTTAATTTCTTGCTCCGAAATTTTTCCGAATTTTAAATCTTTCGATTGCGCATTTGTATATAATGCAATAAATAAAAAGAGTAAAGTAATTTTTAATTTCATTTCAATTTGTAATTCTTGCGAAAGTACGGATACGCAATAGGATATAAAGAATAATCTAAATAAAATTTTCGTTACTTTTCTATCAACTCCTCCAACGCTTTTTCTAAGGTAGGATATTGAAATTCGAAACCTGTTTCTTGAATTTTAGTTGCGTCAATTCGAGAGCCTTTCAAAACCAAATCACTCATTTCACCTAACGCTAATTTCATTACAAAAGCAGGAATATTTGGCATAAAAAACGGTTTATTCATTTTTTTCGCTAACATATGATTGAAATTTGAATGATTGATATTTTCTGGTGACGAGGCATTATAACTTCCATTCATTTTTTCATCCTCGACAGCTTGCGCATAAATCTGTAACAAATCCGCATTATGTATCCAAGGCATCCATTGTTTTCCGTTACCTAGATTTGCTCCTACACCAAGTTGAATAGGTTTTTTTAATAATTTGAAACCTTCGCCGTTTTTAGACAAAACAAAAGAAGTTCTAAGACAAACCACTCTTGCACCTATTTTTTCGAACTGATAAGCAGCATTTTCCCATGCGACACAAACTTTACCTAAAAAATCAATATTCGGTTCATCAGATTCTTTGAAAATTTTGTTCGAAGTAATTTGTCCATAATAAGCAGTTCCAGACGCGGAGATAAAAAATTTCAAATCAATATTCAATTTTTTGACATACTCAAAAAGTAAATTCGCTGTATCAACTCTACTCGAAAAAATTTCTTTTTTGTAAGAATTTGTCCATCTTTTCGCAATTAAGCTTCCAGCCAAATGAATAATTCCATCCAAATTTTCAAAAACTTTTTCATCAATTGTATCTTTCTCCCAATGATAAAAAGGATGTTCAATCTCTTTTTCTCTTGTCAAAATACGAACTTGATGTCCATTTTTAATTAAAATCTTTGTTAATTCTGAACCAATTAATCCACTTCCACCAGTCAATAGAATATTCATACTAAAATTTTTTCCTAATTTAGCTCATTCCAAAAATATAAACTAATGTTTAAAGGTATATTTCCTTATCTAAAAAGAATGGGGGCTGATGAAGAAAAGAAGCTAAAACAAAAAATATTCGATATAGTTTTTGAAGCTGATACACCTTATGGAAAACTTTTTGACATCTCTTTATTACTTTTAATTTTATTGAGTGTTGGCTTAGTTATGTTGGAGTCTATTCCGGCAATTAACGCAAGACACCACACAGTTTTAGTATCTTTAGAATGGATTTTAACCTTTTTGTTTACTATAGAATATTTATTAAGAATCTATTGTGTTAAAAATCGTTGGCGATATATTTTTAGTTTTTATGGAGTTATTGATTTATTGTCTATTTTACCATTTTATCTTGGTTTAGTTTTACCTACAAGTAAGTACCTAGCAAGTATTCGTATTTTAAGATTGCTACGTATTTTCAGAATTTTTAACCTTACACGATTTACACGTGGGAAAAATGTGTTGGTGTTAGGGCTGAAAGAAAGTAAAGATAAAATCATCGTTTTCTTATCATTTGTAGTATTAATTGTTGTTGTAATTGGCTCTATCATGTATATGGTTGAACATGATCATCCTGAATCTGGTTTCACAAGTATACCAATCAGTATTTATTGGGCAATTGTCACTTTAACAACAGTAGGTTATGGCGATATTTCTCCTGTCACTGGTTTGGGACAATTTTTAGCTTCTGTTGTAATGATTATAGGTTATGGTGTAATTGCTGTTCCCACAAGTATTGTAACTATGGAAATGAATAAAGCGGCTAAACATAAGGAAGATATTCCTACAAACACGCAAAGATGTCGCAATTGTGGCGATGATTACCACCTAGATGGTGCTATTTATTGCAAAACCTGCGGGCATCTTTTAAATGAACCTTAAAATTTATCCAAATTAATGAATCGATTATTGTCAATATGATTAACGTATTCGTAATTTTTGGTGTAATTAATTGACATATTCAATTCATAACCAACTAACATCAAAATAACATTGATGTAAACAAAAATCATCATAATCATCACTAATCCAAGCGATCCATAAAACAAATCAATATTTGTAAAATAACTTAAATACGAATTAAAACCAATCACAGTTAACAAGAACAAAACAGAAGTTAACAATGCCCCTGGAATAACTGTACTACGCGATTTTTTGTGATTTGGTCCGAAATAATACAACATACACATCGAAACAAAATAAAAAATAAATACCGAAAAATAGTTGATTAAATACGAAAATTGTCCAAGTTTACTTAAAAATGAAACGTTGGTTAAGTATTTCCAAATAATTGATGTCGAATAAGATAAAAACACTTGTAACACAATAAAAACTGTAAAAAACAAGGTTAAAATTATCGAAATCATTCTCGATTTTGAGTTTTTTCGCTTTACATAAACATCTTGATACGAAACATTAAATCCATTTATAATCCCTTGTATTCCGTTGGATGACATAAAAATTGTAATCAAAATCAAGAAATAATTCACTTTACGTTTTCCTTGTACAGCCGTCGTTTTATCAATATACGAAATCACTTCATTGCTCACATGTTTAGGTAAAAGTTGAGGAAGAAGTTGTGTAAATAGCAAGTTTTTTATTTCTTGGTAATAAACCAAATGCGGTAAAATACTAAACAAAAAAAGCAAAAATGGAAACATACTAAAAAATAAAATCCACGAAACTGCCGCCGAACGCAACGGAAAATTACCTTTCATGACGCGAATCCAAAAAACTTTCAAGAAATCATATACCGTGATGCCCGTATTTTTGTTCATCAATTTTGTTTTCGACCAATCTCGAAAATAATTTATTCCTGTATATGTTTTAAAATCTTGTAGAATGCGCATATTTTTGTCTCAATAAATAATTTTGAATGAATATTACGACCATTTGTATCGGTAAAACAGACGAAAAAGCCATCGAAATGCTATTACAAAAGTATGAAAATCGATTGCCTTCGCACATTAATTATCAAAGAATTGAAATTCCTGACATCAAAAATCGTAAAAATTTGTCCGAAATTCAACAAAAACAAAAAGAAGCTGAGCAAATTTTGAATAAAATCATCAATACAGATTTTGTTATTATTTTGGATGAAAAAGGAAAACAACCTACTTCGAAGCAATTTGCAGATGATATTCAGAATTACATGAATCAATCTGTCAAAAATCTTGTCTTTGTGATTGGTGGTCCTTATGGTTTTGACGAATCTGTTTACAATCGTGGAAATAAAAAAATGTCTTTATCCAATATGACATTTACGCATCAAATGGTTCGTCTATTTTTGACTGAGCAAATTTACCGAGGATTTAGTATATTGCAGGGTAAACCTTATCATCATGAATAACACCTCTCCATTTGAAGAATTTGTTCCTAAGCAAGAAAATAAACTAAGTTTTGGTATTGGAAAAGCTCTTTTGTATAGCGCAATTGCAGTGATTATAATGCAGTTTGCTGGCGGACTTGTTTCTGCTCCAGCACTTTTTTACAAACCGCTTAATCACTTACTTTTACCGTTAGGATTTTTAACAGGAACGGTTTGCGCAATTGTTATTTTATTGATGTTGACACAAACTAAATTTGCATCAATTTTAAAAGATATCAAACATTCTTTTACTCCAATTCAGCTCATATTATCAATAGCTTGTTGGTTATTTCTTTTGCCTTTAGCCGAGGTTGCAACAAGTTTAATTCCAACAACTGGACCTTTAGAAGAAATCTATAAAATCTTTCAAGCTTCTTTTGAAATGATGTTAGATTACAAAATCGCTGGATTTATTATGATTTGTATTTTGGCTCCAATTTTCGAAGAAATTATTTTCAGAGGAATAATCTTGAAAGGAATGCTAAATTTCAATGTAAATCCTACAACTGCAATCTTAATCAATGGATTTATTTTTGGATGTGCACATATGAATCCTTGGCAATTTATAGGAGCTGGACTTTTAGGAATCATTTTTGGAATAGTTTATTATCGCACAAAATCGTTGTTTTTACCTATGTTATTACATTTCCTAAACAACACTCTTTCGTACTCGTTAATGCTAATGCAGGGCGATATGGAAGGCGAAGTTTTTGCGCAAAGAGATTATTTATTAATTGGAGGAATGACACTTATCGGAATTTTATCTGTCTATTTATTAATCAAAAAAACAGAACAAAAAACAATATAAATGGAATTAATTTTTGCCACACATAACAACAATAAAGTAAAAGAAGTTACAAAAATGTTACCTTCTTACCTATCGATGAAATCGTTGACTGATATTAATTTCTTTGATGAAATTGAAGAAACTGGTACAACTTTCGAAGAAAATGCGCAATTAAAAGCGAAAACTATTTTCGATAAAACTGGGAAAAATATCTTTGCAGATGATTCTGGATTAGTGATAGAAGCGTTAAATGGAGCACCTGGTGTATATTCTGCTCGATATGCTGGCACAGGAAAAGACGAAGATAATATTGCAAAAGCGTTGAAAGAATTGGAAGGAAAAACAAATCGAAAAGCGTATTTTATTTCTATTTTCTGTTTAATTTTGGATGGAAAGGAATATTTTTTCGAAGGACGAGTGAATGGAACTATTGCAACTGAAATTATGGGTGACAATGGTTTTGGCTACGATCCGATTTTTATTCCTGATGGTTTTTCAAAATCTTTTGCACAAATGTCTCCTGAAGAAAAAAATGCAATTAGCCACCGAGGAAAAGCTGTCGAAAAATTAAACGATTTTTTAACTAATCTAAACGTAAATTGAGTTTACAACTAACAATATTAGGATTTAATTCAGCATTACCAACAGCTTTTACGCATCCGACCGCTCAATTATTAAACATCGCAGAACGCTATTTTTTGATTGATTGCGGAGAAGGAACACAAGTACAATTGCGAAAAGCGAAGGCAAAATTCAACCGAATAAACCACATTTTTATATCGCATTTACATGGCGATCATGTTTTTGGATTGATTGGATTAATTTCCACACTTCAATTACTTGGTCGCGATATGCCTTTGCATATCCATGGTCCGAAAGGAATTGAGGAATTTATTACAACACAATTACGTTTAACAGAATCTAATAACTCATTCGAGATTATTTTCAACGAATTGCATACAAAAGAATCTGTTTTAGTTTTTGAAGATGATAAAGTTGAAGTTTATTCTATTCCGCTAAATCACCGAGTTTATACAAATGGTTATCTTTTTCGAGAAAAGCCAAAACCTCGAAAATTGAATATGGATACGATCGAGGAATTTCCAGAAATTGAAATCTGCGATTATCAAAATTTGAAAAATGGAAAAGATTTTACGTTAGAATCTGGAAAAATAATTCCGAATGATTATTTAACATTTGATGCTCAAAAGTCCTTGAGTTACGCGTTTTGTTCGGACACAAAATATAAACCAGATATTGTTCCAATTATAAAAGATGTCGATTTGTTATATCACGAATCAACATTTTTACACGAATTGAAAGATTTAGCGGTTTACACAGGGCATACAACTGCAAAAGAAGCTGGAATGATTGCGAAACAAGCCAATGTAAAGAAATTAATTTTAGGTCATTTTTCTAATCGTTATCACGATTATAAACCTTTGTTAATCGAAGCCCAAGAAGAATTTACGAATACCGTTTTACCAGAATTGTTGAAAACAATAAAAATAGAAAGTTAGTAATCAAAATATAAAAAAATCCGTTCGATAGTCGAACGGATTTTAGTTTTACAAATGTTTCTCAATCCTATGGATTTTGAACTAAAACTCCTTTAGAAACAATAATTTGTTGTTCAGGAATATATTCAATTACTTCATTTGCTGTAGCAAGAATAGTGTATAATGGATTACTTCCTGATAAATGTGTACCAGGGTAGCGTCTATCCATTGTCAACCCATTTCTATATGTGGGTACGTCATATCCTCGTAGACTAAATTAGTAAAAAACTAATATAGCTTTATGATGATTAAAAAGACAAAAGAAATAGCAGCTTATTTAACTTATAGTAAAAAACTACAAGTTCTAAAATATG
>NZ_JAAGKM010000023.1 GCF_019308355.1 Empedobacter falsenii | reverse complement strand
GATATTTTCTGCCGTTTGCCGGATTTTTTCTTTGCTGATCTCTTTGAACTCCGGCAGTGCAGGGTCTTTATCTTCTTCCTTTGCCACACTTTGAGCGTATTTCCAGAGCTCTTCCAGCTGACGAAGCATTTTTTCTTTGTTGGTTTTGATGGCATTTGCCCAGACAAAAGTGTAGCGACCCGCCTGTGCTTCAATTTTGGTTCCGTCTACAAACACCTGTTTCAGGCTCACCAAACCTTCTTCTGCCAAAAGCAAAACCACCTGTGAGAAAATATTTTTGAAGGCGGCTTCAAGTTTATGGGTACGAAAACGGTTCACGGTATTGTGATCCACGATGCTCAGGTTGGAGAGCCACATGAAGTTGATGTTTTCACGAAGCGCTTTTTCGATTTTCCGCGATGAATAAATATTGTTCATATACGCAAAAACCATCACCTTGAGCATCATCACGGGATGATAACTGGGATTTCCTTCTTTGCTGTAAGCTTTCAGGAGCGGGTCAATGTTTACCTTCTCCAAAATATCATTAACGATCCGAACAGGATGATTTTCGGGAATCAAATCCTCAAAACTATAAGGAAACAAAACCAACTGATTTTGATTGTAATGCTTAAAATTCATAAACAACTGTATGATTATCAGATATAAATATACGAAAACCCTCAATAATAACAAAAAAAAAATCCGCCTCAGTTGTGAGACGGATTCATTTCTATTAATCATATTATCCATATGATCCTTCATCATTTTATTTAGTTTCGGATTATTTTTTAAACCTTCTCTAGCTAATTCTTCAATTCTTTTACTTTTTACAGCTTTATCTCTTAATCCATCATCTATATTACTGTCATTCAAGTCAACTTCTCTATAAAATCTTCTTCCTTTTTCATCATAATCATCAAATCTTACTAAATCTTCTTCTTTTTTAATATGTACTTTATCATTAAACCATATTTTAGAAACTTGATACGACACAAAAATTGTAACAAATTGTAATAAAGTTAACCAAGTTGTAAACACCTCAATGATTGTAAATATGATTGACAAAAAAATAACAATATTTCTTATTTTTTTTCCAAAAAATGATGATAGCTGAATAATGAAGAATATTATTATTTGATAAGCTAGTATAGTCATATATAGTTTTTTAAAATTTAATTCACCCAATAACTCACCCCTCCATGATGTGAACATGCACCACTTCCTGTTGCTTGTGAAAAAGAACCATCGTTACAAATCGCTCCAGATCTTGAAGGTATATAATTATAATTTTGGTTATAATTTTTATAATTAATTACTGTATCATAAATACTTACATTATTATAATTATTTTTTTGTAAATCATAATAATCATTTTTAATTATTTTATCTTTCTTAACATCTGATTTAAAAAAGATTGATGTAATTCCTGTCATCAAGCCACAAAAGGCCAATAAAATTATACAAGTAATTAAAAAATTAAAACAACCTTTCATATTTTTCAAATATAAACAAATTCAATAAACTTTTTAAGTAAGTAATTTATTTAATCATCTAACAAATTAAAATATACAACCTACTCAATCACGTCCACAACCAAGCTGACGTGGTTCTGAACCCCATCAGCTTACTAAAATACTAAGCTAGCTTACTTCGGAACCTAGTCAGCTTGGTTCAGAACCACGTCGACTACGTTCGGGACATGGTCAGTTACGTTTGAAACGTACTCAAGATCCATTAAAATCGCTCGAATTGACAAATTTTCACATCAACACATTAGCTCATTTTCAAATTATCCTTTCTTCGGCAACTCTTTCAAGAAGTTATATCTTTTTTGGACAAAATCCATCATACAATAATAATGATTCAATCCATTTGTTACCATCAACAATTGAGAACCTAACACTATATTGTAACGTGCAATTTGGTCAAAAGTTGCTTGCGAAATTGCTATAAGTGGCGCTTTACATTCTACCATAATAAATGGTTTTTCTTGCTGATAAACGACAATATCTGCACGTTTTCGCATTCCTGTAATATCAATTGCAACTTCCAACGCAATCGCCGAAGTTGAATAACCCAAATCGTTGATTAAATAATTCAGAACGTGTTGCCTAACCCATTCTTCGGGCGTATAGACCAACCATTTTTTTCGAATCAAACAAAAGATATACAATTTATCTTGGGCTTGTTTCAATCTTATTTGGTATTTTTCGGAAAAATTTAATTGTACTAATTCAGTCATTGTATGAGTCCTGTAGAATCTTTGATCAAAGATATAAAAAACAAAAACTATAAACCGATTTACTTCTTGGCGGGCGACGAGCCGTTTTTCATCGATCAGGTAACTGATTTGTTGGAAGCAAATATTTTAACAGAAGAAGAAAAAGGTTTTAACCAAACAATAGTTTATGGACAAGATGTAGAAGTTGGACAATTGATTGGAATGGCGCGTCAATACCCGATGGGTGCAGAAAAATCTGTAGTGATTGTAAAAGAAGCGCAACATCTTAGCCGTTCGATAGATCAGTTGGAAATGTATGCAAATCAAGTACAAGATTCGACGGTTTTAATCATCAATTACAAAGGAAATTCACTTGATAAACGCAAGAAAATCTATAAAGTTCTGAATGAAAAAGGGTATTACCACGAATTCAAAAAGATTTATGAAAGCGAGTTACCTTCTTGGATAGAACAAAAAGTTGCAGCTAATCAATTTAAGATTGAACCAAAAGCAAAGTTTTTGTTGACGGAGTATGTCGGAGCAGATTTATCTCGTTTGAACAATGAATTAGAAAAACTCTTTACAATTGTTGGCGCGGATAAAACTATCACACCAAATCATATTGAGGAACATATTGGGATTAGTAAAGATTATAATGTTTTTGAACTTCGCAATGCAATCGAAACGAAGAACATCGAAAAAGCATTCAAAATCATTAAATATTTCGAAAAAAATCCGAAGGATAATCCGTACGTCGTTTCGATCACAACAATTTTTAATCTGTTTACAAACATCATTCAAATACATGTTACGCCAGATAAATCAAAACAAAATTTGGCAAAAGTCTTAGGAATTAATCCCTACTTTGTACAAGGAATGATGACAGCTGCGAGTAATTATCCGCTAAAAAAAGCTACGAGAATTATCTCATTCATACGCGAATATGATTTGAAAGGAAAAGGTGTTGGAACTACTGGAAATGTGACGCCAAGCCAATTATTAATTGAATTAGTGTATAAAATTATGAATCTATAATTTTCATCTATTTATAGAATCGAGAAAACTAAATAAGAAATACTAAATTTGTAAAAAAATAAAACAACACAATGGAAAATAACGTAAGAGATGTTATCATAATAGGATCTGGACCTGCAGGTTATACAGCGGGAATTTATGCAGCACGCGCGAACATGAATCCTTTGATTTTAACTGGTATGGAGCCAGGTGGACAATTAACAACAACTACAGATGTTGAGAATTTTCCAGGCTATCCAGAAGCAGTTACTGGACCAGAATTGATGGCTGATTTACAAAAACAAGCTGAACGTTTTGGAACTGAAATAAAATACGAATATGTAACGGAAGTAACTTTTGGAGAAAAAGAAGGTGATGTACATACTGTAAAATCAAACAATGGAACTTACCAAGCGCGTTCTATCATTATTTCAACTGGTGCAACTGCAAAATATTTAGGATTAGATGATGAAACTAAATACGCTGGTAGTGGAGTTTCGGCTTGTGCAACTTGCGATGGTTTCTTTTACCGCGGTAAAGATGTTGCGGTAGTTGGTGGTGGTGATACCGCTGCTGAAGAAGCAACTTACTTATCAAAACTTTGTAACAAGGTTTATTTATTGGTTCGTAAAGAGGAAATGCGCGCGTCTAAAGCGATGCAAGATCGTGTTGCAAATACGCATAATTTAGAGGTTTTATATAACCACGAATTGATTGGTTTGGAAGGAAACAATGTTGTTGAGAAAGCTAAAATCATCAACAATCTTACTAACGAACAAAAAGAATTAATCGTTGATGGAGTTTTTATCGCGATTGGACATAAACCAAATACAGAATTATTCCAAGGTAAATTGGATATGGATGAAACAGGATATTTAATCACGCAAGATCGTTCTTACAAAACAAATGTACCAGGTGTTTTTGCTGCTGGTGATGTACAAGATTCTGTTTACAGACAAGCAATTACTGCTGCTGGTTCTGGTTGCGCTGCTGCATTAGACGCAGAACGTTATGTTGCAGAATTCTTTGACGAAGTATAATATCGTTTAGCATATATAAGAAAAAATAAAAGCTCAACTAATGGTTGAGCTTTTATTTTTATTGTCTATATCGTTCGAATTGATACCAATATTTATCTAATGTAAATAGAAATTGAAATCTCGAAGCAACTACAGATTTTATTACAAATATGTCAAAATATTTCCTCTGGTTTTCAACCAACCTGTGATACTATATCTTGGTCGATTAACAGTTTTTACTTCGTGCGGAATAGTTTTACTATCAAAAACAGCCAAACGACCAGCAAGAGGTAAAATATCTAATTCTTTTTCAGCCTTATTTTCATCTGCCAAATACAAGGTCAATTGTCCGCCAAATTCATCTTTCCATTCTTCATCATTCAAATACAAAACAATAGAAAGTGTGCGTCTATCATCATTCTTAAAAGCATCAACATGTTTTTGGTAAAATGTCCCTTCTGGATAAATAGCGTAATGAAATTCACTTTCCTCAATGCCCATGTAGCATGTTAAATTGAGATAGTCAATAAAATCATTGATTTTTGAGAAAAAAATTTCTTCCGTTTCTGTTTTATTTTCTTCATCAATCCATCTGATTTTATCGCCTCTGATTGATTTTATAATTTGTTCGTTAACCGAACTTCCGACAGCAGCTTGATGAAAATCTTTTTTATTTTCTTTTCGAATTATAGCTTCGCGAAGTTGCTTTGTTTCCTCTGTTGAGAAAAAAAAGTCTGAAATAGAGTATTTTTGATTTGATAAGTCATCAATAATCTTTTCATAAATTGGGTTTAATGTAATATTACTCATTCATTATTATGAAAACTTCAGTAAAAGTATATTTTATTACGAAAAACATAATCATATTTTTAAGTTTTTTTTCAAAAAAAGGACATAAAAAATCTGTCCTCAAAAAATAGTTTTAATTATCAATTACTTAAACCAGTCAACTTTATTCAACTGATAAATAAAATTTAACTTTGGCTCTTCTCCAAAATATTCAATTTGTTCTTCTTTCACTTTTTTACAACCCAAACGCTCTACTGCAATTTGCGAACGTACATTATCAGCGCCAACATGTAAATAAATTTTGTCAACAAACTGAAAAATATAATCAAACATTAATTTCTTAACAGACGGATTAAAACCTTTTCCCCAACAATTCGTCGAATAAAACGTATAACCAACCAAAATAGATGAATCTTGCTCATCATAATCGTAAAAACGAGAGCTACCAACAACTTGATTTGTCTGTTTATCAATAATCTTGAAAGCACCTTTACTTTGAATTGCACCTTCGAAAAAATTCATAAAAACATCTCTTTTCCAACGATTTTTATTTGGGTGCTGTTCCCAAACTTTCGGGTCTGAAGCAGCTAAATAAAGCGCTTCAAAATCATTATCGTTGAGCGGTTGAAGTTCTACTAAATCATTTTCTAAATTGGGCTGAATATTTATCATTTGTTTCATTTAATACAATACTAATTTACATTTTTCTTATACGATATTCATTAAAAATGATAATTAATTCATTGAAAATTTTTACATAAACTTTCTTAAAATGAAATCAGATAACTAAACTCAAAAAACAATTGGACTTTTATGGGAAGTCTATGAAAAGAAGCAAATTCTAGAAAGATTTCAAAGAACTTAATTAAAATGACAACCGAAGGATATACCCTTAAAGTTATTAAGATTGGACAATTAGAACTCTATAACCACAACAAGTTTCATTCAGAATTTTGTAGACGCTTATATAAAAAGGCTTGAACAATTAACAAAATAAATCTTGAATTTTATTGATTATTATTATACGACTAACTAACTTCACAGAAAAAATATGTTTTTAAATTTTGAAGATAAAGCCAGTCTTATTTCTAAACTAAAAAGTTTAAAAGTAGATCAACAGCCAGAATGGGGAATTATGACACCTCAACACATGGTTGAACATTTGATTGTAACCACTAAAATTTCAAATGGAGGTTTAACAGTACCTTGTCGAATTCCTGCAGAGCAAATACCCCAATACAAATCCTTTTTATTAGAATCTGATCATGAAATGCAAAAGGGGATAAAAGCAAATGGAATGGAAGGTTTACTAGATTTACGTTACCATTCTTTAGAAGCTGCAATAGAAAAATTAGAACAAGAAATTGATAAATTCAATTCATATTTCACAGAAAATCCTGATGCTAAAATTGTCAATCCTGTTTTAAATGATATTGGATACGAAGATTGGAAAACATTTCATAAAAAACATTTTACACATCATTTCAAGCAATTTGGTTTGATATAAAAAATACAATAATCAAAAAAGCTTTCTCAGAACTGAGAAAGCTTTTTTGATTATTAATTAGGAAAACTCATCAAAACTTTTCATCTTTGCCTTTCAATGGGGTGCTAAAAAGCTGAGAATATACCCAAGAACAATTTTGTTCTATACCTGATCCAGATAATGCTGGCGGAGGAATTGATGTTAGCAATAACTTCTATCTCCTCATCAAAACAAATTATGATGAAGGAAATTATTTTACACACAACTTGGCTTGAATGGCTAGGTGTCACATTTTCTATTTTTCAAGTCGTATTGGCGAGATTCAATAATCCAAAAAATTATTTATTTGGAATTGCAGGAATTACATTATCGCTTTTCGTTATGTTCAATTCTAAGCTATATGCCGAGTTCACTCTTAATATTTATTATTTAGTGATGAGCATTTATGGTTGGTTATATTGGCAATTTGGACAACAAAAACACGAAATTGAAATTACGATAACCAACAAAAAAGAATGGGGAGTTGTCTCAGGAATTGTTTTAAGTAGTTTTACCATTTTTTATTTAACACTTACACATATCACCGATTCTGACGTTCCAATTTGGGATTCAATCGTAAGCGCATTTGCATGGGCTGGTATGTGGTTAATGGCAAAACGTAAACTCGAAAATTGGATTTTGTTGAATATTAGTAACATTATTTCAATTCCATTAATGATTCACAAAGATTTGTATTTATATGCTATTTTATCGTTGATTTTATTCTGTGTGGCGATTTCTGGATATTTTAATTGGAGAAAAATTTTGAATGAAAATAATGCTTGATATTCCCAAAATTCAAAAAGAATTATTGAATAAAGAATCCTTTAATCAAGTAGTTCTCGATCATATTTATACTCAAAATTGGTTGAATATTTGGGTTCCGAAACAATACAATGGACTTGGCTTACATTTTTCTGAAGGATTAAAAATTCTTCAATCAGTTGCTAAAATTGACGGAAGTTTAGGTTGGTTTATAACGCTTTGTAGTGGAGCAAATTATTTTTCTCGAAATCTAAAACCCGATATTGTTTATAATTTATTTTCATCACAAAAAACGTGTTTTGGTGGAAGCGGAATGCTTGGTGGAACTGCTGAAAAAGTTGGAGATAAATATATCATAAACGGTTTGTGGCATTATGCAACTGGCGCTCCTTATCTCACTCATTTTACATTAAATGCGAAAATAATCGAAGATGGAAAAGAGAAATTGGATAAAAATGGTGAACCAAAGTTTTTGTCATTTATTTTAAATAAATCTCAAGTTAAATTAATTTCTACCTGGAAATCAATGGGAATGGTTGCAACATCTTCTCATAGTTTTGAAGTAGAAAATGAAATCGTTCATCAAGATTATAGTTTTATTTATAATGAATTTTATAGTGATGATTTGGTCGAAAAAATACCTTTCCGAATTTTTGCTGATTTAACTTTATTGGTAAATTATCTTGGAATGGCAGAACATTTTATCGAAAAAAGTTTAGAGATTATTCAATACCAAAAACAAACTAATTTTGATAATTTCGTTATTAAATCAACTTCGAAAACTATTGAATTTGCTAAAACAATAGAAAATTTATTGACAAATAATTCTCCTATTTCAGAAGAAATCGAAACTGAAATTCATTCGTTTGGAATAGAAACTGTTGAGAAAATCACTCAATTTATCATTGAAATTTATCCACAACTTGGAATTAAAGCTTCAAAAATAAATGAAGAAATCAATCAAATTTTCAGAGATTATTTTACCGCAACCCAACACCGAAAATTTAGACAAAATATTCAACTCAAATAGTCTATTTATCTATATTTGCAAAACTTTTGGCTGCGTAATTTAATGGATAGAATATCAGATTCCGGTTCTGACAGTATGAGTTCGAGTCTCATCGTGGCTACAATTTTTAATAATTCCTTCATTATTTATTATTTCTCATCTACATTTGCCTAAATTTTTCAGTTTTGGAAATTGAGATTTTATTATATTTATACATGGCAGCTTTTTGCGCTGGCTTCATCGACTCTATTGTTGGCGGTGGAGGATTAATACAAACGCCATTATCACTTGCTTTTTTACCTAATTTACCTGTTTCAACAGTAATCGGAACGCTAAAAATTCCAGCATTTAGTGGAACAGCTTTAGCAACTTCACAATATCTAAAAAAGGTAAAAATAGATTGGAAACTTTTCACGATTATGGCTATATGCGCATTTGTTTCTGCTTTTTTAGGATCACAATTGTTAACGGTTATCAATAATGATTTTATGAAGCCTGTTTTGTTAATCATTTTGATTGTTTTAGCCATTTACACTATTTTCAAGAAAGATTTTGGACAAGCAACCGAGCGTAAAATTCCTTACCACATTGCGATTATCAATGGTTGTATTGTGAGTATTGCAGTTGGTTTTTACGATGGTTTTATTGGTCCTGCAACTGGAACTTTCTTTATTTTGGGATTCGTAACACTTCTTGGTATGGATTTTTTGAAAGCTAATACTAATGCAAAACTGATCAATTTAGCAACTAATTTTGGTTCGATTTGTTTGTTTTTAATCAAAGGGCAAATTATCTGGAAAATAGCTTTACCAATGGCTATTTGCAACGCTTTAGGAGGTTTTATTGGAGCAAAATTAGCCATCAACAAAGGGAATAAATTTATTCGATACATATTTATTTTGGTAATCCTACTCTCAATTTGTAGATTTGGTTATGAAGTAATTTTCAAGTAAATGAAAACCATTTTTTCAATTATTTTTGTTTCTGCATTTATCACTGTTTTTTCTCAAAAGTTTGAGTTAAAAGATTCAGTTTTGATTGAAAATAGGACAATCAAATCAATTGATACTGATCTAAATAATTCGATTTATTTGATTTCAGATACTAGAATTGAAAAAATATTTCAGTCGAAAAAGAACAAAAGTATTGATCTCAAGAATATTATTACTTCAGTTGATGTCAATAATCCACTTCGAGCTTATGTATATTCAAATTTTAATCAACTCACTATTTTAGATGAAGATTTGAATCCTATTCAGGATATTGTAAAGATTAAATCAAACGATTTTATGCCAGCTGCATTAAAAGTTGTTGACACGCAATTTTGTTGGTTTTATGATTTAATCGGGAATAAAATTGTTTACTATAATTATCAGTTACAAAAACCAATTCTGACATCAAAACAAATTTATTTGAAGTATAATGATCAATCAATCGATAAAATACATGTGTACAAAAATTTGGTGTATTTAAAAGGTCAGAAAACAATTTATGTTTACGATGATTATGGAAATTTCAAATCTAATTTTGAATTTGACACCAATCAGCAACCTTTTTATTTTTATAAAGATGTTATTTTCTATATAAATGACAATAAGCTAATATCAAAAAATATTGTCAATCAAAATTTGACGACTTTTATTGATTTAGAAAATGTAAAAAGTTTTGCGTTTAGCGAAAAAAATCTTTATACTTTGGTCGAAAATAAAATTTACACTTATACTATTTTAAGTACAAATAATTAATAATAAACTATTTAATCAATTAAAACTAATTACTAATCCTTATTTATTTTTAATTTATAATTGAATAAAAATTCATAAATCAATCGGAATAATTTTTTTCTAAAAAAAGATTTTTCTATGAGTCGCTAGCTTAGATTTTGTTTTGAAAATTAAGCTTTAGTATATTTGCAAACGTTAAAATAATTGGAAAATGCATATCGCCATAGCCGGAAATATTGGAGCAGGTAAAACTACTCTAACAAACCTTTTAGCAAAACAATACAACTGGACAGCTCAGTTTGAAGATGTAGAAATGAATCCGTATTTGGATGATTTTTACAACGACATGGAAAAATGGGCGTTCAATCTTCAGATTTATTTCTTAGGAAGCCGTTTTAATCAAGTAAAAGAGATTAGAGAAAGCGGAAAAGACATTATTCAGGATCGTACAATTTACGAAGATGCGCATATTTTTGCGAGTAACTTGAACGATATGGGATTATTGTCTACAAGAGATTATAACAACTATTTGCGTGTTTTTAATTTGATGACAAGTTTTGTAGAAGCACCAGATTTATTGATTTATCTTAAAGCTTCAATTCCTACATTGGTTTCGCAAATTCAGAAACGCGGTCGCGATTACGAAAATTCAATTAGTATTGATTATTTGAATCGTCTAAACGAGAAATATGACAAGTGGATTTCGAATTATAAAGAAGGAAAAGTGTTGGTAATCGACGTGGATAATTTAGATTTTGTTGAAAATAAAGAAGATTTAGGATTCATTTTCAATAAAATAGAAGGAGAAATTAACGGACTTTTTTAGTCAGAAAAAATAAAGTAACTTGCACGGCTTGATTTTAAATTTAATCAGGCCGTTTTTTTGCGTAAAAAATTATGGAAAATAAAAGTATTTTGAAGGGAGTTTTGTTCGTTGCAATGGGCGCTAGCTTCTACGGAATGTTAGCAACATTTGTAAAAATTGCATACGATCAAGGCTATACGACTGCCGAGGTAACAACTTCTCAGTTTGTATTAGGAATTTTGATTTTGGGAATCATCAACTTATTTATGATGAGTAAAAAAGATTTACCAAAGATTGAACAAAAAGATAAAAAAAGGTTGATTCTTGCTGGAACTTCGTTAGGTTTCACAAGTTTATTTTACTATCTAGCGGTACAATATATCAATGTGTCAATCGCAATTGTATTGTTGATGCAAACGGTTTGGATTAGTATTTTGGTTGAGAGTATTTTGGGAAAACAATTTCCTTCTGCCAAAAAATTAATTGCAATGGTTTTGGTATTATTTGGAACTGTTTTGGCAACAAATTTAATCAACCAAGAAGTCGAGTTAAATCCTAAAGGATTGTTTTGGGGATTTTTAGCAGCTTGTTCTTTTACGACTACCATGTTTACATCGAATAGTTTAGCCAATTATTTACCAGCTTATAAAAAAAGTTTGTGGATGCTTTTTGGAGGTTCTATTATTGTGTCTCTATTTTTGTTTTTTAGCCAAATCGGACCTTATTACTTTGATGGTTTAATGAGCTTTTACAACAACTTTTCAAATGATGTAAATGGAATTCATGCATTCAATTTTAGCATTTTTTATACTTGGGGATTACCGTTGGCAATTTTCGGAACTGTCTTACCTCCTATTCTTTTAAACAAAGGTTTTCCGCACACAGGATTAGGTTTGGGAAGTATTGTTTCTTCGTTAGAATTACCCGTTTCAGTAACCATGGCTTTTGTGCTTTTACATGAACAAGTACTCGCAATACAATGGACAGGAATCGCCGTTATTATTTTTGCTATTATTATATCAAATCTGAATTTTAAGAAAAAATAAATTCAAAATGACGAATTCTTATAAGTCAATGAAAATTCAATAACAAAAAAAGCCAACTCTTAATAAGTTGGCTTTGTATTTTGAGTAAAATCTAAATTATTTCACCAAAATTTTATTGGCTAATTGATTTGTTCCATCAATTTTTTCTTGAATTGGTAAACCTAATATCTTCGCAAGCATTGGATAGATTTCTGTATTTGGAAAAACTTTAATCTCTTTACCAGACTTAATATTTGGTCCCCAAGCCATAAAAGTCGCTTTCATTTCTGGCGTTTCTTTTACATAAAAACCATGCGAACCTTTCGGTGCATTTTTGTTTGAGAAATAGTTTGGAGCATGTGCAATCAAAATAATATCTCCAATACGATTGTATCGATCATTCTTTTTATCAAAATGATATTTAGATGGGACATTTGTTGTTTTATACACTTCGAACGTATTATTCTGAACTGCTTTTATTTCTTTGTAAATTGATTCGATATCATTTTTATCTTTTACAAAAAGACTTACATAAGAACCATTTGAAGCAACTTGTACTTTTGATTCATCAATTTTAATTGGCAATTTCAATGGATTTTCATCATCAATTCTTGTCATTCCATGATCAGAAACAAAAACAAAATTCACTTTCAAACCTGTTTTTGCAACCTCATCATTCAATTTCTTGATTGATTGATCTACAAATTGTACAGCTTCCTTTGTTTCAGGTGCATCAGGACCAAAAGAATGCCCTGCGTGATCTACTTCCGGAAAATAAAACGTAATTAAATGTGGACGTTTTTCAGCTGGTAACTCCAACCAATTTACAACTTGCTGAATACGGTAATCAATTGGTGATTTTTCCGAATACTTGTACGAATACGTTGGGAACATACCATTAATAGGCGCTTCCGAACCTGGCCAATAGTAACAAGCAGCTAACATTTTGTTCTGTTCTGCAAGGTTCCAGATTGGCGTTCCTCCGTACCATTTCGGATTGATAACTGCATTTCTATTTCCCAATAAATAACGATCACCAACTTCTCTGTCTAACATATTATTTCCTACCAAACCATGATGAATAGGTGTTAAACCAGTTACAATTGTATAATGATTTGGAAATGTAACAGAAGGAAAAGACGGATACATGGCATCTGCTTTCACTCCATTTTTAGCCAAAGCTAATAGATTTTTAGCTTCATGTTTTTGAGCATAATCATAACGAAAACCATCTGCCGAAATCAAGATAACATAAGGTTTATCTTGTTGTTTGGCATCATTTACACGATTTTCGATTACGATTTGTTCTTCGATTTCTTGTGCATTTGCTGTAACTGAGAACGTTAAAACAATTGCAGAAAATATACTAAGTATTGATTTTTTCATGCCTCAAATTTAGAAAGTTTTATACTTAGAATGAATTAAAAAAATGTCAAATCTTATGAGAAAATTATTCAAAATTCTAACTCTTCTTCATCAACAACTTCAGAAATTCTTTTCCAATAAAAGGATTAATGATATGTTGAAACCCTTTTTGCAAGATAAAAACTGTAATTGTCGCATTAGTTTCTGGCGAATAAATCACATCTGTTCCCCACCAACCACCATGATAATAGGCATTGAATCCCATATCAAAATGATAAATTCCCAAACAATATTTCGATTGATCCGAAGGTAAAACATATGTTGACATCGAATCCAAAATTTGTTTATTCTGAATAATTTTCCCTTCAAACAAATACTGAAAAAACAGAGCCGATTCTTTCGCTGTCGAAGCTATTCCACCACCACCATACAAATCCCACGAAGGATTCAGATCATACGAATCCCACTTGTATTTATCTGCATATTGATGAGCTAGCGGAAGCGTTTGTTGTGGATATTTTTCCAAATCGATAAACCACGTTTGTGTCAAACCTAATTCTTTATACTTTAACAAATCTCGAATTGCTTTATAAAAAGGTTGATGTGTTTTTTGCTCAATAATTTCTGCTAAAAGCAAATAATTGATATCACCGTAACTAAACTTTTCTCCTACTTTTTGTGGACTTCCGATTTCCATTGCTCGTTTTATTTGTTCCTCCTTCGTCCATTTATATTGCGGTCGCTGATTAACTAATTCAAAATACGCATCATCGACATAATCTTGTATTCCAGAAGTGTGCGACAACAAATGTTTGACTGTTATCGTATTCAAATCATAACCATCTTTTTCGAGCAATTTACGAGTCTTCTTAGACAATAAATTCTTGATCGATTGGTTAATTCTAACTTGACCTTTTTCTACCAAACGCAAAATTGCAGCAGCTACATAAGGTTTGGTATTACTTGCGATTAAAACCGGTTGTTGGCTGTTTAAAATTTCGTTGGTTTTAATATCCAAAACTCCTTTTGCATAACTCCACGAAATGTTTTGTTCTGGTGCTTCAACGTGAACAATAATTCCGACAGCGTTTTTATTTTTTTCGTAAATCGAATCTATTTTAGATTGAAAAATGGTTTGCAGCTGCGCAAATCCGATAAAAGGAATGAGTACAATATTGAGTAGAAGTCTTTTCTTCATTTAGTGTTATTTGATTTTAAAGATAAATAAAATCTTGAATTGTATGTGATACGCTTAACGTTTTAAGTTGTACGTAATATGTTTTACAAAGTGTAAAATTCGAAACACTAATCTCGTAACTCACGCAACTCATAAATCAAAAGAAAGCTAAGCAGGAATTACTAAACTCTTGCTTAAGAGTTCACCAACTCTTAGGTATCTTTTAACCAAAATAAAGGCAAGATTAAAAATCTTGCCTTTATTATTAAACTTACAAGTTAAAATCTATTTAATTTCAACACGAATTCCTTCACTTTGCGCACTCAATTCTGGTGCATACATATTTTGCATCGATGTAATTCCGTTCGAGAAATTACCTGCATTATTCGCTTTCAAATCATATTCGAAAACATATGTTCCTTTTCTCATATAATCCGAAAAGAAATTGGTTGCTGCATCGCGCGTGCTTTCGTAATAACCAAATTCTCCTTTCCATTTGTAACCAGAAAGTACATTCACAGGTTCGAAACCACTTGCACGCATATCTTTGATGTGTACAAACTGCATGTTACGATCAACCGAAATCTCTAATCGAACAGTTACAATATCACCCACTTTTATTGGTGTTGACGGTGTAATTTCTTTCAGAATTGGACCATTTGCAGAATTCGATTTAACAAACAATTTCTTATTGAATTTGATTCCCGTTTCGGCAGATTTTATTTTATCTAAATCTTCAAAATATTGCCAATACATCGCTCCCCAAGCAACACCTGGAGAAGTTTTCGAAACTTCAACTTTACCCATTTCAGGTTTAATTTCTTCTTTGTTCCAAGAAGTTTTTACATAACCCGAACCAGATTGCGTATTGTTATCTAAATCAATTTTTTGATTTCCGATCTTCACTTCAATTCCTTTCTCTGCATCTATCCAAGATTTTCCGAAATTCATTAAAGCATAAACCGCTTTTGTCGTTGCTTTTGTCGAATTCCACTGATTTGTTTGACGATTTTTCAATAACCAAACTTTCATTTCTTCGACAGATTTTTCATCTTTTGTTACCTCGTCAAATGCTTCGATTAACAACGATTGTGTTTCTACAGGCGCTTGATACCAAAACCAACCCGGTTGATTTTCTTTCCAATACATACCCATTTCATCCGATTCTACTGCTTTTTCTTTGATCGAATTGACTACAATCTTAGCACCAGACTGCATTCCAAAACGATTCATCACAATTGCAGCCATTGCTTTTTGTTGCAACGACAACTCTAATTTTGTATCATTTAGATTCTTTAACATCGCTGTTTTCATTTCTTCCAATTCTTTCGACATCGGATAATCTTCTAAGAAAAACGAACGCGCATATAAATAATGTAAACCGTCTGAATACGTAACATCCTTGAATGATTTTTGATCTTTTTTGAACTCTTTGAAACGTTTTAAATTCTCATCATCAATAAACTGAATCGCTTTTTTGATTAATGGATTTACATCTATTTCAAATGCTTTGAAATTCACGTCCATTTTCTTCATATTTCCAAAACCAGAAACGATATGCGTTGTGATATATTCGTTTGGACGACCGCCATCAAACCAAGCGAAACCACCATTTGAGAGTTGTTTATCAGATAATTTTTGGAAAGCCGATTTCATTTCCGTTTGCATTTGATTCAATTGGAATAAAACCGCAATTTGTTTCATTTGCTCTTCTTCGCTTTCCGCATTTTTTACCCAAGGCGTTTCTTCTAAAATGATGTTTTTTAAGTCTTGGTTCAATTGTAATTTCGATTTCAATTCACCGTTTTTGTTCCAATCATCAAAAACAGCTTTAATTTTTGGATTCGAATTAATCACTTTCTCCGAAATCATATTTCCATATAAACGCGAGAACACTTGCTCAGCACATTCGTAAGGATATTCGCGCAAATAAGGCAACGAGAAAATCGCATACCAAATCGGATTCGTTGTCATCTCAAACGTTAATTTGAAATTATCCAAAGAAGTCAATTTATTGTTCATCATATTCTCAAATTGGAACGATTTCTTTTGACCTTCTTTCACATAAATCGGCAACGTTTCTGTTACCATCATGCGATTTGTCAAAATTGGTAAAGCCGATTCTTCTCCATCAGAAAAATCTCCAGCCGAAGCCACCACACGATAAACAACCGCTTGTACATTTTTCGGAACATCAATTGTCCACGTCACTTGATCCGAACTTCCTTTCGCAACAGAGAAATCCTGAACTGCATTTATCAATTTAAATTGCGCATCAATTGGTTGATTGGTAAACGCATCAAACAACATCAATTTCGCAGAACCATTTAATACTTTATCTGATAAATTATTAATCTTAGATGAAACCGAAATTTGATCACCTTCTCGTAAAAAACGTGGCATATTTGGCACAACCATCAAGTCTTTTTGGGTGCGAACATTTTGCTCTAAATAACCTGTTTTAAGGTCTGGTGTATACGCAATCGCCATGAATTTCCACTCTGTTAAACTTTCTGGCGTTGTAAATTCTATAATTACATTTCCTTTTGAATCTGTTTTAAGATTTGGATAAAAGAACGCTGTTTCATTTAAATTTGTACGCGCTTTTACATTATCTAAAGCTGCGTTTGCTCCTTTTTTAGTTGTAATTACCACTACTCCATTTGCTCCTCTTGCACCATATAAAGCTGTTGCTTCTCCTCCTTTCAATATATTCATAGACTGAATATCATCTGGATTAAGTTCTGGCATTTTATCATATACGATTCCGTCTATAACATAAAGTGCAAGTGAATTATCTGCTAAATAGTAATTAGCATTACCTCTAATTACAGTTGGAGCTTCTCCTGAATTTGAAGATTTTGCTACATAAGCAACTTCAGCATCAGCAGTTTCTACTTGAATACCTGCAACACTTCCCGCTAACTCATTTTCTACATTTGCACTTGGCGCAGCTACCGATTTCATCATCCTACGATTCATACGATATTGGTTAAATCCAAAATCAAATAAATTAAGGTCTAATCCTGCATATCCTCTTGCATAAAAATCATAATTTGTACGATAATAAATTGCGCGTGAAGAATTTGTTGAATAAAATTGATAGAGATTAAATGGATTATTTCTTCTTGAATTCGTAAAATTATATACATTAAAATCTAAAGAATTCGACGCAAATTGATCCAACGAAGCATCATACATACTTGCTAAAACCTCAGCCGAAACTTTGTCTTTATTTGGTCCTTCTATTTTTAATTGCCATTTTTCTTTTGCGCCTGGCGTCAATTTATCACGTAAAACTTCAGCCGTCACTTTCAGTTGTTTATTTGTAAATGGAATTGCCAAATTAAGACTTCCTGTTTGCACATCATTGAATTTCGTCATCGCATAATTCACATAAATTCCGCCACGATATTCTTCTTTGATAGGAATTTCAACAACCGATTTTTTACTCAAATCCAAGAAACCTTTCTCAATAATTGTTTGATTCGCCTCTACTTCATAATACACAAATGTATTTTTAGAACCCGATTTGAATTCAATTTTTGCAACATCTTTTGGTTGATAAGTTGATTGATTTGGCGAAACTGCTAAAAGCGTTTTGATTTCATTTGCTTTCTTTTCATTCGAAACATAAACCAATTTATCCACCTCAACTTTTTGTGTTCCATCCATCACAAAACCTTTGATGACATAATAACCCTCTTCTAAATTTGACGCTTGATTGAATTTTATTTCATCTGAAACTTTTGTATCAAAATCACTTTCGAAAACCTTTTGATTAGTTGTCCATGTTTTAGGATTAATTTCATCACCATAAGGCTCATTTGGAAACAATTTCTTGAATTCTTCTTTCGTATAAATATTATAATCTGTTATAAATTTTTGACGACGAACAACTTCTTTTGGCGCATTTAACAAATAAATTTCAATAAGACCCTTTCCATCTAATTTTTCATCATTCAAGTTTTTCACTTCAACTTTGAAAGCTTTCAAATCGTCCGCTTTTGTTTTCTCTGAAACAGCCACATTCAACGACATTCTCGTATCACCAACTTTCACCGAAGAAGACTCAGACTGCGTTTCTCCATTGATATCTGTTGCATTTACTTCGATAAAATAATTGTACGTTCTTACCTCATCTTTCTTTTTCTCAGAAGCCGGTTTTGCGACAAATTCGAAATTGAATTTTCCTTCTGCATCAGTTGTTGTATCACCAAACGTAATTTCTTCTCGCTCGCCACGATCTGCTGGAATTGAGCGATACCAAGGCCAAAACGTAAAAATTTCTTGACGATAAACACGGTACGAAACTTTTGCATTATCGATATTAGCACCAGAAAAAGCGATTGCTTTCCCTTCTACTTTTACCTTGTCATTTAAACTATAAACACCTTTATTTTTCTCTATTTCAACTTTGAATTTTGGACGTTTATATTCTTCCACTTTGAATGAATAATAACCTTGAACATTTACAGGTCTAATCGTGAAATTCCCTGTTAATGCTGAACTTGGCAAAACAAAACTTCCATTTACAGAACCAAATTCATTTGTTGTTAAATCAACTTTAGAAAGTTCTTTACCATTGACATCAAACAAAGCAATCGTCAATTTAGAATTTGGAACGACATTTCTCGATTTATCATTTGATGAATAATAAATTCCTTTGAAATAAACCGTTTGTCCAGGACGATAAATCGCACGATCTGTGAAAATTTTGACAGAAGAATCATCATCTTCATCATAACGATCGTAATCGTAATAATATGTTGAATAAATAGTATGTTCGTCTTTTACGCGATATTGAAGATTTCTCCAACCCGAAGGAATTGTAATTATTCCATCTTTATCCGACGTTAAAATTTTAAATTCCTTTTTATTATAATCTGACAAATTAGAAAACTCAACCGCAACATTACTTTCTGGTTTTCCAGTTTCACGATTCACAACCGAAACCTTTTCATTCAGCGAGTTTATCGCATATTTCGAAACCATTATATCCAAATAATCAATATCGTCTTTTGTGTTGATTTTGAATTCAGAATTATTCGAAAAAAGGACAATATAACGACCAGATTTAAGTGGATTTAATTTGACAATTGTCGAATGATTTTGATAATCTTCAAACGATTTGACATCAATTGTATATTGATCAACAACTTGTAAACTATTCAGAAATTTTTGCGCTTCTGCAATTTTATTTTCGTTGTAAACATTTAACGCTTGTACTTTATCTTTTCCATCAAAACCTTCATTATAAGCGAAAATTCTCACAAAAACTTGCGACAAATTTTTATGCGTTAATTGAATTGGTGTATTCTGATTTTCATTAATATATCGCTCTGCTTGTACACTTAATTCTTGCGATTTTATCTTCGAAACTAAATTATTTATATTCTCTAATTCCTCCGAATTTGGATAAAGCTTCGCAACTTTTTGTTGTAGTTCAAAAATCTTATTTACGTTCGCCAATTTATCTTCTTGCAAACCATAATAATCTGTCGCTAAAGTTGCATACACATAAGACGAATACCAGGCTTTTGGATATTTTGTTGCTAAAGATTCTTTTTGTTTAATAATTTCTTGAACCGAAGTCGAACCGCGGTTTGAATCAATTAAAATCAATTCATTGTACAAAACAGCATTTTCGTTATTCTTTTGTTTATTAATCTCAACTAAATCAGAAAGCAATTGATTTGCTTTATCTTTTTCATCATTCTCATTCAGATAATTGATATAATTTCTTGCTAAAACATCATACAATGTTGGCGTTAAATCAAATTGTTGTTGCGCATTTTTCTTATCATTTGCAATATTCAAAATCATTTTATAATCTTGAGATTTTGCATTTATTAATTCATTTTTTGGTTGAATTGATTTCGAAAAATAATCATTAATTATTTTCTTAAAAGTATCTTCTGTCCAAAATCTCACATCATTTGTAGCTTGATTTTCGACATTTGTACGACTATTGATTTTCCAACGATTTTCGTTGTAATACAATTGATATAACTCAGCTAAATATGAATAAACAATCGCATTATTTACAATTGATTTTTCATCTAAATCCTTTTTAAACAAATCAAAAACGAAGTTTACATCATCTGTTTCATCAGAAGTTGCAACTTTTATTTTTGCTTCATAAAACAAAGCTTTCAGATAACTTTGTTGATTATTTTGCTTTTTTGATAACGTTTTAAGTTCATCAATTTTTGGTTGGATAGATTTGAATTGACCATTTTGCATTTGCTGGTCAATTTCTTTCCACTTTTGATCAATCGTTGGGGATTGAGCCATAAGCATCGAATTGGTTAAAATTAATAATAAAAACAGTAGCTGTTTCATAGATTCTTTCTTTTATCAGTAGATGCAAGTTACGGAAAAATGGTTGGTTCTGGAAGTAAAAAAATTATCAAATGGTTGATATATAGCACAAAAAAAAATCTGAATGTTGCCATTCAGATTTTTTGATATATAAGTTGATTAGTTGTAGTTTTTATAAATCGTCTACGTCTAAATCTTCGTCGATTTGTAAATCATTTAATTCAGCATCTTCTGCAAAATCAATATCTTCTTCATCGTCTAAATCAACCATCATGTCTTTTTTAGGCGCTTTAAGAGGCATTGAACCGAAACGGTAAACCGTTAATGGATAATTAAGAACAGCTGGTTTATCTTCTACAGAAATTAATTCAGCCACAAATGTCCACATTTCCATAAAATCATATACAAAAGCCATACGATCTCCTTGATTAGCAAAAGCTTCTTTGATATAAAAATCAGCCATTGTTTCATCAGTTCCATCATCAGACATATCCTCTAAAGGAATTTCTTTTGTTTGGTTTCCATCTTCATCTACTTCATAGAACGATGCCAACTCCTCACCTTGTAAACTAAAAGCACTAATAATACCTTTGTACAATGTGAATAATGTTTGCTTCTCTTTAATTTCTATGTCTCTAAAAACATCCTCTTTTGCATCAAGGAATACACGAATTTTATATATCACTTTCTAAATATTTTTCGGTTCCAAATTTAAATCTTTTCCCATATTAATTACAAATTCTAATGCAGAATTATAATTATTTTCTACTTCGCCTTCTAAAATTGCTTCTTTGATGGCATTTTTTAAGATTCCAATCTCTTTTCCTGGCTGAATATCAAATATTTTCATTATTTGTTCACCTGTAATTGGTGGTTGAAAATTACGTACTTTATCACGTTCTTCAACATCTTTTATTTTTTGTTCTACAACTTCAAAATTTTGTTTAAAACGTTTCTGTTTACGTTCATTTTTTGTTGTAATATCGGCTTTACAAAGCGTAATTAAATCGTCGAAATCTTCTCCAGCATCAAACAATAATCTGCGTAAAGCTGAATCTGTTGCGTCATCTGTTACAACTGCAATTGGACGAGAACTCATCATTACCAATTTCTGAACATATTTTACTTGTGGTCCTAATGGTAATTTTAATCGTCTGAACAATTTTAATACCATTTTAGATCCAACAAATTCATGCGAATGAAATGTCCAACCTACATTTTTATCAAAACGTTTAGTTACAGCTTTTCCAATATCATGCAACAACGCTGCCCAACGTAACCAAACATTATCTGTGTTGACAGAAATATTATCAACGACTTCTAATGTATGATAAAAATTATCTTTATGTTTTTGACCTTCAACCTCTTCAATTCCTTTTAATGCAACCAATTCTGGTAAAATATGTTGCATTAATCCTGATTGTTCCAATAACAATAATCCGACCGAAGGTTTATCCGTCATCATAATTTTTTGAAACTCATCCATTACGCGTTCAAAAGATACGATATTAATACGTTCAGCATTATCAATTATTGCCTGAAAAGATTTTTTTTCTATTTCAAACTCCAATTGAGCTGCAAAACGAATCGCACGCATCATGCGTAAAGGATCATCAGAATAGGTAACATTCGGCTCTAAAGGAGTTTTGATGATTTTATTATTCAAATCTTCAACTCCATTGAAAGGATCAATTAATTCACCAAAATTCTCTTTATTCATCGAAATTGCCAATGTATTGATTGTAAAATCACGACGTTTTTGGTCATCTTCCAACGTTCCGTCTTCTACATGTGGTTTTCGACTATCTTCTGAATAACTCTCTTTTCGTGCACCTACAAATTCCAAATCTGTGTCTTTATATTTGAACATTGCTGTTCCAAAACGTTTAAAAACTGAAACTTGTGATGTATGTCCTAATTTATTAGCCAATTCTTTAGCCAATAAAATTCCATTTCCTACTGTTACAAAATCGATGTCTTTTTTCTGACCACGATTCAATAAATAATCGCGTACAAATCCACCAACTACATAAGTTTCTTGATTGATTTCATCAGCAACTTCTGCTACATTTTTAAAAATTGGATTTGATACGGCTTCTAAGATTTTCATTCTGCAAAAGTATATGTTTTGAAATAAAAAACTACTCTCTAATAACTTTTACTTCGTTATCTAGACCTAATTTAATTATCGTTGATGCAGTAAACTGAGGCACAAAGGTTTTTGTCTCGTCTGGATAAAAGTCAACACGCTCTAAAATAGTAGGATTAACTTCCGAAAACACTTTTGGAGAAGGTTCTCCTGATAAATTAGCCGATGTAGACACAATTGGTCCACCTAATTTCCCTATGATTTTCTTACAAAACAAATCGTCTGTTAATCGAATAGCAATTGTATTGTCTTCTGCAACTAACGATTGTGGTAAACCTTTTGGATTATCGTAAATAATTGTAAGAGGTTTTTCATTCAAATCAATCAAATCCCAAGCTAATTCTGGCACCTCAACAATATTTTGTAACATGCGTGGTGAGTCAACTAAAATAATCAACGATTTTGATGAAGGGCGATTTTTTATCTGATAAATTTTTTCGATTGCAGCCTCATTCTTCGCATCACAACCCAATCCAAGAATTGTATCTGTTGGATAAAGCATTGTTTCTCCTTGTTTTAGTTTGGCTACAATTTCGTTTATATCTGACATTTTATTTGTTTTATAAATTTGAGTGCAAAGGTATTGTAGGAAAGTTGAAATGAGAATATTATTGATTTAAAGTTTTATAATAATTTAAATAATTTTCTTCTAAATTTTTTAAATCAAACTTTGTAGATACTAATTGATATGCATTTTCAATAATATTATTCCTTAACTCATCATTTAATAAGATTAATATTACTTTTTTAGCTAAATCATCTACATCTTTAATTTCAGATACAAAACCTGTCTCATTATTTTTAACAACTTCGGAAATCCCACCAGCTTTTGTTGATACAATAGGTACTCTACTTGCGAAAGCTTCATAAATAGACAATGGTAAACCCTCTGTTAATGAAGTTATTAACAAAACATCTAATTCTGGTAATAATTCATCAACATTATCTCTAAATCCTAAAAAATAGACTTTGTCATTTAATCCTTTTAATTCTGAATACTCTTTCAAATCATCTTTTAAAACTCCATCACCAATTATTACAAATGCAATTTCTTCGTTATAATTTTCAATAATTACCTTTGCAGAATCAATAAATGTCTTTACATCTTTCTGTTTCGTTAAAGAACAAATATTTCCGACAATCTTAGTTTCATTAGAAAGATTCAACTCTTTATGAATAATATTTTTTGAAATTTGATTTGAAAACTTCTGAACATCAATAGCATCATAAATTGTAACTAGTTTATTAGGACTTACATTAACATCATGATATATTTGTTCTACAGCTTTAGAAACGCAAACAATTTCTTCTACATATTTATTATCATATTTTAGTTTACTAAAAAAATTGTTCTTTATTCTATTATTTCTCTTACGGCTATAGATAATCCTAACATCCCTACAACTAAGAATTTTAGCTAAAATTGATGCAGATAATGCACTTGAATCATGAACATGTAAAACATCTATGTTTTGATTCTTTACAATTTGTTGTATTGGTTTTATAAGACTTTTAATTTTACTTTTTTTATTATAAGTAAAATAACTCGCTTTATCAGCTTCACATTTTTGAGACAATATTGATGTATCTGGACATAATATAAATTGTTCTATTTCATCATATTTTTTTAGTAGATTATATATAGTATACATTTGAGCATCTCCTCCTCTCCAATCTTCAATAGAAGTAACATTTAAAATTCTCATATCTGTTTTTAGAAATAGTTAGGCTTTCTCCACAAAAATAAACATATCTTTGACAGATTAAAATGAAATATAGAAAATCTATATTAAATATTAAGAATTCAAGAAAATGACACAAAAAATTGTCGTAAACCAACAATTTCCTACTACAAAAAATGAAATCAAATCTATTATTGACAATTTTGATTTGATTGATGATTATATTGCAAAAGGTACGAGAAACTCTATAAAGAAAAAGAAATTAGAGTCGGGTAAAATTGCTACGATTAAATCATTCAAAATTCCTAATGTTGTTAACAAATTTGTTTATAGATTTTTTAGAAAATCAAAAGCTGAACGCTCTTATGAATATGCAAAGGAATTGATTAGATTAGGTTTTCTAACGCCTTATCCTATTGCTTTTGTCGAAAACAAAACTGCTGTTAATTTTAGAGATAGCTATTATTTTTGTGAACTAGTTGAAGCTGATCTAACATATCGTGAATTAGTTGAAATTCCGATTTGGGAAAATCGAAATGAAATCTTGAAACAATTTACAAAATTCACATTTGATTTGCATGAAGCTGGAATTGAATTTTTGGATCATTCTCCTGGAAATACTTTAATCAAGCAAATTGGAGAAAATCAGTACGAATTTTATTTGGTTGATTTAAATCGCATGAATTTTCACAATTCAATGAGTTTTGATATTCGAATTAAAAATTTTTCTCGTCTAACTCCTCAAAAAGAAATGATTGAAATTATGGGAAAAGAATATGCGAAACTTATTAATAAACCAGAACAGGAAGTTATTGAAGCTATGTGGAATAAAACGCAAGAATTCCAACATAAATTTCAGACAAAACAAGCTCGAAAAAAGAAATTAAAAGCCATGATTGGTAAAAAATAATAACAAAAAAGCAGATTTGAAATCAAATCTGCTTTTTTGTTATTTTATCATTTCAGAAAACGGAATAATAATCTCATATCCTTTTTCTTTAAAATAATCGTTCATTCCTTCTCTATACGTCACTAAGACAAAATCTCCGCCCCAAGCTCCAAGACTTTTTACAGTTCCTAAATAATCAGGAAAATACAATTCTTTAACTTGTGGAATTTGCATAAAATCACCTAATCGTGCTTGATATTCATCTAAAATACATTCTAAATCAGTTAAACTCTCAACTTTAGTTGCTTTTACAACCAAATCAGAAAGATCCTGAATCATTTTCCAATCTTTTGATTTGTTCTTATAATGATTTCCAACAACGGCTTGTGTATCTTGCTTTTGATTAAGATAAACAAAATAAAGTTGATCTTTAAAATTCCAATTCAATTCTAAATCTTCAACTTCAATAGGATTATTTGAAAACAAAATCGGTTGATGATGATGTGCGCAAGCAATATCATAACCACTTGTATTGAAGGTTAATTGATTTAATTCAAACGGATTTATTTCTATCCATTGACTAATCAAATCAATCAAAGTCGAACTACTTCCCAGTCCCCATTCTTGCGGATATTCTAACTTCGTTAAACATTGATAACTGTTATTAGAATCAAAAAAATCAGGATTTAAAATTTTAGCTTGTTTTAAAACATTTTGTAATGATTGACTTAATTTATCATTTGTAGACGAAATTATTTCTAAATCATTCAATCTAATTTCAGTTTCAAACCAAATAGAATTATCAAATTTAATTGCTTTCCAAGTGATTAAATTTTCTATTTCTGATGAATTTTCCACAAACAAACATTGCCCATATTTTGTGGGCAATGCAAATGCTTTCGCTCCATCAATCACAATATATTCCCCGATAAGGAATAATTTTCCATTGGAACGGTATGTTTTCATTTCGTTTAGATTTGTGCCGAAGATGTTGAGACCTCTCTGTTTATTTTTTTCACTAAACCTTGTAAAGTATTTCCTGGTCCAACCTCAATAAATTCACTCGCACCATCAGCAATCATATTTTGAACAGATTGTGTCCATTTTACAGGAGCAGTTAATTGAGCAATCAAGTTTTTCTTAATTTCAGCAGGATCTGTAACAGCCGTTGTGCTTACATTTTGATAAACTGGACAAATTGGAGTATTGAATGTTGTTTCTTCAATAGCTTGTGCTAATTCTTCTTCAGCAGGTTTCATTAAAGGTGAATGAAAAGCTCCTCCTACTGGTAAAACTAATGCTCGTTTTGCGCCTAATTCTTTCAATTTTTCACATGCTACGTTAACCGCTTCAATTTCTCCAGAAATCACTAACTGACCTGGGCAATTGTAATTTGCAGCAACTACAACTCCATCAATTTCTGCACAAGCATCCTCTACAATTTTGTCTTCTAATCCTAAGATTGCTGCCATTGTAGATGGATTAGCTTCACATGCAGCTTGCATTGCTAAAGCACGTTTGTACACTAATTTTAATCCAGATTCAAAGTCTAAAGTTCCATTTGCAACTAAAGCAGAAATTTCTCCTAAAGAATGTCCTGCAACCATTTCTGGTTTAAAATCTGGTAAAGTTTTCGCTAAAATAACAGAATGTAAAAAAACTGCAGGTTGTGTAACTTTTGTTTGTTTTAGGTCTTCTGCAGAACCTTCAAACATAATTGATTTTATATCAAATCCTAAGATTTCGTTTGCTTTATCAAATAATTCTTTTGCGATTTCAGAATTTTCGTACAAGTCTTTACCCATTCCAGAGAATTGAGCACCTTGTCCTGGAAAAACATATGCTTTCATTGTATTATTTTTAATGTATGACAAATGTATAATAAAATCTTAAACTTCTTTATTTAACCTAAGTTTTGATTTTCTTTTCTATAAATTTCGTCTAAATATTTATAACGATTTGCAACAGAAATTGCGTGTAATTTTGCAATTGTATAACCATCTTTTCCATCTAAAAAACCAAGTCTCATTACGAAATAATTTAAAAAACGATAAGCAGGTTTTATGGTATAATGATAAAATGATGGTTTCAAATTTTTAAGACGAAGTTCTTGTGCTCGCAAACGTGAATAACTATTCAGTTTATCTAAATATTCTTCTTCATTATCAAATGTAAAATGATCAAGTTTGTTTGTTAAATAACCTGTTCTACCATTACATTCTATAATCTCATGAACCATTCTATCTGATTTATATTGAGATTTAGATTTTTTAAAAATTCGAACAGCTTTATCATTTTGCATGCCCGAATATTTAATATGCTTCTTCTTAAAAAAGAATTTTCGATAAACAAAGTATGCATCAAAAGTAGGTTGCTGATTAAAAACCGAAACAATTTCTTTTTTTAATTCTAGTGGGATTCCTTCATCTGCGTCAAAAAAAGTAACCCAATCATTTTTTGCTAAAGAAAGTCCGTAATTACGTTGATTCGTAAAATTATCAAACTTACGTTTTACAAATTTAGTTTTAGGATTTTGACGAGCAATTTCTTCTGTTTTATCGGTACTAAAAGAATCAATAATAATAATTTCATCAGCAAAATCTACATCATTTAAATAACGATGTAAATTTTTTTCTTCATTATAAGTAATCAGTAAAGCTGAAATTTTAGTAGACATTGATTCTATAGAATATTCTTTTTTAGTTTCTATTTCAACGTTATTATTACTTATTAATTGCCTATCCAATGAGTTATTGTTTAGAAAATTTTCTAACTTTTCTTTAAACAACTCGAAATCAAATATTGAATAAAATTCATTTACTTGTTTTTTTATTTGACGATTGTTTAAATCTCCAAGTTTTTCAGGAAAATAATCTTTCAAATGAACACTTGTGTGATTAATTCCATCTTCGAAAGTTGCCCAAACTTTTTTATCAATCCAAGGAGAAAAAATAATAAATGATTTTTTCCCTAAAGCTTTGGACATATTAATTGCACCTCCATCATTTCCAACAATCACATCACATTCATTTGCAATTGCAATAAACTCGCGCAAATCATTACCCAACAATTCAAAATAAACTTTCGATTTGGTTTCATCAGATAATTGATTATATACTTCTTTTGCTTGCGGTAACTGTTTCGGAAAATAATTGAATAAAATATTGACATTATAATGTTGACCAATAAAATCAACCATTTTTGCCATTTCATTCAACGGATAAGTTTTTGAAAGATCAGAACCAAGCAAACTAATCATAATTGTTTTTCGCGTTGTATCAACTTGATGTTTTACAAATAAATCTTTAGCGAAATTTATTTCATCTTCCGTTAAATACAATTTTGGTTCTGTAGTCAAAGGTTCTTCTATTCCCAAAGGCTTTAACAAAGCCAAACGGTGTTCGATTGCTAAACCTAAATATGAATTTGGCTCTTCATGCTTTTCTACATTATCTGTATACAAAAACGTTCTTCCAATCTTTTTGTACGATATTTTTTTCGGTGCATTATTGATAAAAACATCCACCCAACTTTGTAATTTTGAGTAAGCATCAATGACAACATCATACTTATTTTGATTAACTTTTTTAGAAAATTTAATCAAATTCATCAAACCTTTGTTTTCTTTTTCGTCAAAAACAATTTTATGATCGATGTAGGGATTATTCTCTAAAACAGGCAAAGTATTACTATTGATTAAATAATCAACAATAGCATTTGGATAAGCTTTTTTGATATTTTCGCACAATAAAGAAGTGATTAATACATCGCCTATCATCTTGTGTTGGATAATCAAAATTTTCATAAAACATAGTTATAAAGCAAAACTACTAAAATATGTTTGATTCGAAAATAAAAAAATCCTCAACAAAACTGCTGAGGATTATATTTTAAAAAATTTAGTTCTAATTAAACCGCTACATTATGCTCGCGCAATGCATCGTTTAATGAAGTTTTTTTATCTGTAGATTCTTTACGTGTTCCGATGATCAAAGCACATGGAACTTGGTATTCACCTGCAGCAAATTTCTTTGTGTAAGACCCTGGAATGACAACTGAACGAGCAGGAACATAACCTTTAATTTCTACTGGTTCGTCACCTGTAACATCAATAATTTTAGTCGATGCTGTTAATACAACATTTGCTCCTAAAACCGCTTCTTTACCTACACGAACTCCTTCTACAACGATACAACGAGATCCGATGAACGCATTATCTTCAATAATTACTGGCGCAGCTTGCAATGGCTCTAAAACTCCACCGATTCCTACACCACCAGATAAATGAACATTTTTCCCAATTTGAGCGCAAGAACCTACAGTAGCCCAAGTATCAACCATTGTTCCTTCGTCCACATACGCACCAATATTTACATAAGAAGGCATTAAAATAACTCCCGAAGAAATATACGCACCATAGCGAGCAACAGCATTTGGAACAACACGAATTCCTTTTTCAGCATAATTACGTTTCAATTCCATTTTATCATGGTATTCAAAAATTCCAGCTTCTAAAGTTTCCATTTTCTGAATTGGGAAATACATTACAACTGCTTTTTTCACCCATTCGTTTACTTGCCAATCTTCTCCAACTGGTTCTGCACAACGTAATTGTCCGTTATCGATTAACTCAATTACTTCACGAATTGCAATTTGTGTTGACTCTTCTTGTAACAATTCTCTATTGTCCCAAGCTTTTTCTATGATTTGTTTTAAATTCTCCATCTTTATTAATAATAGCCACAAATATAAAAATTATAATCAAGGGATTTCATAGAGATTATTTATTATTGAATCGTTTTTTTAAATTTGCCAAATGTCACGAATATTAGCGTTAGATTACGGAGGAAAAAGAACAGGCGTTGCCGTAACCGATGAATTGCAAATTATAGCTTCGCCAGTTGATACAATTGATACATCAAAATTGATGGATTTCTTGAAACAATATATCGAGAAAGAAAACGTTTCTGACCTTGTAGTTGGATTATCTGTTCGTTTTTCAGGAGAATTAAATGAGATTGAAAATCAAATTCAACCTTTTTTGAAAAAATTTTCTGAACAATTTCCGTTGATCAAAATTCATCGTGAAAATGAGATGTTTACCTCAAAAATGGCTTCTCAAGCAATGTTTGCTGGAGGAATGAAAAAGAAAAAACGTCAAGAAAAAGGAATGGTCGATAAAGTGAGTGCCGTAATAATTTTACAATCATTTTTATCACATAAACTATAACAAATTGTATCTTTGCCGTTAAATTAATAAAAAAAGATCAGAAAATGGTATTACCAGTTGTAGCTTACGGAGATCCTGTCTTGCGTAAAGTTTCACAAGAAATCGATCAAGATTATAAAAATTTACAAGAACTGATCCAAAATATGTTCGATACAATGTATGACTCTAACGGAGTTGGTATCGCAGCGCCTCAGATCGGGAAAGATATACGTTTATTTGTTGTTGATTGCTCGCCTTTCGAAGAAGATGAAGATTATGATGATGTAAAAGATGAATTAAAAGATTTCAAACGAGTTTTCATCAATCCAAAAAAAATCAGTAGTTCTGAAGGTGATGAATGGGCTTTTACAGAAGGATGTTTGAGTATTCCTCACATTCACGAAGATGTAACACGTCCAGAATCGGTAACTTTAGAATATTTTGATGAAAATTGGGTGAAACATACCGAAACTTTTTCGGATATTCGCGCTCGAGTTATTCAACACGAATACGATCATTTGGAAGGAAAGCTTTTTATTGACTATATTTCGAGCTTTAAAAAGAAATTAATAAGTAATAAATTAAAAAATATAACAAAAGGGAAAGTAAACACGAGTTACAAAATGAAATTCCCTTCATAGACCCTTAAACATAATAGAATATGGATTTATCAAGAGTTATCGCAATTTCAGGAAAACCAGGATTATACCGTTTAGTTTCTCAAACAAGAGGTGGTTTTGTTGTTGAAGATTTAGAAAAAGGTAAAAAAATCTCAATCGCTTCTAACTACAATGTTAGTTTATTAGACAACGTTGCTATTTACGGAGTATCACAAGAATTTCCTTTGGCTGAAGTTTTCTTCAGAATTTACAAAAAAGAAAACGGAGGAGAAACGATCGATTACAAAACTTCTGGTGCAGAATTGCGTAAATATATGGAAGAAGTTTTACCAGAATATGACGATTCAAGAGTTTATGATTCTGATTTGAAAAAATTATTCCAATGGTATAATATCTTACACAAAAACGGATTATTAAACATCGACTTAGCTGCTGTAGAAGCTGCAATGGCTGCTCAACAAGCACAAGAAGCTCCTGTTGCTGAAGTAGAAGCTACAGAAGAAGTTGTTGTGGAAGAAAAACCAAAAAAGAAAGCTCCTGCTAAAAAGGCTGCTGACAAAAAAGACGCTGAAGAAAAACCTGCTAAAAAAACTGCTGCTAAAAAAACAACAGCAAAAAAAGATAAAGACGCTGAATAATTAGAGATGAATACACGTAAAGATCAATTACAGGCTTTCGAAAGATTGTTGGATATAATGGATGAATTACGTGAAAAATGTCCGTGGGATCGTAAACAAACAATGGAAACGTTGCGTACGTTATCTATCGAAGAAATTTATGAACTTTCGGATGCCATCATCGAAAAAGATTCGGATGAAATAAAAAAAGAACTAGGTGATGTTTTTCTTCACCTAGTTTTTTATTCTAAAATCGCATCAGAACAAAACAACTTCGATGTTGCTGATGTTTTAAATGGTATTTGTGACAAATTAATTCATCGTCATCCACATATTTACGGCGATGTAGAAGCAAATACAGAAGAAAAGGTGCTTCAAAATTGGGAACAAATCAAACTAAAAGAAGGTAACAAATCTGTACTTTCTGGCGTTCCTACTTCTCTCCCAGCAATGGTAAAAGCTTACCGAATTCAAGACAAAGTAAAAGGTGTTGGATTTGAATTTGAAAATTCTGATCAAGTTTTTGATAAAATTATCGAGGAAATTAATGAATTCAAAGAAGAACAAAATCCAACAGATAAAGAGATGGAATTTGGTGACATTTTATTTTCTTTGATTAATTATGGACGATTTAATGGCATCAATTCTGAAGATGCTTTAGAAAGATCGAACAAAAAATTTATCACACGTTTTCAGAAATTAGAAGAAATCGCGAAAGAAAATGGTCAAAACATAGCTGATTTAACCATTTCCGAATTAGATAAATTATGGAATTTAGCGAAAATTCGCTAGTGTAAACTTAACACTATAAAGTTTATTCAAATCAACGAAAACGTTGTAATCAGACGTTTTAACACTATTATAAATAACTTTTATCGACACCAATAAAACAAAGTATTACAAATTATTGTGCACGCACAGAAAACCGACATATATTTGCAATGGTTATAGCGGGCAATAGCTTGTAATAATGGAAGGAAGTTTGTTTACTAAGTAAACAGTTTTCTCATTTTTTTGTGGTTTTGATGAAAAGGTGACTTAAAGTCGCCTTTTTATTTTTTATCAACTTCTATGTAAAATCACAATTCATAACAATCCTTTTTTATCTGAATAATTTGTAAATTTGTAGAATGCAGTTTCAATTAAATTCTGAATTCAAGCCAACTGGTGATCAACCAAAAGCTATTGAAGAATTATCAAATGGTATTCTAAATAATGATCGTTATCAAACACTTTTGGGTGTTACAGGTTCTGGTAAAACATTTACAATCGCGAATGTTGTACAAGATGTGCAACGTCCAACTTTAGTTTTGGCACATAACAAAACGTTGGCGGCACAGTTGTATATGGAATTCAAAGAATTTTTTCCGAATAATGCAGTCGAATATTTCGTTTCTTACTATGATTATTATCAACCAGAAGCTTACATTCCTTCATCAGGAACCTATATTGAGAAAGATTTATCAATTAATGAAGAAATTGAAAAGCTTCGTTTAAGTACAACTTCCTCCCTACTTTCTGGTCGTCGCGATATTTTGGTTGTGGCTTCAGTTTCGTGTTTATATGGTATTGGAAATCCAACAGAATTTCATAAAAATGTGATTCAGATTGAAACGGGGCAAATTATCTCGAGAACAGCTTTTTTGCATAAATTAGTCCAAGCTTTATATTCGAGAACAGAAGGTATTTTTCAACGCGGAAATTTTAGAATTAAAGGAGATACATTAGATATTTTCCCTGCTTATGCGGATGATGGAATCAGAATTAATTTCTTTGGTGATGAAATCGAAGAAATCTCAGTTTTCAATGTAGAAACAGGTAAAACTTCAACTAAATTAGATAAAATTAATATTTATCCAGCCAATCTTTTTGTTACTTCTAAAGACACTTTAAATGGTGCAATTGCTGATATTCAGATCGATTTGGGTAAACAAGTTGAATATTATCATGAAATCGGAAAACATCTCGAAGCAAAACGTTTGCAAGAACGTACTGAATTCGATTTGGAAATGATCAAAGAATTGGGATATTGTTCTGGAATCGAGAATTATTCGAGATACTTAGACGGTCGCGAACCAGGAACTCGTCCATTCTGTTTGTTAGATTATTTCCCAGAAGATTATTTGATGGTGATTGATGAGTCGCACGTTACAGTTTCTCAAGTTCATGCAATGTATGGTGGAGACCGCTCGCGCAAGGAGAATTTAGTAGAATATGGTTTCCGACTTCCAGCTGCAATGGACAATCGTCCGTTAAAATTCGAAGAATTTGAAGCTTTACAAAATCAAGTGATTTATGTTTCAGCAACACCTGCGAATTATGAATTAGAAAAATCGGAAGGAGTTGTTGTAGAGCAAGTCATTCGTCCAACAGGATTATTAGATCCAATTATTGAAATTCGTCCAACACAAAATCAAGTCGATGATTTGATGGAAGAAATCAATAAACGAGTAGAGTTAGACGAACGTGTTTTGGTCACTACTTTAACGAAACGAATGGCGGAAGAGTTAACGAAATATTTGACAAAATATGGCGTTCGATGTCGTTATATTCATTCTGATGTGGATACATTAGAACGTGTTCAGATTATGGCTGATTTACGCGCTGGATTATTTGATGTTTTGGTTGGAGTTAATCTTTTGAGAGAAGGTTTAGATTTACCTGAAGTTTCTCTAGTAGCAATTTTGGATGCTGATAAAGAAGGTTTTTTAAGAAGTCATCGTTCTTTAACGCAAACGGTTGGTCGTGCTGCTCGTAACGTGAATGGTTTGGCGATTATGTACGCAGATAGAATTACAGATAGTATGCAATTAACGATTGATGAAACAAATCGTCGTCGTGAAATTCAAATGAAATACAACAAAGATCACAATAAAGTTCCGCAAGCTTTAAACAAAAAAATAACGAAACTAAGTTTAGCTGCAGCAGATTTTGAAGAAAATCCTTACGAACAAAAACATTTGATTCAACAAGCAGCAGAGATTAATGAAAATTATTCGACAGAAGATAAAGAGAAATTGGTACAAAAATTGGAGAAAGAAATGGAAAATGCTGCAAAAAATTTAGATTTTATAAAAGCAGCCGAATTAAGAGATCAAATTCAACTCTTAACCAAAGAATAGCACGTTTTTTTCAACATTTCAATGAAAATTTTTAAGAATACATTTTTAATATTATTTACTCTTTTATCGTCCTGTAATACTCATATTCTAAAATCTTCTACTAATAATGAATTGATAGAAAATGAGGAGTATAGTCTCATTCATTCTCGTGAATTAAAAATTTTCAAAAAATTTGATACACCTCCAAATTATGAAAGGAATCAAAATTATACAGATTTTGGTAAATGGATAAATAACCTTCCGCTCAAAAACAATAATACAGCTGTTTATTCTTTTGATGGTCAAAAAAAATCTAATCCAAATATATATGTAGGAGTTTTAGATTTAGAACAACCCAAAAAAAATGTACAGTTTAATGCAAATGCGATGATGAGTTTGCGTTTAGAGTATTTCTTCCGTTCGAAAAAATACAATGAAATAGATAAATTGTCTAAAATTTCTACAAAGCCAATTCCTTACACTGACTATGTAAAAGGAGATTATTCTCATACGAAATACATGCAATATTTGATCTATTATTTAGAAAATACAAATTCAAATACAATTGCTGAATTATTAAAACCAATCTCTATCAAAGAGATTCAAATTGGCGATGTATTTTTTCAAAAGGGAAATATAAAAAGTCATGCTGTAATGGTAATTGATTTAGCGAAAGATAAAAATGGGAATAATATATTCATTTTGGCTCAAAGTTATTATCCAAGTCAAGACATTCATATTCTTTCTAATCCAAGCAACGATTTAATCTCACCATGGTATATTGCAAAAGAAGGCATACTTCTTACACCTGAGTGGAGATTTTTGTCTTCGGACTTGATGCGTTTTAAATAACATTTTACTTTTTCAATCCTTACATTTTACTTAAATTTGTTGTTCAAAACCTCAAAGTAAACAACAATACAGTAAATAATCGATAATGCAAAGAGTATATTTAGACAATGCAGCAACCACAGCAATTCGTCCAGAAGTAGTTGACGAAATGGCAAATGTGATGAAAAATGTTTTCGGAAATCCATCTTCTACCCACGTTTTTGGTAGAGAAGCCAAGGCACTTATAGAAATGGCTCGAAAGAACATTGCGCAGCGTTTAAATATTTCTCCTGCCGAAATTTATTTTACTTCTTGTGGGACAGAATCTAACAATACGATTATACGTTCTTGTGTAAATGATTTAGATGTTACACGTATCATTACTTCGGATATGGAACACAAATGCGTACAAGAAAGTATCAAAGATTTAGAATATCGTGGAAAAGTTGAAGTAATCCGCATCAATATTCAAAAAAATGGAGACATTGATTATGCTCAATTAGAGGAATTAGTTAAAGATCAATCTAAAAAAACATTGGTTTCTTTGATGCATGCTAATAACGAAATTGGAAATTTAACAGATATTAAACGTATTTCGCAATTGTGTCAAGAAAATAATACATTGTTCCACACAGATACGGTGCAAACAGTTGGTCATTACGATTTAGATTTCCAAGATTTGGGAATGGATTTCGCTTCTTGCTCAGCACACAAAATTCATGGACCAAAAGGTGCTGGATTTTTATATGCAAAAAAAGCTTCGCATTTAAAAGCCTTGATTGCTGGAGGAGGACAAGAAAGAGGAATGCGTTCTGGTACCGAAAACGTATACGGAATTGTTGGACTTTCAAAAGCTTTTGATTTAGCAATTGATGAGTTAGAAGCTCATGTTAATCACATCAAAGAAATTAAACAATATACAATCGATCAATTAAAAGCAGCTATTCCAGGCGTTTCTTTCAATGGATTATCAGATGATTTAGACAAAAGTTTGTATGCATTATTAAGCATCAAATTACCATTTCATGATGCCTTAATCGGATTCGAATTAGAATTAGCTGGTATCGCTGTTTCACAAGGAAGTGCTTGCAGTTCTGGTGCAGCAAAAGTTTCATTAGTTATGCAAACATTGTACACAGAAGAAGAAATTGATCAAATGACGCCTTTACGTGTATCTTTTTCATACGAAACAACTAAAGAAGATATTGATGTCTTAGTTGGAACATTGAAAAAAATCGCTGAAAAACATCAATTACAAAACGCTTAATGACTGATTTCAATCAACTTGATATTCTGATTTTAATTGCGTTAGCTTTTGGTTTTATCAACGGATTTTTCAAAGGTTTTATTTCTCAATTAATTGGGTTAGTCGGTTTTTTTGTAGCAATTTGGTTAAGTTTTAAATTTTATCAAATCATCGAAGTTTATGTCGATTCTTACAACATTGTTGCAGATAGCTTAACTTCTTTGGTTGCGTTAGTTATTACATTTGCAATTGCTTTTTTCACAATAAAATTAGCGTCAAGTTTAACACAAAAAACAGTAGAAGCAGTTGGTTTAGGAATCATTAATCGATTTGGTGGAGCGGCTTTAGGATTAATAATCTCTTTACTTTTAACATCAAGTATTTTGTATTATATCGATCCGATTTTAGAACTAGGATTTAAAGAAACAAAAGACGAAAGTCAGATTTTACCAATTTTGAACGAAAGTTCTCAAATCATCAAAAATTCTATCTTCGAAACAAAAGATAATTTAAGGACAGAATCCCAAGATTCTATTCATTTATGATCATACAAAGACAGCTTTTTCAAGCTGTCTTTTTTCTTAACATTAATTTTATAAAAGGCACAAAAATTATCTAAAGAGATCAAAACAATTAATTTAAGATGAAAAAACAATTCTTAGAAATCGTTTTTTTATGATTTTATTTTTAATAACGACATATTGTGTCGTATAAAATCGTTCCTTTGTTTAAATTTTAAGATTATGAACAGCGCAATCATACTTTCATGCATCCTTTTTTTTATCATTGGAGCCGTTATCAGTTTTTTATATTCAAAATCGAAAGCAAATTCAGCCATAATTGGAAATGAAATAAAACACCAAGAACTTCAGAAACAATATGATTCGCTAAAAAATGAATTTATCGAAATAAAAGATGATGCAAATTTCAATTTGGATCAATGGCAAAAAGAGCGCGAAAAAAATACAGAATTAACGGTTCGCCATCAAGAAGCAATGAAAGCTGTGGAGGAGCAAAAATCGTTTATGCTCGAAACCAATGAACGATTAAAAGAGCAATTTGAAGCACTTTCAGCTCAAGTTTTGAAAAGTAATAACGAACAATTTCTTGATTTAGCGAAAACAACATTGGATAAACATTTTTCTAATTCTCAAAACGATTTAGAAAAACGTCAACAAGCGATTGATTCGTTAATCAAACCATTAAATGAAAGCTTGAATAAATTTGACGGAAAAATATCCGAAATAGAAAAAGCTCGAGAAGGCGCTTATTCAGAAATTAAAGTTTTCTTAGATTCAATGCGTGGTACAACCGATAAATTACAAAAAGAAACCAATACATTAGTTTCTGCACTTAAAACTTCGCACACAAGAGGAAAATACGGAGAAATTGGGTTGCGACGTGTAGTTGAGTTTGCTGGAATGTCGTCTTTTTGTGATTTTGAAGAACAGACTTCTGTTCAGTCCGAAAATGGTTTGCTTCGCCCAGATTTAATCGTTAATCTTCCTGGAAATAGAAAAGTTATTGTCGATTCTAAAGTTCCGTTAAACCAATATATGCTTGCATTTGAGACGGAAGATGAGAATTTGAGAAAACATCATTTGCAAATGCACGCGAAAGCTGTCCGCGAACATTTAAAAAATTTGAGTTCTAAGGCTTATTGGAATCAATACACAGAAGCGCCCGATTATGTGGTGATGTATTTACAAATTGAAAGTTCTTTTGGTGCTGCGTTAGAATTGGAGCGAACTTTGATAGAAGATGCATTAAACAATAGAATAATTATTGCAACACCAACTACTTTGATTACAATGCTTCGCACAATTGCGTTTAGCTGGCAACAATTAAATGTTGCGGAAAATATATATCAAATGCGAGATGCAGGGATAGAATTATACAATCGTGTGAATGTTTTGATACAACATTTGGCAACTGTTGGTCATAATCTAAACCAAGCAACCCAAAGTTACAATAAAGCTATAGGTTCATTAGAAAATCGTTTTATTCCGCAGGTTAAAAAGTTGAAAGAAATCGGTGGAACTTTGATGGAAAAAAAAATTTCGGAAACTAAGCCAATTGATACAATGATTCGTTCAATAAATAACTTGGATATTCAATAATCATTCTATATTTGTACAACTTTTAGAGAGAATGAAAACAAGCCTATTTACCTTGATTTTACTATACTCTCCTGCCATTTTTGCGCAGGTGAATTTTGAAGAAAAATCTGTACAGGTAAAACCAAATTTAGAATTAAATAAAGTATATAACTACTCATTTACAGATCGTAACTTTTCGATTTCTGTAAATGACACGGTTTCTAAAGTCATCAACCAATCAAATAAATCGATGGAATTGGTTGACAAAAATGATTTTGCCAATAAGTATACATTTGTAAATGGTAAAAATCAATCTAATGATCCTGACGAATTTTACCGCGATTTTATCAATAATTCTGAAGGAATAGAATACGAATTCACAACAAATCCTTCTGGAGAATTTTTAGAATTATTAAATGTTCCTCAGATTGAAGAAAAATTGCTTAAAATAACAGATAAACTTGGCAAACAGCGCAAAAAATCTGATGATTATAAGTCAAATATTGCGTACATCGAGGAAATGGTCAAGTCAAAAACCTATGTTCCGTATGTTTTTGAGCAAGAAATTCATGTTTTCAATTATTTTAATGGACAATATTTTCGTTTAGGTGAAACGTATGAAGGAAAATCGGTACAGGAAAATATTTTTGGTTTTCCAATTTCTTCTACAACAAATACTTATCTAAAAGACATCAACAAAGAAAAAGGTACGTATACAATTGCTTCTGACCAAAATTTGAGCAAAGATGATTTTGAAAAATTATGGGAAGAAATGGCGTATTATATGTTGAATGATGCTAAACTGAATTTGTCACAAGAACAGGTAAAAAAAGAAATCAAAAAATATTCAGAAACAGTTGAATTAAAAGTAAAATATGAAAATACATACGATTTGAATTCAATTTTAATCAAATCTGAATATTTATTTAGCTTAAACATCGGTTCTAAGAAAACAGTTAATCAATTAAGTATAAAACTTTTAAATGACTAAGTTTTATTTTTTAACGAATTTCAAACTTCATTTTAGATAATTTGCTCTATTTTTGAATTAGTTTGATTACTTATAAATGAAAATTAATTTTACATATTATCTGTTTTTTCTATTTTTTTCGATAAAAATATTTGCCCAAGATCCTATTCAAGATACAATTTCACCGGTTGTTAAAAATGATACCATTTTTAATGCTCCGCAGGAAACGATTATTTTTCCCAAAACATATTGGAATATTGGAAACGAAAAACGATATAATGTAACAACAAGTGAAGTGAAATTGGAAGATGACACGATTTCGCATCAAGAACAATATACTTATAACGTTATTATTCAAGTTGAAAATATTTATCAAAACGAAACCATTGTAAAGTGGAATTTCAGAAATATACAATTCAATTCAAAATCATTTTTAAATAATCCTTTTTCGTTAGTTAATAATGTTTCGATTTCCTTTAAAATAGATCAAGACGGACGATTTTTAGGTTATACAGATTTAGATAAAACGATTAAACAATTGGTTTTATCTTCAGAAGATTTAGAGAATAAATATTTGGATAATCCTACTGCGATTGCGTTAATCAAAAAGAATCTTCAACAATATTCTACAGAAGAAAGTATTGTTAAATTATTTGACAAAGACATTCGTCAATTCCATCATTTTTATGGAAAAAGTAATTTTACTTTAGAAAGTGCGCCATTTGTTTATCAATCTTACATGGACAATTTATTTAGCACTTCTCCCACTCCAGCTACAACAGAATTGAAATTGAATGAGATTGGAGTTTCGCAAACCAATTACATTATGTCAAGTTTTCAGGAAGCCGATAAAGATTGGTTGGCCAATTCTTGGTATACTTATCTAAAAGAATTAGCAACAAAATTAGGTACAGAACAGCCTTCTGAAAATAGATTGAAAGACGACATAAAATATTATGTTAAAACGACTTCGCGTATCAAGGATAACGGTTGGATTTCATATAGTATCGAAACCAAAAAGGTAAAATTTCAAGATACAGATTATACATTAGAGCGCCGTTTTGAGTTAGTAGACTAAAACTCGCATCAATACTGATAATTCTTACATTATTAAATCATAAAAACTTCGTGAATCAAGATTATTTTTCATAATTTTGCATTCATTTTATATAAATTATATTCACTATGCAATTGTCTGAACAAGAAATTATTCGTAGAGAAAAACTACAACAATTAAGAGACTTAGGCGTTGAGCCTTACCCTGCCGAAGAATTCGTGATAACTTCTAATTCTAAAGAAATTAAGGAAAAGTACGAAGAAGGAAAGGTTGTCAAGCTTGCCGGACGATTGATGAGTGTTCGTGTAATGGGGAAAGCTTCTTTCGCTGAGTTACAAGATAGCGAAGGTCGTGTACAGGTTTATATCTCGAGAGATGATATTTCTTCGTCTGAAGAAGGAATTGAGTATAATACAATTTTCAAGAAATTGATGGATATCGGAGATTTTATTGGAATTGAAGGATATGAATTCAAAACTAAAGTAGGTGAAATTTCTGTTCACGTAACAAAATTAACTTTGTTATCAAAAACTTTACGTCCATTACCAATTGTAAAAACTGACGACGAAGGTCATGTATTTGACGCTTTTACAGATCCAGAATTGCGTTACCGTATGCGTTACGTAGACATGGTTGTAAATCCTCACGTGAAAGAAATTTTCTTAAAACGTACACGTTTATTCAACGCAATGCGTAATTTCTTCAACGATCGTGGATACATGGAAGTAGAAACTCCTGTTTTACAATCGATTCCTGGGGGTGCAGCAGCTCGTCCGTTTATTACACATCATAATGCATTAGATATTCCATTATATTTAAGAATCGCGAACGAATTATATTTAAAAAGATTAATCGTTGGTGGTTTTGATGGTGTTTACGAATTTTCTAAAAACTTCCGTAACGAAGGAATGGATCGTACGCATAATCCAGAATTTACAGCAATGGAAATTTATGTTGCTTACAAAGATTACAACTGGATGATGGATTTCACAGAGCAATTATTAGAACATTGTGCAATTGCTGTTAATGGAACTTCTGAAACAACTTTCGGAGAACATAAAATTGATTTCAAAGCACCTTACAAACGTGTAACAATGCGTCAATCAATTATTGATTTTACAGGATTTGATATCGATGGAAAATCTGAAGCAGAATTATTTGAAGCTGCTAAAGGAATGGGGATCGAGGTTGATGAGACTATGGGTAAAGGAAAATTAATCGATGAAATTTTTGGTGAAAAATGTGAAGGAAATTACATTCAACCAACTTTCATTACAGATTATCCAAAAGAAATGTCTCCATTGACTAAAAAGCACCGTGATAATCCAGAATTAACTGAGCGTTTCGAATTAATGGTTTGTGGAAAAGAAATTGCTAACGCATATTCTGAGTTAAATGACCCAATCGATCAACGTGAGCGTTTTGAAGCACAAATGGCTTTAGCTGATAGAGGTGACGACGAAGCAATGTTTATCGACCAAGATTTCTTACGTGCATTAGAGTACGGAATGCCTCCAACATCAGGTTTAGGAATCGGAATGGATCGTTTGATTATGTTCTTAACAAATAATCCATCTATCCAAGAAGTTTTATTCTTCCCTCAAATGCGTCCAGAAAAAGCTGCACCAGCTTACGAATTGACAGAAGAAGAAACTCAGATTATTGGAATTTTAAAAGCTAACGAAAACATTGATTTGAATGAATTAAAATCTCAAGCTGCTTTAAGCGGTAAAAAATGGGACAAATCAATGAAAAATTTAGCAAAATATAACTTGACTAAAGTAACTGTTGAAGGAGATTCTAAGACAGTTTCATATTTAGGCGAGTAAATTATTACCCTTTCATCTATATTTAAAAAGCTCAACTTCGGTTGGGCTTTTTTTGTAATTATTTGGGCGTTCCCTCGCTCTTTGCCTTCCATTTATATTATTTATTATTCATAGAATAACCAAAATAATACAAACACAGCTAATGCAAATCGCTCGGTCGGGCTATCCGTTGCAATCTTTTGTAGAAGAAAATTGGAAGTGATTACAGGAAAATCCAATTTCTACAAAAGGATTTCCACTACTATCCCTAACGCGGGTTGTAAGTTCTGAGTTTTGAGTAATAAGTTATAAGACGTAAGATTTAAGACTTACAGGAATAGAAGTAGAAGTTAAAATATCCACTTGAGGGAAATAGGGGCTTTTCGATTTATGAGTTGTAAGTTATAAAGGAAGCTTCCTTTTTATCAAGAAGAAGCTTCTTGTTGACTAATTAGAAGCCTCTTATTTACTGATTGGAAGCTTCTTGTTTTATAAAACATAGTCTGGAGATGCGTAAAGCTTAAAACGTTCAGTCTAAAGCGCGACGTATACCCACAAAAAAAGCCTCAAGTTGTTCACTTGAGGCTTTTGATAAAAACTGGCGACGACCTACTCTCCCGTAAGTAACAGTACCATCGGCGCAGGCAGGCTTAACTTCTCT
>NZ_JAAGKM010000022.1 GCF_019308355.1 Empedobacter falsenii | reverse complement strand
CTTTCATAACTCAATTCTACCGCTCGTAATTTAAATGAAGCATCGTAATGATTTTTTATTCCTTTCATAATTGTAAGATAAGTATTATATACCTTTTCTTACTCTGGAACTTTCGTTAGGATATCCAGCTTGTTTTTGGTTTGTTATGGAATGTGTTGTAAAAGAAGTAACCTTTTTTTGTTGCGAAAATTGTCAAGCCTGTAATTAAAACAATTCCGCTAATTAAAACAGGTAATGGATATGATTCTTGAATATTTTTAACAACTTCGTACGTATAAATTAAATAATCGACCGCAATAAAATTGAATCGACTTTTGAATTCGTCCCAAAATGTAATTTCGGCAAAAAATGTGAAATAAATGATTACCAAATACAATGTATAAACGAAATACACGAAAATTCGATCAAATAATGAATTGACGAATTTGTTGGGTAAAATCATAAAATAAAATGACAAGAATAACGTGAAACAGCTTACAACGCTAATATCGTACACTAATCCATAAAAAATAGTGTGCAATAACGAGCCAATATTCCAATCGAAATCACCTTTTACCCAAACCGCAAAAATTAGGCGTAAAATAAATGAAATTAGAATAAATAACGAACTGAAAAATAGTAAAATACTGTAACGTCCTTTTAAATTATTTGTAAACATTTTGCTTTTAAATTATTGTTCAAATGTCTTGATATTTAGTAAACTGTTGATGTGGTAAAGTGAATCTTAAGCGAATCTTAAGTTTGAGAATCTTGAATGAAAGATAGAAGCTGAAAACGTTAATAATTCGTGAAAAAATGGTTTTGATTAGAAATAGTTGTAAATTTGTATTTGGTTTATAAAGTAGGTATAATGGAAGAGATATTAATCAATGAAAAAGAAGAAAAGTTTTTAACATATTGGGAGAAAAGATTCTCTACAATTTTTAAAGACAATACAATTTGGACAACTTTGTTTATGACAGTTAACAAAGCTACTTTTCCAGATTCATTAAATATAGAAACATTTTGTAAAAAGTTTATGCAAGATTTTAATATGAAATTATCATATAAATATGATGAATCAGATAACGAATACGATTTGACAATTACAAGATAATTACGGAAAACGAAAAATCCTTATCAATTTTGATAAGGATTTTTTTTGTTGTAAAATGGGACATTTGATTGATAATCATGCTTAAATTTTAAGAAAAATATTTAACCAAAAAATTAAATAAAATATTGTTGATTTAGATTTGATTTTACTAATTAAAATGTTTAATTTTGCAGTTCACTTTTAAAGGTGATTTAGTTTTTAAAGTTTACAACATTTGTATAGCTCATAATAAGGTTGAGCGTCTCTACGGCAGACCATAAAAAATTGCCACTACAAATGAATTTTTTTTCTACAAAATGAGTCTTGAACCACTCTCGTTAGAAAATAGTTTGTTTGTTGATGTAGATGTAGATGATACAAATGGTTTAAACACATTAAACCAAATAGTACAGCAAACAATACAATGAACCAAAGACTTTTCATTCAGAAGAAATCGAATTTTGACGTTATCAGTCAGAAGACTACAATAGAACTCAAAAACCTTGTACCTACAATTGTGTGCAAGGTTTTTGTTATTTATGATCTATTTAATATAGAAGAAAGCCAATTACAAGAGGTTCAAAATAAGGTGTTTGTCGATCCTGTGACAGACGTTGTTTTCAAATACGTAGAAGACGCAGTTAACGAAAGCATTCCTTATACGAAAAACTATTTTGCAACCGAATTTTTACCTGGTCAATACAATCAACGCGATGATTCTTCGGAACAATGTTTAGTGTTGATGAATGTTGAAAATGTAACCGTAAAATCTGGTTTATTATATGTTTTCAATGATGATTTGTCTGCGGAAGATTTAAAGAAAGTAAAAGATTACTTAATCAATCCAATTGAGTCGCGCGAGAAAGATCTTTCGAAAATGGAAATTCCAGCAAATCCAGAAGCTACTGAAGTTCCAATTATTGAAGGTTTTATTTCTGCTGACGAAAATAAACTACAAGACATTTACAACCAATTTGGATTATCGTTAGAAATGGATGATTTAGTTTTTATTCAAGACTATTTCAAATCAATCAATCGTAATCCAACCGAAACTGAGTTAAAAGTTTTAGATACTTATTGGTCTGATCACTGTCGTCATACAACTTTTGAGACGGAGATTACAGATGTTCAATTTAATTCTAAATTTAACGAAACACTTCAAAAAACATTCGATTATTACCAACAAGTTCGTCAAGAATTAGGAACTACAAAACCAATTCGTTTGATGGATTTAGCAACTGTGATGGGGAAATATCTTTCTCGTACAGGAGTTGTAAAAAATATTGATGTTTCAGAAGAAATCAATGCATGTTCTATTGTCGTTCCAATCGATGTAGATGGTGTTGAAGAAGAATGGTTATTACAATTCAAAAACGAAACACATAATCACCCAACAGAAGTGGAACCATTTGGTGGAGCTTCGACATGTGTTGGTGGAGCAATTCGCGACCCTTTGAGTGGACGTTCTTATGTTTTCCAAGCGATGCGTATTACAGGAGCTGCAAATCCTTTAGAGAAAATTGAAGAAACGTTACCAGGTAAATTACCACAACGTAAAATCTCGAAAGAAGCAGCAAATGGATACAGTTCGTACGGAAATCAAATTGGTTTAGCGACAACTTTTGTGAAAGAAATTTATGACGAAGGGTACAAAGCAAAACGCATGGAAGTTGGTTTTGTGGCTGGAGCTGTAAAAAAAGAATATGTTCGCCGTGAAGAACCAGTTGCAGGTGACCAAATTATTTTATTAGGTGGAGCAACAGGTCGTGATGGAGTAGGAGGAGCTTCTGGTTCATCTAAAACACACGATGGTCTTAAATTAGACGATTTATCAGCAGAAGTTCAAAAAGGAAATGCAATTGTTGAACGTAAAATTCAACGTTTATTCCGTAATCCAGACGTTTTAGCATTAATCAAAAAATGTAATGACTTTGGAGCAGGAGGTGTTTCTGTTGCAATTGGTGAAATTGCACGCGGAATTAATGTTAATTTAGATTTAGTTCCATTGAAATATGCTGGATTAAACGGAACAGAATTAGCGATTTCTGAATCTCAGGAACGTATGGCTGTTGCGGTTGAGGCTAAAGATGTGGAAACATTTATCTCATTAGCAAAAGAAGAAAATCTTGATGCGACTTGTGTTGCAGAGGTAACGGGAGATGATACAATGACTTTGGTTTGGAAAGGAACAAAGATTGTTGAATTAGACCGTAAATTTTTAGATACAAATGGCGTTCGTAAACAAGCTAAAATCGAAGTTACGGACGAAGAATATACAAATCCTTTTGAGAATAAAGCCTTCAATAAAGAAGCGTTTATTGCAATGATGCAAGAGTTAAATCATGCGTCGCAAAAAGGTATGGTAGAAATGTTTGACAATAACGTTGGACGTTCTACTATTTTGAATGCTTTTGGTGGACAAACAATGGATACACCAGAAGATATTTCGGTACAAAAATTCCCGGCTGACGGATTTACAAATGCGGTTTCAATTGCTTCATTTGGTTACAATCCTACAATTTCGCGTTGGTCAAATTATCACGGAGCTTATTTTGCGGTAATTGATTCGATGACAAAAATTGTTGCTGCTGGTGGAAATTATGCTGATATTCGTTTAACTTTTCAAGAATATTTTGAAAAATTACGTGATGAGGCTACGCGTTGGGGAAAACCATTTGCGGCTTTATTAGGAACGATTGAAGCACAAAAACAGTTCGGAATTCCTGCAATTGGAGGTAAAGATTCGATGTCTGGTTCTTACCAAGATATTGATGTTCCGCCAACGTTGATTTCTTTTGCAGTTGCGCCTTCTTTGGCTGAAAAAATTGTACAAGGAACTTTAGTTGAAAAGAATTCTAAACTTTCAGTTTTTATTCCAACATTAACAGAAGATTATTTAATCGACGAAGCAAATACAAAAGCTATTTTTGATTTTATCGGAACAATTAATGCTGATGTAAAATCAATGATGACGGTTAAATTTGGTGGAATTGCAGAAACTGTAGCGAATATGGCTTTTGGTAATGAAATCGGATTTGAAATCAAAACTGATTTAGATGTAGCAAAATATTATCCAGCTTCGATTGTAATTGAACATTCAGATGATTTAAATATTCCTGCTGAAATCGCTCAAAATTATCATGTTTTAGGTCAGACAAATGATTCAACTTCGTTCAACTTTAATGGAGAAGAAATTAATTTGATTGAATTAAAACAACAATGGAAAGAAACATTCAATTCATTGTTTCCATATAAATCAACTACTGAAACTGTTGTTGAGGAAAAAGATTTAAAAGCAGAACAAATTTGTTTTGCCTTCGCCGATCATAAAGTAGAAAACCCAAAAGTTTTCATTCCAATTTTCCCAGGAACAAATTCAGAATATGATTCAGCAAAAGCGTTCCGTAGAGAAGGAGCAATCGTTTCGACTTTGCCTTTCCGTAATTTAACACAACAAGATGTTGAAGAATCAGTTGATGCTTTTGTAAATGAAATCAATCAAGCCAATATTTTCTTTGTACCAGGAGGTTTTTCAGCTGCTGATGAGCCAGATGGATCAGGTAAATTTATTGCAACGGTTTTACGCAATGAGAAAATCAAAAATGCAATTCACAATTTATTAGAGCGCGATGGTTTGGTTTTAGGAATCTGTAATGGTTTTCAAGCGTTGATTAAATCAGGATTATTGCCTTATGGACGTATTCAAGATTTAGAAGAAGATACACCAACATTAACGTTCAATGAAATTGGTCGTCACATTACACAATTAGCGAAAGTGAGAGTGAATAAATCGCACTCACCTTGGTTAAAAGGAATGGAAGGTCAAGAATTCTGGATTCCATTTTCGCATGGAGAAGGTCGTTTCGTAGCAAATGAGGTTGAATTAGAAAAGTTAATTGATAAAGGACAAATCGCAACTCAGTTTGTAGATTTGGATGGAAAATTAGCTGGAAAAATGCCTTATAATCCAAATGGATCTACGTTTGCGGTAGAAGGAATTGTATCGCCTTGTGGAAAAGTTTACGGGCGAATGGGACATCCAGAGCGTTACGAAGAAGGATTATTCAAGAACATTCCAGGAAATGGATATATGAATATCTTCAAAAATGCGGTGGAGTATTTTAGAGGGTAGATTATAGATATGAGATATTAGAAGTTAGATATGAGAAAATTTAACTTCTAAAAATTAAATAAAAAATGTCATTTAGAGTTTGTTGAGGAATCTAAAAAGATTTTTCATTACGCCAAGGCTTCATTCAGAATGACAATTGAAGAATAAAGTTTGAGTCATCCTGAACTTGTTTCAGGAACTCATCTTAAAAAAGTGAGAAGCTGAACTGAATTCAGCTTGACATTGAAAATAAAATAAGGAATTTTGAAGTTAGAAATAAGGTAGAAGAAAAAAAATCTAAATATTAAATATCTAACATCTAAATACTAAAAAAAGAAACAAACAACAAACTAATACCAATTTCGATCCTGAACCAATCGAAATTAATCTCGAAAGTTAACCTTGAACAAGTTAATTTTCAAAACAAACAACAAACACGAAGTGGACTTTTTCATTTCAAACAAAACAAAAAAACGATGTAATGAAGTTAGAAATAAGAAACTAGAAGTTAGATGAATTTTAACTTTGAATTTCGAAAATCGAGCTTCGAAAAAACAAACAACAACGATGAGCTTAACAAAAAAAGACTTCATTTACGAAGGGAAAGCAAAACAAGTTTACTCAACAGAGGAGGCAGACAAAGTAATTGTGTATTACAAAGATGACGCGACTGCATTTAATGCACAAAAGCGTGGAACTGTTGAGGACAAAGGAGAAATGAACAACAAAATTTCGACTTTAATTTTCAACTATTTGATTGAAAAAGGAGTTAAAACTCATTTCATCGAGCAGTTGAATGATCGTGAGCAATTGGTGAAAAAAGTATCAATTATTCCAATTGAAATGGTTGTGCGCAACTATGTAGCTGGGTCTATGGCTCAACGTTTAGGATTAGAAGAAGGAGCGAAATCTCCAGTTACAATTTTTGATATCTGTTATAAAAAAGATGAATTAGGAGATCCATTAATCAACGATCATCATGCGGTTTTATTAGGAGCTGCAACATATGATGAGTTAGATGAAATGTACACACAAACAGAAGTAATTAACGAAGCGTTGAAAGAATTGTTCTTAAAAGCTGGATTAATTTTAGCTGATTTTAAAATTGAATTTGGTAAAGATGTTGATGGTAATATCATTTTAGCTGACGAAATTTCTCCAGATACATGTCGTTTATGGGATGTTGAAACAGGAAAAAAATTAGATAAAGACCGTTTTCGTCGTGATTTAGGTGATGTTTCAGAAGCTTATCACGAAGTATATAATCGTTTGACAGAAGTTTTAAAATAAACATTTTTTTCATTCTATAATGATTGATAAAAAATTACATAAAAGCCAATTAAAAGCTGAATATTTAACGAATTTCTACGAAAGAAATTTATTAAAAAAATATGCAGCCGATACTGTGGATAGTGTAAACGAAGAATGTGGTGTTTTTGGGGTTTATTCGCCAAATAATATCAACACATATTCTATTGCACAGTTTGGTTTATTTGCGCTTCAACACCGTGGACAGGAAGCGTGTGGTGTTTCTTTCTTGAAAGATGGAAACATTAAAACGGTGAAAAAAACAGGATTGGTATTAGACGTTTTCAAAACAATGGAAGCCGAGATTGAAGAATACCAAGGAAATGCTGCGATTGGACATACACGCTACACAACTGCTGGAGGTGGAAGTCGTCGTAACATTCAGCCACTTTACACGTACAATATTTATGGAAAACCTCATTTCTCTATTGCTCATAACGGAAATTTAATTGAAGTTGAAGCATTGAGAGCTGAATTAGAAGCAGAAGGTTTACCATTTTTAGCAACTTCGGATACGGAGGTTTTATTACGTTCTATTCAAAAATATTCGCATTTAGATATTGTAGAAGCTATACAGAAAGGTACAGAAAAGGTAAAAGGAGCTTATTCGGTTTTGTTATTAGCGAATAATCAAATGGCAGCTTTTCGCGATCCAAATGGTATTCGTCCTTTATGTTTAGGAAAATTGGACGATGCCTATGTTTTCTGTTCAGAAACATGTGCATTAGACGCTGTCGGAGCTGAATTTATCCGTGATGTAGAGCCAGGTGAATTGATTGTTGTAAATGAACAAGGTTTGAAATCTTATTCATTAAATCAACCAACGCAGCGTAATATTTGTGCTTTTGAGTACATTTATTTTGCACGTCCTGACTCGAATATCGAAGGAAATGAAATCTACGATTTACGTGTAGAATCTGGTCGAAAATTATACGAACAATCTCCTGTTGCTGCCGATATTGTAATTGGTGTTCCAGATTCTGGGATCCCGTCTGCAATTGGTTATTCAGAAGCTTCGGGTATTCCTTACGAACCAATTTTGATTAAGAATCGTTATATGTCGCGTTCGTTTATCGTTCCTTCACAAGAAATGCGTGAACGTGTGGTCAACTTAAAATTGAATCCCATCAAAAATAAAATCAAAGGAAAACGTTTGGTTGTTTTAGATGATTCGATTGTACGTGGAACAACTTCGAAACTTTTAATCAAAATCTTAAAAGAAGCAGGAGCAAAAGAAATCCATTTCCGTTCTGCTTCGCCTCCAATTATTGCGCCTTGTTATTTAGGAATTGATATGCCTTCTAAAGCAGATTTAATTTCAGGAAATAAATCAATTAAAGAGGTTGAAGATTATTTGAATGTCGATTCGTTAGATTTCTTAACAGTTGATAATCTGATTGATTTATTAGGAAGTAAAGAACATTGTTTTGGATGTTTTACAGAAAAATATCCCGTAAATTATTCTAATGAAGAATGTAAAGAGGTGAAACCTTTGCATATAGATTAATAAGTTATACGAATTTCGAATCTCGTATTTCGAAAAACTAAATCATAATTAAAATGAGCAATACATATAAACAAGCCGGAGTAGATAAGGAAGAAGGTTATCAAACGGTATCGAAAATTAAAGATGCAGTTGCAGCAACACACAATTCAAACGTGTTGAATGGAATTGGAAGTTTTGGTGCATTTTACCAATTAGGAGGTTACAAAAATCCTGTTTTGGTATCAGGAACCGATGGTGTAGGAACTAAACTACGTGTGGCTTTAGATTCTAAAGTTTACGATACAGTTGGGATTGATTGTTTCGCGATGTGTGCAAATGATATTTTGTGTCATGGAGCAAAACCATTATTTTTCTTAGATTATTTAGCTTGTGGAAAATTAGATTCTGATATCGCAGCAGAAATTGTAGGTGGAATTGCACAAGCGTGTAAAGAAACTGGAACAGCATTAATTGGTGGAGAAACAGCAGAAATGCCAGGAATGTACCAAGTTGGTGATTATGATGTTGCTGGATTTTGTGTTGGAGTAGTAGAACGAGATGAAATTATCGATGGTTCTAAAATAAAAGCTGGACAAGTAATTATTGCGTTACCATCAAGTGGTTTCCATTCGAATGGATTCTCTTTGGTTCGTAAAGTTTTCCCAGATTTTAACGAAGAATTTGAAGGTAAACCTTTGTTCGAAACATTATTAGTTCCAACAAAATTATATCAAAATGATATTTTCAAAATCAAAGATGCTGGAATCGAAATGTCTGGAATTGCTCATATTACAGGAGGTGGATTAATCGAGAATGTTCCTCGTATTATAAATGACGGATTAACTGCTGTAATAGAAAAAGCAAAAATAAATGTACCAACAGTGATGCAAGAATTAGCTAAACGCGGAGGAATTGCAGAAAACGAAATGTTTGGAACATTTAATATGGGTATTGGAATGGTTGTCATCGTTGACCAAACTGATGCTGAAAAAGTATTGAATATTATTGATGGAAGTGCGTTGATTGGAGAAATTCAAGAAGGTGCTGACAAAATTATATTGAAATAGTAGATTAAATAGTTTAAAAAAGCCGGATAAGATTTCTTATCCGGTTTTTTTATTTTTTGGGATTATTTGTTTTTGATTAAGATTGATCCTTGTTATAAAATTTTGTAGTTTTTTTCTTAAATAAAAAAGCTTAATTAAAATACAATAGCTTTTAAAGTTAATTCATTTTCTTTTTTTTAATTTATTAAGCATTTCCTCACCTCATTCAATCTTCGTATCTTTGCATTTCATTCAAAAAACTCCAAATTCACTCATAAGTTATGCAACAATCAAAGGCTTTGGCAATTCTAAAATCTGGTCGAAATGTATTTTTAACAGGTTCTGCGGGTGCCGGAAAAACTTATGTGTTAAATCAATACATTCAATATCTTAAACAACATGGCGTTCCTGTTGCTATAACGGCTTCTACGGGAATTGCTGCGACGCACATGAATGGTCAAACGATACATTCTTGGGCTGGAATTGGAATAAAAGATTATGTTTCTGATCGATATTTGGCTTCGCTTCGCGACAAGAAATATTTCCGAGATAAAATGGACAAAGTAAAAGTCTTAATTATTGATGAAATCTCGATGCTGCACCGAAATCAGTTGGATGCGGTTGATTATGTTTTGAAGTTTTTCAAACAAAACGATGAACCTTTTGGAGGTGTTCAAGTAATTTTTTCGGGTGATTTTTTCCAGTTACCGCCGATTGGTGAAGAGTGGGAAGAATCGAAAGATAAATTCTGTTTTATGTCCGATGCTTGGGTTCAAGCAAAAGTGCATATTTGTTATTTGACAGAGCAATATCGTCAAACAAATAATGCATTGAATGATATTTTGAATGAAATTCGTTCGGGGAATATTTCGCAAAAAACAGTTGATTTATTAGAAACTCGAATCGAATATTTTCCAGATGAAATAGATTCACAAACTCGTTTGTATACACATAATATGGATGTGGACCGAATTAATAAAGGTCAATTGATTAATATTGATTCATCTTCCAAAACATTTGAAGCAAAAGTTGCGGGAAATCCAGCTTTGGTTGAGGTTCTTAAAAAATCTGTTTTAGCAGAAGAAGTTTTAGAATTGAAGATAGGAGCGAAAGTGATGTTTGTTCGTAACAATTTCGAAGTTGGTTTTGTAAACGGAACGCTTGGAAATGTTTCGGGGTATACTGAAAAAGACGAGCCAATTATCAAAACATTAGATGGAGAATTTTACATTGCAAAACCAGAAACGTGGGCAATAGAGGACGAAAGCGGAAAAGCATTGGCTTCATTTACACAAGTTCCGTTGCGTTTGGCTTGGGCGATTACGATTCATAAATCACAAGGAATGACGTTAGATTCTGCGTTTATTGATTTATCAAAAGCGTTCGAAAAAGGACAAGGGTATGTTGCACTTTCACGTTTACGAGATTTAAATTCGTTGATGTTACATGGTCTTAATCAAACGGCTTTAGAAATTGATTCACTTGCAATGAAGGCTGATAGACGTTTTCAGGTTTTATCGAATGAAATGGATGAGTTTCTAGATGAAAAAGAATTGCAAAACTCTTGGGCTGCTTTTATCCGATATTCTGGTGGAACTTTGGATAAAAAACAAATTGCAAAAAATATCGAAAAGAATAAAACCAAAGAAAAAGGACAAAAGAAATCGACTTACGAAATTACATTAGAATATGTGAAAGAAGGTTTGTCTTTAGATCAAATCGCAGAGAAAAGAGGTTTAACTACTTCAGCAATTGTCGATCATATTGGTAAAATCAAAGAAAGTGAGCCTGATTTGGATTATTCAAAATTTAAACCTTCTGATAAAATTATTGATAAAGTTCGATTAGCGTATAGTGAAATCGAATTTGAAGAGAATAAAGTTTTAAAACCAATTTATGATTATTTCAATGGTGAAATTGGTTATGAAGACATCAAAAAAGCATTACTTTTTATAGATTAAATAAAAATTGTCAGTTCAAAAATCTAAATAACTGACAAAATTGGTCAAATTATTCGAAAGGAATAGTTGTTGTTAAAAGATAAGTATTAAAAATGAACGCTTTTTAAAAGCATCCATAATTTACAATTTATGTCAATAGAAAACAATAATGTAGTTTCAGTAAACTACTCATTACATACCATCGAAGCGAATGGTGAAAAAGTATTTGTAGAACAATCAAATGCAGAAGAGCCATTAACTTTTTTATTTGGAGCTGGAATGATGATTCCAAAATTTGAAGAAGAATTAAAAGAATTAACAATTGGTGATAAAAAATCATTCGTAATTACTCCAGCAGAAGGATACGGTGAAAGAGTAGAAGAAGCTGTTGCTCAATTACCTTTAGATATGTTCAAAGAATCTGGATTGCCACCAGTTGGAGCAATTTTACCTTTGACTGATGATGCAGGAAATCAATTCCGTGCTTCAGTTGTAGAAGTGACAGAAGAGGCTGTAATTGCAGATTTGAATCCTCCAATGGCAGGAAAAACATTAGAATTTGAAGTTGAAATTCTTAATGTTCGTCCAGCAACTGAGGAAGAATTATCTCACGGACACGCACATGGAGTTGACGGAACTCAAGGGCACTAAAAAATATTTTCAAAAGGCTATTTCAATTTGAGATAGCCTTTCTTGTTTTTAATTGTGAATAAATCATTAATAAATAGATTAAATCCACGTTATATTTTTCGACTTGCATCAACTAAAATCTTATCTTTGTAAAACAAACAAGATTACTTACAAACAAACATGAAAATAGCTGTATTTGTTTCCGGTGGCGGAACAAATCTTCAAAATATTATTGATGCAGTTGAAGACGGAACGTTACCAAATGTCGAGATTTCGATGGTAATGGCAGACCGAGACTGTTATGCAATAGAACGATCGTTGGATAAAGATATCCGAACGTATGTCTTAGACCGAAAAACTTTTTCGGAAGATGCTGAACATAATTTAGAAGGAGAAGAAATCGACTTAATTGTTTTGGCAGGTTTTTTAACCATATTATCTCCAGAATTTACCTCGAAATGGGGCTCGAAAATGATTAATATTCATCCTGCATTATTACCAAAATTTGGTGGAAAAGGAATGTATGGCGCAAAAGTTCACAAAGCAGTTTTAGAAGCTGGCGAAAAAACATCAGGAGCAACCGTACATTTTGTGACGGCTGGTGTAGATGAAGGGCAAATCATTTGTCAAGGAACTTTTGAGATCGAAGAAGGTGATGAAGTAGCAGATTTACAGCGTAAAGTTGCTGAGGTAGAAAGTGAAATCTACATCAAGGCAATCAAGCAAATCAGCGAAGCATAAAATATAGAATGCCTCAATGTCTTGTACATTGAGGTTTTTCATTTCCAATAAAATAGTAAACAAACAATAAACTTTAAAAACTAAACACAATGCAAAAACAAGCGCTAATCAGTGTTTCGGACAAGTCGAACTTGTTAGAATTTGCAAAATTCTTGGTTGAACAAGACTACAAAATCTTATCAACTGGAGGAACATTCAAACATTTACAAGACAACGGAATCGAAGTTACAGAAGTAAAAGATGTAACTGGTTTTCCTGAGATTTTGGATGGTCGCGTAAAATCTTTACATCCTGCAATTCATGGTGGTATTATGGCGCGTCGTTCGGACGAAAACCATATGGCAACAATTGCAGAACACGGAATTAACCCAATCGATATTGTTATTGTAAATCTTTATCCATTCTTCGAAAAGATGAACACAGGTCTTTCTGAAGCTGAAATGATTGAATTTATTGACATCGGTGGACCATCAATGTTACGTTCTTCTGCAAAGAATTTTTATGATGTAACAGTTGTGACAGATGTGAATGATTATGAAGTAGTAATGAATGAAATTCGTGAGAATGGTTCAACTTCTATCGAAACGCGTAAATTATGTGCTGGTAAAGTGTTCAACTTAACTTCTGCTTACGATGCGGCGATTTCTACTTACATTTTAGGTGAAGATTTCCCTCAATTTTTAGAGTCTTCTTACGAGAAAGTGATGGATTTACGTTACGGAGAAAATCCACATCAAAAAGCGGCTTATTATGTTGATAAAACAAAAAATGGTGCAATGAAAGATTTCGAATATTTACAAGGAAAAGAACTTTCTTTCAATAATATTCGTGATATGGATTTGGCTTATAAAGTGGTTTCAGAATTTGAGGAAACAACTTGTTGTGCAGTGAAACATTCAACACCTTGTGGAGTGGCGATTGGAGATAATGTTTTAGAAGCTTATGAAAAAGCGTATGAATGTGATCCAATGTCAATTTTCGGTGGAATCATCGCTTTCAATAGAGAAGTTGATGGAAAAACTGCAGTTGAATTAAATAAAATTTTCTTAGAAATTGTGATTGCGCCTTCATTTACAGAAGAAGCGTTTGAAATTTTTAAACAAAAGAAAAATTTACGAATCATCAAAGTGAAGAATCCTGTTTCGGATAAAGTAACTTATGTAAAAGTTGATGGAGGATTAATTGTTCAGTCTACAGATAATCAGTTTTCAACAGATTTTAAAGTTGTAACAGAAGCTCAACCGACTGATCGTCAAATGATGGATTTAGTTTTTGCTCAAAAAATTGTAAAATGGGTAAAATCTAACGCGATTGTTGTAGCGACAAATGGTCAAGCTTACGGAATTGGAGGTGGTCAAACAAACCGCATTTGGGCAGCTCAACAAGCGATTGCACGTGCAAAAGAAAAAGTGGAAGAAGATTTAGTTTTAGCTTCAGATGCATTTTTCCCTTTCCGTGATGTAGCTGATTTTGCAGCAGAAAATGGAATTAAAGCAATTATTCAACCAGGAGGATCAATCAAAGATCAAGAATCTATCGATGCTTGTAATGAACGCGAAATTCCGATGGTTTTCACAGGAATGAGACATTTTATGCACTAATAAATAATTAGTTAATATGCTAGTTTGAAAATTCGTCAATTCGAGTGTTTTCGTAGAAAATGTATCGAGAATAGAATTTTCGTTTATCATTATTCATTTTTTATTAAAAGATTAAAACAAATGACAAAAATATTAGTAATCGGTTCAGGTGGTCGTGAACACGCAATCGGATGGAAATTTGCTGAAGACTTCAAACAAAAAGGTCAAGAAGTAGAATTATTCTTTATTCCAGGAAATGCAGGAACAGCTCAAATCGGAACAAATGTTTCGGCTTCTTCGATTGAAGAAATGAAAAATTTCGCGAAAGAAAATCAAATCGATTTAACTTTTGTAGGACCAGAAGCTGAATTAGCAGAAGGTATTGTGGATATTTTTCAAAAAGAGAATTTAATTGTTTTCGGACCTCATAAAGCTGCTGCGCAATTGGAAGCTTCTAAAGCTTTTGCGAAGGATTTTATGGATAAATACGGTGTGAAAACAGCAAAATATAAGAATTTTCAAGGACCAATGTTGGCGATTGATTATTTGAAAACACAAGAGTATCCAATTGTAGTGAAAGCCTCTGGTTTAGCGGCTGGAAAAGGAGTGATTATCTGCCAAGATTTTGAAGAAGCTAAACAAGCTGTTTTAGAAATTATGGAAGATAAAACCTTTGGTGATGCAGGAAACGAAGTGGTTATCGAAGAATATTTAGAAGGTTTTGAAGCTTCTATTTTGTCTTTCTTTAACGGGAAAAAAATCGTTCCATTTGTTTCGGCAAAAGATCACAAGAAGATTGGTGAAGGTGAAACTGGTTTGAATACTGGTGGAATGGGCGTTATCGCTCCAAATCCATTGTTTACAGACGAGCATTTCAAAATGTTCGAAGAAGAAATTATGGAGCCAACAAAATGTGGTTTAATTAAGGAAAGATTAGAGTTTGCTGGTGTTATTTTCTTTGGATTGATGATTACAACAAAAGGTGTTTATTTGTTGGAATATAACCTAAGAATGGGCGATCCAGAAACGCAAACAACTTTACCTTTGTTAGAAAATGATTTGGCTGAGGTTGTAAATAAAGCAATCAAAGGAGAAGATTTTGACTTGACTTTCAAAAATCAACATGCGTGTTGTGTGGTGATGGTTTCGGGAGGATATCCAGGAAATTACGACAAAGGTTTTGAGATTCGTGGTTTAGAAAATATAACTTGTCCTAATTTTATTGCTGGTGCAAAATTATCAGGTGAACAAATTGTTACTTCTGGTGGACGCGTAATTAACATAGTTGGATTAGGAAATACATTAGAAGAAGCACGTGTAACTGCCTACGAAAACATCAAAAAAGCACATTTTGATTACGAATATTATCGAAATGATATTGGAGTAATTCAATAAAAAATACAGTTTATATTATTAAAAAATGCGTTTCATTTGAAACGCATTTTTTAATTTATTCTGAAAATTCGACGTGATAAACATCGCTTTTATTTCGATTTATTTTTCGATATTCAAATCCTCCAGCTTGTGGAATAATTTCGACTAAATCAAATGATTGACAACTTTTTGGCAAACCATTAAAAATTAAAGTGAAATTAAGAGACGAACCTTCTTCGATATACGTCCAATTTGGATACATTGTAATTCCGTCCGCAAAAACCAATTGACAACGTTTTCCTGATTGATTATCAATAATAAAAGTAGAAGGCCAAATACGTGCAGCATTTGCATATTCATCTGCCGCCATACAACAATGTATAATAACCTGACTTTCTTCTTCGATATTGGTTAAGAGCTCAGAATCAATAAAAATCTTTTCTTCAAGAATAGTTGCACTCATTATTTTGCAATTTTCTTAATGTACAATTCTTCTACTTTTGCACGTGCCCAATCTGTTTTTCGAAGAAATTTCAACGATGATTTCAAACTTGGATTATCATTAAAACATCTGATGTTAATTTGATTTCCCAAGCCTTCCCAACCGCCGTAATAAATTACTAATTCTTCGATAATATCGTCTAAACGTTTTCCGTGTAATGGATTATTTTTTTGACTTTCCATTTTGCAAATTTACGAAAATGTTTTTGGTGAATTTAGAATAGTTCAAGCTTTCTAAAATTCATATTTTTCTTCCAATTGTTCTGCTAAATGTAAAATATCATTCACTCGCGCTAATTGCTCAATCCAATTGGTCGGAATTGTTTCTGCATCATAATAAATCCCTGCAATTCCACCAGCAATACAAGCAATTGTATCGGTATCATGTCCTAAATTCACCGCTTTCAAAACACAATCTTTATACGAACTTGTATGTAGCAAACACCAAATAGAAGCTTCTAAACTATCCATGACATAACCAGTTGATTTAATTTCATCTTCTTTTAAATCAATTAGTTTTCCACTTAAAATTCGTTCGAAATATGTAAATTCATTTTTATAAATTTCATTTTCTTCTAAGAATAATTTTAACCAAAAATTTGTGTTCAGATAAGCTTCTTCTAGATTTTCGGCATCTAAAACGTTCAACGCAAATTCAATATAATAAATACACGCCAAAACAGAACGATTGTGCGCATGCGTGATAGAAGAAACTTCTTTGACGATTTCACAGCGTTCATCAATCGATAATTCTTTCGTGAAAATTGCTAAAGGAAGAATACGCATTAACGATCCATTTCCATTATCAGATTCGGATGTAGAACCAGCCTCAATTGGATTTTTTACAACTCGTAAACGATTTATTGCTTTTCGTGTAGAAATTCCAACATCAAAGACTTCTCCGTCAGCCGTCCAATAACCTTCGTGCATCCACATCTGAAATTTTTCTGCAATATCATTCACATTATAACCATTACACAACGATTCAGCCAAGCAAAACATCATCGAACTATCGTCAGAAAAAGTGCCAGGAGGCATATTGTATGTTCCATAACCCATCATATCTGTGACAGGATTTTGTTGTAAATATTGCCTACTTTTAAACTCAACTGGAACTCCTAATGCGTCACCAACCGCCGATCCAATTAATATATTTTTCGAAAAATTTTTTCTATTCATAACTTTCTTTTATAAATGAAAAATAATTGATTTTTTTGAATATATCCAAATTATTTTTGAAAATTTATGAATTAATCATAATAAATTTATCTTTTTCGGATAAAATATTAAAAGGTTTAAAATAGATAAAAAAGAATAAGTCGTATTGTCAGTTTTGAAAAAATTGGAACTGATTTTGATTAAATTACCACACAAACTTATTATTACTATGGCTTTTATAGATTATTATACAACATTAGGTCTGCAAAAGACCGCATCACAAGATGAGATAAAAAAAGCTTATCGGAAATTGGCACGTAAGTATCATCCCGATCTTAATCCAAATAACGATGAAGCTGCACAGAAATTTAAAGAATTAAATGAAGCAAACGAAGTGTTGAGCGATCCAGAAAAACGTAAAAAATACGATAAATATGGAGAAAATTGGCAACATGGTGAAGAATATGAAAAAGCTCGTCAGCAACAACAACAGCAACAATATCAATATAGTAATAGCGATTTTGATGGAGCTGAAGGTTTTGGTGATTTTGATGGCTATTCAGATTTTTTCAGTTCGATGTTTGGACGCGAAGGAAGGAGTAGATCAACAGGTTATAAAGGGCAAGATGTTAATGCCAGTTTGACACTAAATTTGACAGATACATTGACTTCGCATAAACAAACTTTTGCTGTGAATGGTAAAAATATACGAATTACAATTCCAGCTGGAGTAGAAGATGGGCAAACGATTAAGATAAAAGGTCACGGTGGAAAAGGTTATAACAATGGTCCAAATGGAGATTTGTATATCACGTTTCATATCGAAAATAATACGTCTTTTGAAGTTAATGGAGCAGATTTATCTACAATTGTTGAAATCGACTTATACGATGCAATTTTGGGTGGAGAAGCGATGATTGATACACTTTCTGGAAAAGTGAAAGTTCCAATAAAAGAAGGAACAGAGAATAATAAAAAGGTTAAATTGAAAGGAAAAGGTTTACCAATTTATAAGAAAGATGATCAATTTGGAGATTTGTATGTGACATTTTCAGTAAAAACTCCAACTAATTTATCAGCAGAAGAAAAAGAATTATTCGAGAAATTACGTTCACTTAAAAAAGCTTAAAACCATGAAAAATATAACGATATCTGTTATTCAGTTTAGTAAATATCATCAGATTGAACCTCAATTTGTGATTGATTTGTACAAAAATGATTTGGTTGTTTTGCACGAGCGTAACCAAGAATATTTTATCGAAGAAAATGATTTGAAATTAATCGAACGATTTATTGAATTTCATTATAATTTGGGCGTTAATATAGAAGGTTTAGAAGTGATTCATCATCTTTTGAAACAAATCGAAACGCTACAAAAACAATTAAAATAAACGAATTCAAAAACAACCTTTGCAGAAAACTGCAAAGGTTGTCTTATTTTTGCATAAATATTTTTGTATGAATACTCCCGAAAAGAAGAGTAAATTAAAAAAATTACATTCGCGCAATCGTCATTTAGCGCCTTATAATTTCGAAAAATTGTGTGCGATTTATTCCCCACTTTCCAAATATATCAAACCCAATAAAGAGAACGAACCAACGATTAATTTCTCGGATAGAGAAGCTGTAAAAGCGTTGAATAAAGCGTTGTTGAAAACATATTATGATATTGATTATTGGGAATTGCCAAAAGATAATTTGTGTCCACCAATTCCTGGTCGCGCCGATTATATTCATTATGTTGCCGATATTTTGGGTGAAAGTTTTGATGGTGTAATTCCGCGTGGAAAAGATGTAAAAGTCTTGGATGTTGGTGTTGGAGCGAATTGTATTTATCCGATTATTGGAAATTACGAATACGACTGGAACTTTGTTGGCGCAGAGTTGGATTATGCTTCTTTCAAAAATGCGGAAGAAATTGTCAAGAAAAATGCTCGATTACGTAACAAAGTTGAGATTAGAATGCAATTTAATCCAAACAATATTTTCAAAAAAATCATCAAACAAGGCGAAAAATTTGATATTACAATTTGTAATCCTCCATTTTTTAGATCGAATCAAGAAGTGATGGAGCAAACAATGCGTAAACTGAAAAACTTAGGTCAAAAATCTGATCAAAAACCAATTCAAAACTTTGGTGGGAATAATTCTGAGCTTTGGTGTAGAGGAGGAGAGCGTCTGTTTATCACGAAAATGATAAAAGAAAGTGCGGATTATAAACATCAAGTAAAATGGTTTACAACATTGGTTTCTAAGAAAGAAAATGTTCGAATTTTGGAAGGTATTTTGAAACGTGAAAAAGTAAGAGATTACCGAATTGTAAATATGCAACAAGGGAATAAAATTTCGCGTTTACTAGTTTGGAGATTTTAATTGATTTATTTTTAATTCATTAAAGGTTTTATTTAAAATTATTCCAAATTTTTCTGAAGGGTTTATTCAGTTTAAGATTTGTTTTACCTTTTATAAACAAAATTATTACAAATGAAAACAAATAGAATAATGGTTTCTTTGGTAGTTGTAGCGTTGATGTTTAGTATTTTTTCGTTTACGACTTCTCGTCAAATTGACACAGGAAAAGCAATTTCAAGTTCAGAATGGAAAAATCTAAAAGTGTTACCACAAAACATTTCGGAAGATAGTTTGAAAGGTTTGATGCGCGGATACAACGCTGCTTTAGGAGTGAAATGTAATTTTTGCCACGCCGAAAATCCAGATACGAAAAAGATGGATTTTGCAAGTGATGCAAAAAAAGAAAAGGAATTTGCACGTCATATGATTGTAATGACACGTGATATTAACGCGAAAAATTTCAATTGGGAAAATGCAAAAAATCCTGAAATGATCAATGTTGTAACATGTGTAATGTGTCACAGAGGAAATGAAAGTCCTACAAAATCATTGATTGAGCCTGTAAACGCTGAGTTAAAAAACGTGAAAGATGTTGCAAAAGAAAAATTAGCTCCGGCATCTGGTTCAACGAAAGTTGAGAAAAAATAAAGAATAGAAATATAAGCTCCATTTTTGGAGCTTTTTTTATTTTCAAAATTCAATAAATCGTATAACTTTGCTTTCATAATTTAAAGAAATAAAATGTTTAAATTTATTCGTAAGGTTGTACTTTATCTTTTTGTAGCTCATCTTGTATACATTGTTGTGTTAAAGTGGATTAATCCGCCGTTCACGATTACGCAAGTTCAGCAAGGTTTTGAACAAGGAAAATTTAAGCGCGATTATATTTCCTATGACGAAATGGGACGAAATATAAAATTGGCTGTAATTGGTTCCGAAGATCAAAAGTTTCCTGTACACAATGGATTTGATATGGATGGAATACAGGAAGCGATCGAAAAAAATAAAGAAGGTAAAAAACTTCGTGGAGGTTCTACGATTTCTCAACAAGTAGCGAAAAATGTGTTTTTGTGGCAAGGTCGTTCTTGGTTGAGAAAAGGATTGGAAGTTTATTTTACGTTTATGATCGAAAAAATTTGGGGCAAACAACGTATTTTAGAAATGTATTTGAACACTTCAGAAATGGGAATTGGTGTTTTTGGAGTTGAAGCAGCTTCAGAATATTATTTTAATAAACCAGCTAAAGATTTAACTAAAAATGAAGCGGCTCGAATTGCAGCAGCTTTGCCTTTGCCACGAAAATATAATGTGAATCCGCCTTCGTCTTTTATCAGTAGACGCGCCAATCATATTGAGCGACAAATGCGAAATATACAAGGAAGCACTGATTTGGAAAAGGTTTTAGGAGAATAAAATAGAAAAGAGAAGTTAATAAGCTTCTCTTTTTTTATTTTTATTACTCTCTCCAATTAATTTTAACCGCAGAAATTTTATCCAATTCCAAACGGATTTCAGGAAGTAATTTGAAATCATTTTTTATGTAAAAAGCCAAAGGAGAACGATAAGGCTCTCCATTCGCTTTTGTATCTTTTTCGTGGTCGATTACCCAACCATTTAGTTCTGTCGAAAATGTTTTTAATCGATTAAGAATTTTACGTCCTAAACCAATTTGATGCAACTCGCTATCCACAATTATTGCAAACCATTTTTCATAATCTCTTTCAAAAATAACCGCCCAAGCTCGCATTTGATTGTTTTCATCTACAGCAAAAAAATGTTTCGCTTCAATCAAACTATTCAAATAATTTTCGGTGTCCTGTAAACTCTCAAAAGCCAAATTAATAGGATATTCGTTGTTCCAAATTTTAAAAATATAGTCTTTATGAATTTGGTTTAATGTTGTAAATGAATAGATTTCGAATGAGTTAAGTTGAGACATAAAATGATTTCTTATTCCGCTAAATATACTAATTTATTTAGTCAAAATTTCTTTTAAAATCAAAGGTTTATCAGTTGTAATATAATCAGCTTTCATATCAATCATTTCTTGCATCACTTTTGGGTCGTTAACTGTCCAAACATTAACCAATAAGCCCAAATCTTTTGCTTCTTTCACCCAAGTAGGATTTTTCTGAAAAATGCTGTAATGATAATCAATTCCATTCCAATTTCTCTCTTTTACTTCTTGAGGAGACAAATCTCCGGCTAAATAAGAAACGTGAAATTTTGGTGCTAATTTCTTAAATTCATCACAAATATTTTTACTAAATGAAATGATTTCAACTTGTTTTTCTACTTTATGTTTTTTGATGATTTCAATCGCTTTTTTTACTGCACGATCTTCATTTTCTTTTGATGAGTGAGGTTTTAATTCGAAAATTAATTTGACATTCTTATTCTTTTTTCCTTGTTCAAAATATTCTTCTAAAGTTGGCATATTTTCGTTGTTAGCTAATTTCAACGTTTTTAAAAGAGAAGAATTTGTAGTTTCGATTGTATGACCTTGGTAATGATCATCATGATTCACCATCAAAACATCATCAGCACTAATTAATACATCAAATTCAGAACCATAAGCACCAATTTCTTGTGCAGATTTTAATGATTTAATCGAATTTTTTGCGTTGTTTTCGGTGTCCCAATAACCACGATGAGCAATAATTTTTTGAGCATTTGCCATGTTTGTAAGCATAAAGGTTGTTAAGGCAGTAAATATAATTTTTTTCATGATGAATTGTTTTTTCAAGGTAAAATTATTTCGATTAATCGGTTTTAAAGTTATGAAAATATTAAGTTCTTGGAAAACTATAAAAATCTGCCCAAAAGAATGAAAAATGACGTGAATAAAATTGTGATTGCGCCGAATTTCACTTAATTTTGCACAAAGACAAACACAATGACGCAAGGAATTATTATTTTAGATTTTGGCTCGCAATACAATCAATTAATCGCGCGCCGAATTCGAGAATTTGGAGTTTATACAGAAATTATTCCCTACAACACTTCGATCGAAGAAATCAAAAAACACAATCCAAAAGGAATTATTTTATCAGGAGGACCTTCTTCAGTTTTTGGAGATGAAGCCGCTTTGGTAGAAAAAGAATTATTCGAAATGGGCGTTCCTGTTTTAGGAATTTGCTACGGAATGCAATTGATTTCGCATTTATTAGGTGGAGAAGTTAAGAAAGGAGAAAAAGGAGAATATGGAAAATCTGAATTAACAGTTTTAGCTCAAAACAGTTTATTCGCAGGAGTTCCAGAACAATCTACAGTTTGGATGAGTCACTTCGATGAAGTGATGACAGCGCCAATAGGATTTACAATTTCAGGAAAATCAAATATAGATATTGCGGCAATCGCAAACGAAGATAAAAAGATTTTTGCGGTACAATTTCACCCAGAAGTTACACATTCAGAATATGGTTCAACAATGTTAGAAAACTTTGTTTTCAATATTTGTCAGGCTGAAAAGAATTGGGTTTTAAAAGATTTTATCGAAACAGAAATTGCTCGTATAAAAGAAGTAGTTGGTGATAAAAAAGTGATTTTAGGACTTTCAGGAGGTGTTGATTCTTCTGTTGCAGCGGTTTTAATTCATCGTGCAATTGGCGATCAATTAACGTGTATTTTTGTTGATACTGGTTTATTGAGAAAAGATGAAGGAAAAAAAGTAATGGAAAATTACGGAAAACACTTCAACATGAACATTAAAATGGTAGATGCTTCAGAACGTTTCTTAACAAACTTGAAAGGTATCGATGAACCAGAAGCAAAACGTAAATCAATTGGTAAAGATTTCGTGGCTGTTTTTGATGAAGAATCAAATAAATTTGAAGATGCAGCATTCTTAGCACAAGGAACTATTTATCCTGATGTAATCGAATCGCAATCGGTAAAAGGACCTTCTGCAACTATTAAATCTCACCACAATGTTGGTGGATTACCAGAAGATATGAAACTTCAATTATTAGAACCATTACGCGAATTATTCAAAGATGAAGTACGTAAAGTTGGAGTAGAATTAGGTATTCCTCGTGAATTAGTTTACCGCCATCCTTTCCCAGGACCAGGTTTAGGAATCCGTGTTTTAGGTGAAGTAGACGAAGAAAAAGTACGTATTTTACAAGAAGCAGATCAAATTTTTATTGACGAGCTTTATGCACATAATTTATACGACGAAGTTTCTCAAGCTTTCGTGGTTTTATTACCTGTAAAATCTGTTGGAGTAATGGGAGACGAGCGTACGTACGAATATACGGCGGTTGTTCGTTCTGCAAATACGATCGATTTTATGACAGCAACGTGGTCAAAATTACCTTACGAATTCTTAGAATTAGTTTCGAATAGAATTATCAATGAGGTAAAAGGAATTAACCGTGTAGCTTACGATATCAGCTCAAAACCACCAGCAACTATCGAGTGGGAATAAGCTGAAAAATATATCAAAGCCAGCCAATGTGCTGGCTTTTTTTCTATGTAAACTTTAAAAAACTAAATATTAAATGGAACTTTTAAAAGAAAGAATTCTGAAGGATGGAAAAAGTTTCGATGGTGGAATTCTAAAAGTTGATAGTTTTATCAACCACCAAATGGATCCTGTTCTGATGAAAGCAATTGCGTCGGAATTTGTCCAGCGATTTTCGGATTTAAACATTAATAAAATCATTACAATCGAAGCAAGCGGCATTGCTCCAGCGATTATGGTTGGATTAGAATTGAATTTGCCTGTTGTTTTTGTGAAGAAAGCAAAGCCTAAAACAATGACAGATTTTTATGCGTCGCAAGTGTATTCATTCACGAAAGACCGAACGTACGATGTTTGCGTAAGTAGTCAATTTTTGAATGAAAATGATCATGTTATTTTTATTGATGATTTTTTAGCGAATGGAAATGCAGCGTTGGGTGTTGAAAATTTGATTAAACAATCTGGCGCAAACCTTTTGGGAATGGGCTTTATAATTGAGAAATCATTTCAAGAAGGACGCGATCGCTTATTGAATGAAAATATCAGAGTTGAATCTTTAGTAAGATTAAAATCTTTGGGAGACAACTCAATTATTTTTGAAGAATAAAAAATATCAACCAAAAGCCAATTTATATTGGCTTTCTTTTTACTTTTAAAAAACAAAAAACTTACCTTGATAATATGAAAATAAAATTACTTGCCTTAACGCTCTCTTTACTATTCTTTACAAATTGTAATTCGTACAAATCGGCGAATTCAGCATTGGTTTCTGGTAATTTTCAGCAAGCTTTTGAACAATCTACGCAAGCTTATTTCAAAAATCCATCGGAGAAAAATGGAATCAAATATGTTCCATTAATTTTTGAAGCTTATAACAAAGGACAGCAAGAAGATTAAAATAGATTGAAACAAATCGAAACGTTGACTAATCCTTCTAAATATCAGGAAGCGTATCAAATTATTAATCGTTTGCAAGAAAGACAAAAAACGATTGCTGGAATTGATGGAAGATCGATTAGCGGGAAAACGTATAATTTCAAAACAAAAGATTATTCAGTAGCTTATAAAACGATTCAAGAAAAGTATGCGCAATTTTTGTACGATGAAGGAAAATCTTTTCTAAATCAAGGAGGAAAACTGAATGCACAAACGGCTTATCAAAAGTTTCAAGTTTTAGAAAGTGTTTATTCAAATTATAAAGATACTCGTAGTTTGATGAATACGGCTCGTACAAACGGAATGTATAAAGTTTTGGTGCAATTGGTGAACAACACAGAAGTTGTTATTCCTAAACTATTAGAGAAAGATTTGTTAGATTTTAATTCGTATGGATTGGATTCTAATTGGACTGAATTTTACACGGGAAAATTAAATAGTTCTTATGATTATGTAATTCAATTAAGTTTTGAGACGATAAATGTTTCACCTGAACGAGAAAAAATTGAGGTGCATAATTTTGAGAAAAAAATTGTTGATGGTAAAGAAGAATTGGTGCAAAATGGAGTAGTGGTAAAAGATAAAGACGGAAAACCCGTGATGGTAGATCGTTATATTACAGTAAAAAGTCGTTTTGAAGAAGTACAACGCATCAAGGAAGCTGCAATTACGGCAAAATATTATTTGATCGATAATCAAAAAGAGCAAGCCATCGATTCTAAAAATTTAGCAAGTCAGTTTATTTTTAGAGATTCTTACGGAACTTACAAAGGTGATCGACGTTCTTTGGATCGAGATTATATAAATATGATTGGTAGAAGACCAGCTCCATTTCCATCAAATGAGCAAATGATTTTTGATTGTGGGCAAGATTTGAAACGTAAATTCAAGAACGAAATCATCCGTATGAAGCTTTGATAAAAAAAATGTAAAAAATTTAATCATTTTTTAAAATTCATTTTCAATAGCTTATCACATAAAACGTCTGTTTTAGCTAAAAACTTGTAAAATTAGTTTTGGTGAATTAAAAAACCTTTCTATATTTGCACAGCAATTAAGACATAGACCCATGGTGTAACGGTAGCACATCGGTTTTTGGTGCCGCTAGTTGGGGTTCGAATCCCTGTGGGTCTACAAAAGTCTTATGCCTCGATAAGCAATTGTTGAGGCATTTTTATCTAACCTAGTTAAGAGAAAAGTTGCAAAAATTGAAATAAAATTTAGTCAGACCCATGGTGTAACGGTAGCACATCGGTTTTTGGTGCCGCTAGTTGGGGTTCGAATCCCTGTGGGTCTACAATTTTTTCTTTTCAATTTTAACATAATAATCATGGACAGACCCATGGTGTAACGGTAGCACATCGGTTTTTGGTGCCGCTAGTTGGGGTTCGAATCCCTGTGGGTCTACAGATTTTAAGCTTCAATATTTTTATTGAAGCTTTTTTTATACTATATATTTTGTTATATTTATCATAATTGATTTAGTAAATGACATTAGAGGACATAATTTTAGAAGCTAAAAAAGGGAAACGAAATGCTCAGAACGCAGTGATAGAGGTTTTGTGGAACAAAGTTTATCATTATGTATTTTCTAAGATTAGAAACGAAGAAGAAGCCGAAGATATCGCTATAGAAACGTTTACGAAGGTTTTTACAAAATTGAAATTATATAACGAAGATTTTGACTTTACGACTTGGGTAATTTCTATCGCACATAATACGATGATTGATCATATCAGAAGATCTCCAAAACTGAATATTTCTCTTGATGATGAAACCAATTTTTTAGAAATTTTAGAAGATCATCCTTCGCCAGAAGAACATTTGATTTTAAAACAAGATAATGACACGCTGATAAAAGCTATTGCAAAATTGAGAGAACCTTATCAAAAAATTATAGAATTGCGTTATATCGAAGATAAAACATACAAAGAGATTGCTGAAGAACTCAATTTGACCTTACCAAATGTTAAAGTTCGTCTTTTAAGAGCCAAACAATTGTTAACAGAGGTGATGCAAGATAATATTTAGTAAATTTATTCGTTGAAAATTTGTTGAAGAAAACTGGATCGAAAATGAAGAAGCACATATACCTTACAACAATTATTATCGCAAGTTTATTCTTGACGTCTTGTGGAAGTAGTAAAGTAACTTCGTATAAGAAAACTGGTTCTAAAAAAGTTTATACTTCTTCCAAAAAAAACGAATCTACAGAGGTTTTTCGTTCTAAAAATGCTGATGATAGTGCGCCTCGTGATATAAATAAAATTCTAAAAACGGCAAAATCTTACTTAGGAACACCTTACAAATATGGTGGAGTTACGAAAACAGGTTTAGATTGTTCGGGACTGGTTTATGTAAGTTTCAAGGAAATGAATTTAGAATTGCCTCGTCGTTCGAGTGATCAAGCTGAATATGGAAAAGAAATTACAATCGAAAATGTTAAAATAGGTGATTTAATATTTTTTAATACTTCAGGAAATTCAATCTCTCATGTAGGTATTGTAGAAAGTATTAATCATGACGGATCAATCAGTTTTGTACATTCTTCAACTTCGAAAGGTGTCATCATTTCTTCCCTTGATGAAAATTATTGGAAAACTAGATTTGTAAAAGCGGTTAGACTTTTATAACTTGACGTGTGCTTAAAAAAAGAACTATATTATTAACTTTTTTTGGATTACTATTTTTTAGTTTATCCATAGTTGTTAATGCTCAAGAAGATAGTGTCAAAATTGATACAGTTAGAATTGAGAATAAAAATCATTCTAAGTTTAGAAAGTTTTACCAAAAATTATTATTCAAGAAAAAACCAACGAGTTTTCCTATTCAGCCCAATAATAATGTAGGTGATGGAAAATATCAAGGAAAAATTATTCGAAATATTTACTACAAAACACAAGACCCTTTCGGATATTCTTTGCAGGACACGACAAGAAAACCGACAAAATGGATTGAAAGAACTGGAAATACACTACATGGGAAATCTAAGCAATTTGTGTTGCGTCAAAATATGTTGCTGAAACTAGGAGATAAATATGATTCTGTAAAAGCAGCTGAATCTGAGCGTTTAATACGTACCAATCGTTCTATTCGTCGAGTAGAGATTAAGGAAGAAGCTGTCGGGAATGATTCGGTTGATTTATATGTCAATTCAATTGACTCTTGGAGTATGTTTATTACAGGTTCGGTTTCGAGTTCGAAAGCTGGGATTCTAGTTAGAGAGCGAAATTTTTTAGGTTTAGGACATGTGTTTGATAATCGTTATCGTCACAATTACAAAACAGAAAATTCCTTATATCAATTTAATTATACGGTTCCAAATATTGCCCAAACTCGAATTATTGGGAATGTACGTTATTTCAAAAATGAAGATAATCATTATACAAAATCAATCAGTTTTGTACGACCTTTTTATTCGCCATTAGCACATTATGCAGGTGGAGTTTCGGTTGGACAAGTGTATTTTAAAGATTCATTAGATTTCGAAAAACCTATTTTGGTTGATAACCATTTCAAATATAATTACCAAGATTATTGGTTGGCAAGAGCGTTTAGAATTGATGATGGTCATTCAGAAAATATTACCAATTTTATTGTTTCAGGGCGATTTTATGATCGATCTTATACCGAAACACCAACTCCAGAAAACGATCCTGTGAACTTTTTTTCTGACCAAACGAATTATTTAGTAGGGATAGGAATTTCTTCAAAACGATATATCAAAACAAAATATATTTTCAATTATGATATTGAAGAAGATATTGCGATAGGGAAATCATTGGGCATTATAGGAGGAATTCAAAATATTCGTCAAACTGATCGTTATTATCTTGGCGGAAAAGCTTCTGCTGGAGGTTTTTTAAATACCGGTTTTTGGGGATTTGGAGTTGAGTTTGGAGGATTTTTTAATAAAGGAAAATTTGAACAAAAAACGCTGTCTGTAGAATTACAATATATGGCAAAGTTGATAAATTGGGGAAAATGGAAGTTCAGAAACTTCATGAAAACTAATTATCTTTTGGGACATGATCTTTTAGATTCTCCTGCGGATCAACTTTCGCTTCATGAACATGATTATTTGGGAATGGCAGGTTTCAAATCGGATAGAGGATTAACAGGTCAACAGAAATTAATGTTCGAGTATCAATTGCAATCTTATACGCCTTACGAGTTTTTAGGATTTCGTATTTCGCCATTTTTCAATGCGATGGTTGCGGCAATTGGAGATAACAAAAAATTTATACTGAATAATAACCCAATTTATTCGCGTTTTAGTTTGGGTGTGATGTTGACAAATGATTATTTTGTGTTTAATAATATTCGTTTTTCATTGTCGTATTATCCTTCAATTCCTGGACAAGGTGATAATCTAATCAAGACAAATTTATTAGATAATAGAGATTTCCAAATTATGGATTTCGACTTCTCAAAACCAAATTATATTCGTTGGAATAGGTGGGATTAAAGTATAAAAAAAGCTTGAAGATTTCTTCAAGCTTTTTTTATGTCTTAATATTTTTTATTTCACTTGTCTGGAAACGATCCACGAAACCAAGCTTCCCAAACCTAAAACAGTTACAATAACTGCAACAAAGTTTTCGACAGAAAAGATAAATGGAAACGGAACAGTTGGCGAAGCCATAACCAAACCAAAATCTATTTGTAATAATCCAATAACAGAGGCGATTAATAAACCTGTTGTCATCGCAATAAAGGTGATAATAAAACCAGTTTGGAAGAAAATATTACGAATATTTTTTCGTGATAATCCAAAACTATACATCGTCTGAATTTCTTTCTTTTTATCCAAAATCAAGATAATAATTGTTCCTGCCAAATTGAAACATGCAATGATAATGACTAACGTAAAAATCAAGTAACTGATTAAGTTTTCCATATTCATTACTTTTAAGAAAGCTGAATCTAAATCTTGTCTGGTTTCGATTTTATAATGAGAACCTAATATTTTTTGAAGTTGAATTTTTACTTCGTTAAACGATTTTTTTCCAGTCGTTTTTACCTCAATCGAATAACATTGATTTTCGTTTAACAACAATAATTCTTGCGCCAAACCTAAAGTTGTAAATATGTGTTTGTCGTATTGTTCGTTCAAAATAAACACGCCAACACTGTACGCATCTTTGCGTGTAAAAGCATCGCTTTCTTGTTTTATTAGACCTGTTCCAGCTTTTGGCATCATCAAATCTGCTGGCGTTATCGGATCGATATAAAGTTGCAAACGCTCTGCAATTCCATTCGAAACAATAAAATTATCATCGCGATTAAAGTCTAAATATTGTCCACCATAAATTACCGTATCTAAACGTGTAATTTTGGTGAAATTTTCGTCAACACCTTTCAAATAGGCAATATCTTGCTTTCCTTTGTAATCGATGTAGACTTTTTCTTCGATGATTTTAGAAAAAGCTTTGACATCTTTTTGTTGCTTTAATTGATCCACAACAAAAGTTAAACTGTCCAATACTTTTCCTTTCGAAGGTGATATTTTAATTTCAGGATTTACATTGCTATAATACTTTAAATTCATTTTTTCTAATCCCGAAAAAACGGATAAAATAATAAATAAAGCCGCTGTAGCAACCAGAATAGCACCAACAGCAATCGATGTAATAATGTTTACGGCGTTTGTATTCGTTTTCGAAAAAATGTAGCGTTTCGCAATGTAAAGTGAAATGTTTCTCATTATAAGATTGGATTATTTCCTTCTCCTCTTAGCGCTTTGTCGATTTTATCCATTTCGTCTAACGAATTATCTAAAATGAAAATTAATTCTGGTGTAATACGCATTTGTTTAGAAGCACTTTTTGATAAAATTCCTCTAAATAATGGTGTATTAACTCTAATTTCTTTAAAAATTTCGTCTTTTTGAGTACTTGGAAAAATACTTACATAGATTTTAGAAACGCTTAAATCTGGTGTTACTTTTACTTCTGTAACACTAATCAAATTTCCAGGGAATTCCTTTACAGCCCATTTTCTAAAAGCTTCTGCTAATTCTTCTTGAAATAATTTACTTACTTTTTGTTGTCTATTGCTATCCAATTTTATTCATTTTTATGAGACTGTAAAATTACTGCATTTTTTCGTGATTAAAAACATTGATGAATTGAATTAAGTTCTTTGTAAATTTGTTTTAATGAAAAAAGATATCGAAACTTCAGAAGATGTTGCTTTATTGGTAAATACGTTTTACGATAAAGTGCAAAAAGATGATGTCATTGGTTACTTTTTTTCGGAAGTTGCAAAGGTAAATTGGGACGAACATTTGCCGCATATGATTCAGTTTTGGGAAACTGTTTTATTAGGAAAAGCAACTTTTGAAGGTTGGCCAATGCGAACACATTTGGTTTTGAGTCAGAAAGAGAAATTAAAACCGCATCATTTCGAGCGTTGGATTGAATTGTGGTACGGAATAATTGACGAAAAATTTGAAGGAGAAATAGCAAATGAAGCAAAAAATAGAGCAAAAATTATGCGTGATTTAATTCTTTTCAAAATTGACCAAATGGAACAAAAACAAGGGTTTATTCAATAAAAAAAATGCAGCTTCATAAAAGTTGCATTTTTTTTGTATAATTTGATTAATGATTGAAAAATTATTTCGCAATCATGATTAATTTTTTATTGATAAACTCCATAATTCCAGCTTTAGAAAGTTCGCGTCCGTAACCCGAATGTTTCACACCACCGAAAGGTAAATCTGGGCTTGAAGAAACTTGTTTGTTTACGTAAACCATTCCCGAATCTATTCTACGAGCGATTTTCTCCGCATTCGGAACATCTTCTGTATAAATAGAAGCACCTAATCCGTAAGGCGTATCATTCGCAATTTTGATTGCTTCTTCTACATCCTTCACTTTCCAAATACAAACTACAGGTCCAAAAACTTCTTCGTCATAGGCCTTCATTCCAGGTTTTAAATCTGTTAAAATTGTTGGTTGTAAAAAGAACCCATCACGATCAATACGTTTTCCTCCCGAAACAATTGTTGCTCCTTTATTCGCTGAATCATTAATTTGATCCAATAATTTTTCTAATGCACTTTCCGAACTTACAGGTCCCATATTGGTGTCAGCATGTGTAGGGTCGCCAACTTTCATTCCGTTTATATAGTCCGTAATTTTTTTCAAATATTCATCGTAAATACCTTCTTGTACTATAATACGTTTCGAAGAAGTACAAGCTTGTCCAGCATTACGTAAACGACCGTTAATGGTTCCGTTCATCACTTTTTCGATATCCGCATCATTCAAAACGATCATTGGATCAGAACCACCAAGTTCTAAAACCGAAGGTTTTACATTTTTACCAGCGATACTTGCAACCTCTGCACCAGCAGCTTCTGAACCAGTTAAAGATACACCAACAATTTTTGGATTATTAATAATCGAATCTGTGTCTTTTCCTGACATCAATAAGTTTTTGTACAAACCTTTTGGAGCGCCAGCAGCAGTAAACATTTCTTCGAAAGCGATTCCACATTGCGGAATATTAGAAGCCGTTTTCAAAACAACTGTGTTACCAGCCATAATGTGAGGCCCAGCAAAACGTGCAATTTGAGAAAAAGGGAAATTCCAAGGCATAACACCTAACAACACACCAATAGGTTCTGAAACCACATAAGCGTCACCTTTTTCTGTTTGTATAGGAACATTTGCCAAGAATTCTTCTGCATTATCAGCATAATATTCGATGATATTTGCACTATAATCAATTTCGATTTCGCTCTCATACAATGGTTTTCCCATTTCTGTTGTAATCAAAGCAGCTAATCGAGCTTTTTGCTTACGCATTTCGTTTGCGACACGTTTCATTACAGCTTTTCTTTCTTCGAAAGATTCGAATCGCCATGTTTGATATAATTCGTTTGCGTCGTCTATATATTGATTGATTTCTTCGCTTGTGTAGGCTTGAAATTCTTTTTCGATTTTACCTGTAGCAGGATTTAATGTTCTGATTGAACTTGCCATTTCACTCTTTATTTAATGTATACAAAGTTGTAGCAATTCTCGTTCCTAACAAAACTTTTAGGATAAATAAAACTGATAGTTGATGAGATTTTAGAAGGTTTGAACAATAAAGTAAGTATAAATGAACAATAGAAATTAGAAGAATGATTATTTATCTAAATCAGTTGCTGAATTTGTTCGTGATAAAAACCAAATTGTTCCGTTTTTACTTTTCATTTTTTTATTTGCTAAAATAATTCCTAATATTAATCCTGTTAGAATGAAGATAGAACCAATAATTAAATTAGAAATTGATTTATTTTGAAAATAAATCAACAATCCAATTATGAAGCCAATAATAAAGGGTGATATAAAGATTTGAATCCAACCATAAAGTTCTGCAATAAATTCTAGATTCTTTTTCATAAAGTAAATATTTATGATTGATTAAAATTATCAAATCTTAATAGAACAATTCGTTCAAAATAAAATCATTCTTTTAAAACGGTAAATTATCGTCGTCGTTGTTCATCGAACTTGTGAATTCTCCGCCGAAATCTCCAAAAGCATCAGAAGGATCGATAGCAGATAAATTCATGGTACTTCCCATTTCTTGAGAACCATCATTCATCGAGCTTTGAATTTCGAAATCTCCACCAAATGAAGTTTCTAAATCGGTAAATTTAGCTTGCTCATTAATGAATCGTAGACGCACATTTTCTAACGCACCATTACGGTGTTTAGCAATGATAAATTCGGCTTGACCAGCGCAAGGTTCACTTTCATCATCCCAATATTCTAACTTATAATATTCGGGACGATAAATAAACGAAACGATATCGGCATCTTGCTCAATCGCTCCAGATTCACGTAAATCCGATAATAATGGACGCTTGCTTCCTCCACGAGTTTCTACCGAACGAGATAACTGCGAAAGTGCAATAACAGGAATACTTAACTCTTTTGCGATTGCTTTTAAGGAGCGCGAAATCATCGAAATTTCTTGCTCACGGTTTCCATTTGCTTTTCCACCAGCAGTCATTAACTGTAAGTAGTCAATCAAAATCATTTTTACACCATGTTGAGAAACCAAACGACGCGCTTTTGCTCTTAAATCGAAGATAGAAAGGGCAGGCGTATCGTCAATGTAAAGCGGTGCATTTTCAAGACCTTTTACTTTTGTATATAATTGTTTCCATTCGTGATCGGCTAATTTTGCTTTACGCAATTTTTCACCCGAAATTCCAGTTTCACCCGAAATCATACGCGTAATCAACTGAACAGAAGACATCTCTAATGAAAAAACAGCAACTGGAATATTTTTGTCCACCGTCATATTTTTCGCCATCGAAAGGATAAAAGCGGTTTTCCCCATACCAGGACGAGCGGCTAAGATAATCAAATCCGATTCTTGCCAACCCGAAGTAATTTTATCAATTTCTGTAAATCCAGAAGATAAACCAGACATTCCTTCTTTGGTAGATTGGGCTTTAATTTTGTCAATCGCTTCTGTAACTAAATCTCTTGCTTCCGAATAACTACGCTTGATTCCACCTTCTGTAATTTCGAATAATTTCGATTCAGAATAATCCAGTAAATCAAATACATCGGCAGTATCATCGTATGATTTTTCAATGACTTGATTCGAAATTTCAATTAAACGACGAAGAATATATTTTTCTTGAATGACACGAGCATAATACTCCACGTGTGCAGAAGAAGAAACTTTTTGCGTTAATTGAATCAAATAATAATCACCGCCAACACGATCTAATTTGCCTTCACTTTTCAACTCATTCGAAACCGTTAATAAATCAATTGGTTCTGAATCGTTAAATAATTTTTGAATGACAGCATAAATCGCCTGATGCTCTGGACGATAAAAAACTTGCGGCGTAAGAATGTCTATGACTTCATCCAACCCTTTTTTATCAATCATCATCGCGCCAAGTACAGCTTGCTCTAAATCAACAGCTTGAGGAGGAAGTTTACCTTTCTCTAAACCAATGACATTGTGCTTGTTAGCTGGTATTTCGGGATTATAATTTGCTTGTTCCATAAGAGTTCCAAAATTAAATAAAAAAACGAGATATAACTAATTTTATATCTCGTTTTAAAATCGTATATTCTACAATAAGTATTATTGTAAAACAATATTTTATCCTGAAAATTCTCCGAATTTAATGTAGCGTTCTTGACGTTGTTGTTGTAATTCTTTTGGAGAAAGTTTTTTCAATTCGTTGTAAGTATCTAAAACTTTATTTTTCAAGTTTGTGTATGCAACTTCTGGTTTGTAGTGTGCTCCACCAAGTGGTTCTTGAATGATATCTTCAATTAATCCTAATTCTAACATATCAGGACCAGTTAATTTCATTTGCGAAGCAGCTTGCTCTTTGTAATCCCAACTTCTCCATAAAATTGTAGAACAGTTTTCTGGTGAAATTACAGAATACCAAGTGTTTTCTAACATGAAAACTTTGTTTCCAACTCCAATTCCTAATGCTCCACCTGAAGCTCCTTCACCAATTACAATTGTAATGATAGGAACTGTAAGTTTCAACATTTCGTAGATGTTTTTAGCAATAGCTTCTCCTTGACCTCTTTCTTCAGCTTCTAAACCAGGATATGCACCAGGAGTGTCGACTAAAGTCAAGACAGGAATATTAAACTTTTCTGCTAACTTCATCAATCGTAAAGCTTTGCGGTAACCATCTGGATTAGACATTCCGAAACGACGATATTGTCTTTCTTTGGTATTTTTCCCTTTTTGTTGACCAATAATCATAAAAGTTTGACCATTGATTTTTCCCATACCACCAACCATTGCTTTATCATCAGCAAAAGTTCTATCTCCGTGAATTTCGATAAACGTGTTATCTGTGATCGCGTAAGCGTAGTCTAAAGTATAAGGGCGAGAAGGATGACGAGACAATTGTACACGTTGCCATGGCGTTAAATTACCATAGATTTCCTTCTTTTTATTTTCAATTGCAATTTCAATTTCAACGCAAGCCTGTTTGATGTTAACACCGCTTCCTTCGCCGACGATTTGACAGCTTTGTAACTGTTCTTCTAAATCTTTGATAGGTTGTTCAAATTCTAAATATTCCATACAAAAGTGTTTGTTCAATCCAACAAATATAGAAAAGGTTTTTAAGCCAATTATAATAAATGTCGAATGTTTTTCAGATTTTTTACAAGTATTTTAATTTCAAAAGATAAAAAAGCGTCTACAGATTAGACGCTTTCATCGTGTATTTGATCTAAAATTAGATTTTTTCGATAATCATTGCAGATGCTCCACCGCCACCATTACAGATAGCTGCACCACCAATTTTTCCTCCGTTTTGCTCTAAAACATTTAATAATGTAACCAAAATTCTTGATCCAGAATTTCCAAGTGGATGACCAATAGAAACCGCACCACCATTTACATTGACTTTAGAAGCATCAAGGTTTAATAATTTAGTATTTGCAATTCCAACAACTGAAAACGCTTCGTTAAATTCCCAGAAATCAACATCAGCAGCTGTCATATTTGCTTTTTTCAATAATTTTTCAACCGCTTTAGCTGGTGCAGTTGTAAATTTTGAAGGTTCTTGAGAAGCATCAGCATAAGCAATAACTTTTGCAAGAGGTTTTAATCCTAATTCGTTTGCTTTATCTAAAGACATTAATACTAAAGCAGAAGCTCCATCATTAATTGTAGAAGCATTTGCAGCAGTTACAGTTCCGTCTTTAGAGAAAACAGCGCGCAAACCTGGAACTTTATCAAAGTTTACATTTTTATATTCTTCGTCTTCTTTAAAAATAACTGGTTCTCCTTTGCGTTGAGGAATTTCTACAGGAACAACTTCGTTGTCAAATTTTCCAGCAGCCCAAGCAGCAGCAGATTTTTTGTAAGAATTAATCGCAAACTCATCTTGCTCTTCACGAGAAATATTGAACTCAGTTGCACAAGTATCTCCGAAAAGTCCCATCATTTCTTTGCTGTAGTAATCTTGTAAACCATCGTTCACAATTCCATCTAACAAAACAGTATTTCCGTATTTATTTCCAGTTCTTGCATTTGGCGAATAAAAAGGAACCATCGACATGTTTTCCATTCCTCCAGCAACTACAACATCTGCGTCACCTAAACGAATCGCTTGTGTAGCAAACATTACAGCTTTCATACCAGAAGCACAAACTTTGTTTACCGTTGTTGCAGGAATTGTATTTGGTAAACCTGCTTTTATCATTGCTTGCTTAGCAGGTGCTTGTCCTTCACCAGCTTGCAATACATTTCCCATATATACTTCATCAACCAAAGATCCATCTAAGTTGATTTTATCTAAAGCTCCTTTAATAGCTGTTGCGCCTAAATCTGTAGCTGGAACGTTAGATAAACTTCCCAAAAAAGATCCCATTGCTGTACGAACAGCTGAAACTATTACGACTTCTTTCATTTAATTTGTGATTTGTTGTTTTTATTATGATAACTTAATAATGCAAGATATAAAATTTATAGTAGTATTAATTTGATTTACTTTTTAAAGATTTTTTAAATTTGTTATTGACTTAATACAGATAATTGATTTTTTTTGTTAAAATGATAATTATCTTAGAATAGAATATTTTTTGAAGAATAAAATGATTAAAATGCTGAAGATAAAAATGATATTATTTGGTTTGATTTCGTGTTTTGCAATTACAATCGGAAATGCGCAAACCTTTGATCAAAAATATTTTAAATCAATTTTAGATTCGCTTACGTCAAATTCGTTTGCTGGTAGAGGTTATGTAGAAAATGGAATGACAAATGCTGGAATTTATTTACAAAACGAATTTCAAAAAAATGGATTGAAGTCTTTTTCTAATCGTTATAATCAAACATTTACTTTTCCGATTAATATTATCAAAGATGCAAAACTGAAAATTAATGGAAAAGAATTAAAATATGGAATTGATTTTATTGTAAAGCCAAGTTCTAAATCAATTTCGAAAACCAATTCACCTTTTTATATTTTTGACACAAAAGCCTATGTGGAATCTTTTCAGTCGAAAGATAAAACGAGGGATTTTATTGTGAAAGATGATGAATCGCAAAAAGGAAAACATATTATTTTGCCGCCTTTAGTGACTTCTGTAGATTCTATTCAGAAATATTACAAACAATGGGCGAATATTTATGAGAAAAATGAAAATAAAAATCGAGCGATTTTTAGATTTACATCAGATAAATTGACTTCAAGTCTTAGTCAACGACAATCTTCTATTTCAGAATTTATTATTTCGGATAAATTTTATTCTAAAAATTTAAAAATAAACGATTATTTTATTGATTCAGAATTAAATAATTCATTCAAAGCAAATAATATAATTGGTTACATTGACGGAAAGAACAATGATAGTGTTGTCGTGATTTCGGCTCATTATGATCATTTAGGTAAAGTTGGACAAACTATTTTTCCTGGAGCGAGTGATAATGCGAGCGGAACAGCGATGATGATGACACTGATGAAGCATTATTCGAAACATCAACCTAATTACAGAACGGTTTTTATGACTTTTGCTGGTGAAGAAGCGGGAATTTTAGGTGCAGATTATTATGTCAATCATCCACTTTTTCCATTGAATCAAATCAAATTTCTGGTAAATTTAGATATTATGGGAGCAGGCGATCAAGGGATTCAAGTTGTGAATGGTAAAGTTTTTAAAAATCAATTTGAAAAATTAGTTGAATTAAATCAAACAAATAATTATCTAAAAGAAGTTAAAATTCGAGGAGAATCGTGTAATTCCGATCATTGTCCGTTTTATTTGAAAGGTGTTCCGTCGTTTTTTATTTACACATTAGGAGGAAAAGGTTTTTATCATGATCCCAATGATACAGCTGAAAGTTTGGATTTGAGTTCCTCTGAAAAAGTATATAATTTGTTGAAAGCTTTTATTGATAAGCTATAAAAAAATAATCCGTTCAAAGTGAACGGATTACTAACCAACCTAAACTACTATAAAAAACTCTAAAAAGTAAAAAGAGTGCGAGTAATTCCAAACTTCATAAATCAATTTCGTTATACTCGTTGTTACTCTTTGTCTTACTATCTATGAATAAATTATTTGACACTGCAAATGTCTAACTTTTATGTCTTATTTGGAGAAATTGTAAAAGATTTTATTTATAATAGTTATAGAAAATATTTATAACAAATTTTTGTTGTCGGATATTGATCTTTATATTAACTCATTAAAAATAAACAATAATAGTTAATATGTAATTACGTGAAAACGTACTTTAACACCTTTTTAACTATTTGTTTACGAAAATATGATGAAATGATAAGATTTGCAATCTTTTCAACTAAATTTGATTTTGAATCGTAAAGACTTCATAAATTTAAACAAATTTTAAACCAAAAACGCCAAAATGAGACTTTTTTTATTGGTTTTTTCCTTACATATTGTGTTATTTGTTGATGCGCAAAATGTTAACCCAAATCAAATTCGAACTAAAATATACGATACTATTTTACAAGATATCCAAAAACAAAGTTTAGAATTTCCGAACAAAAAAATTGTGGTAGATCCTACAATTAATAAGTTTGAAGATTATAAAATGGACGAATTTGGACTGAAATTGGATTCGGTAAAATATGTACAAGACACTTCAATTTGTTCTAAGTTAACAACCTACAAATGTGTTTCGAAATTTGAGATTGATAATTATTCGATTTCCAATGTTTACAAAGATGAATCAGATGCGCTATACCCAGACTTTTATGGGATTTATGCACCAATTGATTCGTGGTACAATTTGATTTATTATGCGGCTGTTAATCACTTCGAAAAAGATAGAAAATTTCAATTTAATGTCTTAATTCCAGTTCGAAATGTGCAAATGAAAAATAAAACGATGAAGGAAAAAATGTTCTTTTATAACGTTTTATTTGATGAGCAATTTAAGATTCTAAAATTTGAAAAATTATTCTTAAAACATTAAAATTCAATCAGAAAAATTGTAAATTAGCAAGACTCAAATTTTTAATTGATGTTAAACGTTAGCGCTTATATAGACGAGCTTTTGCAGTTATCAAAAGGTAATTTACGGATTTGCCGTATGAATTGGTGGCTTTTAAAATACGAAGATGAATTTGAGAAAGCAATAGAACAAACGTCTTGTAAAAAGTGGCAAAGATGGCTTTATAATGGCGAACATCCGTATCCGTGTGTTTGTCCAAAGCGCGAAAAATTATGCGTTTTTATTGATTTATATCGCGAATTGGATCGTTTGACACAAGTGCAACGTTTAGAGAATTTTTTTCAAGAATATTTTCAAAAATTTGAGTTGATTAAAGATTCAAAAGAATCTTTGAGGAATTGGATGAATGATATTCGACCAACGATTTCATCCATTTATTTATTATTGGATAAGAATGATAATCTAAAAATTAGATTTTATAATTCGGATCCAGTTTTGGAAGTGAATATCAATAAAAATGATTATAAATACACTTTGTTGTGTTTGGATATTTTTAACTACAACATGTATGTAAGAGGCATGTAAATGAAAAGAGAGTTGACAAAATCAACTCTCTTTTTTATGAAATAATAGATTAAATATGGCTTATTTAATTAAACCAATTTCTCTTAAACGCTGAGTTAAGAAATCCCCAGCTGTAATATCTTCAAATTGTTTTGGATTTTCTTCTGTTACACAATCTTCTAAAACAGATAAGTCCATTTCAGAAACTGGATGCATAAAGAATGGAATAGAAAAACGAGATGTTCCCCATAATTCTTTCTCTGGATTAACCACTTGGTGAATTGTTGATTTTAATCTGTTGTTTGTGTGACGAGATAACATATCACCAACATTAATCACCAATTCGTCGTCAGCAGCAATAGCATCAACCCAAGTTCCATCGTGACGTTGCACTTGTAATCCACGACCTTGCGCTCCCATTAACAATGTAATCAGGTTAATATCACCGTGGGCACCAGCACGAACTGCATCTTTAGGCTCTTCTGTGATAGGAGGATAGTGAATTGCTCTCAAAATAGAGTTTCCGTTTTTTACTTTATCATCAAAGTAAAACTCGTCTAAACCTAAGAATAAAGCCAAAGCACGTAAAACGTAAACTCCTGTTTTTTCTAATTGTTTGTATGTTTCTTCACCATAAGTGTTAAAACCTGGAACTTCATTTACATCAACATTTTCTGGATAGTTGTATTTCGCTTTATCTTCTTCAGATAAATACTGTCCAAAATGCCAAAATTCTTTCAAGTCACCAACAGTTCTACCTTTTGCATGTTCGTTACCGAAAGCTGTATAACCGCGTTGACCACCAATTCCTTCAACTACATAACTTTGTTTTGTTTCTGTAGGTAAAGCGTAAAATTCGCGAACGCTTTTATATAAATTTTCAACTAATTCGTCAGATAAAAAATGTCCTTTCAAAGCAACGAATCCTATTTCTTCGTATGCTTTACCAATTTCGTTGACAAATTTTTGTTTTCTTGCAGGATCATCAGATAAAAAGTCTGCTAAATTAACCGATGGAATTCCGTTTTGTGACATTTATATTTTGTTTTATAAAATTTCTTCAGCAAAGGTATAGAAAGATTTCTTTTGTGAATAATATTGTTAATAACTTTTTTAATCAACTGTTGGTTTGATGCAAAACTAAGTCGTTTAAATGGTTCTAATTGTTTAAAATATTAATTATAAGTAAAATATGATTTTAAACATAGGTTTTGATAATTTCTATCTTGATAAATATAATTTATTAAAATTACATTATAAATAGTTATTAATAATAGTTGTTTTAAATAATATGAATTAATTTTAAGAATATGAAGAAATATTTATTTGTATTTTTTGTTTGTATTAGCATAATGTTGTTTTCACAAGAGTCTATAAAAACTCCTTTGATATATCTAAGTTGTAAAAAAGTTGAACAGAAGGGAAATGAGGAGTTGAATAAATGTTTTAAACAAAATTTTAGAAAAGATTTTTATAAAATGGTAAGTACGGAATTAAGGTCGAGAAACTTAATTACAAATTATCTTCTTAAAGCTGAATTCAATTTTACTTTTGATGAAAATGGTGTAATTTCTATTTCTGATTTTGAAGGAAGTGAGGATACGAAAGATATCTTAGAAAAGTCTTTATTTAGATTAAATGAGAGAATTAAAGGAGGTAAATATAAAATTATTCCAGCAAAGAATAATGAAGGGAAATTTATAAAAACCACTATAAAAGTTCCATTTCAATATGCATTTGTGAGAAGTTAATTATTAATCTTCTTTCTAATCGTTATCAATCATTCTATATTTGCAAAAATATTTATGATGAAAGATCAATTTTTTCAATATATACAAGACTTACAAAATAAAATTATTACTAAACTTGAACAAGTTGATGGTAAAGCTAAATTTTTAAGAGATAGTTGGGAACGCGAAGAAGGCGGCGGAGGTCTTTCATGTGTTTTAACTGACGGAGCTGTTTTTGAGAAAGCTGGCGTTAATATTTCAAAAGTTTATGGAGAATTACCAGAAACAATGCAAAAAGCGTTAAATGTTTCGTCAGGTAAATTTTTTGCTTGTGGATTGAGTTTGGTTATTCATCCAACAAGTCCACATATTCCGACGACTCATGCAAATTGGAGATATTTCGAAATGTATGATAAAGATGGAAATATTGTCGATCAATGGTTTGGAGGAGGTCAAGATTTAACACCGTATTATTTGGATGAAGAAGATGTGATGCATTGGCATACAATCTGTAAAAAAAGTTGTGATGCGCATGATGTGGCTTTTTATCCGAAGTATAAAGAGGAATGTGATAAATATTTTTGGAATACTCATCGTGAAGAAGCCCGTGGAATAGGAGGTTTGTTTTTTGATTACTTGAAACCAACTTCAGAAAAAACAGTTGAACAATGGTATGATTTTGTAACGGAAGTAGGAAACTCATTTTTAGAAGCGTATATTCCGATTGTTGAAAAGCACAAAAATGATGAATTTTCTGATGAACAAAAGGAATGGCAAGAAATTAGAAGAGGTCGTTATGTGGAATTTAATCTAATTCATGATAGAGGAACTTTATTTGGTTTGAAAACAAATGGACGAATAGAATCTATTTTGATGAGTTTGCCAAAACATGTACAATGGCACTATAATCACCAACCAGAAGAAGGTTCGGAAGAATATAAATTAGTCGATGTTTTGAAACATCCAAAAGATTGGATTTAATCAATAAAATATAAAATGCCTGAACATTTGTTCAGGCATTTTTTTAATCTTCTCTCGATCCGTCATCTGCCATTCTGACCATTTTAGGTGTAAAAGTAGCCACAACATCAACCAGATCTTGTTGTGCAGCCATTACTTCGTGAATATCTTTATACGCCATCGGCGCTTCATCTTTTCCGCCTCCAATTAGTGTAATTCCAAAATCATTCAAATAATCGTTTATCTTATTTTGAGATAATGATTTAATCGCTTGTGTTCGGCTCATTTGACGACCAGCACCATGAGAAGCAGAATTAATCGAATTTTCTTCACCTTTTCCTCGAACCAAAAATCCTGGCGCAGTCATAGAACCTGGAATAATTCCCATTATATCTTTAGAAGCTGGCGTTGCACCTTTTCGATGGACAATTACTTCTTCGCCATTGTAAATTTCTTTCCAAGCAAAATTATGATGATTTTCTACTTTCGCTAAAACTTCAGCACCGATAGATTTTGCAATTTTTTGATGAATAATTTCGTGGCAAGCTGAAGCGTATTCACCAGCCAAATTCATTGCAATCCAATATTCTTGACCTTCGGCTGAATCTAAATCCAAGTAAGCCAAATTCTGCGCTTTGTACGGAAGTTTACAAATTTCTTTTGCAATTTTTGTATAATGTCCAGCGATTGTAGCACCGAAACCTCTCGATCCAGAATGCGTTAATAAAGCCAAATATGAACCTTTTTTGATGTTCAGTTTTTCATCATCTTCTTTGAAATCAATCAAACCAAATTCTACAAAATGATTTCCGCCACCAGAAGAACCTAATTGCGACCATGCTTTATCTTTTAAATTCTGAATAAATGAATTTGTCTCAAATTTTGCATCATCCAAAATCTGATGTTCAGCTTTGTATTGACCATGAAAACCATGTCCTGCACCAAACTTTGTATTTTTTATCAAAGTTTCTTTTAACGAATCGTGATGTTCAAAATAATGAGAAGCAGGTAAATCATAAATCGATAAAGCCATTCTACATCCAATATCAACGCCGACGCCATAAGGAATAATCGCATTTTTTGTCGCTAAAACTCCGCCAATTGGTAAACCATAACCTTGATGTGCATCTGGCATAATCGCGCCAGCAACGGTAACAGGAAGTTTCATTGCGATTTTCATTTGTTCTAAAGCGCCGTCCTCAATTTTTTCCGCACCATAAATTTTGAAATCGGTTGGATTTTCATTCAATTCAATCAAGTTTTCATCTTGTTGAGGTAAATGAATTCCATCGATAAAACCTTTTGCAAGTGTTTTGAAAATTTTATCTTCTAAAAAATCTTGTGGCGAAGAAAAAACTTGCGCATATTTATCAAGCATTTCAGCTTTTGTATAACCATTTCTTTTTCGGTTAATTTTTAAGGCAATTCCTAAAATTTCATTCTCAGGATAACCCAAGGCAATCAAATCATTTCCATTAATTGGTTTATTTTGTTGTTCAGTTGTTTTCATATAATTTGGTTAGAATATTATTTTGTAAACATTGTTTTTAGTTCATTTAATACATTCGACCCACCAGAAATTGAGATTTCTCCTACTTTATCAGCAATTTTTTCGATGTATTCCATCTCTTTCAATTTCCATAATGTTTCGTTTTCTTCCATTAATTTTGCTGTATTCAACAAGCTTCTTGTTGAAGCAGTTTCCTCACGACGCGTAATCGAATTAGCTTGAGCCGTTTTTTCGGCAATCAAAACACGGTTCATAATTTCTCTTATTTCTCCAGGAAGAATAATGTCTTTCATACCTGCGTCAATCAATTTTAGACCAATTTCTTGGAATTCAGCTTGATATTTTTGAATGATATAATTCGTTACCGAATTTTTATCTGACATCAAATCATCAAAATTCATGTTTCCAATAAATTCTCTCAAACCTAATTGAATCGCTTGATAAATCATTTTTTCGAAATCTTTGTTCGATTGATAAGCGTTTAACAAATCAGTAATTTGATAATTTACCATAAAATTGATTCGTAATTGCGCTTTATCTTTCGTCAAAATTTCTTGTCCCGAAATTTCAATTGTTTGCGGACGCATATCAAAAGATACCATCGAGATTTTAACTTCGTTGTTGTAAAATAGGTATTCACCAGCTTTTAAAACCGAATCAAATTCATTGTCTTTAAATAAAATTCCTTCGAAATATGGCGCAACAGAAATGATACGAATTGCACCAGCTTTTCTCAAAATATCAATTTCTCTTTTTGTTAAATTCTTAATTTCGTCAGTAGAATTCAAGTCAAATTTTATAGCTTTTAATTGAGTCGAATTTTTCCAAATCATCACGTTTTTATTGTAAAAAGAATCATAGATTTGATTGTTTTTGTAAATAATCAACACTTCGTTATGTAATACTTCGATAAAATCTACCATATTTTTTAATGTTTCATTTTCCAAAATCATTGCGTGGAATTTTTCATCAATTATTTCGTTGATGTTTAATTTTTCGATGTTTTTATTAAAGAAAATCCAATAATTTCCTTTTGAGTAAATTTTATCTACTTCGTTATTTTTGATATAGATTCCAATTTCTTGGTTGTTAATTGCTAATTTTTTCATTTTATTATTTTTTATAGGTTTTTACTATTTTTTTTGTCATTCTGAGCCTGTCGAAGAATCTTTATTATGAGATACTGAAACGAGTTCCTTTAGATTTGAAAATCTTAAATTGTAGTATAAAAAGAAGAGAAAAGAGTTTGAGTACACTATAACGAGTTCAGAGCTATATAATCTCATATTCTGATTAAGACTCAACTCTTT
>NZ_JAAGKM010000021.1 GCF_019308355.1 Empedobacter falsenii | reverse complement strand
TTTTAAAGTTTTTATTTCAATAAGTCAATTCTTACTTTCACTCCAAAAACCCCTTTCGGAATCGGATGGCAAAGATAATACTTATTTAGATTCTCGCAAATTTATTTTTAAATAATTTTTGTCGCTATATAAGTCCTTATGTCAACTACAATACTACTCGTCTTTCGTATTGGGATTGCAAATATACGGCTGGATTATTCGTTTTTCCAAACATACTTTACTTTTATTTTACATTCTTTCCTTAAGTTATTGGTACAATGGAAAATATTTTTTGAAATGTTTAGATATGAGAACTGAGATATTAGATTTTTGACGAGAAAAGCTCTTTTTAAAAACTAAATTATAACGGGATAGATTTCTCGACAAGCTCGAAACGACAGGAAAATTAAACTTGTTAATTACTCAAGAATGCCTTTTAACTTCATAAAATGATTAGACGTTTTGCTTTTCTTACCAAAAAGAAAAGTAAAATGGATACTTTTGAGTTAACTATTCGGGAGGAATTGTCGCAAAGCGAGAATGAGTTATTCAGTATAGTTAATAATATAATGGATACGATGCTGATGACATCATAATTAAGTTTCTATAAAAAAGCTTTTTGATAAAATCGGAGTGACAGAATCAAAAAAAGGAGAACGCTTTATTCTCCTTTTGTATCTTATTAATGTGGACCGTTACCGTTTTTATCTTTTTCCAAATCGGTATTCCAAATTTTGATTTTATCTGTTTTTTTCAAGCCAGATTTTACTTGAACATTCACTCCGTCTGTAATTCCAAGAGTGATGTATTTCTTTTCGTATTTTGCATCTTGTCCTTTACCAGAAGTAAGAATCTCAACATATGGTTTTTGGTTTTCGTCGTAACGAACATGCGCTGATTTTACCAACAATACATTTTTTGCTTCCTGCGTTACAACCTCAGCATTTGCAGAATATCCCGCACGAATAAAGTTATCTGAATCTAATTGAACTGGTGCTTTAATCTCGAACTGAACTACTCCATTCGTTGCAACTCCTTGAGGCGAAATAAAATCAAGAATCGCTGTAAAAGTTTTGTTCGGAATTGCACCAATCGATACATTAATTTTCATTCCTTCTTTTAATTTACCAACCTCAGCTTCGTCAACTTTTCCTTGGAAAATCATTTTCTTAACATCAGCCATCGTAGCAATAGTAGTACCTGTAGAGAAATTATTAATCTCTTGCACCATATTCCCAACCTCAACAGGAATATCTAAAATCATTCCCGAAGTAGTTGCTGTAATACGTGTTGTTGCATAAGCTTCCAAACCGGGAGCAATACCTGTTTGCGCAACTTTGTAATCGTTTTCGGCAGCTTTTAATTGTTGTTGAGCTGACTTATATGTCGCATTTGCATTGTCATAATCTGCACGAGGCAAAACACCTTGATTATATAAAGTTGATGTTCGATTGAAATTACGACGTTCTTGATCGACCGTAATTTGAGCCGCTTGAATAGACTGACGAGCTGCATTTAACGACTGAACATTTGGAACAACTTTCAGTTCACAAATCAACTGACCACGCTCTACATATTGTCCTTCAGCAACATTAATCGATTTTATAACACCCGAAATATTTGGCTTAATTTCAATTGTTTCCAACGGTTTTAATTCACCAGTTGCAACAGCTTTCACCTCTATATTTCCCATAAAAGGCGTTGTCGTTTCATAAACTTCATTGTCTTGGCTATTCTTTTTACCGAAATATGCAATCACACCGATTACAGCACCGATAAAAACGACAATCATCAAAATCTTTAGAAATTTTTTCATTCTTCTATATCTGTTAAGTTTTAGTTATTCATCTCTCAAAGCATCAATAGGTTTGATTTGAATTGCACGTTGAGCAGGAATCAATCCCGCTAAAGTTGCCATAATCACCATCACTGCTAAAGCTGTAAAAAGTGTAAACAAATCGATTGACGCATTATATAAAGGTATGTTTTTATTTGATGGAATGATAATTTCGTTGAGAACCATTAGTAAAAGTGCTGCAAAAATAATTCCGCCTAAACCTGCAATTAATGTTAAAACTACTGATTCTAACAAAATTTGTCCTCGAATTTGAGCAGGAATTGCACCTAATGCTCTTCGAATTCCAAATTCTTTTGTTCGTTCTGAAACTGTAATCAATAAAATACTTGCAATCGCAATAACCCCGGAAAATAATGTCATTCCTCCTACAACAATCGCTAGGAACTGCATTCCTTTTACGAATTTCATAATCTTTCCAAGCATTTCACCTAAATTAAAACCACCAATTCCCTGGTCGTCATCTGGCGAAATATTTTTAATTTGTTTCAGATATGTTTTTAATTCTTTTTCGAATGCTACAATATCATAATTATTAGGTAAACTCAAACTTAAATATTGAATCGTTTCTCCTTGATTGTATATTTTTTGAAATGTTGTAAACGGAATAAACACTTGATCTTTACTCTCTACAGGCGAAGAAGGTGTGTCGTAAACGCCGACAATTGTATAATAACTATCGCTAATTCTGATTTCTTTCCCTAAAGGTTTCGGTTTATCACCAAAAAATTGTTCGGCAACTTCAATTCCAATTACACAAACTTTCGATTCAGTTTTGATATCATCTTCATTGATAAAACGACCTTGAATAATATCTTTCCCAAACATTCGGTTTTGATCTGGATAATCTCCATTAACCGTGTAAAAATTATATTTTGTTCCGTAAGTTAATATTGAATTTGGTTTCGAGTTTCGAGGAGCTAACAACGAAATTTGAGGAAAACGAGCCTGAATTTGACGAACATCACTCATTTTCAATTCAATTGTGCGACCTTTTTGAAATCCTTGATATGGCATCGATGTCGTTCCTCCCCAAACAAATAATGAATTGGTTGCAGCATTTGCCAAATTACGGTCAAAACCATTTTGCAAACCACGTGTAACTCCTAACAATAATACAAATAAGAACATTCCCCATGCAACACCAATCATTGTTAAAATAGTGCGCAATTTATTTTTGCGAATCGCCGCGTAGACTTCGCTCCAAGCATCTGGATCAAAAACAAATTTTATAAAGTTCATTATTCGTCTCTTAAAGCATCAATAGGTTTAATACGTGCTGCATTCAAAGCTGGAATTAATCCAGAAACTGTTCCTGCAACAAATAAAATAATACAAGCCATTACCAACGAATTAGTTTCTACACCTGGATTATAAATAAAATATTCTTCTAAGCTATCTCCAATATTTTCTACAACAAGTGCCGCTAAAGCAATTCCTATTGCTCCGAAAATAATTGTAATCATAATTGCTTCTTGTAAAATCAGTCCCAAAACATTGGCTGGTGTTGCGCCTAAAGCTTTTCGAATACCAATTTCTTTGGTACGCTCTTTTACACTAAACACCATAATATTTCCGATACTTACGATTCCTGCAATCAAACTTCCTCCACCAATTACAAATACAATAATTGTCAGAATCAAGAAAAATTGATTGGTATCTTCCATTGCATCAGCCGCATTTCGCACCCAAATTCCACCATAATCAGAAGGTGCAACATTATGTCGACCTTTTATATTATATTCAATTGCATTTGCAAGTTTAGAAATGTCAGCCAAAGCCATTCCATCTTTTGGTGTTACAATAATCGATGATACTTTATCTGTAGCATAAATCGTTCTAAACGTTGTAAAAGGTGCATACAAAGCACGCTCGGCATTATCACCACCATCTTTACTTTCGAAAACACCAACCACTTGATACATACTTGAACCTAATTGCAAATACTTACCAATCGCAATCTGATTTGGAAAAAAATCTTGCGCAACCAATCGTCCAATAACAATTGATTTGGACTGATTCTCCATATCTTTTTTATTGATAAATCGACCAAGCGTTACATTTTCATTAATCATTGATTCATATTCTGGATAAACTCCAGTAATTGAATAACTTCCTGAATTAGCTTCATTTCTAATCGTATCACTTTTCGAAATTGTACTTACAATCGATTTTATTTCATCTGGAAAAGAATGTTTAATAAAATCAAAATCTTTTACATCCAATTCAATTGTACGTCCTTGTTTGAAACCATTGTAAGGTTCTGTTGTTGTACCTCCGTTAACGGTAATATTTAATGAATTTGCTTTGAAAAATTCTTGTTGAAACCCGTTCTGCAAACCATTTCCCAATCCATACAATGTAATAAACACAAAAAGCGCCAAAGCGATTGTCAAACCCGACAATGCTGTACGCAATTTATTACTTGCAATGGACGACCATATTTCGCTCCAACGGTCTGTATCAAACATATTTTATATTTAAGATTCTTTGATTTATGATTTACGAAGTTTGAGATTCGAAAATCATTAAACTCTTACTTGTTCTACTTTTTCGTCACTTACAATTACACCATCTTTAAGACGAACAATACGTTTACACATATTTGCAATATCATCTTCATGCGTCACCATTACAATTGTTTTACCTTCGTCATTAATTTCTTGAATCAGGTGCATTACTTCTTGCGAAGTCTTTGTATCCAGCGCTCCTGTAGGCTCATCCGCCAATAACAATTTTGGTTTTGCAGCCAATGCACGCGCAATTGCAACACGTTGTTTTTGTCCACCCGAAAGTTCATTTGGCATATGAGTAGCCCAAGGCTCCAACCCCACTCTTTCCAGATAACTAAGCGCTATTCTATTTCGATCCGAACGTTTTACTTTTTGATAATACAACGGTAACGCTACATTTTCTAATACATTTTTGAAACTAATTAAATTATAAGATTGAAAAATAAATCCTAAAAATTTGTTTCGATAATTAGCCGCTTTAGTTTCGTTTAACTTCTCAATTCTAACACCGTCCAATTCATAAATACCTGTATCATGCTCGTCCAACATTCCAATGATATTCAATAAAGTTGATTTCCCCGAACCCGAAGATCCCATAATCGCAACAAATTCGCCTTCCGTAATCTCAAGGTTAATTCCTTTGAGTACGTGAAGTTTGTTTTTTCCCATTATGTAGGATTTATTTAAATCTCGAATAGATATCATAGATTGTTGTAAATTTCAATAAAGATAACAGATAAGTCGAAATTATAAGAAAAATGTTACAAGCAAGTTTAAGATTTATCTTATAAATAGCGCTAAAATATTTTTCAAAATTAATTTTCAATAATTTTTGAAAGTATAGAAATTTATATATATTTGTGTAAATAATAATTGCAATGAAATTAGAAGAATCAAAAGAAAAATTTGTTCAAACTTGGGGAACTTTCGCTGTTAACTGGGGAATAAATCGTACTATGGCACAAGTTCATGCATTATTATTAACGTATAATGAACCTATTTCTACAGATCAAATTATGGAGGAATTACAAATTTCTCGCGGAAATGCAAATATGAATTTGCGTGCTTTGATGGATTGGGGAATTGTAAGAAAAGAATTGATAAAAGGAGAACGTAAAGAATATTTTGTTGCCGATAAAGATGTTTGGTATTTATTCAAACAAATTACAAAAGAACGCAGAAAGCGTGAAATAGAGCCAGTAATTGATTTTTTAGATACATTAAAAAATATTGATGATCAATCTGATGACGCAAAAGAATTTGCTAAATTATTACAAGATTTATCTTCTGTTTCAACAAAAATCAATAATATAATGGACCTTGCCATCAAATCTGATGAGCATTGGTTGGTAGGAAAAATCACGAATTTGATGAAATAATCAATTCGTATTTTTTTGAATCACAAATTTCAAAAATTATTGAAAATTCAATATGTATAATATTATTTCGTATATCATTTATCTGATTATTACTTTCTACATCACCATTTTTATTGGTTGGAAAGTGTATAAAATTGGTTTTGTGTACTTGACAAACTTAATCGATAATCATTCTGTTTGTCAATCGATTAATAATCTTTTATTGATTGGATACTATTTGGTCAATTTAGGTTTTTCGGCAATAAGTTTACAAAACTGGGAACAAGTTGACTCCATTACCATCATGTTTTCTTCATTGTCCTACAAAATTGGATTTATATTATTAATCCTCGGAATATTACATTTTATTAATTTATCAATTATTTATATTGCAAGAAAAAGCAAAAAAATAAACACTTAAACACAGCAAATTATGACAAATTACAATCTAATTGCATATTTGGTTTACTTACCAGTGGCAATATTAATGACAATCGCAGTTTCTAACGTTTTATTCAAAAATGGAAAAATATTTATGTACGATATTTTTCATCAAAAAGAAGATATTGCAAGCGCAACAAATTCATTGTTCAAAATTGGTTTTTATCTTTTGAATATCGGTTTCGCCATGCTAATTGTTTACATGACTTCTATCGCTACAACCGAAGATTTAATTGTAAAATTAAGTACAAAAATTGGTGGTTTCGCCATTTATTTAGGAATAATGTTGATGCTAAACCTTTTCTTATTTATGAAAGGCAGACGACGATCTTTACAACAACAATATTTAAGAAGTTTAGAATCTTAACAAGAAAACCTCCCAAAAGTTAACTTTTGGGAGGTTTTTATTTTAAACTGGATCAACATCAACATCAATTCGTACCGAACGAAAAGCTGCAATTGTATGCAATTGATCTATTTTTGCTTGAATTAAATCTTTTACTTTTTGAGGTGATTGATTTGGTCGAATTTTAATCATCACATCTGTAATATATAAATTATTGATTCGTCCAATCGAAGGCGTTTCTGGACCAAGTAAACATTTTGCATCAAAACTTGGTTTAAGCAAAACGACTAATTGAGCCGCCGTTTTATCCAAACGCTCTTTATTTTTATGCTTGAAACGCAACTTGATTAACCGTGAATAAGGAGGATACAAAAATTCTTTTCGCTCATACAAAATATCTTTCATCGTTGGTGCATAACTGTAGGTTGTGACATTTTGCAAAATCTGATGTTCGGGCTGAAAAGATTGAATCAATACTTTTCCTTGTTCTTGACGACGACCTGCACGACCAGAAACTTGCGTTAACAATTGAAACGCTTTTTCGTGCGCTCTAAAATCAGGAAAATTTAACAAAGAATCTGCTCGAATAACACTAACAAAATTAACATTTCCAAAATCAAAACCTTTTGTAATCATTTGAGTTCCAATTAAAATATCAATTTCTTTGTTCTCAAAATCTTCGATCAATTTTTCGTACGCAAATTTCCCTCGCATCGAATCGACATCCATTCTTCGAACTTTTGCTTCAGGAAAAATTGTTTGAACTTGCTGTTCTATCTGCTCCGTTCCCAAACCTTTTGTATTCAATTCATGCGAACCACAACTCGGGCAACGCAAAGGTTTTGCTTGTGCATAACCACAATAATGACATTTTAGTTGATTAGAGAATTTATGATATGTTAAACTGACATCGCAATTTGGACATTCGGGCGTATGACCGCACGTATTACATTCCATAATTGGCGCATATCCACGACGATTCTGAAATAAAATGACTTGCTTTTTTTGATGCAATTGATTGAAAATTTCATCACGAAGTGTATGCGAAATATCTTCTGTAATTTCTTTTTCCTTTTGCGCTTTTTTGAGGTCAATCAAATTAATTTCGGGTAATTTTATACTCCCAAAACGTTCAGTTAATTCGACATAACCATATTTTTTATTTTTCGCATTATAATAACTTTCAGCCGAAGGTGTCGCTGAACCTAATAAAACCTTCGCATTCATCATTCCTCCAAGCAACATCGCCATATCGCGCGCATGAAAAAATGGTTTTACATCCATTTGTTTATAAGAAGATTCGTGCTCTTCATCCACGATAATCATTCCTAAATTATCAAAAGGCAAATACAACGCTGTTCGTGGACCAATGATAATATCAAAATCGCCATTCAAGGTTTTCTGCCACAATTCTACACGTTCATTTTGATTGAATTTCGAATGATAAACTCCTACTCTTTCTCCAAAATGTTTTTTGATTCGATGAACAATTTGAGTTGTCACAGAAATTTCTGGTAATAAGTACAACACTTTATTTCCTTTCGCAATTACTTGTTCCATCAATTTTAGATAAATTTCTGTCTTTCCACTTGATGTTACACCATGTAATAAAACGGTTGATTTATCCTTAAAATCTTCTTTAATTTGATTTAAAGCTGCAATTTGTTTCAAGGTCAATTCAGCAATTTCAGCAACTTCTTTCTCATCTTCATCTACACGAGAAGTTTGATGTTGATAAATTTCAACTGCTCCTTTTTCTGCTAAAGATTTAAGTACAGCATTTGTCGCACCTTGTTTTATAAAATCTGCAACTTTTAGCGGTTTTTCTTGCGATTGCGTTTCTAACGTAATCAATTGCAACAAGGTTTCGCGCTGTTTTGGTGCTTTATTTAATTGATTTAAAATCTCGATAAAGGCAGTTTCATTTCCTTTTAAATCTGGATGTAATCGGACATAATTATCAATTTTTGGCGTATATTTTTCGTTCAGTTTTTCATCTAACCGAATAATTCCTTTATCAATTAATAATTTAAGTGTTGGAATTGCTGATTTCTCGTCTACAATTAAAGCTGCTTCTTCAACTGAAATGATTTCACGCAATTTCAACGCTTCAAAAACTAAGAATTCATAATCATTTAGCTCTTCAATTGTTTCATAATTTGGATTAATTAATCGAACAAAAGTTTGAGATTCTAATTTTAATGCAGAAGGAAAAGCATTTCGAAAAACATCGCCCAGTGAACACATATAATAATTCGCCATCCATTCCCAAAAATTAATTTGCGTTTGCGTCACCAAAGGTTCATCATCCAAAAAAGCATGAATCGCCTTTGTTTTGTATAATTCTGGCGCATTTTGATGAATAGAATGTACAATTCCTGTATATAATTTTTGCGTTCCGAAAGGCACGGAAACACGCTGACCAACTTTAATTTGCTGTAAATCAATTTCAGAAAGATGGTATGTAAATGTTCCATTTAATGAAAGTGGTAAAATAATTTCGGCAAAATAATTCGTTGTCATTTTATATGATTAAAAACGCAAGTTAAACATTTTTTTGTGTTAAGAATGAAGATTACAATTGCTTAAAATTTCACAAATTATTAATATTTCATTTTCAGATAGTTTGAAGAATTAATACTAATTTTAAGAGAATTCAAAAACTATCATTATGTTACATGCCATTTTAGATCAGATTTCGGAATCGGAAAAACCAATTATAAAAATCATTTTCAGAAATGATGATACGCGTGTTGTTGCTTTTGGACTAAAAAAAAGTTTGAAATTAATCGATCATCAATTACCTGTAAATGCAAAAATTTTAATGCTGAAAGGTGAAATAGAAATTGATTCAAAAATTGAGATTGTCAATTTAAAAGAATTTGACGAATATATTCTTCCTCCAAAAGTTATTCATCAAGTGACTTCCTTACAAGATTCGATGATGTTGGTTATTCTAAATTTTAATAAAAAAAGTTTTTAAAATATAGTTAAACTCTATTTATTTACACTATAAAAAACTTTATATTTATGATTATTAATTTATCAAAATATGAAACTACTTTTCTCATTAACTACTCTCCTTACCTTAGCCCTATCTTCTTGCAGTACAAGTATTAAACACGATCGATTATTTACTGGAACGATTGTGAGAGATTGTACAGGAACTTACATTCGTGTTGATGACAAAGAGGATTATTTGGTTTGTAACAATGAAATATTTTCAGACAAAAAAGAAGGTGAAACCGTGAGTGTTATTTATGATTTTGAAAAAACATGCAAAGAGTTAGAAAATAAAGCAACTTGTATGATGTATCATGAACATAAAGGCAAGATTAGAATCAAGAAAAATAATAATTAATCAAAAAATCCACTCAAATTGAGTGGATTTTTGCTTTATATAAAATACGATTATTTCGATTTTTTACGACGCTCTAATTCTTTTTCAATCAGCATCAATTCGCGTCCTGTTTGTCCTGCAACAGAAGTGTTTTCTTGTGCTCGACGAACCAAGTAAGGCATTACTTCTTTGATTGGCCCGTAAGGTAAATATTTTGCAATATTGTATCCTAAATGCGCCAAGTTGAATGAAATATTATCACTCATTCCAAATAATTGTCCAAACCAGAAATTTGGATTATTTTTCTCAATTCCGTTTTCGTTCATCAATTTGATTAACAATTCGCAACTTTCTTCGTTGTGCGAACCTGCGAATAAACCAAAACGCTCGTGATGAGAAGCAATAAATTCTAACGCTAGATTATAATCTCTATCCGAAGCTTCTTTGTTTGGTTGAATTGGAGATGGATAACCTTCGGCTTGCGCACGTGCACGCTCTTTCTCCATATATGCTCCACGCACAATTTTGAATCCTAAGAAATATCCTTCGCGCTCTGCTTTTGCATGCATTTCTTTCAAATAAGCCAAACGATCATGACGATACATTTGCAACGTATTCCAAACTAATGCACGTTTTGTGTTATATTTCACCATCATTTCGTCAGTCAAATCATCTGCAGAACCTTGCATCCAAGTTTCTTCTGCATCTACCATGATATTAACATCCAAATCATATCCTTTTTGACATACTGCCTCGAAACGTTGACGAATATTAGCCCAAGATTTTTCTTCTTCTGCAGTTAACGTTTGTTTCTTCCCTACTTTTTCAAATAATTCGATTCGACCAAATGCAGTTGGTTTAAATACTACAAATGGAATTGATTGATTAGATTTTGCTAAATCAACCAAGTGTAACATAACGTCACGAACTTCGTCAAATTGTTTTTCTTCTGTTAATCCTTCGATAGAATAATCTAAAATAGAACTTACGTGATATTTAAATAATTCATTTGCGACAACCACACCTTGTTCTGCCGTTTCTCCTCCTACAAATTGTTTGTAGATTGTTTCACGAATTACAGGTTTTACGAATGGGATATCTACCGCAAATGGTAAATTAAAAAACTTAGTTCCAAAACTTGTCAATGCGGGGCTTCCGATTAACTTGTATAAGTAATACGCTTTCTTTAAATCTTTATCTGATTTCGATTCGAAAGCAAACTGTGTATTGTCGAATAAAGACATGTGAGTTAACTATTTTTTGTGTTAATATAACGTTACAAATTTATAATTAAAACCTGATTAAACTAAAAAAACCTACAAGAAATTCTTGTAGGTTTTTGATATATTTTAAAGATTGCAAATAGTTGCCTATTCTTATCCTTTTTTAGCGTATTTGCTTCTGAATTTGTCGATACGTCCTGCAGTATCAACCAATTTAGTTTTACCTGTGTAAAATGGGTGAGATGTAGAAGAAATCTCCATTTTGATTAATGGGTACTCTACTCCGTCAACAACTAATGTATCTTTAGTATCAGCACAAGATTTTGTGATGAACACATCTTCGTTAGACATATCTTTGAATGCTACCAAACGGTAATTTGTTGGGTGGATATCTTTTTTCATTTTTTTAATCTTCTTTGTTAACTTTATTGGAGTGCAAAGATAATATTATTTACAGAATGTTACAATCAATTTTATTGAAAAAACATTTAAAACAATACATTAAGCAAATTTAATTTCGAGTGTAATGGGCTTCTTAAAATTAAACCTGCACTTCTTGTACACATTTTTCGTGGTGCAAATATAAACATTTTAGTAATTCGTACAAATATTTTTGGTGAATCTATTCATAAAAATCTATTTTTTATCTTTGTCCATCTACAATAAAACCTATTATTTGCTGTTTAAACTTATATAATGAATCATAATTTTATGAACGTAAAAACATTAATCGCCGGACTTGGTATTGCTTCTTTGATTGGTTTTCAATCTTGTCGCGATGATTTTGACTATGATCCAATTAGTTCTGAATTGCGCTTTAGCAAAGATACCGTTTCCGTAGATACCGTATATAATTTCTCTAAATCTGAAACCTATCTGCTTAAAATTTATAATCCTGAGAATGATGATCGCGTGATTCCAAAAATATATTTGACACGTGGAAATAATTCATTTTTCAATATAAATGTAGACGGAAAAGCAGGAACAAGTTTCGAAAATGTGCCGATTCGCAAAAAGGATAGTTTATTTATTTTTGTTGAAGTAAATGCTCAAGAAGCGCCTCTTAATCCGCTTTACGATGACGAAATTAACTTTAAAACAACCAATTCTTCTAAAAAAATCAAGTTACTTTCTTGGATAGAAAAAGCTAAAATTCATACAAAAGATGCTACAATTTCTTCTGCAAATTGGAATATGGACGAAGCCCAAGTAATTGACGGAAATTTAACTATTACAAGTGATTTAACAATTGATAAAGGTGCAAAAGTTTATTTCAAAAAAGGAGCAAGTTTAACAGTTGGAAACAATGCAAAACTTACTGTAAATGGAGCTTTGAATGAAGAAGTGAAATTTCGTTCAGCTCGTCATGATAATAAATACGATTCGATTCCTGATCAATGGAACAAAATCGAACTAGCTCCAAATAGTACATCAAAAATCAATTATGCAAAAATTATTGGTGCAGATACTGGTTTACACGTAAATAATTCGAAATTAGATATTAGTAATGCTAAAATTGTTAATAATCAATCGTATGGAATTTTAGCAACAAACGCTACAATTACAGGTTACAACTTGGTGATGAATAATAGTAATTTGGCAACTTTAGCAATAGAATATGGTGGTTCGTACGAATTTTATCATTCTACTTTTGCCAATTATTACAATTTTGCGACAAGTGCTGGTCCAGCTTATTCGCTTTTCTTGAGTAACGAAAACAATGATAAAAATGTTTCGGCTTTGACAAAAGCAACGTTCGGAAATTGTATTATATATAATGAACGCACGCCAAATGCTATTTTATTGGATAAAAAAGATGGTGCGGCTTTCAATTATTTATTTGACACCAATGTTATTCACAATGCGGATACTTCAGTATTAAATGTGACAACTGCGCCAAATTTCTTGGCAAGTATTACGTTAGATCCGATGTTTGAGAATACAAATTATTTCGCAAATAAATTAGCTGTGAAAAATGAATCACCTGCTAAAGGGAAAGGAAAAATATCTTTTGCGCAACAATATCCGTTAGATTATAACGGACAACCTCGAGGAACAACTCCTACAATTGGAGCATTTCAATAAAATAAATAAGGTCGAGTAAAACTCGACCTTATTTATTTATTATTTAACTGAACAGATACTTTTCCTTTAAAATCATCTCCTTTAAAATTGATTCTATAACTTTTATAAGATTCTAAATGAATAGATTCTTTTTTATTCATTTTTCCTTTCGAAGCACTACCTATTTGAGTTAATTCTTTTCCTGTATAATCTACAATCGAAAAATCCATTAAACCATTTTTTTGTTTCACTTCATAATCTAATTCAAGTTCTATATCTTGATTTGTTTTCAAGAAATAATAAACTTCTCCTTGCATTTGTGTAAAGTCCAAAACGATTTGATTATTATTTCGTCTAATCACTTTTGTTGCTGAATATGTTGTTCCTTCTGTTTTATAAATTCCATCAATACTCAAATATCTTGACGCATTCGTTGACACATTCGAAACAGTTGAAATTGTAATACAAGATTGCACCAACATCACTGCAAAACACAATAAAATAAATTTTCTCATAACATCATATCTTTACTATTAAGATGCATGTTTTATAAAAAAGTTACAACAAAGATTTAAATTCTATTCGTTATTTCTCGTACCAAAACACCAACAACTCCTAAAATAACCACCTCATCATTTTCGTGTATTTGAACACAATCTTTGTAATTTAGATTTATCGCAATCAGTTTATTGTTTATTTTATCAAAGCGTTTCAACGTATAATCTTCATTATTAACAGAAACAATAATATCATCGTGATGCAACGGAATAAGATCTGTCCGAATCACCAAAATATCATTTTTTTGATAAACAGGATACATCGAATCTCCACCAACGACAATCAAAAAAGTAGATTCGGGATGCGTTAAATAACGTTCGTCCAAACTTATTCTATCGTCCACAAAATCTTCTGCAGGTGAAGGAAATCCAGCATTTACATGACCAAAATTCGGAATATATTTTTTCTCACCATCTGTATTTATAACAAAAAGGTTGAGTTCTTTGTCTAACATTTTTATCTCTCCATTCATTTTTTCTATCGTTTAATACACCACCAACAAATCTTTCCACTTGGTTGTATAACAAGGTGATAAATTATTTTGACGCATTTTCCACGTTTTATTCAAATCTTGCGAAGCTAATTTTATTTTTGCCGCACCAAATTTTTTGTTCAACAAATCGATGACTTTCATCAAATCTGGGTGATTTGGATTTTCTTCTTCAAAAAGCGATAATTGTTTTTGATCTGACGAAACAATTCCAGACACCACTACTCCAGCCTTTTTGTACTCATAACCATCTTTATAAATTTGCTCAAACGCTTTAATTGCAAATTTGGACAACGTTATACTTGAATTCGATTCGTAAGGTAAATGGACCGAAATTGTACGGTAATATTGTGGTTTATTTCTATCAAAATTATTGGTCTGAATAAAAACTGTAACCAAATTGCAAGAAGAATTCTGTTTCCGAAGTTTCTCAGCACACGAAACCGAAAAAGTAGCAACACGCTCTTTTACATATTCAAAATCGTTGGTATATTCTTCAAAACTACGCGTCGTTGCAATACTTTTCTTTGCCGAAATCGCTTCTAAATCTAACACCGCTTCACCTAACAAATCTTTTTTCAAACGCAAACCTACTATCGAAAATTCTTTCCGAAGAAAATCATCTTTTAATTGTACAAAGTCCAACGCTTTATTGACACCAATCATTCTCAAACGTCGTGACATTCGTCTACCAACTCCCCAAACATCTTCGATATTTAACCATTTTAACGCTTTATGGATTTGTTCTTGAGTCTGAATAACATAAACTCCTTGATGAACTTCTGGAAATTTTTTCGCAATATGATTCGCTAATTTCGCCAAGGATTTAGTTGGTGCAATTCCAACACAAACTGGCAATTTTGTAAACTGATAAATTTTAGATTTGATTTCTAATCCGTAATTTTTCAAATCAAAACGATCAAATCCATTCAATTTTAAGAAACATTCGTCTATCGAATAAATTTCTTGATCGGGCGAATACAACGATAAAATCGACATTACACGATTGCTCATATCCGCATATAATTGATAATTTGACGAAAAAACTTTGATTTTTTTCTGTTCAAAAATACGTTGAAATTGATGCGCAGGCGCACCCATTGGAATTCCAGCTAACTTCGCTTCGGCAGAACGCGAAATTACACAACCATCATTATTAGACAATACTACAATTGGCTGATGAAGAAGCTTCGGTTGAAAAACACGATGGCAACTGGCGTAAAAATTATTACAATCTATCAATGCGAACATAGTGCAAAGTTGAGAAGTTAAAACGCCACATTGTGTCATCGAAAATGTTAATTTATTCCAAAATAAAAAACCACTCAAATGAGTGGTTTGTATCCTTATTTAATTTTATATTTTTTATGCAAATCTTTTATTACAACAGCTGGTTCATAAACCGTTTGAAATTTTATTGGTTTACTGTTTTTGAAATATTGTACTTTCAGCCACGTATCATTATTATCTAACTTTGTATAGCTGTTACTTTTTTCCAAGACTTTATCGTTCACCGTACTTAAAATTGCAAAATAATCGAAATTATTACGCTGACCAATTTCTGCTGCTCTCAACAAAGCATAGTCAAACGTTTTGTCTTTTTTATTGTATTCGTTTCCATCAAAACTAACAATATACGTATCATTGTTCACCTTTTCTTCGGTATAACCGCCTGTACCATTATCTTTTTGGTATGCAACAGCCTTGCTGTTATGACAACTTGCTAAAGCAAAAATGAAAGCTCCAGCACATAAAATTTGAGTTAATTTTTTCATATCATTATAATTGGTTATTGTGCTTTAACAAAAGTTATTCCTTTTAAGATATGTTTTTGATATTTCTAAATATTTTCTTAACAAATTATTTTTGAAGAAAATACTTTTTTATAAACATTTCTGATTAATAGTATGTTTTTCACATATTTAAAATCAATTTCAGTGCAATATATTTAACATTCTATTAACTCATTGATTCTAATAAAAATCATTTAAGTTTTAATGCTTTATCTGATAAACTCACCTATTTTTGTAAATCAATTATAAGTAATGAGTAAATTAGAAAAATATCTATTTTCTACCAGAACCATGACGGTCTTGCTATTCATCTACGCAATCGCCATGGGTTATGCCACTTTCATTGAAAATGACTACGATACGGCTACTGCAAAAGCTGTTATTTACGAGGCAAAGTGGTTTGAGGTATTAATGATTTGGTTGATCGTTTTGTTCTTAATGAATATCAAACGATACCGATTATGGTCAAAGGAAAAATTGCCTTTATTGGTTTTCCACTTAGCATTTTTGTTTATTTTTATTGGAGGAGGAATTACTCGTTACATCAGTTTCGAGGGTGAAATGCCTATTCCAGAAGGAGGAACAAGTAACGAAATTACATCGTACAAATCTTATTTCAAGATGATGGTTGATGATGGTACACAACGTTTAGCGTACGACAATCATCAATACAACATGACGTATTTTGACAGAAAAGATAGTACAAGTTCTTTGTTCCGTAGACACTTTGAAGGTGAATATCAGTTCAAAGATAAAGTCATTAAATTAAAAACTTTTGATTACGTACCTCACGCTTTAGATACGGTTGTAAGAAAAAAAGAAGGAATTAATGTTTTAGAAATCGTGACAGTTGGACAAGCTGGACGTAATTCTGTTTTCATCAGAAATGGTGAAATAAAAAGTGTTAATGGAACTTTAGTTTCGTACAATAGACCGCAAGATGGTGCGGTACAAATTACTGGAGAAGGAGAAAATTTGGTTATCAAATCGCCTTTCGAAGGAGAATATGTACAAATGGCTGGACAACAAGTTGGACAAATTACAGACATGCAAAAATTGCAAGAAGGTGCTGGAAAAGTTGAATTTAATGTTCCTGCTCCATTAAAACTACGTTCGTTATATACAATCAACGGAGCGCAATTTGTAGTTCCAAATCCGGCTTTCAAAGGTGAAGTTTTATATCGACAAGGTTCTAAATTTAAAGCAGAAGAAAAAAATCTTCCTGGTGCAATTAGAGCTGAAGTTATTGTTGGTGATAAACGCGATACAGTAACAATTGTTGGAGGAAAAGGTGTCACAAATTATTCTGCTGATGTACAAATTGACGGAATGAATATTTCGTTAGGTTACGGTTCTAAGTTAGTGAAAGTTCCATTTAGCATTCGTTTAGATGATTTTATTTTAGATCGTTACCCTGGTTCTACAAACCCTTCTTCTTTCGAATCTAACATTACAGTTATCGACGAAGGGAAAGAAACAAAACATCACATTTATATGAACAATGTAATGGATTATAAAGGTTACCGTTTCTTCCAATCGAGTTATTTCCCAACAGAAGACGGAACTATTTTACAAGTTAACCAAGACTGGTGGGGAACTAACATTACCTATTTAGGATACTTCTTATTATTTGGAGGAATGTTTGTTTCATTATTCTGGAAAGGAACTCGTTTTACACAATTAAACTCTATATTAAAAAGTTTACATACCAAAAAAGTAAATATTTTACTTCCATTATTTTTACTTTCTGGATTAGCATTTGCTCAAAATCCAAGTACTACTGATGGAGGAAAAAATGGACATCAAAAAATTCAGACTGATTCGGAAAAAGGGAACGTTCATTCATCAGAGCACATTGGTAGTTTTTCTACAAAAATGGCTGATGGAGATGAATTAGCGAAGAATGTAAAAATTCCTGACGAACACGCTGATAAATTTGGTCATTTACTTACACAAGATATCGAAGGACGTATAAAACCTCTTAATACACAAGCTTTAGAAATCCTTAGAAAAGTTTATAAAAAAGATAAATTCCACGGATTATCTGCCAATAAATGGTTTATTTCTTTGCAATTAGATCCTGCTTATTGGGTAAATGCTCCGATGATTGAAGTTGGTGATAAAGGTGGTGATCGTTTAAAGAAAATTACAAGTGCAAACGAAGATGGTTATACATCTTTAATGAATTTGATTGATCCAAAAACAACTCGTTTCAAATTAGACAAAGCCTATAACGAAGCATTCTCAAGAAAACCTTCAGAGCGTTCTAAATTTGATGAGGAAGTAATTAAAGTTACAGAGCGTTTCAATATTTTAGATCAAACTGCAAAAGGTTATCAATTAAAAATAATTCCAGTTCAGAATGATCCTTCAGAGCGTTGGACTTCTTGGATTTATCAAACACAAGAAAATCCTGTAGAAATCGATACAATGGCACTTGGAATGATTAGTGTTTATTTTAACATGGTTTCGAAAGGATTAGAAAATGGTAATTGGACGCCTGCAGATAATGCAGTAGATTATATCGATAAATACCAACAAAAATGGGGTAAAAATGTTGTGCCTTCTCCAACAAAAGTTGAGATTGAGGTGTTATACAATAAATACAACGTTTTCTTTTGGGTGATGATTGCTTATTGTATGGTTGGTGGAGTCTTAATGATTTTATCATTCATTCAGTTATTTTCAGAAAGCAAAGCACTGCATCGAATTATCAATGTTTGTTTGGGATTAATATTTATTGTCTTTATCATACAAGCCGCAGGACTTGGTGTTCGTTGGTATTTAACGGGACACGCACCTTGGTCTAACGGTTACGAAGCCATTGTATTTATTTCATGGATTAGTGTTTTAGCTGGATTGTTATTATACAAAAACCGAAACGCATTTATTCCAACAACAGGAGCTATGGTTGCTGTAATTATGATGGGATTTGCACACGGAGGTTCTATGTTAGATCCACAAATTACACCACTTGTTCCTGTACTAAAATCATATTGGTTAATTGTACACGTTGCGATTATCGTTTCATCTTATGGTTTCTTTGGATTAAGTGCTATTTTAGGAGTTTTCTCATTAATTATCATGATGATTAAACCAAATAAAAAGATTGAAATTTCGCTAAAAGAAATGACTTACGTTTCTGAAATGTCATTAACAATTGGTATTTTCTTACTTACCGTTGGTACATTCTTAGGAGGTATGTGGGCAAACGAATCTTGGGGACGTTACTGGTCTTGGGATCCAAAAGAAACTTGGGCTTTCGTTTCTGTAATTGTTTATGCAGTTGTTTTACATATGCGTTTAGTTCCAGGATTGAGAGGGAAATTTGCCTTCAATGTTGCAGCAATGTGGGCTGTTTGGACAGTAATTATGACGTATTTTGGCGTTAACTATTACTTATCTGGATTACACTCATACGCAGCCGGAGATCCAATTCCAATTCCATTCTGGGTTCCTGCAACAGCAGTCGCAATGTTAGTTTTATCTATTGCAGCTTGGTATTTCCAAAACAAAGTTTACCACGTAAAATCAAAAAATTAATTTCTTTAAATATTATAAAATAAAAAAGCTCATCCAAAGATGAGCTTTTTTATTTTAACCTACTTTAACTTACAAATCATAACATTTTTTTTAAATTTGTTTAAAATAGTACGCAATGAAATATTTATTCATCGGATTTTTAGGGCTATTTATAGCTTGTAATGCGCAAGAAACTAAGAAAGTTTCTAAAAAGCAAACCATTCATCAAACAACAAAAACACCTCAAAAAGTGAACAAAATTTACGATTATACATTCAAAGATATCAATGATGACGATTTTAATTTCGCGGATTTGAAAGGAAAGAAAATCTTAATTCTTAACACAGCTTCAAAATGTGGTTACACACCTCAATATGATGCTTTAGAAAAATTGTATCAAGAATATAAAGATCAAGGTTTAGTTATTGTTGGATTTCCTTCAGACAATTTTGGAGGTCAGGAATTTGACAACAATGAAGAAATTGCAAGTTTTTGTAAATTAAATTATGGCGTAACTTTTCCTTTGATGTCAAAAAGTGATGTAATTGGAAAAAATCAAAATGAAATTTTCAAATTCTTAACAAAAAAATCATTGAACGGAAAATCTGATAATGATGTAAAATGGAATTTTACGAAATTTTTGATTAACGAAGACGGAACTTTAGAGGCTTCTTATCCATCAAAAGTAACTCCAGATTCAAAAGAAATAATAGATTGGTTAAATAAATAGTAAATGAAGTTAGATATTCTTGCAATTGGAGCTCATCCTGATGACGTAGAATTGGGATGTGGAGGAACACTTGCAAAAGAAATTAAAAACGGTAAAACAGTTGGTATTCTCGATTTAACAAAAGGAGAATTGGGAACTCGTGGTACTGATGAAACGCGCCGTGTAGAAGCAAATGATGCCAAAAACATTTTGGGAGTTGCTGTAAGAGAAAATCTTGGAATTCCTGATGGTTTTTTCTTGAATGATAAAGAAAATCAATTGAAAATTGTCGAAATCATTCGCAAATATCAACCTGATATTATTTTGAGTAATGCACCTCACGATCGCCATCCAGATCATGGAAAAGGTTCAGATTTAGTGAATACTGCTATTTTCTTATCGGGTTTACCAAAAATTGATAATGGATTACCAGCTTGGCGTCCAAAAAAGCACTTCCACTACATTCAATGGTTGCCTTTAGAACCTCATTTTGTAATTGATATTTCTGGTTTTGTTGATACAAAAGTGGAAGCTTGCATGGCGTATAAAACGCAATTTTTTGATCCAAATTCGAGCGAACCTCAAACACCAATTTCATCGAAGAATTTTACAGATTCTATCCGATATCGTGCATATGATTTAGGAAGATTAATCGGAACTGAAGGTGGAGAAGGATTTATTTCGCGAAGTTATATTGGCGTAAATAATTTAGATTCTTTAATTTAGAAATAAAGGTGTAAAAAACCTTTATTTTTTTGTCAAAATTATTTGCAAGTACCGATTAATAGGCTATATTTGCAGTCCAATTGAGAGATTAAATAAAAGTTAATTTCGCAATAAAAATGGTGATTGTAGCTCAGTTGGTTAGAGCGCCGGATTGTGGTTCCGGAGGTCGTGGGTTCGAGACCCATCATTCACCCTAAAACTTTAGAATTAGTTTCAAAAGAAATTCAAACCAAATGGTGATTGTAGCTCAGTTGGTTAGAGCGCCGGATTGTGGTTCCGGAGGTCGTGGGTTCGAGACCCATCATTCACCCTAAAAACTTTAGAATTAGTTTCAAAAAAAATTCAAACCAAATGGTGATTGTAGCTCAGTTGGTTAGAGCGCCGGATTGTGGTTCCGGAGGTCGTGGGTTCGAGACCCATCATTCACCCATATTAAATCTCAATTTCAATAGAAGTTGAGATTTTTTTATTGAATTAATATCAAAACTTGGGAGCAATGCAAAAATTTGTGATAATCTGAATAAGAAAAAAGCTCTATCTCTAACTTCTTACAATTGCATTCTAAAGCTTTTTAATTTTTGGATTAGGAGTCAGGATTCTTGGTTATTTTAAATTATATTTTTATGGATAAAAAAAATAAGAATGATTTTTAGTTTGATTCTTCGTTGTAAATTTACCAAAACATTCAAAATGAAAAAATCATCAATATTCTTAGGAATGATTGCTTTTGCTGGAGTTTTAAGCTCTTGTTCAACTCAAAAAACAGCAGCAGAATCAACTCAAACCTCAATAGAAATGACAAAAGATTACGCTTTTCAATATTATGCTCAAGTTCCATTAACAACAGATATTTCGCATTTAACAAAAAACGAAAAAGAGATTTTACGTTTGATGTTCAAAACGGCAGATATTATGGACGATTTATTTTGGCAACAAGCTTATGGTGCTAAAATAGATTTGATGGACGAAACGAAAGGTGAAGCCAAAGAATATGCAAAAATAAACTACGGTCCTTGGGATAGATTGAATAACGAAACGCCTTTTATAAACGGTATTGGAGCAAAACCTGCTGGTGCAACTTTCTATCCAATTGATATGACGAAAGAGGAATTTGAACAAGCAAATATCAAAGATGGTAAATCTCCTTACTCAATTATTCGTCGTAATCGTGAAGGAAAATTATATTCGATTCCATACCACGAAAATTTCAAAAATCAATTATCAAAAGCCGCTGAATATTTAACAAAAGCATCAGAATTAGCAGAAGATGCTGGGCTTAAAAAATATTTAAAATTACGTGCTGCAGCTTTGATAAGCGATGATTTTTATGCAAGTGATTTGGCTTGGATGGATATGAAAAATGCAAATATTGATATGGTGGTTGGTCCGATTGAAAATTACGAAGATCAATTGTTTGGATATAAAACTTCATATTCTGCATATATTTTAGTAAAAGATATTGAATGGTCGAAAAAATTGGCAAAATTCGTTCAATATTTACCAGAATTACAGAAGAATTTACCTGTTTCTGCAAATTACAAAAAAGAAATTCCTGGAACTGATTCGGATCTTAATGCGTATGATGTGGTGTATTATGCGGGAGATTGTAACGCTGCTGGAAAAACAATTGCGATTAATTTACCAAATGATGAAAAAGTTCAACTAGAAAAAGGAACGCGCCGTTTGCAATTAAAAAATGCTATGAAAGCGAAATTTGATAAAATTCTTGCCCCAATTGCAACTGCTTTGATTGATGAAAGCCAACAGAAAAACATCAAATTTGATGCATTCTTTTCTAATGTGATGTTTCACGAAGTGGCGCATGGTTTAGGAATCAAAAATACAGTAAATGAAAAAGGTTCTGTCCGCGATGCTTTAAAAGAAGCTAATTCAGCTTTAGAAGAAGGAAAAGCTGATATTCTTGGTTTGTATATGGTGAATCAATTGTTGAAAAAAGGTGAATTGACAGGAACACAAGAAGATTATTTTGTGACTTTCTTGGCTGGAATCTTACGTTCAGTTCGTTTTGGAGCAAGTTCTGCACACGGACAAGCAAACATGATTGCGTTTAACTATTTTGCTGAAAATGGAGCTTTCGAAAAAACTACAAATGGACGTTACAGAGTAAATGTAGCTAAAATGGAAAAAGCAATGAATGGTTTATCAGAATTAATTTTGACACTTCAAGGAAATGGAGATTATGATGGTGTAAAAAAATTATATGCTGATAAAGGAATTATTCACGACGATTTACAAAAAGATTTAGATGTCTTGAAAACAAAAAACATTCCAGTTGATGTTGTTTTTGAACAAGGTCCAAAAATGTTGGGATTGTAAAAATAGATTCAATAAAAAAGCTTTCTCAAAATTGAGAAAGCTTTTTTGTTATTCATATAATTTCGTAGCAAAATCCTTCATCGGATTTCTAACTTTTTTCATTGGCGCTAGCCAATCTTCACTGTCTCTGTATCCCAAAGGAAGCATTAAAACGCTTCGCATTCCTTTTTCTTTCAAATCAAGCAAATCATCCAATTCAGCATTATCAAAACCTTCCATTGGCGTACTATCAATTTTCAATTCTGCTGCTTGAGCAAGAGCAAAACCTAATCCAATGTATGCTTGACGAGCTGTATGTGCAAAATTTTCTTCAGAAGTTTGAGGCAAATAAATTCCTTTCAATTTATCTGTATACGAACCAAAACGACCTCTTGGCAAATCTCTCTCATCCGTTGTATAATCGTAAATTGCATCAATACGATCTTCTGTATAACGATCCCAAGCTACAAAAACCAATAAATGCGAACAATCTACAATCGCTTGCTGATCATAGGCAATTGGAACAATTTTTTGTTGCAATTCTTTATTTTTAATAACTAAAATTCTGAACTGTTGCAAACCTGATGAAGTTGGTGCTAAACGAGCTGCTTCAACAATTTTTTTAACGTCTTCTTCTTCAACAATTAAAGACGGATCATATTTTTTTGTAGCGTAACGCCATTTCAAATCATCTATTAAAGACATAATTACTTATTTAAAATCTTTCTAAAAATACATCAAAAAAGTAATCGATCGACCAAAAAATATGCTAAAATTTATGTTATTTATCTTGTTTCCATTCCAAAAAATAACTTCCAGTTGCATTCGTAGAATTCCAACGAACTTGATAATCACCTTTTGCTAAATCAACTGTAAAATTTTCTTCTTTCGAATTTGTAAGTTGACGATTAAACACTACTTCATTATTTTGATCTACAATTTCAAAAATCATTTCGCCTTCTAATTTAATATTCGAATGAAAATTAGCAGTTAAACTTTTCGAAACATTTAGCTTGATATAACTCGTTCCAGAAGCATCTTCAAACTTCGCTTTTGTCCAATTATCACCATTCGAATTCGACCATTTCGAATCCCCCACTCCTTTGTCAAAAAAAGTTCCTTGCGATTTGATATTTGGATTATCCACTTTTCTATAAAAATTATTCGAATCAACATCTGCATTAACTTTTACTGTAATACATGATTGTAACGAAATCATTGCGATAATAAGTGCTATTTTTTTCATATTAGTTTCTCTTTTACTAAATAGATGCAGCATTTTGAAAAAAGTTACAGCAAACAAATATTTTTAAATCATTTTTGATATGCGTAACTTTCGCAAAATATTCTGATGAACGATACTACAGCTCAATTTTTGCAAGAAAACTTTACTCAAAAAGCAATTGAAAGTTTAACTCAACTTTCAGGAGGAGGTTCAGCTCGAGTATATTCGAGATTTTTTGATCAAAATCAGTCGTATATTTTGGCTGAAAGCTCTAATATTGAAGAAAATAAAGTATTTATTCAGTTCTCTTTAGATTTAAAAAAAGTCATCAATAATATTCCAGAAATTGTTTCAGTTTCAGAAGATTTTGCAACCTATGTTCAAACAGATTTAGGAGACGAAACACTGATGAATATTGTCTTGAATGATTTCGAAAAAGCAAAACCTTATTATTTTAAGACATTAGAAAAATTAGCAATTGCTCAAATTCAAGGTGCAACTAAAATCGATTTTAATCATACTTTTTCGTATCCAAAATTAGATAAAACATTAATTTTAAGAGATTTATTTCAGTTTAATTTTTACTTTTTAGATGTCTTAGGAATTGATTACAATGCAGGAAAATTAATCAAAGATTTTGATCGTTTTGCGTCTCAATTTGATAAACTTTCGCCACAAGGTTTTGTGTTCAGAGATTTCCAAACGCGCAACATTATGATTCATCAAAACGAACCTTATTTTATCGATTATCAAGGCGGTTTATATGGACCTGTTGTCTATGATTTGGTTTCGTTAATTTGGCAAGCAAAAGCCAATTTACCATTTGAATTTAAAAAAGAATTATACGAATTTTATTACCAAGAATTAACCAAACAAATTCCAACTTTAGTTCCAATAGATTTTCGTCAATCGTACGAATATTGTGTAGTTGCTCGACTTTTACAAGTTTTAGGAACCTATGGTTTGAGAGGAATTATTGAACGTAAAAAACACTTTTTAGAAAGTATTTCATTTGGGCTTAAAAACTTAGAATCAATAATCGATTATCCTATATTACAAAATTATCCAGAATTAAAACATATTATAAAAATCCTTGTTCTTCCAGAAACGTTAGAACGCATAAATCATAAAATAAATGGCTAAATTAAACATCAACGTTCGTAGTTTTTCGTATAAAAAAGGAATTCCAACCGATCCAACTGGAAATGGTGGTGGTTTCGTTTTTGATTGTCGTGGAATTCTAAATCCAGGTCGAATTCAGGCATATAAAACACAAACAGGGCGCGACGAAGAGGTTAAAAAATACTTGAAAACAGAAACTAAAATTGCAGTTTTTTTAGAAGGTGTTTTTCAAATTATTGACATTTCGATCGAAGATTATTTGCAACGAGGTTTCGAGAATTTAGAAATTAATTTTGGTTGCACAGGCGGACAACATCGATCAGTTTATTCTGCTGATGCGACTGCAAAACATATTCAAGAGAAATTTCCAGAAGCGCAAGTTACGTTACATCATATTGTGCAAGAAGAAAAAAATTGGATAAACGAGGCGTATTAATATGAAAGCAATGATTTTTGCAGCGGGTCTTGGGACTCGTTTAAAACCATTTACTGACAACCATCCCAAAGCTTTAGCAGTTGTAAATGGAAAACCTCTTTTGCAACGAAATATAGAATATTTGAAATCTTTCGGAATTAATGAAATCGTGATTAACGTGCATCATTTTGCAGATCAAATCATTGAGTTTTTAGAAGATAATAATTATTTCGGAATTGAAATTACTATTTCAGATGAAACAGATCAAGTTCTTGAAACTGGTGGTGGTTTGGTTAAAGCAAAAGCTAATTTCGAGGAAGATTTTTTGGTGATGAATGTGGACATTTTAACAGATCTAAATCTTGCTAAATTTATCAAAGCACATCAAGAAAACAAAGCGTTAGTAACGTTAGCAGTTTCTGATCGAAATTCATCTCGTAAACTATTTTTCAATGAACAAAATGAATTAAAAGGTTGGCGAAATCTGAAAACAGAAGAAGAAATAAAAGCTGTAGATTCTTTAGACAATTGCAAAGATTTAGCTTTTAGTGGAATTCATGTTATTTCTCCTACTCTATTTGATAAAATTACAGAGAAAGGTAAATTTTCTATCATGAAAGTTTATATGGACTTGATGAAAACTGAATCTATCATTGGTTTTGATCATTCTGGCGGAATTTTAATCGACGTAGGTCGACCAGAAAGCGTGTTAGAAGCAGAACAATATTTTAAATAGAAAACAAAAAACTCAATTCAATGGATTGAGTTTTTTTATGCAAAAAGTTTACATATCTTAGACAGAATGAAATACATTAATTATTTTGTCTATTTAACTATTGTTGTAGTGATAATTCTCGCTTCAATACTTTACTTTTCTTTCAAAACAAAAGTTGGAAAGATTCAGCTAAAGTAAATTACAATAAAAGCTTAGTTTTGATTAAGAAAGGATTCAAAGATACTTATCCTTATGACGAACGTTTTTTAGAAATTTATGATACAGAAATTCAGGATAAATTGAAGGAATTGTAAAAGTAATTGCTCAAAAAAAATATCCATTTTTTTTAATTTCTAGACTTCGCTTGAAATAATATTTTCTGAATTTATTTTTAAAAATCAATAAAACTCGCCATCTACATAAAACCATTTGCCATTCTCTTGCACAAACCTAGAAAGTTCATCATGTTCGTAGATTTCACCTTGTTTGTCTTGGTAATAAGCTCTAAATCGAACTTTATTATCTTTAGCAAAAACAATTTCTAACTTTAACCATTTATTCGATTTTGCCCAATCTTCGATATCACTAAAATCATTATCTTTTTGCGTAGAAGAATGTGTTGTATCAACTAAATATTCAGGCAAAACCATTGCAAAAGCAGCGTAACGAGAACGCATCAACTCTTCGGGAGTTTTTGGCAATTCAATATTCAAATGAAAAGGTTCGCAACAAGTTGCATATACTTTTCCAGAACAACAAGGACAATTCATTTTATTCTTTATTTTTTGCAAAGATACTGTTTACTTGTCTTTGTGGTAATGATAATGATCCTGAATCACCACTTGAATAAAATCAATATTTCCTAAACCATCACTTTTCACCTCCATTATTTCCTCCAGTTTTCGCGTTAATTTTAATAAAATATCATAATTATTATTGTTTAATGCAGACGTAAAATTTTCTTTTACAATATTAATATCACGATCAGACAGGCGATAAACTTCGGGAAAACGAATTTTATAGGTTTCAGAAACTTCAGCGAAAATAGTTTGTGATAAAGCTAATTTCGGATTCAAATCAATCAAACATGTATTCGCAACAATATCACCTAAACGTTGACCATTTTTATTTATAATCATCGTTATCAACGCGATAAGTCCAGTAAATAAAAACAATTCGACACTTCCAATTACCCAACGCAAGAAATAATCAAAATTATTGGCACGATTTCCGTCCATTCGTATTACACGAATTTTCATAATCCATTTTCCAATTGTTTGCCCTTTCATTAAAATCTCGAGAACCAACGGATAAAGTAAAAATATAAAACCTATTATACTATAAATTCCCATACGAAACCATTCGTCTCTATTCGGAATAAACTCAGAGAAATAATACATACCGTAGACTAATATGATTCGGATAATCATATCGATGATATACGCAAGCAAACGTTTTCCAAGTGGTGCAATATTATAAGCAATTTGCACGTTTTGAGGTGTATTGACTAAAAGTTTATTCATATATTTGGTTCACTAACAACTACTCTACAATGAGAGAAGCGCATTTTATTGATAAAAATAAGTCTAAATGGTCTGATATTGAACATAATTTGAAAAATAAAATTGATGTTCATCCAGATATTTTAGCAAAAAACTACATCGAAATTACAAATGATTTGGCGTTTGCTCAAACTTATTACCCAAAAAGTAAGACAAAAGATTATTTGAACGAGTTAGCTTTATTTGCGCATCAGTCAATTTACAAAGATCAACGAACTTCTGGGAATCAATTTGTGCAATTTTTCAAAGAAGATGTGCCAAATGTAGTCTACAAAAATCACAAAATGTTGTTGTATTCATTCTTAATTTTTGCCTTAGCGGTTTTAATTGGCGTTTTATCATCGCATTTCGATCCAGATTTTACACGATTAATTTTAGGAAATCAATATGTAGACGAAACGTTAATGAACATCAAAAAAGGTGATCCTGCAGCAATTTACAAATCAGGAAGTCAGACTGGCTCTACATTAGCTATAACCATCAACAATATTCGTGTTGCTTTTTTTGCTTTTACATTAGGATTATTTTTCAGTATTGGATCAGGATATATTCTATTTTCGAACGGAATTATGTTAGGTGCATTTCATTATATGTTTTTCAAAGAAGGCGTTTTGGGAAAGGCAATGTCAGCAATTTGGATGCATGGAACAATCGAAATTTCGGTGATTATTATTGCTGGAGCTTGCGGATTAATGCTTGGAAATGGCTTTATGTTTCCAAAAACTTTATCGCGAAAAAAATCACTCACAATCAAAGCAAAAGAAGCGGTAATGATTTTATTAAGCACTGTTCCAATGTTTATTATAGCTGGATTTATCGAAGGTTTTATTACGCGTTTATATGATGTTAATATTGTATTGAGTTTATTGGTAATAATCCTTTCATTAATCTTAATTATTTGGTATTACATCATTTATCCGATTCAAAAAAATAGACAAAAAACTTTTTCGTTCAATCAAACTTTAGAATCGAATGAAACAATTTAGACTATTTTTTACATTTACATTATTATTAATTCAATTCGTTGTTTTTGCACAAGAAAAAACAGCAGAATTTAAAGCATTCAAAGAAAAATATGCTGGAAAAGAATTTGATTATAATGATGTTCCAAAACCTAAAAAAGAATTCGAACCTGGCTTTTTCTCAAAAATAATCGAAGGTATTTTTAGATTTCTCTCTTATTTACCTTGGGAAATCATTTTCTATTTTGTAATTGGATTATTCTTAATTTTTCTTGCCACACGTATTTACAAAAATGGTGGAATTCTTAAACGAAATTCGAAAAAATTATATTACGAATCTGATTTTGATTTTATCGAAGAAAATTTAGCCGAAGTTAATTTGAATTCATTAATCAATAAAGCAGAAACAGAACAAAATTTTGCTTTAGCAATTCGTTATTTGCATTATCAAAATCTACAAAATTTAGATAAAAAAGGTTGGATTGAATGGGATCCGAAGAAAACAAATCAACAATTTATCAATCAAATAAAAGACGAAAAATCAAAGATTTTATTCAATCAAAATACTAAAATTTTCAATCAAGTTTGGTTTGGAGAATTTAAAATTGATGAAAATAAATACCACGAATTCAAGACAAATTTCAATCAGTTTAACCAATATTTAGCCTCATGAAAAAGAAATTAGGTATTCTATTAGGCGCTATTTTATTGATCGGAATTTTTATATTTTCTTTCTCAAAACTTCGTTATAAGCTTCCTAAATCATGGAATGTAAGCCTTTATCAAAATAGTAAAGATCCGTACGGATTATTTATTATGCACGAAGAACTTGGGAAGTTATCTAATGGGAAAATGAAAGATTTGGAAAAACTTTCTGAATTAAAAATTGATCCTAAAAAAGCAAAAGATTATGCAGTTGTTGTGCTCGGTTCTGAAATTTATTTTGATACAGTTTCTAAAAATTTATTGAGCAAAATTGCCGAAAATGGTGGAATTGTGATGATTGCAGATTATTATGACAATTTTGGTGATGACACAAATGGAAAAGAAGATATTAACGAAGAAACGTATTCTACAGATACGCCAACAACTGATTCTACGGAATCTGAAGAGAATATCTTGTACAATCAGACAATAAATATTAATGATCATTTTGAGCTTAGAACAAATAAATTGTTCAAAATAAAGAAGAAAAAAGAAATCGAACATCATTATTTTAGCGACATCACAAATGATTCTGAAATTTTTGGAACAATTACTTATAAAGATAAGGCTTACCCAAATTATTTAAAAATCAAACCAAAAAATTATAAAGGTTATTATTTATATCACGCAGAACCGATTTATTTTACCAATTATTATTTATTAAATGAAGACAGTTATTTCTATGCTAAATCAGTTTTAGAACCACTGAAAGGGAAAACTATTTTTTGGTACAATACCTCGAAAACTTATGCAGGAAGTTCATCAATGATGCGTTTCATAATGAGCGAACCAGCTCTAAAAGCTGCTTGGATTACGTTATTGGTTTTACTTTTCTTCTTTTTAATTTTTAGAAGCAAACGCGAACAACGCATCATTCCAATTTATACCAAAGAAGAAAATCATACCGTCGAATTTGCTAAGACAATTTCCTCTTTATACCAAGAAAATGGCGAAGTAAAAGACATTGTTTCAAAGAAAATCGATTATTTTTTATACAAATTGAGAAAAACATTTTTAATCGAAACAGACGATATTACAAACAAACAATTCATTGAAATTGTTGCACAAAAAGCAAATTTGAGCCAAGAAGAATGTCTTGAAAAATTCACGATTCTGAAAAATATTTATCAAAAAAATCAACCAAATGAACACGATTTGAAAATTGTGTATCAAATCATCGAAAACTATAAACAAAAAGCAAATATCTAATGAGCGAAAATACATATCAACCATTCGAAAATAGAGTCGATTTTTCGGATGTACAACATAAAATGCAAACTGTAAAAAATGAATTGAAAAAGGTAATTGTCGGACAAGATGATATTATCGATCAATTAATTTTGGCTTTGCTTTCTAACGGACATTCTCTGATAGAAGGTTTGCCTGGAGTTGCCAAAACAATGATGGCAAAATTGTTGGCAAAAACGATAGATTCTGGTTTTAGTAGAATTCAGTTTACGCCAGATTTAATGCCTTCTGATGTGATTGGAACGTCTATTTTAAATTCTAAAATCAATGAATTTGAGTTCAAAAAAGGACCAATTTTTTCGAATATTATTTTAATTGATGAGATTAACCGTTCGCCTGCAAAAACTCAAGCGGCTTTATTCGAATCGATGTCAGAAAGACAAGTAACAGTTGATGGAACAACTTATCCTTTGCAAGCTCCTTTTTTGGTTTTTGCAACTCAAAATCCAATTGAACAAGAAGGAACATATCGCTTACCTGAAGCGCAATTGGATCGTTTTATGTTTAAGATTTATGTCAAATATCCTTCGTTAGAAAGTGAAATTGAATTATTGAAAGAACAACAAGAACGCAAGAATATTGACAAAGAAACGTTGGTAGAAAAAGTAATTTCAGGAAATGAAATTATTGAGTTCCAAGATCGCATAAAATCAGTTTTCGTACACGAAGCGTTGATTACGTATATTGCGACAATTGTTCATCAAACCAGAATCGATCAAACCTTGTATATGGGTGCATCGCCACGTGCTTCTATCGCGATTTTAGATGCTGCAAAATCAAATGCAGCGGTGAATGGACGCGATTTTGTGATTCCAGAAGATATCAAGCAAATTGCGCATACAATTTTGGGACACCGCGTTGTGATGGTTCCTGAAAAAGAGATGGAAGGTTTTACAACACAACATATTATTCAGCAAATTATTGATCGCGTAGAAATTCCTCGTTAATGAAATTTTTCAGAAGCTTATTTCTTACCAATCGCTTTTTTTATGCGGGATTATTCATTGCATTTTGTTATGTGATTGCATTTTTTCTATCTCCTATTTACATTATTGCAAAGATTTTGACACTTGTCTTTATCGTCAGTGTTATTGTCGAAATATTTTTGGTTTATATTCCTAAAACTTCCATTGAAGTTCTTCGAAATTATCCAGAACGACTTTCAAATGGTGATGAAAATGAATTGGAACTTTTCGTAACAAATCATTATCAATTCCCTCTAAATGTAAGGATTATAGAAGAGTTTCCTGTTCAATTACAATTAAGAGATTTTCAGTTTAGAAAACGATTTAAAAGTAGTCAAAATACTAAATTTGATTTCAAAATTCGACCAACAGAACGAGGTTCATATAAATTTGGATTAACAAATGTATTTATTTCTGTTTTTGGATTGATTGAGAAAAAGATCAAAATAAACGAACCAATTTCGATTGCTTGTTATCCTTCTTATTTGCAATTAAAACAGTTTCAATTATATTCTACCGCTCAGTTACAGAATCAATTTGGAATGAAAAGGATTCGAAAAATTGGAACAAATACAGAATTTGAAAATATAAAAAATTATACGATTGGTGACGAATATCGTTTAATCAATTGGAAAGCAACGGCAAAAGCAAATCGACTGATGGTCAATCAATTTCAGGAAGAAAAATCGCAGCCTGTTTATTCGTTAATTGACTTAGGGAGAACGATGCGAATGCCTTTTGATGGTTTAAAATTGTTGGATTATTCAATCAATTCTAGCTTAGTTGTCGCAAATATTTCACTTCAAAAAAATGAAAAAGCAGGTTTAATAACATTTAATAAAAGAATTCAAGATCACGTTGTTGCGGATAGAAAAAATCATCAAATGCAATTGATTTTGGAGAAATTATACAATGTACAAACTGATTTTTTGGAAAGTGATTTTGGACAATTGTATGCCTATATCAAACGAAAATTAACGCAACGATCGCTTTTATTTATTTATACCAATTTTGAAACAATTGATGGTTTGGAACGTCAATTACCTTATCTAAAATTGATTAAAAAATCGCATGTTGTCGTTTTGATTCTATTTAAAAATTCGGAATTGAAAAAACTTAATCATCAGAAAGCAAAGACTACTACTGATATTTACGATCAAACAATTGCCGAAAAGTTTAATTACGACAAAGAATTAATCATAAATCGTTTGCATCAATTTGGGATTTTAACCATTTATTGCGAACCACAAGAATTGTCTATTAACTTAATCAATAAATATTTAGAGATAAAAGCGCGAGGTTTATTTTAAAAAAAGATTTATTTAACCAATTATTTAGAAAAAAAAGCACAATTATTGCTTAAAGTTGGTCAATTTAATCTGAACAACCATGAAAAAACTATTACAGATCTTTTGTTTAATTTTAACAACAAGTCTTTTTGCACAAACAAATTTTATCGAAAATAAAACACTTTCTACAAAGCGCGTAATCCTTTTGGACGCTGGACATGGAGGAACAGATACTGGCGTAAAAAAAGATGAATTTCAGGAAAAAGATATTGCGCTGAAAATTGCAGAAATTATTCAAGAAAAAAATCCTTTTACAGATATTGATTTTGTATTATTGAGAAAAGGTGACGAACAAATTATCAATACAAGTCGTGCGAAAATGATTAATGAAATAAAACCTGATTTGGTTTTATCAATTCACGCAAATTATAATGTAAAAGATTCGAAAAAAGGAACAGAAATTCACCTTTCTCCATTGAATCCTACTTTCGAAGAATGTAAAATACTTGGCGAAAAAATTGGAACAAGTATAAGTTCTTTAGGTTTTGAAAACTTAGGAATTGTTGAAACAAATTCGAAAATATTACGAGATTCACAAGTTCCAATTATTATGATTGAAATCGGTTATTTGACAAATGACGATGACCGAAAAATATTAACAAACGAAAGTAATTACCCTAAAATAGCAGATAAAATTTTTGAAGCATTGAAGAATTAGACATAAAAAAATCTCAGAATATTTTGCTCTGAGATTTTTTGTTTTTTCTCTATTTTCCATCCAATTCTTGTTCTTGATGAAAGGCAATTTGACCAAAATCATCTTGTATATTTTGATAATAAACTTTTGCTTGTAAATAATCTTTGAATCCATAACTTAACTCGAAATTATACACAAAAGCTGGTTGCATAAAAGGATTTCCTTCTGTGTAAGAAATAGGATTACTATACCATTTATTTGGATTTAATTCCCAAAAAGCTGGTCGTTGAATTCTTCGCCCAAAATTAAAATTGAACGAATGATCTTCTGTTGACTGATATTGAATATAAAACTTTGAAAAGCTCTTTTCATAAAAATCAATTAGCAGAAAAAATTGTACAATTTTTAGAAAATTATCAATCAATATAAAACGAAAAAAAGGACTTCAATTGAAGTCCTTTTCTATATTTATTTGCAAATTGTATTAATCACAATTTCCGTCTACATCACAAGAAGCACCATTTTGTGGTTGGTCCAAATGATCTTTTTCGTAAGCTTGTGTCAAAGCAGAAACGAAATACTCGACTGGTTGAGCACCAGAAAGTGCATATTTACGGTCAATTACGAAAAACGGAACGCCAGAAACACCAATATTACGCGCATCTAAAATATCCGAAGCAACTTCAAAAACATTTGCATCAGAATTTAGCATTTCAAGAACTTCGGTTTTGTTCAAACCAATTTCTTCTCCCAATTCAGCCAAAACTTCATAATCAGCTACATTTTTACCTTCTGTAAAATACGCTTTAAAAAGTCTTTCTTCTGCTTCCGAACCTTTTCCATTCGTTTGCGCAAAATGAATCAATCGATGAGCATCACCCGTATTGACAACTTTAGAATTTTGTTGTTGAAAATCAATTCCAACAGCTTTTCCCATTTCAGCCAATTGATTATTCATTGCCGAAACTTGTTCTTCCGAAATTCCTTTTGTTTTGATTAAATAATCATTGACAGAAGTAATTTCAGTTTTTGATAAATCAGGATTTAACTGAAAACTTTTCCATTCAACCTGTATTTTATCTTGATAAGGAATTTGCGTTAAAGCTTGTTCAAAATGTTTTTTTCCGATATAACAGAACGGACACATTACATCCGACCAGATTTCAATTTTCATTATAGAAATTTTTGGTGTAAAAGTTTGTAAAAATACGCTTTTTATTTGAATGGATTCGGTTATTTTTCGGTTAATTTTATCTTGAAAAATTATTAACAAAATCTTGAAAAATAATCGTGCTAAATTGAGTTTTAAATTTGTTTAAGACAAGGTTTAAATTACCTTTGCAGTGAACCAAGAAAAGATGATTAGTTTCATTTTTATTCCAAATCAAATAACGAACAAACAATATGTCAACACACGTAGTAGTCGGTCTTCAATGGGGTGACGAGGGAAAAGGAAAAATTACAGATGTATTAGCCGAAAAATCGGATTATGTTGTACGCTACCAAGGTGGTAACAACGCTGGTCATACGGTATATGTAGGCGATGATAAATTTGTCTTACACTTATTACCTTCTGGAGTTTTACAATGCAAAGGAAAATGTATTATTGCGAATGGTGTCGTAGTAAATCCTGAAGCTTTTTTTGCAGAAACTGAACAATTAGAAGCAAAAGGTTTATCTACAGATCACGTTTTTATCTCGAGAAGAGCGCATATCATCATGCCTTATCACATTTTGTTAGACGAATATCGTGAAGAATTTGCAGGAAAAGATAGTCAAATTGGTACAACAAAACGCGGAATTGGTCCTTGTTATGAGGATAAAGTAGCTCGTGTTGGTATTCGTGCAATTGATTTATTAAATCCTGAAGTTTTAGCAGAAAAAATCAAAGAAAATTTAGTGGTTAAAAATGCTTTATTCGAAAAATTATTCAATAAAGAACCATTAAAATTCGAAGACATTTACGAAAAATATTTAGCTTATGGTGAGCGTTTAAAAGAACGTATCTTAGATTCTGAGTTAGAAATTAACCACGCAATTGACGAAGGTAAAAATGTATTATTCGAAGGTGCTCAAGCATTAATGTTAGACATCGATTTTGGTACATATCCATTCGTTACATCATCTTCTCCAACAACAGGTGGAGTTTGTGTTGGTGCTGGAGTTCCTCCTACAAAATTGAAAAATTTGATCGGAGTTTCGAAAGCATATTGTACACGCGTTGGTAACGGTCCTTTCCCAACAGAATTGGACAACGAATTAGGAGAACAAATTCGTCAAGTTGGTCACGAATTCGGAGCGTCAACAGGTCGTCCACGCCGCACAGGTTGGTTAGATTTAGTTGCATTGAAACACGCTTGTATGATTAATGGAATTACACATTTAGTAATTACTAAATTAGATGTAATGTCGAATATTGATACAGTAAAAGTTTGTACAGGTTACAAAACAGAAGACGGAAAAATCATTGATTATTTCACTTCTTCTACAACAAAATTAGCTGATTACGAAGCGCAATACGACGAATTACCAGGATGGAAAGAAGATATTACAAATGTAAAATCTTTTGATGAGTTACCGCAAACAGCGCAAGACTACATCCACTACATTGAGAAATACTTAGGAATCGAAGTCTATTTAGTTTCGGTTGGACCAGAGCGTTCTCAAAACATTATTAGAACAACTTTATTTTAATAAATTAAATAGTATAGCCTGACTTTTGTTGGGCTATAACTTTATGAGATATTTTTATGAACGAGATTTTAGAACGATTAAAACAATTGAATTTAGGTATAGATTCTATCGTCCCGATGAAAGGTGGTGATATTAACGATGCTTTTCGATTAGAATCGTTTGATAAAAAATATTTTTTAAAGGTAAATTCCGCAAACAACTTTCCTCATCTTTTCAAGAAAGAAGCACGTGCTTTAGAAACCATCAAAAAGACCAAAACATTTTCGGTTCCGAAAGTGGTAAATGTTGGCGAAGCTGGAAAAGATTTTCAATATTTATTATTAGAATGGATGGAAACCTCTACTCCAACTGTTGTAAATTGGGAAAACTTAGGAAAAAATTTAGCAAAACTTCATCAAAATACTAGTAAACAATTTGGTTGGTCAGAAGATAATTACATTGCAATTGTCGTTCAACCAAATAGTTTAACAGATTCTTGGAGCGAATTTTATGCAAAAAATCGCATCATGCCAATGATGAAACTATTGCAAAACAAACAATTAATCAATTCAAAACAAATAAAATCTGCAGAGAATTTATGTAAACAATTGAATTCGATATTTCCAGAAGAAAAACCTGCTTTATTGCACGGAGATTTTTGGAATGGAAATATTTTAGCCAATAAAAAAGGCGAATTCTCGGTTATAGATCCTGCAATTTATTATGGTCATCGCGAAATGGATTTGGCTATTGCAAAGCTTTTCGGAGGATTTGATGATGTATTTTTTGATGCTTATCACGAAAATAATCCTTTAGCACCAAATTTCGAAGAGCGTTTACCGATTGCACAATTATTTCCATTGCTGATACACGCTTACCTTTTCGAAGGTTATTATGTGAAAGATGTGCAAACCATTTTGAAAAAATTTTAAAAAACAAAACAAACAAATACAATGAACAAGTATCAAAATCCTTTAGAATCGAGATATTGTAGCGACGAAATGCTATATATCTTTTCTCCTGAGAAAAAATTTACAACATGGAGACAGCTTTGGATTGCTTTGGCAGAAATTGAAAAGGAACTTGGATTAGATATTACAGACGAACAAATTCAAGAATTAAAAGATAATGCAACTAATATTGATTATGATGTTGCTGCGGCTTACGAAAAGAAATTTCGTCACGATGTAATGGCTCACGTGCATACGTACGGAGATGTTGCACCAAGTGCAAAAGCAATTATTCATTTAGGTGCTACTTCGGCTTTTGTTGGCGATAACACAGATTTAATTCAAATTCGTGATGGATTTCAACATGTAAAAGGACAATTAATCAATGTGATTGATGGTTTAGCGAAATTTGCGCGTCAATACAAAGATTTGCCAACTTTAGGATTTACGCATTTCCAACCAGCACAATTAACAACTGTTGGAAAACGTGCAACACTTTGGTTACAATCTGTTTTATTAGATTTAGAAGAATTAGAATTCAGAATAGATACGTTACGTTTTCGCGGTGTAAAAGGAACAACTGGAACAGCGGCTTCTTTCAAAGAGTTATTTGATGGAGATTACCAAAAAGTAAAAACATTAGACAAAAAATTATCTGAACGTTTCGGATTCAAAAATGTTTTTGCAGTTTCAGGACAAACTTACGATCGTAAAATTGATGCTCAAGCATTAGAATTATTATCAAACATTGCACAATCTGCACATAAATTTACAAACGACTTGCGTTTATTACAAAATTTAAAAGAGATTGAAGAACCTTTCGAAAAAAATCAAATTGGATCTTCTGCAATGGCATACAAACGCAATCCTATGCGTTCAGAGCGTATCGCCTCTTTAGCGAAATACGTGATGTCCTTAGCAACTTCTCCTGCAATGGTTGCTTCAACTCAATGGTTCGAAAGAACGTTGGACGATTCGGCTAACAAACGCTTAGCAGTACCTCAAGCATTTTTAGCGATTGATGCAATTTTAATCATTTGGAACAATATTTTAGATGGTTTAGTCGTTTATCCTAAAATCATCGAGAAGCATATCGCGGAAGAATTACCATTTATGGCAACCGAATATATCATTATGGAAGGTGTTAAAAATGGTGGAGATCGTCAAGAATTACACGAAATTATCCGTACACATTCTATGGAAGCTGCAAAACAAGTGAAAATGGAAGGAAAATCTAACGATTTAATTGAACGTATCATTGCCGATGAAAATGTAAAAATTGACAAAGAGAAATTAGTCGAATTATTAGATCCGAAAAACTTTACAGGATTTGCTTCTGAACAAACAGAAGAATTCTTAAAAGATTTGGTTGATCCAATTATCGAAGAAAATAAAACACTTTTAGGCGCTCATACAGACCTTAAAGTGTAAACACGCTTAAGACAAACACAAGAAACAAAAAAAAGACTTCCAAATTGGAAGTCTTTTTTTAATTTTAACCTTTAATCAATTATAACCAATGAGAAAATTCTTTCTGTTTTTTGCACTTATTTGTTCTTTTCACGTAGTTGGACAAATCAAATATATCACGAACAAAGAATTTACTGTACAAGGAAAAGCCTTTGATAATACACCTTTTTACCATAGAATCGATACCAACAAATACGCAAATCTTCCTGAAAAAGTAAAAGGTTTATTTACTGCTCCCGCTGGATTATATGTTACATTCAAATCGAATACTTCACAAATAAAACTGGATTGGACAACTCGTTCTACTTATTTGGGCGCGAATACAACTGGAATTATGGCGCGTGGGTTGGATTTGTATATCAAAGAAAACGGAAAGTGGATTTTTGCAGGTGCGGCTTTACCAAATCAGCAAAATATCAAAAGTGAATTGATATCGTCAAGAATTTATCAAAGACAGAAAAGGAATTCATACTTTATTTGCCACTTTGGAACGAAATTACAGACTTAAAAATAGGAATTGATGCATCTGCTAATTTTATCAATCAACCGATTGTATATAAAAAGAAAATCGTGGTTTATGGTTCGAGCATTGTACAAGGTGCGTCAGCAAGTCGTCCTGGAATGAATTATCCATCAATTTTAACGCGAAAAACAGGCTATGAATTCATTAATCTTGATTTGAGTGGAAGTGCAAAAATTGAAATTGAATTGGCTGAAATGATCAAAGATATTCAAGGGGTTGATTTGTTTATCTTGGATTGTGTTCCAAATAGTTCACCCGAAGAGATCAAAAGTAGAACAATTCCGTTCGTCAAATTACTCCGAAAATATCATCCAAAAACACCAATCTTGATGGTAGAAAGCTTAATTCGACCAATGAGTAAATTTGATTTAACCGCTCATGAAGATATGACAAGACAAAATCAAACCTATCGAACCCAATACGATACGTTGATAAAAGAAGGTGTAAAAGATTTGTATTTATTGAAAGGTGATAATTTAATCGGTTCGGATAACGAAGGTTCTACAGACGGAATTCATCCAAATGATTTAGGTTTTAGCAGATTATCAGAAGCTATTGAGAAAAAAGTAAATGAGATTTTGAGTAAGAAATAGATTATTTTCAAAAAATAATTTTAAAATGTAATCAATAAAAATCTTAACTTAATCACTAATTATTAAACAATTACAACTAACCTATGAGATTAATTATTACCATCCTTATTCTATTTTTTTATTCATGTAAAAAGATGAATAATAATTCAGTTAATATTGTTCAAAATACAAATACTGAAAATCCTAAACATGATAATAATCAAAATGAAGTCATGAAAACAGATGACATTCTTTTTAATGGAAAACTTAAACGATTTTTTACCAAAAAAGATTTTGAAAACGTTTTTGGTAAAGCTGATAGTATAATGTTGATGTCAGAAGAAGCTCCTTGTTCTTATATTTTCGAAAATAAAGATGGAACCAAAAACATGGATGATAAATACTATTATAAAGATGGCTCTCGTTTTGAAAATTCTAAAAATGAATTTGCAGTTGATGAATTCAGATTTTCAAAGAATAATTACATCTTATACAAAGGAAAAAAATTATCCTCACAAACCACTATTACAGAACTTAAAAAATTGTTTCCAAATGCAATGAATGATATTGGGACAATAGACGTTTATAATGAAGGTAAGTTACAAGTAATTCAATTAAGAGAAGATGAGCATAACATTTCTGATGGACATATCAAAATATTCATTAAAAATGGAAAATTATACAATATGCATTGGTGGTTTCCTTGTTAAAATATTGAGTATAATAGCTGACGAAAAATTAATTCCTTTGAATAATAACTAATACTTTATACCAACTTTTCTCAAAATAAAACCCAACAACCAAATTGGTCCGACCAACAAAAATTGTAAATCTTTGAGAAAACTTGGCTTCTTCCCTTCTATTTTGTGTCCGACAAATTGTAAAATCCACGTGATAATAAATACCACCAAATAAACTATCCAAGATTTTGTACCGAATTGAAGATTGCACAACGAAATAAAATATTCCATAATCAACATCAAAAAAATCATAATGAAACCAACGACAACCGATAATCTAAAATAAAATATTGAAACAATAACCAATGCAATGATTGAAGCTATACTGATATAACCAAAGTTCTGAACATACAAATGCAGCGTTGGAATGTAGGAAATAAACCCAAGAATCGTCCAAAAGATTAATGGAACACATATCCAATGAATGGTTTTGTTTGTTCCATTTTGATGACTTTCTCCATATTCACTAAAAAGTTGTTCTATTTTTCTCATATTGGATGATTTTAACTTAAATATAGGTTGAATTTGGTTTATTATTAAACTTTAAAACCAAAATTATAATTGTAAATTTGAATATAACTTGAAATATCTTACAAAATCCAATTAATGTTTACAAAAATTATAAATGTATTTGCAATTCTATTTGGAATCACACTCTTTACCCTACTAACTTATATTTTTTATAATCAAGCTTCTAAAGATTTATCTAAATATTCGCAAGTTGAAGGTATAATAACAAATAAAGGTATTTTAAATTCAAACAAAAATTCTAAAATATTCTTTTTAGAACTTTCTAATTATCCTCAAAATCTCGCAGTATACAAAATGACTAAAAAATTATTCAGAGCTTGATAATAATATTAGCCACGGTGACAAAGTAAAAGTATATTTTTCACCTTCAAACTCTAATAAAAATAACTTGGATATAGTTCAAATAGAGAAAGAAAATAAAATTTTATTAAGTTAAAATACACACAAAACCACCTACTATTTTTTAACCGGAATAACTACAATCGCTACATTATGTATCATTTTAATGACAGTTTATTATATAAAAAGAAATAAAATTGAGAATCCTATACCACCTATTTTCTAAATAAAACAAATTCAATATTAAAACATTAGCAATAGTTACCAAAATTTGGTAACTTTATTTTATTAAACTAAATAAGACGTTATGGGACGAAATACATCTGTTTCTTTGGGAAATTATTTTGAAGAATTTGTTGATACAAAAGTCTCTCAAGGAAGATACAAAAATGCAAGTGAGGTTATTAGAGCTGGTTTGAGACTTTTGGAAGAAGAAGAAGATAAAATTCAGTTATTGAAAAATTCGATACAAGAAGGTATAGATAGTGGAATTGCAGAGGATTTTGATGCAAAAAAACACCTCGAAACTTTGAAAGCCAAAATAAAAAATAATGGCTAAGTATTTCTTGACAAATAAAGCTGTTGAAGATCTTTCGAAAATATATGAATATACGTTTGAATTGTGGTCACAGAATCAAGCGGATAAATATTATGAAGAACTAATCAATTTTTGTCAGTTATTAGCCGAAAACCCCATGATTGGAAGAAATTATAGTGAGATTAATTCTGAACTTTACGGATTTTTAGCCAATCAACACATTATCTTTTATAGAATTCTAACTAAAGATGAAATTGAAATAACAAGAATTCTCGGTGCGGAAATGGATTTGAAGAATCGTATAAAAGAATAAACTTTTTAATTTTCTCACTTCAACTATTTCCACCACAAAAACTGATTATACCAAAAAGCCAACTTAAATTTAAGTTGGCTATTTTATTTACTTTGGATAAACGACTCGTGAAAAGCAACACGAAGTGTTGATCTATTATTTTTTAAATTATAATTATATTAAGCTTGCATCACAAAAATAGCAGGACGTTTATGAAAATCATACTTTTCATTTTTCCATTCTTTAATAGATAATGTTCGGATATCTTCGTCCTCTAATGTAATATGACACGCGACACAAATCTTAGTTTCGGCACGAAAAATCTTCGTTAAATCTTCCACCATTTGATTGTTACGATAAGGCGTTTCCATAAAAATTTGAGCAATTCCAGTCTTCGAACTTTCAGCTTCTAAATGTGCTAATTTCTTTTTACGTTCGGTCTTATCGATTGGTAAATAACCGTGAAAAGCAAAGTTTTGACCATTCATTCCAGAAGCCATTAACGCCAACAAAATAGACGATGGACCAACCAAAGGCACAACCTGAATACGTTTCTGTTGCGCAACTTTTACCAGCTGTGCACCTGGATCTGCAACCGCAGGTAAACCAGCTTCGGAAATAATTCCGATCGTTTTGTTTTGATCCAATAATTTGATCAAATCTAACATTTCTTCTGGCTCTGTATCTTTGTTTAGAATGTAAATATCTAAATCGGCTTGAACTTTTTCGGGGCAAACTTGTTTGATAAATTTACGTGCAGATTTTTCGTTTTCTACCACAAACGTATCAATTGCTCGAATAATGTCAAGATTGTATAAAGGCAATACTCTACTGTGTTCGCTTTCACCTAAAAGTGAAGGAATCAAATAAACTTTAGCCGTTTTCATTGTATAATTTTAAAGATTATATTTTTTGATGATTCCGTCTGTGGCTTCATCTAATAATTGATAAACATGCTCGAAAGCATCTTCTCCATCGTAGTAAGGATCAGGAACATTTTGCGTTTGCCCTATTCCATCTTTCAAGATCAATTTGATTTTACTTTGCTCCTCTTCGCTTCGAGCTAATTGTTGCAAATTAATTAAATTTTGTTTATCCATTGCAAAGATTAAATCAAACTCATCGAAAAAAATTGGATTGAAATGCATTGCACGTTGATCAGAAATATCAACACCATATTTTTTAGCAACCGCAACCGAGCGTCTATCTGGTTGTTCACCAACATGCCAATCACCCGTACCAGCAGAATCTACCAAATGATTGTCGCCAACCTTTGATTGTAAAATTCCTTCTGCCAACGGAGAACGACAAATATTACCTAAACAAACCATCAAAATTTTCATTGAAAAAATATTTATAGATTAATCTGAAATTTTACGTGAAATATCTTCAATATAACCACGAAATTGCTTGTCCGTTTCTTGTAAATTTTTCACTGTTTTACAAGCGTGTAAAACTGTTGCGTGATCACGTTTACCGATTTGTGTTCCAATACTTGCCAAAGACGCTTTTGTATATTGTTTTGCAAAATACATTGCTAATTGACGCGCTTGTACGACATCACGTTTACGTGTTTTTGACTGAATATCTTCAATCTTCACTTTAAAGTATTCACAAACTGTTTTCTGAATGTAATCAATCGAGATTTCTTTGCGAGCTGTTTGTACTAATTTTGATAACGTACGCGCAGTTAAATCTAACGTAATTTCACGTTTATTTAATGTTGCTTGCGCAATAATAGAGTTTAATGAACCTTCTAATTCACGCACATTTGTATCAATATTTTGTGCAATATAATCCATTACTTCATCAGGAAATTCGATACCATCGTTTTCTAATTTTTGTTTCAAAATAGAAAGACGTGTATTATAATCAGGATTTTGCAAATCGGCTGATAATCCCCATTTGAAACGAGAAATTAATCGATCTTCCATATCTTGGATATCTGCTGGAGATTTATCCGAAGTCAAAATAATCTGATTTCCTCTTTGATGTAAATGGTTAAATATATGGAAAAAAACTTCTTGCGTTTTTGCTTTTCCAGATAAAAACTGAATATCATCCATAATCAAAACATCAATCATTTGATAAAAGTGAATGAAATCATTTTGATTATTATTTTTTACAGCTTCAATAAATTGTTGTGTAAATTTCTCAGTTGAAACATACAAAACAGTTTTCTCTGGGTGTAAATCTTTTACTTCTAAACCTATCGCATGCACCAAATGAGTTTTTCCTAACCCTACTCCACCATAGATGAATAGTGGATTGAACGAAGTTCCTCCTGGGCGTTTGGCAATCGCACGACCAGCCGCACGTGCTAATCGGTTTGATTCTCCTTCGATAAAATTATTGAATGTATAATTATGATTTAATTGCGAATCAATTTTTAATTTTTGCAATCCTGGAATAACGAAAGGATTCATCATTTTACCAGCTTGCAAATTAATTGGCGCTTCTACCTCTTGTGGGCGAGGTTTTTCTTTGTTCGAACTTGGAATACGTACTGTAAATGGTTCACGTCCTTGCGACTTTTGATCCATCAAAATACTGTATACCAATTTTGCATCAGAACCTAATTCTTTTTGTAAGGCACTTTTTAAAATTTTGATATAATGTTCCTCTAACCATTCGTAAAAAAATTTACTTGGTACTTGTATTGTTAAAACATTATTATTTAGTTTGCCCGGACGTATCGGTACAAACCAAGTATTGAAGGCATCTTCTGCAATGTTATCTTTTATAAAAGACAAGCATTTTTCCCACACAGAATTTGCAGTTATCGTCATAATATTGTCCAAAAGTGCTTAAGTTTTAATGTAAAATATTGAAAGTCAATGTTAAATTTTCATCAACACTTCTCTACAAAATTGTGAACAAATTTTGAATAAAAAAAATGATTTAGGTATTGATATATTAAAAAATACTTTGTATAATTCAAAATAATCAATAAGTAGTTTTAGACAAAATAAAAGTACTGCAAAGATAATCTTTTCGGACATATTTTGGCTTATAAAACTATTAATTCTTATTTTTGTATCACTATGGAAATTACACAAGAAAAAATTGACTTCGCAATTATCAAAGTAGAAAATCATTTAAATGATTTGGGCATCAAAAATAATTTTTCTCTTTTACGAATTGAACAAGGTGAAGAAAAAAATGTAAGGACTTTTTATTATGAAATAGCAAATCCTACTTTCAAAACAATTATTCAAATTCAATATGATTTCTTAAAAGAAGAGCAAAAAGATTCTTCGCAAACTTCTTTTAGTTGGATGGATTACAAAAAAATTACTGAATAGACTTTTTCATTTTTTATATAATTAATGATAAAGTCTTTTTTTTGTTCTCTACTTTTGAAGATTAAAATGATGTTTTAGAAAATTATGGAGATGTAATCTTCCCCTTGTTAAGAACACTTAAAAGTAGAGTTTTTATTTAATATTATTGTATTATTATTTTGATTAATTTGAAATGTAGGAAAATCATTAGGATTTTTGACCTTACCATATTTCAA
>NZ_JAAGKM010000020.1 GCF_019308355.1 Empedobacter falsenii | reverse complement strand
GCTTTAGCACACAATCTAAGAAAGAAAGTTGCCTAAAGAGGACAACTTTTTCTATTTTCCAAAATAATATACATTTTACCGAAATAAAAAATCCGCCTCAAATTTTGTTGTGAGACGGATTCTTTATATTTTATGATGTGATGCTAAAACGGGTTCAGTATGAAAATTTAGAACAAATTTACTTCTTTGTAAACTCAAACTTTTGTCCAGCTTCTTCTACAGAAAATGTCTTTTTATCTTTTGCAAAAGTCAACTCCAAACCGCCTTGTTCATTCACAAATTTACCATCACCTTGATAATCTAATGGAATAGTTTGTCCACCAAAAACTAAATTCAATTTATCGTTTTCAGCTTTCAACACAAATTCTGAATTAATTTGTTTATTCGTAAATGTACCTTCGTATTCTTTTGGATTAATCTTTTCAACAGGTTTTACATCCGCCATATTGAATGTATTATTCTTCAAATCAATATCTGGTAAAGCTCCATTTGGATCCAATTTAATCATCGAAACTTCTTTTGTTGAAGGCACTTTGAATGTCCATTCTGTATTACGTTTCCAAACTTCAATCGGTAATTTAACTTCTTGAGAAGTCCCATCTTTAAAGTTCACTTGAACAGTAGTTGGCATTGGTAATTGTCCAAAATTTTCAACTTTCAAAATCAAGCCTTTTTTGTAATCTCCATCTACATATTTTGCACTGTTAATTCCTTGATCAATTGTCCATTTATTCAAAAACCAACCTCTCCAAAACCAAGATAATTCTTCTCCTGAAACATTTTCCATCGTGCGGAAAAAATCTTCTGGCGTTGGATGTTTATATGCCCAATATTTGATGTATTGGCGCAATGCTTTATCGAATTTTTCTTCACCCAAAATTGTTTCACGCAAAACTTTCATTCCTGCACCTGGCTTATAATACAACAATGCACCGATATTTCTTTCGCGCATATTATCTGGTTGAGTCGTTACAGGCTCAAGATTATCGCTGAATAAATAACCCGCCATTCGTTGTGCAGATTGCTTTTTGTAATATTCGCCATTGTTGAAATTCTTCGTCGAAATATCATTGATAAACGTATTAAAACCTTCGTCCATCCAACCATGAACACGCTCATTAGAACCAACAATCATCGGGAACCAAATATGTCCAAATTCGTGATCTGTAACACCCCAAAGTCCTTCACCTTTCGAAGTCATATGACAAAAAACAATCCCAGGATATTCCATTCCACCCTCATTTCCTGCCACATTTGTCGCCGCTGGATAAGGATACTCTAACCATTGTTTCGAGTAATGCTCAATAGAAGCTTTTGTATATTCTGTCGATCTTCCCCAAGCATCATTTCCGTCACTTTCTACTGGATAAGCCGAAATTGCCAACGATTTTTGACCACTTGGAAGATTAATTTTTGCTGCATCTAAGATGAACGAAGATGATGAAGCCCAAGCAAAATCACGTGTATTCTGAATTTTAAATTTCCACGTTTTTGTTCCTTTTGCAACTTTTGTCGCTTTGTTTACCTCATCAGCAGAACGAATAATAACGGTTTTATCACTCGCTTTTGCTTTGTTCCAACGATTCACTTCTTCTTTCGAGTAGACTTCGTTTTCATTCAATAATTCTCCTGAACCAACCACATAATGCGTAGACGGAACTGTAATATTTGCTGTTACATCTCCATATTCCAGATAAAATTCTCCTGGTCCTAAGTATGGTAATGTATTCCATCCCATGATGTCATCGTAAACCGCCATGCGAGGAAACCATTGCGCCATCGTAAAAATCTTTCCATTTTTAGTTGGTTCTACACCCATTCTATCGGCTCCATAATCTGGTGAAACAAATGAATATTCGATTTTTATTTTTGTTTTTCCTCCACGAGCTTTCAAATGATTAATCAAATCAATTTGCATGCGTGTATCCGAAACAGTGTATTTCGCTTCTTTTCCGTCTATTTGAACAGATTTAATTTTATAACCTCCTTCAAATTCAGAAGTTGAATCACCATAACGGCTTCCAGAAATCGGTAATAAAGCACTTCCTCGAGATTCTTTTTTGAATAAATTTTGATCCAATTGTAACCACAAAAAGTCTAAATCATCAAAACTATTGTTGGTATATGTAATTTCAGATGTTCCCGAAATTTCATTTTTTTCTTCATTCAAACTAACATTCAGATTATAATCTGCACGATTTTGCCAATAATTATGACCTGGTTTTCCACTCGCCGAACGAGTTTCTGTTGCATTATTCTGATAAAAAAATGGTTTGAAAGCTTCTTGATAATCGTATTTTGGTTTTTCTTGTTGACCAAAAACCGAAATCGAGAATAAACTTATTCCTAAAAGTAAGGGTTTGAAATAATTTTTCTTCATGTGTGAAATTTTACAGTAATTATAAAATTACCTCATATTTTTCAATACGAGGTAATTTCAACTTTATAATTATTCTAAAATTTTAGTTTGAAGCTTTTTAAATTCTTCTGGTGTTAATTTTTAGGTTGATTATAAGGTAAAGCAAGTAATAAATTTCAGTTTTTTCATTCTAATATTTTGATTAGATGAAATTAACATATTTGTACGCAATAAAAAAACTCATCCAAAAAAGATGAGTTTTCTATATTTTATTAATTTTTCTGAAAATTATTTCTTGTTTGCATAAAGAACTGGATTCAAATCCTCGTCATTATACATTTTCATTTGTTTATACACTTTCATGTATTTTTTACCTGCTTCAAAATCAGCCAACAATTCTTCAATCGCTGTTGATAAATCTTGATGTTGTTGATTCAAAACATCTAATTTCACTTGACAAGCTGCTTTATGCTCCGGTGTTGCATCCTCACGTTCTACCTCTTGTTTCATGTGATAAACCTTAAGCGATAAAATAGAAAAACGGTCTACAGCCCACGCAGGAGATTCTGTATTGTAAGTTGCATCTGCTTTTACTTCTACATTCGCATATTGTTGTAAAAACCAGCTATCCACATATTCTACCATATCTGTACGTTCTTGGTTTGATTTATCAATCCAACGTTTTAAGCTTAATGCTTCTACTGGATCAATTTGTGGATCACGAATAATATCTTCTAAATGCCATTGAACTGTATCAATCCAATTTTTTTTGTACAATAAATGAGCGATTAAATCTTCTTCGCTATATGGATTTTCGATTTGACGATTTACATCATCATATTTGTGATAATCATTGATACTTTGATTAAAAATAGACCAAGCTTTATCTGTGAATTTCATGTTTTGTTTTAGTTTATAAAATAAAAGCATTGTAATTGTATACGCAACTACAATGCTCTATTATCTAATTAAAAATATATTTTAATTTTCTTTTTTGTCAGAAGTACTTTCAGTAGCTTCTGATTTGTTATCATCTTTTGTTGCTTTCTTGAATTCGTTTAATCCAGAACCTAATCCTTTCATTAATTCAGGAATTTTCTTTCCTCCGAATAATAATAACACAACAAGTACGATTACGATCCATTCTTTACCTCCTAATCCCATACTGAATTGATTTTAATGCAAATATATAATTAATTTATTACATTCCCGCTACCCAAGAAGCAGGATTTTGTTTTGTTGTTCCGCTCCAAACTTGGAAATTCATGATTGTTTCTCCATCTCCACTTGTATAGATAATTCCTAAAGACTGACCACGTTTTACATCATCACCTTTCGAAACACTTACACTTGATAAGTTTGTATAAACTGAATAATACGAACCATGTCTTACCAATACAGACTTACCATTTCCAGATACACTCATTACAGCTTGAACAGTTCCTTCGTAAACAGCACGTGCATGTGCTCCACGATAAGTTGAAATATCAACACCACTATTTTGCGTTGTAATATTAGATAAAACTGGGTGAGAATTAGCTCCAAATCTACTTACAACCGTTCCTTTATCAACAGGCCAAGGTAGACGACCTTTGTTTGATGAGAATTCTCCCGAAATACCTTCAGAATCTGGACGTTCTGCAAAAGTCTCAGCTGGTTTTACTGCATCTACTTTTACAACACGTTCTTTTTCTGGCACTTTTACAACAACTTTCTGCTCAGCTTCTATCTTCGCTTTACGCTCAGCTTCAGCTTTAGCTGCTGCAATTTTACGAGCATCTTCTTCTTTTTGAGCTTTCAAACGAGCTTCCTCTTCTGCTTTACGTTGTGCAATGATACGTTGACGTTCTGCTTCAGCTTCGCGTTCTAATTGTTCAAATTTAGCAACTTCTGTTTTTGCTGTAGATACGAAACTTCCTGTTGGATGATGATTTAAATAAGATTGATACGCTTGTTTTGTATGCGCTGAACGTGCAATATTCCATGCTTTGGCATCATTCTCAATTCTTAAAATAGCTGTACGAGCTGATTTCGCATAATCTCCTTTTGGGTTATCTCTTAAATACTCATTATAAGATGCAATTGTATTTCCTCGTTTAGCTTCGTTCCAATCTTTTAAATCTTTTTCTGCACGAATCTTTGCTTGTCGAATCTCTTCTTCAATAATTGCTTTAATCTGTGCATCAATTTGGCGTTGTTGTGCTTCTTTTGCATTAATTTCAGCAGCAATAACACCTTCGTTTTTACGGAATTCTTCGACCGCTTTCTCTTTTGTTAATCGTTCTTTTTCAAGATTTTGACTAAACAAAGTTTGCTGAGAAAGTACTTTTTCTTTTTCGTCTTTCGCTTTTTCTTTTTGCGCTTTTTTCGTCTGAATATCAGTTTGTTTACCGATAATTTCATTCGCTTGTCCTAATTGGAAAGCCGAATATTTTTCTAAATATTTGATACGACGATAAGCCTCTCCCAAACTTTTAGAAGAAAGCACAAAAAGTAATTTATTTTCAACAGATTTGTTCTTATATGCACGAACCAAAACCTGTTTGTAGTCTTTTTTTAGCTCAACCAACTCGCGCGAAAGTTTATTAATCTCTAACTGAGTTAAATAAATTTCGTCCTCGATAAAGCGTTTTTCTTTTGATAAGTTGTTGACTAATTTTGTTTGAACCTGAATTTTTTTCGTCAAATTCTGCACAAAATCAACATTTAACTTCGAATTTTGCTTATTAACCTCGAGTTGTTTGTTTAAGTTTATAATCTCTTTTTTAAGCTGAGCATTCTGTTTTTGTAAGTTCGCTTTATTGTACGGAACCTGCGCAAACACTGATAATGACAACGTTAAAAGTACAGTTGATAAAACAAACTTCATTATTTTATTTCTTTTTTCTTATACCCATCTGGAATTGAGAACGGTGTGTTCGTTTCCTGAAACGTAAAACTATTATATTCCAAGTCTATTTGACGCGTTTTTTTCTCTTTTATAATAATTTTAACATTTTTCGGAAATTCCTCTGCTCCAGCTTTTACCCAATTGTCGTAAGCCAAATCAACTTCCATTTTTCGTTTTGGATCTTTCAGATGTGCTTCTTTCAATCGGAAACCGTTATCAAAAACATATGTTTGTATGTATTCGCCTTCTTTTGGAGAAGTTGCAATCGCTTGATTTTTATTATATGTAATCGTATATTGATTATTCGCAAAAGTCGCTGTATAATCTGTAGGATTAAGATCAACGAAAACTTTTCCTAACATCAAATTTTGTAATTTTTGATAATCGATAAAATCAACTTTCAATAATTTATTTGCAATAGAAAAATCTCCTTCATAATATGTTCCACCTAACTTTTCAAAAGCCGAAAAACCATCAGGCGTAATCAATGCGCGTGCACCTGTAAATCCAAATTTTGTAGCATTAACCCATATCTTTTGTCCATTTTTCACAGCAATTGTAGCATTTACATCTCCAGAAATTTCTTCTAAATCTGCCGTTACTTTTGCCTTAATCGTTAAATCTTTGAATGATGTTTTTTTTGACAAGGTTTGCTGAATAATTTTTGAAGAAGCTGAAACAACTTCTGTATTATCTTTATCTACTTTTGCTACTTTCTGAGTGTTACAAGCTGTTGCAAGAACTCCTAAACAAAAGATATACGTTAATTTTTTGATCATAATTTATTAAGCTTCGTGAGATTTAAAATCCAATTCTGAGTAATCTCCTAAACTGATACTGCGCGAAACACCGTAATATTTGGCATTGTTTCCGATCATTGTATCTGTAAGATTTGCATTACTGATGATTGAATTTTCTTGAATCAAACTGTTATCAATATTCGAGTTTTCAACAACCGTTCCATTTCCTAATGAAACAAAAGGTCCAATTTTCGAATTTTTAATCACAACATTTTCTCCAATAAAACATGGTTCGATGATTAATGAATTGTCAATTTTTGCAGAAGACGAAATCGTTTTGAAATCTTCTTTATCTAAATTCAACACACGTGTATTGGTGTCAACTGTAACCGCTTTGTTACCACAATCCATCCATTCGTCCACTTTTCCAAGTGTAAATTTATCACCCGCAGCACGCATATTTTCTAATGCATCCGTCAATTGATATTCACCACCTTTTTGAATATCATTTTCCAATAAATATTCGATTTCTTTATACAGCTTTTGTCCATCACGGAAAAAGTAAATCCCGATAATCGCTAAATCCGAAACAAAATCTTTTGGTTTTTCAACGAAATCTGTAATAACGCTATTGTCATCTAATTTCACTACACCAAAAGCCGAAGGATTACCAACTTGTTTTACCCAAACAACACCGTCCGACTCCATATCTAATTTGAAATCTGCACGGAATAATGTGTCAGCATACGCCACAACCGTTGGTCCGTCCAAAGCTTCTTTCGCCATCCAAATAGAATGCGCTGTTCCAAGCGGCTCCAATTGATGACAAATTGTTCCTTTTGCTCCTAATTTTTCTGCAATTGCAATTAAATCAGCTTCAACCTCAGCTCCAAAATCACCAATTACAAAAGCAATTTCGTCAATTTTTTCTGAACAAACCTTCGCAATATCTTCTACCAAACGATGCACGATTGGTTTTCCTGCAATTGGAATTAATGGTTTTGGTGTTGTTAATGTATGAGGGCGTAAACGTGAACCACGTCCTGCCATTGGGATAATAATTTTCATTTTATTTCTAAAAATATTTTTTGTTAGATTGATATTTTATAATTGAATTACTTCTTTTTTAGATTCTTCGACAAGCTCAGAATGACAAAAAAATTATTGTTTTCCTGTACTTCCGAAACCTCCAGCTCCGCGTTCAGTTTCATTTAAAGCGTTAGATTCTTCCCACTCAACCGTTTCGTGTTTCGCGATCACTAATTGTGCAATACGCTCCCCATCGTTGATTGTAACGGCTTCGTTTGAAACATTAGCTAAAATAACACCGATTTCTCCACGATAATCTGCATCAATTGTTCCAGGAGAATTCAAACAAGTTAAACCATATTTTAACGCCATTCCACTACGAGGACGAACTTGTGCTTCGTAACCTGCTGGTAATTCGATGCTCAATCCTGTTGGAATTAATCTTCTTTCCAAAGGTTTTAATTCGATTGGTGCATCAATGTTAGCTGTTAAATCCATTCCAGCCGATAAAGCTGTTTTATATTCTGGTAAAGCGTGTTTCGAGATGTTGATAACTTTTACTTTCATCTTTATTTTCTTAGTTTTTTAAGTGTATTTTTTTCCGCAAACGCAATAAACGCAATGTACACGATAAGAATCAGATTACCAATAATCAAATTAGAATCGAGAATGTAATAATTTGTACATGCTAAAGCAATTGCAATTCCCATGTAAAGTACAATTTTATTGACTTTATACGGAATCGGATAAACTTTCTGACCCCAAATGTACGAAATCACCATCATTACACCATACGCCAATAAAGTTGTCCAGGCAGAAACCATAAAACCATATTTTGGCAATAAAAAAACATTCAAAATAATAGTAATCGCACCACCAACCAATGAAATTATAGTTCCGATACTTGTTCTATCCGTTACTTTGTACCATGTTGAAAGGTTATAATAAATTCCGAAAAATAAATTCGCAATTAAAATAATTGGGACAATATCTAAAGCATTCCAATACGTTGAATTTGGAACAAATATTTTCTTAATCCAGTCAATATTTGCTAAAATTCCAAGAATTACAATATTACAAATGATACTGAAAAAGAACAAAATATTCGCGTATGTCTGTTTTGCATCTCCTTTTTTGGCAACTTTAAAGAAAAATGGTTCTATTCCCATTCGATAAGCTGTTACGAAAAGCGTCATTAATGTTGCTAATTTGTAACAAGCGCCATAAGAACCCGCTGCTGCTGGATCTATTAATTGTCGTTGAACTAATTTATCGAAATTTTCATTTAAAATATACCCCAAACCAGCAATCATAATCGGATAACCGTACAAAAACATTTGTTTGAAAAGTGATTGATCAAATTTGAATTGAACATGACGTACAACGCCTATTAATAATACAAATCCTAAAATACTCGCTAATAAATTCGCTATAAAAGGATAGGAAATCGCATTATCAAAACCTAAACCTAGCATAAAATCTTTCGAAACATAATACAACAAACCAATTGTCAAAACTGCTTGAAAAACATTCTGAATTACGCGAATTGTTGTATATAATATTGGTCGATTTTTAAAACGTAGAACTGCAAAAGGGATCACACAAATTGCATCAAAAAAAGCAATCCACGCAAACCACAAAATATATTCTGGGTGATCGCTATAATTTGCAGAATCTGCCAGAGGTTGTAAAAAAAGAAAAACTAAAACGAGCATTGCAGTAGAACTCATCACCATAAACCAAAAAGCTGTATTCAACACTTTTTGATACATTCCTTCTTCGGTTGCATAACGGAAAAATGCAGTCTCGAAACCAAATGTTAAAATGACATTCAGGAAAGAAACCGCAGAATATAATTGAGAAAACATTGCAAAATCTGAATTATCAACTTGCTTGATAATAAAAAAATTCAATGCTAAAATAATTACCCTCGGCAATATAGAGCCAATACCGTAGATAATGGTCTCACTAAAAAGCTTTTTATACAAAGTCGTTAAAATTTTTACAAAATTGAGTTTCTTTTCGTAAAATTCAAAATACCTAAGCTACAAATTAATTAACTTTGTCTATTCAATACATATATTATGATAGAGTTATCTAATCGTAAAGTTGGATTAATAGGGAATGGAAGCTGGGCAACTGCGATTGCAAAAATGCTGAATAAAAACCTTGAAACTTTCAACTGGTGGGTAAAAGATGAATACGTAAAAGGATATTTGGAGCGAAATAGACACAATCCAAATTATTTAACTGATGTCGAATTTAAGTCAGAAAAGCTTAAAATTTCAACGGATATCAACGAAGTTGTCATGAATTCGGATATAATCTTTTTGGTTGTGCCATCTATTTACGTTGCCGATTGTTTAAGTAAATTAACTGTTCCGTTGACAGATAAATTTGTAGTAACATCAATCAAAGGAATTATTCCAGATCATTATCAATTGGTTGGACAATATTTGTTTGATAAATTCGATGTAAAAGAAGAACAATTAGGAATTGTAAGTGGTCCTTGTCACGCTGAGGAAGTTGCTTTGGAGCGTCTTTCTTATTTAACAATTGCGGCGCAAGACGAAAACAAAGCACAAGTTGTTGCGGATTGTTTAGCATGTGATTTTATCAAAACGAAACTTTCAAACGATATTTACGGAACTGAATTTGGCGCGGTATTGAAAAATATTTACGCGATTGCAGCAGGTATAGCGCATGGTTTGGGTTATGGAGATAATTTCCAAGCAGTTTTGATGAGTAATGCGATTCGAGAAATGAATCATATTTTAAAAACTGCAAGTCCTATGAAGCGTAAAATTAACGATTCGGCTTATTTAGGCGATTTGTTAGTAACAGGATATTCGTTCTTTTCACGAAATCGAATGTTCGGAAATATGATTGGAAAAGGTTACACCGTAAAATCTGCTATTTTGGAGATGAATATGGTTGCCGAAGGTTACTATGCGACAAAAGGTGTGGCAATTATGAATGAGCAATACCAAATAAAAGCGCCAATTATCAACGCTGTTCATAAGATTTTATACGAAGATAAAAACGCAAAAAAAACTTTCGAAAAGTTGTCTAAAAAATTAGATTAAGATGATTAAACAAGATTTTATTTCAAAATATATTCAAGAATTAAACAAAACATTGGCTCGAATCATTTCGTTAGAAGTTGGAAATGCAGATGAAGGTTTTTTGATTATTTTCAATCAAATGTTACAATCGTATTACAAAATTGATGATAATAATTTGTCGACTTTATTGGAAGCAAACGAAGAACGCGATCAATTTTTGTTGGCAGATGAATTGAAAAAGAAAAATATTTTGACGTTTATGAAAGCGATTCGTATTTATCTCAATCGAGAAGATTTTACAAAAGCAAAAGCATCTTACGAAGTCTTGAAACGCATTGAAAGCATCAATTCTGGAATTTTTCAATTTCCGACAGAAGAAGATCATTTGATTGTACAAGAACGAAAAGTTGTGGAAGAAAAAATGAGTAATTTGTAATAAAATCAAACTTTATAAAATTTCAAAAAAGCTGTTAGAAAACTAACAGCTTTTTTTTTGTATCTTAACACAACCTAAATCAACCTACTATGGATAACATTCTTTCATTACTATCATCATTATTTTGTTTTTTTCTCCATTTGCACTACTTCTTGGAATAACTTTTTGGGCAAGTAAATCACGCGAAAAGAAACAAAATGCTTTGTTAACACAAGTTCCTCCAAATGTAGAATTTAAAGCAGTTTTGCGTTATAACTTTGGAAATCTACAATCAAAATTCTTAAAAATGAAAGCGTTTCAAGGAAGTGGTGTTTTATATGTTTTGGACGACAAAACACATTATATCACCACAAATAATCCGAATGATAATTTTATTTTTGACTTGAAAACTTCACAAATCAATTGGATTGGTGTTAATCTTACAAATGGTTTGTTGGAATGGTTTCAATTGAAAAATGGAGAAAAAGATTATTATTTCAATGTCGAAACGGGCATGTTTATTTTTAATATAAATTCTAAAAAAAATGAACACAACACAAGTTTTTAATTACTTAAAAGAATCGCAGAAAAAATATCAATAATGCTAAAACCACTTCACAACGAAGTGGTTTTTCTATTTAATCAGAAAATCATCAACTCAAAACTTAATGATTTATTTTCCAATTTGTCCGTATCTTTGCGCAAACACAACAAAACAATGCAAATTTTAGACGGTATTAAACTGGCAAAAGAGATCAAACAAGAGATCAAGGAGCTGGTACAGAATTACAAGGACCAAGGAGTTCGTGTACCACATTTGGGTGCAATTTTAGTAGGAAGCAACGGCGCTTCTCAAACCTATGTTGACAATAAAATCAAGGATTGTCATTTTGTAGGTTTTGAATCATCAGAATTACGTTTACCAGATACAATTTCTCAAGAAGATTTAATTGCAGAAATTGAAAAATGGAACAATGATGATACATTGGACGGATTTATCGTGCAATTACCATTACCAAAACACATCGATCAAGAAGCGGTTATCAATGCAATTGATCCTAAAAAAGATGTAGATGGTTTTCACCCGATGAATTTCGGTAAAATGGCGTTAGAGATGGAAACATTTTTACCTGCTACTCCTTACGGAATTATGGAAATGCTAGAGCGTTACAACATTGATACAGCTGGTAAACATACAGTTGTGATTGGTCGTTCTCGCATCGTTGGTCGCCCAATGAGTATTTTGATGAGTAAAAACGGAAATCCTGGAAACAGTACAGTTACATTAACACACTCAAAAACTCAAAACTTAGAACAATTTACAAAAGAAGCTGATATTGTGATTACCGCATTAGGTGTTCCAGGTTTCTTAAAAGCTGATATGGTAAAAGATGGAGCGGTTATCGTTGACGTAGGAATTACACGCGTTGATGACGAAACTAATCCACGAGGATTTAGATTAGCTGGTGATGTAGATTTTGATAATGTAAAAGAAAAAGCATCGTGGATAACGCCAGTTCCAGGAGGAGTTGGACCTATGACACGCGCTATGTTATTAAAAAACACATTGTTGGCATACAACAACAAAAAATAAAATTATGATACACATTGCATCAACAACTGCAGAAGAACAACAATTGATACAAGAAGGGAAATTATTGCCTGTAATGGAGCATTTTTACACAATTCAAGGTGAAGGAATGTATACAGGTGTGGCTTCTTATTTTATTCGATTAGGAGGTTGTGATGTTGGTTGCCATTGGTGCGATGTAAAAGATAGTTGGGATGCTGAAAAGCATCCCTTAACTAACGTTGATGAATTGGTGGATTTGGCAACTTCTCAAGCCAAAACAATCATCATTACAGGAGGAGAACCTTTAATGTGGGATTTGACTTATTTGACAAAAAAACTACACGAAAAAGGTGCAAGAATCCATATTGAAACTTCGGGTGCCTATCCGTTGAGCGGAGAAATTGATTGGGTTTGTCTTTCTCCTAAGAAATTAATGTTGCCGTTAGACGAAGTTTGCGAAGCTGCAAATGAATTGAAATGTATTGTGTTCAATAATCACGATTTTCAATTTGCTGAAGAACAAGCTGCTCGAGTTGGAAAAGATTGTACGCTTTTCTTACAAACAGAGTGGAGCAAACGCGACAAAAACCTTCCATTGATTGTGGAATATGTAAAAGAAAATCCAAAATGGCGTTATTCTTTACAAACACACAAATATTTGGATATTCCTTAGAAATTTATCTGTTTAAAATCAGTTCTATTTAGACTGAGTAAATTTTTTTAAGTTACTGAATTTCATTATTTTTACATCAAACAAAAAATTGAAATAATGAAAAAAATAGCTTTGATGAGTTTCGCGGCAATTTTGATGATGAGCTGCGGAGATTCTAAGAAAGATGAATCAACTCAACCAGAAATAGATTATAGTACAGCTCCATCAGAAGATGCTGAAACTTCTACAGCTACGCCTGCTACAAACAATCATATTGTTTTGAAAGCGAGTGATGATATGCGCTACGATAAAACTGAATTTACAGTAAAAGCTGGTGAAGAAGTAACTTTAATCTTAATGAATGCTGGTGAAATGTCAAAAGAAGCAATGGGACATAATTTTATTTTGTTAAAACCAGGTTCTGATGCTTCTGCTTTTGCAAATACAGCGGCTTCTGCTAAGGCGACAGATTATATTCCGACAGAATTACAATCAGAAATTATTGCGCACACAAAATTGTTAGGTGGTAAAGAAAATGATCAAATCAAATTTACCTTAGAAGAAGGTACTTATGATTTTTTATGCTCTTTCCCAGGACATTTTGCAACAATGAATGGAAAAATTAAAGCAGTTAAATAGATTGTGCAATTATTTTTTATGTCAAATATAGTTTTGGCACAAATATTGAAATATTCATGTACGTATAAGATTTAGTAGAGTAAATTTTGTCCTCATGTGTTAATTTTAAGCCTGTTTTTCAACAGGCTTTTTTGTTTTTCAACAATTTAATATTCAAATATTTAACACTTATTTTAAACATTTTTATCCTATAATTTCATAACTTGTTAGTCACAATCAAAAAAATACTTTATTATGGGAAAGAATGTAGCACATCAAATTGTAGAATTACTAGAAAAAGCGAATATAAAACGTGTTTATGAAGTAACTGGTGATAATCTCAATTTTTTTAATATCGCAGTTAAACAAAGTGACAAAATTGATTGGGTTCATGTAAGACATGAAGAAGCTGGTCACAAAAATTCATAAAAAAATCCGCTCATTGAGCGGATTTTTTAGTAATTATATTGATAAATTATTTTCTCCAATATTTATAAGCATTGATTAATCCATTTGTAGAAGCATCATGAGAAGTAACTTGCTCATCATTTTCTAACTCTGGTAAAATCACATTTGCTAATTGTTTTCCTAACTCTACTCCCCATTGATCGAAAGAGAAAATATTCCAAATAACACCTTGCACGAAAATTTTGTGTTCGTACATCGCAATTAAATTTCCTAAAACTTTTGGTGTCAATACTTCATATAAAATTGAGTTTGTTGGACGATTTCCTTCAAAAATTTTGAAAGCTGCTAAGAAATCAATTTCTTCTTTCGATTTTCCTGCTTTTTCTAATTCTGCAACAACTGTTTCTTCATCTTTTCCAAATGCTAAAGCTTCTGTTTGAGCAAAAAAGTTTGACAATAATTTTGCATGATGATCGCCTAAAACATTCAATGAATTAGCACCTGCAATAAAATCAGCTGGAATTAATTTTGTTCCTTGATGAATTAATTGATAAAAAGCATGTTGTCCATTTGTTCCTGGTTCTCCCCAAATAATTGGTCCCGTTTCATAATCCACTTTTTTTCCATCACGCCCCACATATTTACCATTCGACTCCATGTCTCCTTGCTGAAAATAAGCTGCAAAACGCGATAAATATTGCTCGTAAGGTAACAAAGCAACCGAATCAGCTCCAAAGAAATTGTTATACCAAATTCCTAAAAGCGCTAATACAACTGGAATATTTTGATCTAAAGTTTCTGTTTTGAAATGTAAATCCATTTCGTGAGCTCCTTCTAATAATTCTTCGAAATGATCAAAACCAACTGCCAAAGCAATGCTCAAACCAATTGCGCTCCATAATGAATAACGACCACCAACCCAATCCCAAAACTGGAACATATTTGCCGTATCAATTCCAAAATTTGCAACACCTTCTGCATTTGTTGATAACGCCACAAAATGTTTCGCTACATCAGCTTCTTGTGCATCAGAATTTAAAAACCATTCTTTTGCAGAAAACGCATTTGTCATCGTTTCTTGCGTTGTAAATGTTTTTGAAGCAACAATAAATAATGTTGTTTCTGGATTTATTTCTTTAAAAGTTTCTGCTAAATGCGTTCCATCAATATTCGAAACAAAATGAATATTCAAACGCGTTTTATAATGTTTCAGTGCTTCTGTAACCATCACTGGTCCAAGGTCAGAACCACCAATTCCAATGTTGACAACATCTGTAATTTCTTTACCAGAAAAACCTTTCCATTCACCCGAAATTACTTTCTCCGAAAAAGATTTCATCTGATCTAATACCTCATTAATTTCAGGCATCACATTTTTTCCATCAACTAAAACTTCTTCATTAGAGCGATTACGTAAAGCTGTATGCAGAACAGCTCTTTTTTCTGTCACGTTAATGACATCTCCTTCAAACATTTGTTGAATCGCTGCATCAACATCCATTTCTTTCGCCAAATCAACCAAAAGTTGAATCGTTTCTGCATTAATTCTATTCTTCGAATAATCCACTAATAATGAAGGATATTGAATCGAAAATTCTTCAAAACGATTTACATTTTGAGCAAATAATTCTTTGATTGACGTATGTTGAATCGTTTGAAAATGTTGTTCTAACGCATTCCAAGCATTCGTAGTTGTTGGATTGATTGTATTTAAAGCCATAATATTTTTAGTATTCTTTCCTTAACAAATTTAATCATTTCAAATTCATCTCAAAATCAATATTATTGCGATAACGTTGTAGCAGAAAAATTTTAAGAAATAATTATCTATCTTGTCATGTAACCTTTTTAAAAACAATTCGTCTTATAAACAAAAACAATAAAATATGCGCAACTATTTTTTTATATTAATCGTAACAATTTGTACAATTCTTCAAGCTCAAATTCAATTGAAAGGAAGTGTAAAAGACAGTAATAATTTAGCTATACCTTATTGTTCGATTGGAATAAAAAATTCAGAAGTTGGAGCTATTACAGATGAAAATGGTCTATTTTCAATCGAAATTCCAGAAAATTTCACAAAAAGTCATTTAATTTTTGATGCAGCTGGTTATAAAGAAGTTTCGAAATCTATTGAAGAAATTCAACAAAACTCAGTTATAATTTTAAAGGAAAAAGAAGTTTCATTAGCTGAAGTTATTGTTAAATCTGAAAAAATGAAAGAAAAAATAATTGGTCAAAAAACTCGTCCAATGCTTACTTTTTCTAAAATGTTTGATGAAAATGTACCTACAATTGAACAAGGAAATATTTTTGAAATTTACCAAAATACAAAACTTAATGCGTTTAACTTTCATATTATTCCAAGTTCTAAATACGAAGAAATCACTTTGAAAGTTAATATTTACGCATTTAAAAATGGTTTACCAACAGAATCGCTTTTAGATGAGAATATTATTTATAAAACTTCTACAACTGCATGGCAAAAAATTAATTTAGCACCTTATAAATTTCGTTTCAAAAATGTAGACCAAATTGCTGTAACACTGCAATTAGTGAACTATAAAAAACTTGAACATGAAGATTTTGTTTTTGGTATTTCTGCTAAAAAATCTTTAGCAAAGGATTTATTGTTTAGGTATCAAAGTCAAGGAAATTGGGAAGCTTCTGCAGGAGTTTTTATCGCTAACTTAGAAGTTTTATATTCAAAAGATAGATTAACTATAACAGACGAAAAACCTGAAGAAATTGATACAAAAACACAAGAATTAATTTCTTATTATCAACATAAAGAGAAGGCTAAAAAATCTGTTTACGGAAAAAATAAAAGTGGAAAATACATTAATTTGGCTGATGCAAAAATCTATTACGAAGAATATGGAGAAGGCGAACCGTTGATATTTTTGCACGGAAATAATGGAAGTATTGAAGACTTTTATCAACAAATTCCATTTTTTGCGAAGTATTATCGAGTAATTGTTCTTGATACGCGCGGACAAGGTAGAAGTACCGATTTGACAAATACACCTTACACTTATGAAGAGTTTGCAAATGATTTATTTCAAGTAATTCAGCAACTTAATTTAAATAAAGTCAATCTTATTGGTTGGAGTGATGGTGGAAATACAGCTTTAATTTTTAATTCTAAATATCCTGAATTAGTTAATAAAATTGTAACAATTGGAGCAGTTCTTAATCCAAATGGAGTAAGCGAAGAACTGATTGGGAGTTTGAAAAGTTTAGCAAATAAGCCTTCCGAAAATACCAATTTACGTTTAATCAACTTAATGTTAAATGAACCAAATATCACAAAAAATGAATTAAATAAAATTCAAAATCCTGTATTGGTTATTGCTGGTGAAAAAGATGAAGTAAAAGAGAGTCATACAAAAGAAATTCAACAAAATATTTCAAAAGCAGAATTATTCATCATTCCAAATTCAACGCATTATGTTCCTTTTGAACAGCCAAAAGTATTGAATGAAGCTATTTTGAGGTTTTTGAAAAAATAGGAACATAGGTTTAGTTTTCATTTTCTCCATATCTTTACCCAACTAAACCAACTCAATGAAATACATCACAGGTTTTTTCGTCCTTATTTGGCGCATTTGGATGATTTTATTAGCCGCAATTTATGTCCTAACAATTGGTGTTTTTATCGTGCTACCTTTGGCAAGTTTCGAAAAAACATTCCCATATATTTATCCGTTAATTAGATATTGGGGCAAATTTGTGTTGTATGGAACAGGATTCAGAATAGATTACAAAAAACTTGTTCCACTCGATCCGAAAGAAAATTATGTTTTTATAGCTAATCATACTTCGGTGATGGATATTATGTTGATGTTGACGATTCTAAAACATCATCCTATCGTATTTGTTGGCAAGGCAGAATTGCTTAAAATCCCTATCTTTGGAAGAATATTCGAACGAATTTGTATTCCTGTCGACCGAAAAAGTGTACGTAGTAAAGCACTAGTTTATCCAGAAGCAAAGAAAAAATTAGACAAAAATCTGAGTATTTTTATTTTTCCAGAAGGTGGTGTAACAAACAACAAAGAATTCAAGATTTATTTGGATCCTTTCAAAGATGGAGCGTTTAACATTGCGATTGAAACACAAACGCCTTTGGCTGTTTTGGCGATTCATGGTGTTAATAAAATGTTTCCATTCAATTGGTTTCGAGGATATCCAGGGAAAATAAAAGTTCGATTAGTGGCGACTTTCGAAACGAAAGATTTGAATGTAAAAAACGATAAAGTGGCGCTGAAAGAAGCTGCTTACAACATGATTTTAAAAGATTTAGAACAATGAAAAATTTAGTTTATATCGCATTAGGAACGGCTTTAACGACGGTTAGTTGCAATAAACAAATCACTTCTACCACAGAAACTGAAGCAAAGGATAATCAAACTTTTGCTGATTTAGATAAAGCTCGCATCAAACATTTGAGTTTAGATATCGAAACTGATTTCGATACGCATCAAATCAAAGGTTCGGCGGCTTATACATTCGAAAATAATCAAGCAAAACAATTGATTTTAGATACAGAAAAACTAACAATTGATTCAGTTTTATTAGCGAATGGAAAAACAACAACATACAAATTAGGTGAAAAAGATTCTATTAAAGGTCAAGCCTTAATCATTGATGTTACGCCAAATGATACAATTGTAAAAGTTTTCTATAAAACTTCGCCTGATGCAAATGCCTTACAATGGTTAAATCCGCAACAAACACACGATAAAAAACATCCATTTTTATTGTCACAAGGACAAGCAATTTTAACACGTTCTTGGATTCCGATTCAAGATACACCAAGTGTTCGTCTTACATATGATGCGAAAGTAAAAACACCAAAAGATTTGTTGCCTTTGATGAGTGCAATCAATCCGAAAGAAAAAAATGCAGAAGGAGTTTATACTTTCAAAATGCCACAACCAATTGCACCTTATTTAATTGCTTTGGCTGTTAGTGATGTGCAATATCAACCCATCGATAACAGAACGGGTGTTTATGCAGAACCTGGTTTGTTAAAAGCTGCTGCGTGGGAATTTGCTGATATGGGAAAAATGGTAACTGCTGCCGAAAAATTGTACGGAAAATATCCTTGGGAACAATTTGATGTCTTGGTTTTACCACCTTCGTTTCCGTTTGGTGGAATGGAAAATCCGCGTTTAACGTTTGCTACGCCAACTGCTATTGTAGGTGATCGTTCGATGACGAATTTGATTGCACACGAATTGGCGCATTCTTGGTCTGGAAATTTGGTAACGAATTCTACTTGGGATGATTTCTGGGTAAATGAAGGATTTACAGTTTATTTCGAACGTAGAATTATGGAAGAATTAGAAGGAAAAGATTATGCGGATATGATTTCGGTAATTGGATTTCAAGATTTAGAAACATCGATGAAAAATATTCCAGAAAAATATACTTCATTAAAAGTGAACATGAAAGGAGCAAATCCTGATGATGCTTTTTCTGATGTTCCTTACGATAAAGGTTATTTATTTTTGAAAATGTTAGAAGATAAATATGGCCGTGAAAAATTTGATAAATTCTTGAATCAATATTTTTCTTCGCATGCTTTCCAAACGATGACTACAGAAAAATTTGTCGAATATTTGAAAGCTAATTTGACAAATGGAGACGATTCTTTTGTTCAAGAATGGATTTATAACATAGGTTGGCCAAAAGATTTGAAAAAACCTACTTCAAAATTATTCGATTTAGCAGAAGCACAATTACAGCAAGATATTACAAACGGAAGAAATAAAGTTGCACCAAAAAAAGTGGCGATATCTACGAAATCTACAAACGAATGGGTTCATTTTATTCGTCAAATTGATACGACTAAAAACACAAAAGAAGATTTAGCTTATTTGGATGCTATTTATGATTTTACAAATTCAAAAAATCCAGAAATTGAATGTGCTTGGTTCGAAAAAGCATTTTTAATGCATTACGATAAAGTCAACACAAATGCGAAAGAATTCTTGGTAAATGTTGGTCGTCGTAAATTTTTAGAACCTTTATATTTAGCTTTAAAAGAATCTAATCAATTAGATTTAGCGAAGAATATTTACAAAGATGCACGTCCAAATTATCATTTTGTTGCGCGTCAAACAATTGACACAATGTTAAACTACAAACCATAAAACATGGCGATTGTAGCATATACAGACGGTTCGTCGTTGGGAAATCCTGGTCCAGGAGGATTTGGTTGTATTTTGTTGGAAACCGAGAAAAAAGTCAAAAAAGAAATTTCTCAAGGTTTTCGATTAACAACGAATAATCGAATGGAATTGTTGGCAGTCATTACGGCTTTGGAAACGCTAAAGTTTACCAACACGGAGATTACCATTGTGACGGATTCTAAATATGTGGTAGATGCTGTGGAAAAACGTTGGGTTTTTGGTTGGGTGCAAAAGAATTTCAAAGGAAAGAAGAATGCTGATTTGTGGAAAAGATTTTTAGAGGTTTATAAAATTCATCGCGTAAAATTTCAATGGATAAAAGGTCATGCTGGACATCATTGGAACGAAGAAGCTGATAAATTGGCAGTTGCGGCAGCAAATAAACCAGAAAATTTTAAGATAGATTCTTACTTCGAAATTCATCAAAACGAAGAATAATTTTCTACTTTTGTGAGGCAGAGAGAAAAATGAAAATGAAGACGTTGTGGAGATTTCTCCTACTACTTTTAATTACAATTTACAGTTGTTCGCCTAAAAAAGAAAAAGGTGAACTTGTCTACTTTAGTGGACGAATCGCAAATGCGCAAACAGATAGCATTTATCTATTATTGAATAATCGTGAAAAAGCTTTTGCTTTAGATTTTGATGGAAACTTTTCGGATACTCTTCAGTTAGTTGACGAAGGCTACAAAACACTTTCTATCGAGCGCGAAGAGTTTACAATTTATTTGATTCCAGGTGATAGTTTGATTCTAAATACAGATTTAAAACATTTGGAGAATAATTTCAAATTCTCTGGAATAGGAAAAAATCGAAACAATTATTTGGTTGACAAAAGTTTTAAAACGGATAAATTCTTAACTGAACATACCGAATTATTTAAACTTGCTCCGCCAGATTTCAAAAATCAAATCAAAAAGTTTCATCAAAAAGTTTTCGAAAATTTAGAAAAATTAGAAGTTAATTCTTCATTCATCAAAACAGAAAAAACGAATTTAAATTACGATTTTATCAATTTGTTGTACATATACAAGGATTCGTACACTTACTACAATCCTGCTTCACAACAATTACCCGTTAATTTTTTGACAGAATTAGACAAAATTGATTTAGATAATGACGAGGATTATAGAACGTATCAGAGTTACCGTAATATTGTCTTAACAAACTTACAAGAAAAATTATATCAAGGTCTTTCCCCAGATACTTTATTGGAAAACATCAAAAGTCAATCGATAAAAAACGGATTTATTAATTCATTAATTTACGAACTTGATCCAAAAGATCCGAATAGCAACGGAATTTATCAAGCAATACAAAAACATTGCAATTATCAACCTTGGCTGAATGTGGCTGCAAAGCGCATGAAAAAATTTGGTTGATAACTTAAAAAAATAAAAGCCACTTCTTTCGAAGTGGCTTTTATTTTTAATATTATATCTCTTATTGTCTTTGTCTCACTGCTTCGTAAACACAAATCGCTGCAGCATTACTTACGTTCAGTGAATCTACAAAACCTAACATCGGAATTTTAATCAACGAATCTGAATGATCAGCCCAAAAATCCGAAAGTCCTGTTGCTTCAGTTCCTAAAATAATCGCAGATGATTTTGTAAAATCAGTCTCGTATAAATTCTTTGTTTCATCTCTCAAAAATGTTGAAACAACTTGAATATTTTTCGACTTTAAAAAATCCAAAACAGCCTCTTTACTCGCCGATGCAATTTGATTGGTAAACAATGTTCCAACCGAAGAACGAATCACATTCGGATTGAAAAAATCAACTGTTTCATCACAAACAATTACAGCATCTACTTTTGCTCCATCTCCAGTTCGTAAAACTGCACCAAGATTCCCTGGTTTTTCTACAGCTTCCAAAACAACAACCAACGCATTTTCTGGTAATTGTAAATCCGTTAATGTTGAAGATTTCGTTATATAAACACCGATAATTCCTCCTGTCGATTTTCTATATGCAAGCTTTTCAAAAACTTGTTTGGTAATTGTAAATACTTTTGCCTGTCCAAAATCTATTGATTTGTTATAAATATCTTCGCAAATATAAATTTCAACCGCTTCGTAACCACCTTTTACAGCTAATTCATTTTCTTGTGTTCCTTCCACAATAAATAAACCTTGATTTTTACGTTCTCTCGATTTTTCTTGCAATTTCAGCAAGTTTTTAATCCTTGGATTTTGAAGACTTTCTATTAACATTTTACAAAATTACTCGAAATTCTTTGAAGTAGATTCAAATTATTTCATTGTTGCTAATTTTTTACTTACAACTTTTACTAACTTATATTTTAATGAAGATGCATCTGCTGGTGGATTTTCAATTTCAGATTTTGAAACAATAATTTGATATTCATAACCTGGTTCATGCTTAAATCCTTCAATCTGATTATAAAAATATTGCCATTCAGCTGCATTTGCTTCTTTTACCATCATACATTGCATTTTTGCAACTCCTGCGGTACATTCTCTTGTTTCTGGAGCAACTGTTAACAATTCTTCTCCTTGTTTCAATTCTTTAGTTGAAGCACAAGAGGCAAATAAACCGATACTTAAAATACTTGATAAAATAATTTTTTTCATGGAATATCATTTATTGTTTGACAACAAATATTATGCTAAAAACTAACTTAAACTTCAAAGTAAATTCATTCTCAAAAATTTAACTTGATTATAAATAACTTAATCACTTGTATTTTTTGTTGTACCTTTGCACCTTAAAATCAGAATTTTCGTATGACCAAAGATGGAAAAATGGAGTTGATGGCTCCTGCTGGGAATTTCGAATCGTTACAAGCGGCTTTAGATAATGGAGCTGATTCTGTATATTTCGGAGTTGAGCAGTTGAATATGCGTGCGAGAGCATCAATAAACTTTACAATGGACGATTTACCAGAAATCGTAAGACGTTGTGAAGAAAAAGGTGTGCGTTCTTACCTTACTTTAAATACAATTATATACGATCACGATTTATCTTTAATCAAAAACTTATTGGACAGAGCAAAAGAAGCAAATATTACGGCTGTTATTGCGATGGATCAATCTGTTATTGCTTATGCAAGACAAATTGGGATTGAGATTCATATTTCGACACAAATTAACGTTACGAATATCGAAACAGTAAAATTCTATGCAATGTTTGCTGATACAATGGTATTGTCGCGTGAATTGAGTTTGAAACAAGTGAAAAAGATTTGTGAACAAATTATCAAAGATGATGTTCGTGGACCGAGTGGAAATTTAGTTGAAATCGAAATTTTCGGTCACGGAGCATTGTGTATGGCTGTTTCAGGTAAATGTTACTTGAGCTTACATTCGCACAATTCTTCTGCAAATCGTGGAGCTTGTAAACAAAACTGTCGTAAAAAATATACGGTAATCGACCAAGAATCTGGTTTCGAAATCGAATTAGATAACGAATACATGATGTCGCCAAAAGACCTTTGTACAATGGAATTTTTGGATGAAGTGGTTGATGCTGGTGTAAAAGTATTGAAAATTGAAGGTCGTGGACGTGCTCCAGAATACGTTGCAACTGTAATTCGTGCGTATAGAGAAGCGATTGATTCTATTGCGGATAAAACATATTCAAAAGAAAAAGTGGATTACTGGATGGGATTATTGCAAACTGTTTATAATCGTGGTTTTTGGTCTGGATATTATTTAGGTCAAAAATTAGGAGAATGGTCTGCTGTTCCAGGTTCTATGGCAACTCAGAAAAAAGTTTATATCGGAAAAGGAGTTCATTTCTTCCCAAAACCAAGTATTGGTCAATTTGTAATTGATGCCTATGATTTGAAAGTTGGAGATTTGATTTTAGTTACAGGACCAACAACTGGAGCCAAAGAAATGGTGGTAACAGAAATGATGGTGGAAGATGTAAAATCTGATACAGCTAAAAAAGGTGATTCGATTACAATTCCGATGGAATTTAGAATTCGTCCTTCTGATAAATTATACAAATTAGTAAAAGTAGAAGAGCCAGGAACGCAACAAAATAGTGTTGAAGAAGGCGCTTATTCTCATTAAAAAATAGTTATCAATGGTCATTATTACGTTACAACGCGATAAATGCATCGGATGCAACTATTGTTATGAGTTAGCACCAGAACGATTCAGAATGTCAAAAAAAGATGGTAAATCTGTTTTATTAAAAGCAATTGATAAAAAAGGTTTCCATACGTTAAAAGATCCTGATCATTCTATCGCAGATAATTGCGAACGTGCTGCCAAAGCTTGCCCTGTAAATATAATTACAGTAAAAGAAATTTAGGTTAAAACATTAGCTATATAAAAGTCCATCAAAATTTTGATGGACTTTTTATTTTTTTAATTTTATTTAATTAATATACAAATTCATAAAAGATATTTACGGTTTCCCTTTTTTTTATAAGCAACCTTTTATACATATTTGCATCTATATAGAAAACAAATAAACTATAAAATGTCTAAACCGAAAAGAATTCACAAAACTTACAAAAAGTCTTTATTCAGTAAAATGAAAGTAAAACCGGTAAACTTATTACTATTTATGGCAATCGCTTGTTTTATTTTTGTTTTAGTTTTTCTAAATTAATTGGAATTTATTACTCTCTACTTTTTTACTTTGATAATTTCTTAACTTCGTATCAAACTACGAAGAAATGACAAAATCTGAAGCTAGAAAATATTATCGAACGTTGAGAAAATCATTCACTAAAGAAGAAGTAAATAACTTGAGTGATCAAATTTTCGAACACATCAAACACTTAGATTTTTCTACAGATCAGACTTTTCATATTTTCTTACCTATCGAAAAAAATAACGAAATCAATACTTATCCAATCATAAATTGGCTATTTCAACAACAAAAAGAGGTGGTTTTGCCTTTGGTTATTGGCGATGATATGATTAATTGTAAAGTAGAAAAAGGTTTCGAAACGGTATTAAATTCACTTCAAATTCCAGAACCTATTCAGTATTCAGAAATTGATTCTAAAGCTATTGATGTTATTTTTATTCCAATGTTTGTTGCCGATAAAAAAGGAAATCGTGTAGGTTACGGTGGCGGATATTATGATAAATTTTTGGCAAGATGTAAACCTAATTCAAAAAAAATAGGTCTAACTTATTTTAGACCTATCGAATATATTGAAGACGCTTATTTCGGCGATTTTCCTCTTGATTTCTGTATTACTCCAGACGGAATTGAATCTTTCTGAATTGAGTCTTTTTTATCATTTAACGTTCTAAAATAGAATTTAAACTCTCTCTGAAACTTAATCGGCTCTTGTTTTAACACAAATACACCAACATGATTATTCGTTTCGATTAACTTTTTATCCGAATTGAAATAATTAATTGTATACGCAATTCGCTTGATAGAGTCTGGTGTAATTGAATCTTTTGGTAAAATTGCAAATTTAGAAATGGAAGTAAATGTTACTTTTTTTGAACGAAGTTCTCTCAATAACGAAAATATTTCGGTCGTATCTTTTTTAGGAAAATAAGACAACAATTGATCTCTCAACAAACTATCAACAACCGTATCATTGGTGTTAGATGCCAACGCCGAAAGCTCAAAAAACTCGCGCAATTTCTGCTTTGCAATAAAATTTACAGCTTCTACCGAATCCATTTTACTACTTACTGTCGATGCCTCGTTTTTGTAACCTTTTATCGCTTCTGGGTTGTAATCTCCTTTATATTTATCGTCTTTGCACGAAAATATCATCCAAAAACTCATCAGCAATATCATGCTAAACTGAACTATTTTACTTATCGTTCTCATCTTGCTGGATTTTAAATTTTAATTTCACAATTTTTCCATTTTTCCTTTCCGATTCGATCAAAGAAAAATTCTTTAACGATGTCGTAGGCATTGTAACTAAATTGATATATTGTTGTTTCGAAAGAATCTCTACACCAAAAAAATCATTGTCATACACTTGATAAATCAACGCATCATCCGCAATCATTTGATTTAGCTTAGAAATTCGTTGTTTCAGATCTTTTGCTGAATTCGAATAATAATACAGCATAATTTTATAATCATCTGGCTCTAACAAAAGCTTTTCTGGCTGATTATATTGATGCAAATTAACCTTAAACGTATCTTGTTTATAATAAGGTGAACTCACAAACATCTTGATTGTATCTTTTTGCGATTCGAATTTGATACAACCTGTTTTCGTTGATAAATAAAGTGGCGTAAAACCATCTCTAATAATTGTAACCTCAACAGAATTGGTAATTGCAGCTTGTCTATCCGAATCTACAAAACAAAATTCATATTCTCGCTGACCAAAAATTGAATAATAAATAGTTGCTCCAATTCCGCTCAACAAAACAACTGCTGCTGCTATTATCGAAATCAATTTTAGCTTAGGTTTTGTTTTAGCAACTTTCTCTTTTACCGGAATTATTTCTTTTTCTGTTGATGGTTTAACATCTGCTGGAATCTCTACTTCAGATTCTTCTGGAATTATATGTTCTGATGAAAAATTTTCGTTTTCTGTTACTTCAATCGTCGATTCTTCAGTCTTATTTGGACCAAAATGTTCGATTTTCTGAACATTAAGAAAGTGTGCCCAATTTTTATATCCACAATATTGCGCCAAAAGATTGAGCATATCAATACGCGGAAGTTTCTTAAAATCTGACTTAAAATACGTATAAAACCATTTTTCACTAACAGTAGATCTGGTTTTATTGAATAAATCGTCTTGAAAAGATGTAATTTCTTGCCCCTTCCAATCGGAGATATTATCGGATTGAGCAGAATTTTCTTCCAAAAATCGATTTGAAATCGTTTTTTTCAGAATTTCGAAAATTTCTATATCTGTAAATTTGCTCAAAAAAATAAAATTTATAAAGTTGGTTTTCAGTATTTTGTAAAATAATTTCGATTTTACAAATTGTCTTTTAATACAACTACAAATAAAATAATTTTTTTGATATGTTGAGTTGTATTTCTTTATTAATGCGTTGTTAAATGATTTCTTTTGTTGTAAAACATTTGTTGAATATTAGATGATTGGATTACAATCATCTTACAACTATTTTGCTTCAAAAAACTTTGATGTCTGCTTAACTTTGGTTCAACAAAATGATTGAAAAAATCAAGAAAAACAAAAAATCAATTAAACATATCAAAAATTAAAGTTATGAAAAAATTAGCATTAAACGTAATCGTATTAGGAGTAATCGGAACTTCATTTGGTCTAACATCTTGTAATTTATTTGGATCGAAAGAAACAAAAACTGAAACAGAAGTAAAAAATGACACGATTACAACAATCGAAGATTCTGTAAAAATTGACTCTGTAGGAAAAGATTCTGTTGTGATCAAAGATTCGGCAGTTGTAAAAGAAACTCCTGTAAAAGTTGAAACAACTAAGACTACAACAACAGAGAAAAAATAATTTGTAGAATAGATTAAACAAAAAAATCAAATGAAAAAATTAGCGTTATTCGCTTTCGCAGCGATTTCTTTCACAGCAATTTCTTGTAAACAAGAACCAACAAGTGTAGGAGAACCAACAACAGTTATTGAAGATTCTGTAAATGTTGAAAAAGCAGAGATTCCTGCGGCAGATTCTGTAGAAGGAGTTACGGTAGATTCTTCGAAAACTGTAAATCCAGCAGAAACAACAAAAGATTCTGTTGCGAAATAGAACTTAAAAACTCAAAAAAATCCGCTCGTTAAGCGGATTTTTTTGTTTCTATATCTAAGATTAAGATTCTTTCAATGATTTAATATCAATCACAAAACGGTACTTCACATCAGATTTCATCATTCGCTCGTAAGCTTCATTAATGTTTTGAATATCGATCATTTCGACATCAGACACAATATTATGTTCTCCACAAAAATCTAACATTTCTTGTGTTTCCTTGATTCCTCCAATTAAAGATCCTGCTAAATTACGACGTTTCATAATCAATAAACCTCCGTGAACAGCATCTAAAGGCTCGATAGCTCCAACCATACACATTGTTTTATCTAATTTTAATAATTGTAAATATGGATTAACATCGTGTTTTACAGGAATTGTATTCAATAAAAAATCAAATGAATTTGCATGCGCTTTCATTTGTGTTGCATCTTTCGAAATCAAAACCTCATCAGCTCCAAGTTTCTTTGCATCTTCACCTTTAGACTCAGATGTTGTAATCATTACAACATGTGCACCCATTGCTTTTGCAAATTTAACACCCATATGTCCCAAACCTCCAAGACCAATTATACCAACTTTATCGCCCGATTTTACATTCCAGTGACGCAAAGGCGACCACGTTGTAATTCCCGCACACAACAATGGCGCAGCAGCTTTTACATCGATATTTTCGGGTACGTGAAGCACAAAATCTTCTTCTACCACGATGTTTTCTGAATAACCACCGTAAGTGATTCCACCATGTTTCGAGTTTTTAGAATTGTACGTTCCTGTAAAACCATTTTCACAATACTGCTCCAAACCTTCGTCGCAAGAATGACAATGTTGACAAGATTCTACCATACAACCTACTCCAACCAAATCTCCAACTTTAAACTTTGTTACATCAGAACCAATTTCTTTTACTCGACCAATAATTTCGTGCCCTGGAACAACTGGATAATTTGGTTTTCCCCAATCGCCTTTCGCTGTATGAATATCGCTGTGACAAACTCCACAATACTCGATATCTATAAAAATATCTTTCGCATGTAAATGTCGACGTTCTATTGTGTGTGGCGCTAATGGATCAGTTTCATTAAACGCTGCGTATGTTTTTGTGTTCATTATTTTTAAAATTTTTAACCCTATAAAATTAAAAAATCTACCTGAATAATCAGATGGTTTTGAATGAATTAAATTATAATTATTTCAATTTTTTGATTCCCATGTTCCACAAAGTGAAGGCATACTTATCAGCTGTTTCATTGATCACAACTTCTGTCGAACGACCTGCTCCGTGACCAGCTTTCGTTTCAATTCTGATTAAAACTGGATTATCACACGCTTGTTTCGCTTGTAAATTTGCCGCAAACTTGTACGAATGCGCAGGAACTACACGATCATCATGATCTCCTGTTGTGACTAATGTAGCAGGATAACATGTTCCTTCTTTTACATTGTGAACTGGTGAATAACCTTTCAAATACTCGAACATTTCTTTACTATCATCAGCTGTTCCGTAATCATAGCCCCAACCTGCACCAGCAGTAAATGTATGATAACGTAACATATCCAAAACACCAACCGCAGGCAATGCTACTTTTGCTACTTTTGGATTAATTGTTTCTGTTGCTCCAACTAATAATCCTCCGTTAGATCCTCCTGATAATGCAGTATAATCTGGCGAAGTATAGTTGTTTTTCTGTAAATATTCTGCTGCTGCTATAAAATCATTAAAAACATTCAATTTATTGAATTGACGCCCTCCATCGTGCCATTTTTTACCATATTCTCCACCTCCACGTAGGTTTGGAACAGCGTAAACTCCACCATTTTCAATCCAAGCAGCAGTTGCTGGACTAAATCCTGGCGTTAAACTAATATTGAATCCTCCGTATCCATAAACGATTGTAGGATTTTTACCATTTTTCTTCAATCCTTTTTTATACGTAATAATCATCGGAACTTTTGTTCCATCTTTTGACGTATAAAAAACTTGTTCTGAAATATAATCATCTGAATTAAATTTCACATTTGGTTTAATGTAAACATCTGAAGAACCTGATTCTACATTGTACTTGTAACTTGTAGAAGGTGTGATATAATTTGAAAATCCGAAATAGATTTCTTTCTCTGATTTTTTCCCTCCAAATCCTGATGCAGAACCAACTCCAGGCAATGTAATTTGACGAACTTTTGATCCATCATATTTGTATTGCTCTACAACCGAAATTGCATCTTTTAAGTATTTAGCAAATAAATAACCTCCTCCTGTAGAAACAGATAATACATTTTCAGTTTCTGGAATAACGGTTTGCCAAGCAGCTTCGCTCAAATCTGAGATTGTAGCTTTTACAACCTTGTTATTAGGTGCTTTGTTATTCGTAAAAATGTAGAAAGTCTCTCCATCATTATCAATAACAGAAGTATTTGTATCAAAGTTGTTCACAATCGTTTTGATTGGGCTATTTGCTTGAGACAAATCCTGATAATACAACTCATTTCCTGTTGTTGTATTGGCTGCAGATATGATTAAGAAACGTTCATCATCTGTCAAATAAGCACCAACATAGCGACGAGGTATTTCTGCTCCTCCAAAAATCAATTGATCTTTTTTCTGAGCCGTTCCTAACTTGTGGTAATATAATTTGTGTTGATCTGTTTTTTCAGATAATTCAGATCCTTTTGGTTTATCATAAGAAGAATAATAAAAACCGTCGTTTCCTTTCCAAGCTGTTCCAGAGAATTTAACATCAATCAATGTTTCTCCAACTTGTGTTTTATCTTTTGCATTCAAAACAATTACTTTTCTCCAGTCCGATCCACCTTCTGAAATAGAATAGGCAACTAAGCTTCCATCTTTAGAAAAACTAACATCAGCCAAAGAAACAGAACCATCTTTCGAGAATTTATTTGGATCTAAAAAAACTTCTTCCGTTCCGTTTTCACCTAATTTACGATACAAAACTGAATGTTGTTGTAAACCATCATTTTTGTAGTAATACGTATAATCTCCTTCTTTGAAAGGAGTCGAAATTTTCTCGTAATTCCAGATATCTGTCAACGATTTTTTCAATTGCGTGCGTAAAGGAATCTCATTCAAATAAGCATAAGTTGCTTTATTTTGTTCGATTACCCACTTCTTAGTATCCTCAGACAAATCGTCTTCCAACCAACGATATGGATCTTGTACATTCTCTCCAAAATACGTATCAACATGATCAATTTTTTTTGTATCTGGATACTTTTTCTTATAACTCTGTGCATTCACTCCTACCATAAGGGCAACATTAAATAAAATAAAAGCAGTTTTTTTCATTTCTTCTTAGTATAGCTATTTTGGTAAAGATAATAAAATCAAAAAGATAAATTGGTATTGAAAAAAATGATTTAATTTTGCGCAAAATCCTCTCAGATTTTAATTGAAATGAATACTTAAAACTTCGCGGCAACTTAACGTTAAATTCATTTTGATTTAAAAATTTATCAAGTATTTTTAATTTGAAAAACCAAAAAAAAATGACTTTAGAAAAGTCTTTAACAGCCAAAATTGGGTCTATTTTTTCGTTGATTAAACAATCTTTTTCAAGCGAAAACTTAGATTTAACCGCGTTACCAATCAAAAAATCAGTCTTTCTATTAGCAATTCCGATGATGTTCGAAATGGTGATGGAATCTGTCTTTGCATTGGTCGATTTATATTTTGTAGGACATTTAAAAGAAAGCGCTTTCGCCATACAAACCGTTGGTCTTACAGAATCTTTATTAACAATTGTTTATTCGATTTCAATAGGAATAAGTATGGCTGCAACTGCCATTATTGCACGAAGAATTGGAGAAAAGAAACCCGAAAAAGCATCAAAAAGTGCTTCGCAAGCAATTTTATTATCGATTATCATTACAATTCTGTTGAGTATTTTCGGATTTATATTCTCCAAAGATTTATTGATTTGGATGGGATCAACCGAACAAGCCGCAGAATACGGGAAGAATTTCACTAAAATAATGATGGCAAGTTGTTTATCAATTGTGTTATTATTCTTGATTAACGGAATTTTTCGCGGAGCTGGAAATGCAGCAATTGCGATGAAAAGTTTGTGGTTAGCTAACGGAATAAATATTATACTGTGTCCAATTCTTGTTCGTGGATGGTTCTTTTTTCCTGAAATGGGATTAGAAGGAGCTGCCTTAGCAACTGCTATTGGACGAAGTGGTGGTGTGGTTTATCAATTGTATTGTTTAACGAAAAAAGATTCATTAATTCAAATTAAATGGAGCTATTTCGTTCCAAAATCTAAACTAATTATCAATATTGTAAAAATTGCAGTTCCTGCTATTGTACAATATATTATTGCAAGTTGTAGTTGGATTATTCTTGCGCGAATTGTTGCTCAATCTGGTGGAGAAATTGCATCGTCTGGTTATCAAACAGCCTTACGATTGATGATGTTTTTTATGTTACCTGCTTGGGGATTAAGCAATGCTGCAGCAACATTAGTTGGTCAAAATTTAGGAAATAAAAATCCAGAAAAAGCAGAAAAATCTGTTTTAATGACAATGAAATTCAACATTATTTATATGTTGATTGTAAGTGTTATTTTCTATGGATTAAGCAATTATTTGGTTTCGATATTTACAACAGAAGCGCATATCAAACTTGTTGCAAAAGAAGGAATGTATATTTTGGCAAGTGGTTTTCTATTATATGGAATTGGAATGGTGATGATGAATGCTTTTAATGGAGCAGGTGACACAATGACACCAACGATTATCAATTTTGTTGGATTTTGGTTATTTCAAATTCCGTTAGCTTATGTACTTTCTTATCATTTCAATTTGAAAGAAGAAGGCGTTTTTATAGCAATTCCTGTTTCGGAAACGTTTATTGCAATTTTAGCATTTATTCTCTTTAAACGAGGGAAATGGAAGCAGAAAATAGTATAAAAAAAATCGCTCAAATGAGCGATTTTTTTATGTTTTTATCCTTTGTAAGTATAATATCTTGCACCTTTCAAATCTGGAATTTCAGTTTCAATGCGATCTAAGGCAAAACCTTTCGAATCATTAATAGATGTTTTTAGATTTTTATTGTGTAGATCTTGGTATTGTTCAAAAGAAATCGCTTCTCTTTGATTCAAATAATTGAACAAATCCATTTTATTCATCACATTTTTCCAACCTTCACCAATTTGTCCTTGAAAAACTTTTGATTTAGATCCAGAACCATACGCAATAAATCCAACAGTTTTTTCATTCAACTCTTCATCATTATCAGCGCTCACTTGTAAAGCCGATAAAAACGCCGTGAAAACAGAAGCTGTGTACATATTTCCGATCTCCGAAGAAGCACGTTGAGTTGGTTCTACTTTTTCTTTGATTAAGGCTTTATATTCATCCGATTTTGAAACAATTTTCAAGTTATCATTCGAATTATTTTGACCATTTTCTAATGCAAAAACATCCGAAAACATTCTTTTTCCTTGAAATGCATAAGGCAAGTGAAAAGCAATATATCGCCAATTTTCGTACAATTTACCTTCTACTTTAGACTTTTCTTTAAAGTTGAAATAAGCTTCTCTAACTCTATTTTTATAACATTCGTTAGAATATTGACCTTCAAAAACTGGTTCATCTGAAAAGATTTCGATTTCAGATTTTGTTGTTCCTAAAGCATTTAAAACTGCTGTGTCAGAAGTTGATTGATGTGGTTTAAAGAAATCAAAAACAGATTCCATTCCAATTCCCCAATTGTTATCAAACGCAATCAAATCTGGTTGATTCGAGATTAACATCGCTACTGCACCAGCACCTTGCGTATATTCTCCCGTCGATTCTAAACCATATTTTGCATAATCTGCCGCAATTACAATCGCTTTTTTAGCTGGATTTACACGAACATAATCGATAGAATTGTGCATCGCATCTACTCCTCCTACGCACGCAAATGTCATATCCACAACATCTGTGTGTTTGAAAGGTCGTTCTCCAAATTGATTTGCCAAAACAGATTCTACTAACTGAACCGCATAAGTAGCCGTTGGTTTTGCTCCATCCAAAGCACTTTCTGTTCCTAAATAAATTCGTCCGATTTCGTTTGGATTAACATTAAAATCTGTAATCAATTTCAACAAAGCATTCGCAGCAATAGTTGCTGTATCTTCGTGAACATCTAAAACTGACATTCTCTTTAAACCTAAACCAATTTCAAGTTTATCAGGATCAATATTACGCTGAATTGCTAAATCTTTTATTGGTAAATATATATGCGGAACGTAGATAGAAGCCGCCTCTATTCCATACTTCATTTTCGTTGATTTTTAAGCGAACTTCAAAGTTAAGGGTATTTTAATTTTATTCTGGCATGAAATAAATCCTGAATTTTAAGAAATCTAATTTCATTATAAATTACTCAAAAAAGAATGCTTTTAATTATAAAATTTCTTAAATTTAAGAGCATAATTTAAAATATCAATTTTCAAAATGGCACGTACTTTTTACAAATCAATTAAAAATTCTATCAAATATTGGTGGATTTTACTTATCATAGGATTACTATTTGTTGGATTAGGAATTTATTGTTTTGCATTTCCTACTGCATCATATGTAGCACTTTCAGTCTTCTTTGCAGTTTCGTTTTTATTTTCAGGAATTTCAGAAATTATCTTTTCCATTTCGAACAAAGATGAAATTGATAGTTGGGGCTGGACATTGACATATGGAATTATTACAACTATTGTTGGATTTATGTTAGTTGTAAATCCAATTCTAAGTTTAGAAGTTTTTGCTTATTATGTTGGATTTTTAATTTTATTCCGCTCAATTTCTGGAATTAGTTATGCTTTCGACCTAAAAAATTATGGCGTAAAAGATTGGGGAATTTCTCTGTTCTTAGCTATTATTGGATTAATCATTTCGCTTATTTTATTATCAAAACCACAATTAGCAGGTTTAACAGCTGTTGCATGGCTTGGTTTAGCGGTTATTTCGACAGGATTATTTGCGATTTTTATTTCATTACAATTGAAGAAAATTAAAGATATCCCGAATAATATTTCGGACGATTTGAGAAGTCGATATGAAGAAATTAGAAAAGAAATCGAAGATTTTAAAAATCAATAAAAAACAAAAACCTCCACTTTAATTGAAGTGGAGGTTTTTGTTTTATTTTCCTAAGATTCCTTCTAAAAATCCAGTTTTAAAAGATTCAATCATAACATCTGGTTGATCTATAAAATTTAGAAAACCATAAGCTAGAACTGCACCTATAGCAATTTTTCCAATTGTTAATAAAGATACCTTTTTCATATTACCTTGATCTAAAATCGAATGTAATAAATATTTACAATATCGGTGCTAACAATCTACAAATTGATGCAAATGCACGGTAATACCAAGGTCTATTTTCCCATTTTTCTAGCGTTAATAATTCTGAATCCTCTTTATCTATATCAAATTGAGCACTCATTTGTTGTAATAACGTTGCATTTTCAATCACCGAAGTAATCTCGAAATTAATCATAAAACTACGATAATCTAAATTCACTGTTCCAATAAAAGCCAATTTATCATCAACCGTTATTGTTTTGGCGTGAATAAATCCTTTTTCGTATAAATAAACTTTTACACCCCGCTTCATCAAAGGTTTTAGGAATGATAATGACGCTTGTTGCACTACAATAGAATCGCCTTTTTTAGGTATAATCAACTCCACTTCTACTCCGCTCGAAACAGCAATCATCATCGCTGTTTTAAATTCGTCACTTGGTATAAAATATGGCGTGCACAATTGCACTTTCTTTTTCGCCAAAGTAATTGCCAGAACCATCGCTTCCATTGCCGAATGTAAATCACTTCCTGGTGAAGAAAGTCCAAAACTAACCGTTGAAAAATCGTTCTTTTCTTTACTTGAATAAAAATATTTTGGATCAGAAATATTATACTTTTTGCCTTCCGTCATCATCCAATTTAGATAAAAATGCAATTGCAAACTATTGATAGAATCGCCTTCAATCATCACCGAAGTATCACGCCAATAAACCTTATTATTTGGGCTTTTTACACCATTTTGATTAATGTATTTATCACTAATGTTAATTCCGCCTACAAATGCTTTTTTACCATCAACAATCAAAATTTTGCGGTGATTACGATAATTAGAATTTGCCAAAGAAGAAAATCGAACAGGTAAAAATGTTTGAAATTCCACACCTGTTCCATCAAATCTTGATTGATGTTTATTCAGTTTTGGTGAACCAAAATCATCCGCAGTTACACGAACTTCTACACCATTTTTAGCTTTTTCAATCAGAATATCAATGATTTCATTACCAATATTATCTTCATCAAAAATGTAATATTCGAGATGAATATGATCTTTCGCTTCACGTAAAGCTTCCAAAAAAAGAGGGAATTTTTCTTCTCCATTTGTCAACAACTTTACTTTATTATTTGTTGCAGGATAAGCAACTCTTGCATTGTTTAAATAACGATAAACCTTTGACAACGAACCTATTCTTGTATTTACTTTATCTAAATCATCTTGAACAAATTGATCCATTTCAGCCCATTTTTCATTGATGATTTTTTGATGATTCTTATCTATTCGTTTAAAAAATTCATCTTTTTTAAATTTCTGTCCAAAGAAAAAATATAGAATTATTCCAATAAACGGTAGAAAAACAATTACTAATATCCATGCAATTGTTTTGGTTGGGTTTCGATTTTCGATCAAAATAGTAACAATCACCATTACATAAAGGATTGTAAGCGGAACCCAATACCATTCTTTGATAAAATTCCAGATGTGCAAAAGTGCGATTGACCATTCCATTTGTTACCAATTCGTAATTTTTATAAAAATAAATGAATAAAAATCAATTCATTAAAAAATTAATAGAAAATATTTAAAAATAATTTTGGAAATATAAAATAAACCTTCTTATATTTGCAATCCAAAATGACGGTGCCTTAGCTCAGTTGGTAGAGCAAAGGACTGAAAATCCTTGTGTCCCTGGTTCGATTCCTGGAGGCACCACCACATTTATAAAACCTCAAGCATGTGTTTGAGGTTTTTTTTTTGAATGAACATAACAATTTATTCATCGAGTATTTTAGAGTTGTATCTAAATATTCCGTAAATTGCATAAAACATGGAAATAGGAAATAGACCTTGGGGTTCGTACTACGTATTAGAGGACACCGATATATATAAATTAAAAAGAATAGAAGTGAATGTTGGCGGGCGTTTGTCTTACCAATACCACAATCATCGTGCAGAAGTTTGGACAATTGTTCAGGGTACTGCAATGGTAACACTTGATGATAAAGAATATGAATACAAAGCAGGTGAAGTCGTTATTATTCCATTAAAAGCAAAACATCGTATTCAGAACATAGGTAATGAGACTCTAATTTTTATCGAAGTTCAACATGGTACGTATTTTGGTGAGGAAGACATCATTCGAATTGAAGATGATTACAACCGATCATCTGAAGATTAATAAAAACTAACTATAAAAGACTAAACTAATTCACTATGAAAATCGGAATTACATTTAGTGCTTTTGATTTGCTTCATGCGGGACATATCAAAATGCTAGAAGACGCAAAACAACATTGCGATTATTTGATTGTAGGTTTACAAACAGATCCAACATTAGATCGACCAGAAAAAAACAAACCAACACAAACTGTTGTAGAACGCTACATTCAGTTAAAAGGTTGCAAATTTGTTGACGAAATTGTGCCTTATGCAACAGAACAGGATTTAGAAGATGTTTTGAGATCTTTCAAAATCGATGTGCGTATTTTAGGGATTGAATACCAAGACAAAAACTTTACAGGACGTAAATATTGTGAAGAAAAAGGAATCGAATTGTATTACAATTCAAGAGACCACCGTTTCTCAAGTTCCGGACTTAGAAAAGTGGTTGCTGAAAAAGAACTTCTTAAAGTTGTAAAATAAAAATGGAGTAAGGTTAGAGTTTATCTAACCTTTTTTATTTACAATACTTTCTCAATCAAAAAATTAATGTAAAAAATAATTCTAAAAATTATACCTTTGCAAAATGTCAAATATAGTTGCAATTGTAGGAAGACCAAACGTTGGTAAATCTACGTTCTTCAACAGAATGATCCAAAAAAGACAAGCTATCGTTGATGACACTTCTGGTGTTACACGTGACCGTCACTATGGAAAATCTGATTGGAATGGAAAAGAGTTTACCGTAATCGATACCGGAGGGTATGTCGTTGGTTCAGATGATACCTTTGAAGAAGAGATCCGCAAGCAAGTTGAATTGGCTATTGATGAAGCAAATGTAATTTTGTTCATGGTAGACAATCAAGTTGGTTTAACGGATATGGATAAGGAAGTTGGCAACCTTTTAAGACGCACTAAGAAGCCTACATTCTTAGTTGTGAATAAGGTCGATACCAACAAAAATTTAGAAGATTCTTATGAGTTTTATAACTTAGGATTCGAAAAAATGTACACTATCGCTGCAATGAGCGGAAGTGGAACAGGTGAATTATTAGATGATGTGGTAGATTGTTTTACAGAAGAACAACACATTGATCCATTCGAAGGTTTACCTAAAATTACAATCGTAGGTCGTCCAAATGCTGGAAAATCTACATTAATCAATGCATTATTAGGTGAAGAACGTAATATTGTAACGGATATCGCAGGAACAACACGTGATTCTATCGAAACGTTGTACAATAAATTTGGACACGAATTTGTTTTGGTAGACACTGCCGGAATGCGTAAAAAAGGAAAAGTAAGCGAAGATTTAGAATTTTATTCTGTGATGCGTTCGGTTCGTGCAATCGAAGAATGCGACGTTTGTGTCTTAGTAATTGATGCAGAACGTGGTATTGAAGCACAAGATTTGAATATTCTTTATTTAGCAGAACGTAACCGAAAAGGTGTGGTCATCTTAATCAACAAATGGGATTTATTGGAAAAAGAAACCAATACAATGAAAGAATACAAAGATGCTATTCTAAAACGTATTGCGCCTTTTACAGACGTTCCTGTGTTGTTTATCTCGGCTCTTACAAAACAACGTGTCTTGAAAGCTGTGGATACATTTATCGAAGTTTACGAGAACCGCAGTCGTCGTATCAAAACAAGTAAATTAAACGAAACCTTGTTACCGATTATCGAGATTACACCTCCACCTGCAGTAAAAGGAAAATACATCAAAATCAAATATGTAACGCAGTTACCTACAAAAACGCCTCAATTCGCGTTTTTCTGTAACTTGCCGCAATATATTAGAGATCCTTACAAACGATTTATCGAAAATCAATTGAGAAAGGAGTTCAATTTTGAAGGAGTTCCAGTTGAAGTTTACTTCAGAAAGAAATAATAAAAATCCAAAAAGTCCATTTACAATTTGTAGATGGACTTTTTTATTGATAACAATAGAATTTAACATTCATAAAAAAAGCTCAACGATTGACGCTGAGCATTTTTGTGACCGAGACAGGATTCAAACCTGTAACCTCTTGAGCCGTAATCAAGTGCGCTATTCAGTTGCGCCACTCGGCCGTTTGAAATAATTGAAAGTATTTTCCCTTATTTTCGAATGCAAATATACAGCACTTTTATCGTAAAAACCTAAGCTTTTCGAGAAAAATTTTTAACAATAATTTAATTTACAACGTATCAATTGCTTACAAAAATATTTTTTTATGATTTTGACAGAATTCTTAACTTGCTTCCTCTAAATTCAATCCAAATGATAAAAAAATTTATTCTAACCTCATTCGTTCTTCTTGCCATTAGTAGTTGTAAACAGTCGAAAGAAGCTGTTAAAACCGAACAAGAAAATACAACTTTTCAGTTTGCAAAAAATATTTCTATCGAAGAAAACAACGAAACAATCACGATAAAATCATCTGGAAATACGATTTCATTTGATAAAAAAGACTTGCCAATCAAAACTGTGATGGTAGAAACTTCGTCTGCTGTGACGTTTTTAGATCAATTAGGAAGTCTTGACTTAATCAAAGGAGTTTGCGATGCAGATTTTATTTACAATCCTAAAATAGCAGAAGGAATTGCGAATAAATCAATCTTAAAAGTTGGAAATTCAAACGAACTATTCACAGAAATTATCTTAAAAAATAAACCACAATTGATTATCGCAAGTTCTAATCCTGTTTTAGCAAAATTTCATCAACAATTGGAACAAAATGGAATAAAAGTATTGTATTTAGATGAATACAAAGAGCAAAACCCATTGGGACAAGTTGAGTATTTGAAGGTTTTCGGAAAATTATTCGGAAAAGATACAGAAGCTGAAAAACGCGTAGAAACGGTTAAAAATAATTATGATTCGATCAAAAATATCATTCAAACCAAAGCGCAAGGTAATGTTTCTACAATTGTGAATACAATGTATGGCGACATTTGGTACGTTCCGACAAATGATTTGTTGCAAGCAAAATTGATTGATGATGCGAAAGGAAATTATATTTTCAAGAATAAAACAGGTGAAAATAGTTTGAGCTTAACATTTGAAGAAGTTTATACAGCTGGAAAATCTGCAAATTATTGGATCAATGTTACAAACGTAAATACGTTGGCAGAAATGAAAGCTTCTTATCCAAACTATGCGTGGTTTGATGCATTTAAGAAAGGAAATGTGTACGCTTACAACAAACGTATGAATGCAAAAGGTTCGAATGATTATTTTGAACAAGGAATTCTTCGTCCTGATATTATTTTGAATGATTTAGGAAAAATTTTCTATCCAAATTTATTCCCAACGTATGATTTATACTTTTATCAACAATTGAAATAAATGATTGAAATTATTCAAAAATTCGAAGATTTTGTTCTAAAATCTTCGAATTTATCCATTTCAACTCTTGAAAAAGATGCAGAATGTGACGAATATATAGGTTATAATTTCAATGTTAAAGAATTTTCTATAAAATTTAGAAAAGCGAAAATTACGCCTAAAAAAGTTGGTCAATTTGTAACGTTATGGAAACGAAATACAGCTAAACAAACCGAACCTTTTGACGAAAATGATGGTTTTGATTATTACATTATTGCTGCAGAAGATGATTCTAAACTAGGTTTTTATATTTTTCCGACATCAATTTTAATTGAAAAGAATATTTTGACCTCAATTAAAACAGAAGGAAAAAGAGGTTTTAGAGTTTATCCGAATTGGGTAAAACCTGAAAATAAACAAGCGGAGAAAACTCAAAATTGGCAACAAGATTATTTTGTAGAAGTCAACAATCAACAAATTGATAAGAAAAATGTTAAATCAATACTTAAATAATAATTGAGATGTCTCAACAAGCTTGACATGACAATTTCTAAATGCTTTTTTATGAAAATTAAACACATCATATAATTAGATATTCCTTATATTTTATGTCACTTTTTACTTGACTAAAAAGTAACCAAAAAGTCAAGGCTGTAAATCTATTAGACTAAAAATACTTTCATTTCACTAAAGATTTTAAAAACCCTACAGGCTAAAATCTTTTTAACGTTACATTCAATTATTTTCTTAACGTCATAGATTTAAGGCCATTTTTAATAGGACGATTACATTAATTATTACTTTGTAAATAAATAGAGTGATGTCTCGGCATGACAATTTCTAAATGCTTTTTTATGAAAATTAAAACTAAAGGATATAATCTCTAATATATTATTTAAAACATTATTCCAATAAAAAAATCCTGCTCAATTGAACAGGATTTTTTGTTTATAATATTTTCTATCTTAGAATAACTCCGATTGAAATTGCTCTAAGAAACGTTTATCATTTTCTGTATACAAACGGATATCCCCAATTTGGTATAATAATAACGCGATACGCTCAATTCCCATACCGAATGCATAACCCGAATATTTCTCAGGATCGATATCAACATTACGCAAAACGTTAGGATCTACCATTCCACATCCCATAATTTCTAACCAACCTGTACCTTTTGTCATACGATAATCAGTTTCTGTTTCTAATCCCCAATACACGTCAACCTCCGCAGAAGGCTCTGTAAATGGGAAATATGAAGGACGTAAACGAATTTCAGATTTACCAAATAACTCAGTTGTAAAATAACTTAAAGTTTGTTTCAAATCTGCAAACGAAACACCTTCGTCGATGTATAAACCTTCGATTTGGTGGAACATCATATGCGAACGAGACGAAATCGCTTCGTTACGGTAAACACGACCTGGCGCTAAGAAACGCATGGGCGGTTGATTTTTCTCCATATGACGAATCTGCGTAGACGACGTATGCGTACGCAACACAATATCTGGATTAGTTTCGATGAAAAATGTATCTTGCATGTCTCTCGCAGGGTGATGCGCAGGCAAATTTAACGCTGTAAAATTGTGCCAATCATCTTCGATTTCTGGCCCTTCAGAAACGCTGAATCCAATGCGATTAAAAATCTCGATAATACGATTTTTTGTAATATTAATTGGATGACGAGAACCCAATGTAAAAGGCTCTCCAGGACGTGTTAAATCTAAAGAAGAATCAGTTTTTCCTTCGTTTGAGATTTCATTTTTAAGAACAGTTGATTTTTCAGTTGCCAATGTTTTTAATTCATTCACAACTTGACCAAATTCCTTTTTTTGTTCATTCGGAACAGATTTGAACTGCGTAAACAAGTCCGTTAAAATTCCTTTTTTTCCTAAAAATTTAATTCTGAATTCTTCAATTTCAGCAGCATTTGTTGAATGGAAGTTTTTTACTTCTTCAATATATTGTTTGATTTGGTCAATCATAATTTCTGATCAATTTGATTACAAATTTAACCGATAATCAACTTATAACAAATTATTTGAGTACTTTTATCTTTATTCCACTAAAACTCTGTAAAAATGGCTCAACCAATTTTAGAAATTAATCTTGAGAAAATCAGTTATGATTTAGATAAAGTTATTTTGAAAGCGATCGATCTCAAAATAGATTCCAATGGTTTGTATGGCGTTTTTGGGAAAAACGGACAAGGAAAAAGTACTTTTCTGAAAACCTTATGCGGTTTGAAATCCTATGAAGGTTCAATTAGATTAAACAATGAAATTCTACAGCCTTCTGATGTTGCATTTTTAGCAACCGAACCGATGATTTATGAATATTTGACTGCGGATGAATTTTATAAATTTTATCAAAAAGTATCTGGTCGAAAAAACTCAAATTCAACTCGAATCTTTGATATTGATGAAAAAGTTTTACTTAAAACAATGTCGACAGGAACGCTGAAAAAAGCATATGTCAATACTATTTTACAATTTGATGATTATAAAATTTATATTTTCGATGAACCTTTTAATGGTTTAGATATCGAAAGTAATTATGTTTTATTGCATAAAATCAGACAATTATCGAAAGAAAATATTGTGTTCGTTTCTTCGCATATTATCGAGATTGTTTCGCCTTATTTGACCAAAACATTTTATGTAAATGAGCAACAAATTACGGAAGTTGAGAATGAAAATATTATGAACTTGTTTATGCAATCAATCGATCATGGATAAAATTCTATATACGCTAAAAATCATTTACATCAACCGTTTTCGCCAATTAACCTACAACGATTCGTCTAAATTTTGGATACCTTTTATCCTTTATTTTGTCATTATTTTCAAAATATTGAATGGTAGTTTTCCGAGTTTTCCTGCCTTTGATTATAAAGAATATCTTGTTCTATTTTTTAGTTTTATGGCAAGTCAGCAAGTAAATATCAGAAAAGATTTTGGACTTTTAAAAGGTTTATTCAATCCCCGAAAAACCTATCTCATTTATCTTATAGATCTCATTCTTGTTAATGTTTTCAACATTATTGTGGCTATTCATTTTGGTTGGATGATTAGTTTAGCGGTTATTTTTGCATTGATTTTATTTTTCACTTTTTATAATGGAAAGATTGGTAAACCAATGGTAAAAAATAGACTTCGAATTTTAGATGTTTTGACGATTGTTCAACTTAGACGATTCAAAATTAATTATCTCATGTTTATTGGTGCCTATTATATTTCGTATCAAGGATTGGTTGAAAATAACCTGAATTTGTTCATTGTTTCTATTGTCGGAATTCTTTTTCTCCTTCTCGGAAATATTCAAAAAACAGAGAAATTAGCTTACTTTATAAGTTCAAAATTATCCAACAAACAATATATACTAAAGAATGAAATTGATTTTAGCCTAAACAGTTTACTCTTTATTTTACCTTGTTTAGTAATGGCTTTATATCTAAATCCAACCTATTTTGGGTACGGAATAAGTTGTTTAGGAGCGATTATTATTACTTTTCCAATCAAATATATTTTTATCAATCATCAATTTCCAATTGGTTTACTTTCGATGCTTATTGTCTGTTTTTTTCTAACAATAATTCTAAATAAAAATGTAGATTGGTTACTTTATCTGAGTATTTTCCCGATGAGTTTTATTCTACATCTTATCGCTTTTAGGAAATTCACGAAGGAAAGGATTACTGGGGATTCTGAGTTTTATTTGTAGATGATTTCGGTTTTTTACGAGAAATTTTAAAACCTGTTTTATTATTTTTCTTCTAACTTTTACCTTAATGCAAAGTCTGTGCAAACAGAGTATGTGATTACAAAACATCAAGTCTTTGATTTTCGACGGTCAAAATCAGTTTTAGTCATTCAATGTTTTAAATCATTTGCTACGCAAATAGTAAAACATTTTAACCATGACTTTCAACTTTTTGACACTCGCCTCCAAATCATATGACATTTTTTTAATTCTTTTTTCATTCACAAATTTTGTAAAAACTTATTACTTAAAACTCAATACTTAGAACTTAAATTATTTTCTTAACGTGAGAGTTTTAAGGTCGGTTTTTATTAAGTTATACGCTTAACGTTTTACGCTTTTATTCTTATTCTTATTCTTATTAATAATCAAATTCAGTTTTGGAAACGGATTTTGTCATTCTGGGCTTGTCTCAGAATCGTATCTTATATATTTTGATTTCGGCTCCGTTCAATCAACTAGAATATCAATCTATAATTTTACACTCCCCTTACCCCTCTCAAGAGGGGAATTTATTTCATATTAACTCATATTAACAAACAAAAAATCCTCCTAAGAAAACTTGAGAGGATTTGATTGATATTATATTTTTGAGAATTATTTTCCAAACACTTCTTTTACTTTAGCAGAAATTCGTTCGCGTTCTGCATCTGTTAAATTAGAACCAGAAGGTAAACATAATCCATTTTCGAATAATTCTTCTGCTACTGTTCCTCCATAATAAGGTGCATCTGCAAATACAGGTTGCATGTGCATTGGTTTCCATAATGGACGAGATTCGATATCATCTTCCAAGAAAGCTAAACGCAAATCTTCACGTGTTTTCCCTGCTACTTTTGGATCAATTAAAATCGCAGATAACCAATGGTTAGAGAAATAATCAGAACTTGGTTCAACAAAAACAGTTACGCCATCAATATCAGAAAATAACTCTTGATAGAATTTGTTCATTGCACGACGAGCTTCTACTCTATCTGTCAATACTTCCATTTGTCCACGACCAATACCTGCAGTAATATTACTCATACGGTAATTGTATCCAATATGCGAATGTTGATAATGAGGTGCATTATCACGCGCTTGTGTCGCTAAAAATACCGCTTTATCTTTATCTTCTTGTGTATGAGAAACCAACGCTCCACCACCAGAAGTTGTAATAATTTTATTCCCGTTAAACGATAAGGCTCCGAAACGGCCAAACGTTCCACAAGCTTTACCTTTGAACGTAGAACCCAATGCTTCTGCAGCATCTTCTATCACAGGAATGTTATATTTTTCTGCAACAGCATGTACTTCGTCAACCTTGTAAGGCATTCCATACAAATGAACCGCTAAAATCGCTTTTGGTGTTTTTCCTTTTGCAATACGATCTTTTATTGCTTCTTCTAATACAATTGGACAAAGATTCCATGTGTCTTTTTCAGAATCGATGAAAACAGGCGTTGCACCTTGGTACGCAATTGGATTTGCTGTTGCTGAGAATGTCATCGATTGACAGATTACCTCATCACCATGTGAAACCCCACATTCTATTAATGCTAAATGAATTGCCGCTGTTCCTGCAGCTAATGCTGCAACTTTTACATCTGCATTTAAGAAATTTTCTAAATCTGCTTCAAAACCATTAACATTTGGTCCTAAAGGAGCCACCCAGTTTGCATCGAATGCTTCGTGAATGTATTTTAATTCATTTCCTCCCATATGAGGAGATGATAACCATATCTTTTCAGCCATTTTCTATAGTTGTTTTTGTTGTACAAATTTAATATAAAACTATAATTATAACTTCATTAGTTAGTCATAAAACTTCATAAAATAAAAAATCTTATTAATACTCTCAAACATTTTCTTAACGTGAGAGTTTTAATGCCTTTTTTATAATTCATTATCAATCGTATAAGTCTTCGGTACAACTGTAATCTTCCCCTTGTTAAGAACACTTAAAAGTAGAGTTTTTATTTAATATTATTGTATTATTATTTTGATTAATTTGAAATGTAGGAAAATCATTAGGATTTTTGACCTTACCATATTTCAATAAAAAGTTTCTAGGAGAAAGATATTGCAAAGAACTGTGTGGTCTTTCATTGTTATACATCCACATCCAAATTTCTGTATAATTTTTCATTTCTTTGATATTTTCAAATAAATAAGCATTTAAAAAATCTGTTCTAAAAGTTCTATTAAATCTTTCAATCAATGAGTTTTGCGTAGGTTTCCCAGGTTGAATATAATATAATTCAATGGCTTTTTTTTGACAAAATAGTTTTAGTTTTTCAGCAATAAATTCTGGACCATTATCTACTCTAATTTTCTCAGGTTTCCCTCGCCATTCGATTAGTTTTTCTAGTTCAGAAATTACTTTAGCTGAAG
>NZ_JAAGKM010000001.1 GCF_019308355.1 Empedobacter falsenii | reverse complement strand
CAATTCCGTCCATCCAAACGATTAAATAAACAGGTTCTAATGGACGATTTTGCCAAGCTATAATGTCAGAGGTGATAGCATCTGTTATACGAGAAATCGTGGATTGAGAAACGTCAAAATTGTAGACCTCTCTGATCTGTTCTTCAATATCAGAAACGGACATTCCCTTGGCGTAAAGCGATACAATAACGTTTTCTAAGCCTTCTACCATGCTTTTTCGTTTAGGTATCAGCATCGGATTAAAACTAGCATCACGATCTCTAGGGACCTTTATTTCTTCTTCGCCATAACTCGTTTTTATCTTTTTGCTAGAATAACCATTACGCGCATTTTCTTGCTTGCGTAAATCATACTTGTCGTAATCCAGGTGAGCATCTAACTCACCTTCTAACATTTTTTCAATCCCTCGCTTTTGTAAGTCTTTGAGAAAGTTTTGGAGTTCATCGCCAGTTTTAAACTGTTTGAAAAAATCATCCGGAAATAGGTCTTTTGTTTCCATAAATATGTAAATATTAAATGTATAAAAAAAATTCTGCTCGATTTTAACCCAAGCAGAATTTTATACTTACACAGTTTTTGGTACAGTGTCAACATTTGTTTTACAAAATTTTCTAACTCGTTTATATGTTCGATACCCTCGGTCGAGTCTTTGAATACATCCCAACATAAATTAAAAGCCTCATCTTTAGAACTTCCAATTCCTAATTCATTCATTTTATCAAATAGGCAATGATTATCAGAATTATTAATGTGGTATTCTAATGTTCCATTAGGATTTACCTCTTGGTATTTTTCTGCTAAAAAAAGTTCAGGACTTTTGTCTGAGTAGAGATAAAATAAACTTTCTTCTGATGAAAATCTAGTTTTCATATCTCCATCCAGAATACAAGCGAAACCAGTTTTTATTTTTTTATACTGATATGTTTCTTTATGTACAGTGAAGTAGTTATATGTTTTATCTGCAGATCCTGATATTATAATATTTATTAGATCTGAAAGATTGGTTAGGTTACTATTAGTTTGCAAACTTGAAAGAATTTTTTTAATTATTTTTTCAGCAATATCATCCTCACAATATAAGTCAATTAGTGGATAAGAAACAGAGTCCATCTTAGATAATGCGGCATTAACACTAATATTTTGAATGCTTTTAAAGTTATTTGAGTAGTCTTTTTCTATGAAAATTCTTGAAATATCTGGAAGGCTTGAAAGAATTGTTTGCGAATGCGAGGATAAAATGAATTGCTTATTATCATTCCAAGAAATATTATATAAAACTTCAATCAATCTTCTTTGAACTTTTGGATGTAAGCCAATTTCTATCTCATCTATCAAAATTAAAGAGTTTTTATTAGCTTCAACAACATCAATAATAATTTTAGTTAATACTTCTTCACCTGTTGCTGCATTGTAACTCGAATATTGATTGGAATTTTTGTATTTAAATATATCTTTATCTTGATAAGTAGCAAGTTTATTTAATTCAAAAGATTCTTCTAAAATATAAGACAAATATTCTTCTATTATTTCAGAATTATTTAAAGAAATAGTATGCTCATTAACAGACTTAGTTTTGTTAAAGATTACTTTGCTAAAATTTCTAGCAGGTAATATACGATCTAAGTCTATGAATACAACATCTCGAAATTTAAATTGACTTTCTTTTTTTCCAATTCCATTCCATTTTTTTGTTGTATGTTTTCTTTGTCCTCTCTTAGTTTCAATTTTATTTCCTGTTTTATATGTTATGTAATAAGTCCAATCTTCTGACTGTATATCCTTATTCGTTATCTGCATCAAAGAACTCCAAGTATGTCTGTCAAGATTTCCATTTTGAGGATTTCTTTTAATGAAATTAAAATGACTACAAGCAATCGCCATTAATATAGTTGATTTACCAGACCTATTTGTACCAGAGATAACAGAAATTGGATGATTAAAATTAACTGTTAAAGAGGGTATATGTCTAAAAGGTTCTAATTTAATGGATTTAAGAAATTTCGGAAAATTATTTTCAACTGTCAAGTCTAAATTGTCAATACTATTTTTATCTCTATTTGGGTTAATCTTTTTTCTAGGCATTATATTATTTCTATAAATGGTTTATAATTGCCGCTAACATTATTTATTGCGAAACAAAACATCGCTTAGTTTTGTAAAAAAAATGTCAGCATTTTTTTTAAATTTTTCACAAATATAAACATTAACAATAATAGTTAAAGTTTCATTTTTTGTAATGTTTGCAAGAAGATTTAATTATAAACAAGTCTGTTTATAATGTTCGCCAAGAAGATTTAATTATAAACAAGTCTGTTTATAATGTTCGCCAAGAAGATTTTATTACAAACAAGTCTGTTTATAATGTTTGCCAAGAAGATTTTATTACAAACAAGTGTGTTTGTAATGTTCGCCAAGAAGATTTAATTACAAACAAGTCTGTTTGTAATGTTTGTCAAGAAGATTTTATTACAAACAAATCTGTTTGTAATGTTTTCTCATTATTAATTATAATATTTATTGATTATATTTATAAAGCATTAACAATGAATGAATTATAAATACTTAATCTACCTATTATGAAAGTAAATTTATCAAAATTATCTACAAAAAATCTGGCGACATTAGCGCAGCGAACTATCAACTCTTCTCAAGCCAGAAATTATACCATTGTAGAGAACCATCCTTTGCTGTTGTCTCTTATTGCGAGTTATCAAAACTACGACACGGTATACACAAAGTTGACCTACAGCGGAAAAGGAAAAGAGGTGGCGACAGCAGATAAAGAGCGCGATGTTGCATTTAGTAACATGAAGGCTTTCCTGAATGGTTACCGCAAATTGACTTCTGTAGCAAACTATCAAGATGCGGAAGCTTTATACAAAGTTTTCCAAACGTTTGGATTAGATTTGGACCGATTGAGTTATTCTGCTGAAACAGCACAATTGAAGAAGCTTATCGAAGAATTAGAAAAGCCCGAAAACGCACAACGTCTTACAAATTTAGCGCTTGCAACAGCTTTTACTGAACTGAAAACAAAGCATACAGATTTCGAGGTATTATTTGCGCAACAAGCAGAGGCAAACGGAGATTTGCGCCAAATTGCTAGTGCTTCATCTACTCGAAAAGAATTGGAACAAGTGATGCGATCTTACCTCAATCTAATTACAGCAATGAAAGATGTACCGGATTGGTCTAATTTGTACCACGATTTGAACGAAATTGTGAAAGCTGCAAGAAATAGTGTGTTGCCTGCAAGTAAAGGGGAGAATCCAAATTAAGATATTTTAAACACCCCTATAATCCCTTGAAGGGATTATATTCCCCTCTTAAGAGGGGTTAGGGGAGTGTAGAATTAAGGTTTTGATACGATTTTTATGCATTTCTAAAAATCACTCGAACCGACGAAATTTTATTCAGAATTAAGATTATATGCAACAAAAAATCCATCTCAAGAGCTGAGATGGATTTTACATTTATAAAAAACTGAAAATTAAAATAATTATTCTTTTTTAATGTCCTGCACTGATTACTTTACCTGCTCCTTTTTTGATAAAGAACAGAATAAATGGAATACAGATTAGGAAAACTACACCCAAATACAAGAAAACATCCATATAAGTTAACACAGTTGCTTGTTTGGTAACTTGTAAATCGAGTAGGTTATAGGCTTTATTTAATGCTTCATTTGGGGCAAAACCTTTACTAATGAAGCTCATTTGTAAATTCTGAATATGTTTTTGTACATCAAAATCGGATGTATCAAGATGCGAAACTAAATTTGTTCGGTGTCCAACTGTCCAACGAGAAATAAATGTTGTAATAATCGCGATACCAAAAGATCCTCCTAACTGACGCATCATTCCTGTAAAGGCAGCTCCTTCACCAATTTGTTGCCCTCTCAAACTTGAAAGTGAAAGTGTGGTAACAGGTACGAATAATAATCCCAATCCAACTCCACGAACAATTAATGGCCAAAAGAAATGCTCGGAACCTGTGTCTGGTGTTAAGATTTTGTATGACCAAAAACTGTAACAGAAAAAGATAAAGAATCCTCCTGCAACCATGTATTTTGGTGGTACACCTTTTTGTAACATTGTTGCGATGATTGGCATCATGAAAGCAGTCATCAACGATGAAGGAATTAATAATAAACCTGCATCAGTTGCAGTCCATCCTAAGATTGATTGTGTATAAATTGGAATAATGAATGTCGATCCATATAATCCAAATCCTAAGATGAAGGATAAAATAGTACCAACTGCTAAGTTGCTATCTTTCAGTACACGTAAATTTACAATTGGATGTTTGAAAACTAATTCTCGCCAAACAAATAAAATGAATCCGAAGAAACTTGCGATACTCAAGGTTACAATTGTCGAATCTGAGAACCAGTCGTCTTGTTGTCCGTGTTCTAATACATATTGTAACGATCCAACTGCAATGGCTAACAAAATAATTCCCAAGAAATCGACTTGACTTAGTTTTGATTTCTCTGCATATTTTGGGCTACGAACAAATGATATCGTTAACAATACGGCAATAATCCCGATCGGAATATTGATGTAAAATATATATGGCCAAGACCAATTATCAATAATATAACCTCCTAAAGGCGGACCAAGCGTAGGACCAACAATAACTCCCATTCCATAAATTGCCTGCGCTAAACCACGCTTTTCGGGTGGATAACTTTCGGTAATGATGGTTTGCGAAGTTACCAACAGTGCTCCACCACCAAGTCCTTGAATAAATCGGAACAAGATAATTTCCCACAACGTTGTTGCATTTCCACAAAGAAATGAGGCAACTGTAAAAATGATAATCGAAGCCGCAAAATAATTGCGTCGTCCAAATTGTTGCGACAACCAGCTGGTCATCGGTACTACAATTACATTGGCAATTGCGTAAGCGGTAACCACCCACGCAATATCAGTTAAAGAGACACCCAAACTACCTTTCATGTCATTCATCGCAACGTTAACAATTGTTGTGTCAACAATCTCTAACAATGCACACATGATGGCGGTAATGGTGATGATTACACGTCTTGCACCATATTCAACTAAATTATTTTCTTCCATAATTTTTCTGAATAGGTGTTATTACTTTGCAGAAGTATTCGATTTTAAAAGAATATCAGCTTCCACGTTCATACCTGGACGAATCATTTTCAACATTTCGTCTTTTTGATCGATAAATTCGATTTTAATAGGAAGACGTTGAACTGTTTTTACGAAGTTACCAGACGCATTATCTGGAGGTAATAACGCAAATTTAGCACCAGTTGCAGGAGATAAAGACGTTACTTTCGCTTTGAATTCGTGGTTTGGATATGCATCTACTTTGATGATGGCTTCTTGTCCAACTCTAATTTTTTCTAATTGAGTTTCTTTGTAATTTGCCACAACCCAAATATTATTTGTTGTCACAATATTAAACAAAGATTGACCAGCTTGAACCAATTGTCCTGGTTGTAAATTAATTTTAGAAACTTGTCCATCTTCAGCTGCAATTACATACGTATAAGACAAATATAATTTTGCATTATCGATGTTTGTTTTGCTTTGACCAATTGCTGCTTCCGCAACTTTAATTTGTGCTTTTGAAGCATCAGCTTGTGCTTTCGAAGTGTTCACTTGTTTTGCTGTAGCTTGCGCTTGTTTTGCTGTAGAAGCTAATTGAGCACGAGAAACACCTAATTGTTCTTGTACAATTCGCAATTGCTTTTCAGCTGTTTCTTTTGCTGCTAAAGCTTGCTCGTATTGTTGTTTTGTGATCGATTGATTTTGGTATAATTTATTGTAACGATCAAAATCATTTTTCGTTCTCCAAACTTGTACTTTTGCTGCTTCTACATTTGCTTGAGCTGTATTAACACTTGCTTGAGCTGTTTCGATTGTTGTATTTGCTGCAACTGCACCAGCTTCTGTCACTCCAATAGCTGCACCAGCTTGAGAAACACCTGCGTGAGCAACTCCTAATTGACCTTCTGCTTGTAATAGAGCATCTTGCGATTGTTGCAATTTCAAGGCAAATTCAGATCCATCCAAAACAACTAATGTATCACCTTTGTGAACCATTTGGTTATCTTCTACTAAAATCTTCTGAATGTATCCTGAAACTTTAGGTATAACAGGTGTTATTTTTGATTCAATTTGTGCATCATCAGTAATTTCGTGCGCTTGTCCGTGTAAATATTTATAAACTCCATATCCACCTCCAAGGATGATTAATGCTCCTAAAACGATGATAAATTTTGAATTTATTTTTTTCTTTTCTTGATTATTTTCTTCCATATCGAGAGGTGTTATTGTACGTTTTCTAATAAAATTCCTGTAGTATAGTAATATTCGTAGATCGCTAATTGTTCGTCAGCATCTCCGACAACTTGATTGATTTTTGCTTGCAATTGTTGTACATCCGCTTCTAATAAATCGTCTGTATCAGCCAATCCGTTGTCATTTTTATCTTTTACAATTCTGTAGTTTTCGTTCGCTTGTTCTACAGCTTCTTTGTAAACATTATTTTTCTTTTTTGCTAAATCATACTTTTGAAAAGCTTCGTTCATTTCAACTTTAGCTTTATCAATTGTCGTTTCTTTTTGCATCTCATTTTCTAATTTCTGAGCTTTTGCAATTTCAACTTCTGCTTTATTTTTATACAAAGAAGATAAATCATATTTCAATCCGACACCAACATTTGTTGCATTTGTAACCGAAGCAACTTTATCAATATCCATCGCAATATATCCAGCTGAAACTGCTAATTGAGGGTAATAAGCTGCTTTCGCAATTTTGATTTGACTATCAGCAATCTGATTTTTTACATCATATGATTTAATATCTGTACGATTGACGTAATCTTGAGAATTTTGATTGATGGTTTTCAAGGTTTCTACATTATCAACATGAACGATTTTACTTTCGTCTTGTCCAGTCAATAAATTCAATCGGTAATTAATGTTTTTGTATTGCGTTTCGGCTTCATCAATTGCAACTTGCACATTCGATGCTTGTAATTTTGCTCTCAACAAATCATTTCTCGCGATGATTCCGTTATCCAAAAAGTTTTGAAAATCTTTCACACGTTGATTTGCTCTCACTAAGTTTTCATTCAAAACATCGATAGAACGTTGCGTTTTGTACAATCCAAAATATAAATTAATAGCTTGCCAAACCACATTTTCTTTTGTTGCTTCGATTTAAAAGTTTGATAAATCAACCATTAATTCATTGCTTTTGATTGCATTTTTAATTTTAAATCCAGCAAAAACAGGGACAGAAGCACTTGCTTGTCCTAATAATAATTGGCTCGGTTCAACTCCCATTCCTCCACCAGAAGATTGCATCGGAAGTTTGATGTCTACATTTGTTGTCGTAAACAAATGCATGTATTGTCCACTCAACGAAATGTCTGGTAAACGATTGTTTTTCGCGCTTTGTACTTTATACTCACTTGTATTTTTAGCAGCTTCGGCAACTTTCACAGATTTGTTGTTCTGCAAACTTTGTTGAATAACTTCCTGCAAAGAAACGTTGGTTTCCTGCGCATGAGCGAAAGTAGCAACAACTAAACAAATCGGTAAGAAAATTTTATTTTTCATCGTATAGTAAAATTGCTTTTAAAGAATCTATTAAATAAGGGTAATATTCTTCGTGAATATGTTCTGTAAACTCTTCATGAGAAGATAATCCCCATTGTTTCATATATGTTTTTTCGTTCAAAATCAAATAAGATGTTCCGCCAATAACTACCATTACAACAGCTTCGGCAGGAGCTTTTCGTTTAAAAACGCCTTCAGAATATCCTTCACTAATAATGTTAGTGATATATTCTAAATTTTTCGTTTTTAACTCATTGACTTTACAATCAATTTCTAAAATTGAATCTCTTTTCGAATATTCTCTTGCCATAATTCCATGAAATTCAGGTTTATCCAAAATTCTATTCAAATAAGCTTTTAGGATTGACTGTAACTTTTCAAATGGAGAAAGTGTAGAATTTTGTGAAATTGAGGCCAATGATTCATTGAAAGTTGTGATACGCCAACTAAATAAATTCTCGACCAATTTATCTTTTGATCCAAAATAATAGCTAATCATCGCAATATTAATGTTTGCTTCTTTTGCAATTTCTCGAACACTTGCAGCATCAATTCCTCGTCTTCCAAAAACTCGTTCAGCCGCGCCCAAAATTTCTATTTGCTTCTCACTTAATTTCATCTTATAAAAATTGAACGCGCAAAGTTAAACAAACGTTTAATTAATTTAAAAAAAATAAGTATTTATTTTAATGATTTTTTATAATTCATTGATTAACTTTTGTCTATGAAAGAAATTTTTCTACATCATATTTGGAAATTGAATCAATTTTCACATCAAAGCTTACAAACTTTTCATGGAGATTTCATTGAAATTGTGAAAGTTGGAAAGTTAAACCATCATGCTGGGCCAGATTTTTTGGAAGCAGAAATCATCATTGGCGATAAATTGTGGATTGGAAGTGTCGAAATGCATGTCAATTCTTCGGATTGGAATTTTCATCAACATTCAAATGATTTATCGTATCAAAATGTGATTTTGCATGTTGTATGGAATCACGATTGTGAAGTTGATATTTTGCGTCAACGTAATGTACAAACTTTGATTTTACAAGATTTTGTAAAACCGGAAATTGTTTTTAATTATCAAAATATTATTAATTCTAAGTTGGATAAAATTTATTGTGAAGAATTTTTAGATTCAATTGATTTGAAGCAATTTTCTTTTTGGTTTGAACGAATTTTAATCGAACGTTTCGAAGAAAAAACAAACGATATTGTACAAATTTTAGAACACAATAATTCCAATTGGGAAGAAACATTGTTCAAAAGTTTGGCAAAGAATTTTGGATTAAAAGTTAATGTAGAAACTTTTGAGATTTGGGCAAATTCTTTTCCGTTCAAAGTTTTGCAAAAAATACAATTTAATGCCCAAAAAGTTGAAGCCTTGTTTTTTGGACAAGCCAGTTTTTTAGAAGAAAACTATGAGAATGATTATTCTAAGCAATTAAAAAACGAATATCAATTCCTGAAAAATAAATATCAATTAGAATCAATTGAAAATAGTTTGTTCCGATTTTCGAAAATGCGACCAATTGGTTTTCCGACGATTCGTTTGGCGCAATTAGCATCGATTTATGTGAATTATCAAAGTTTGTTTTCTGAAATTATTCAGCCAAAAAATTTGAAAGAATTTTATAAAATCTTCGAAAATTTGGAATTAAATTCTTTTTGGGAAACGCATTATACATTTAAGAACGAATCAAAATTTCAACTCAAAAATCTTTCAAAAGATAAAATAAATAATTTGCTCATCAATTCTATTATTCCGATTCGTTATGCTTTTGAGCGACAAAAAGATGAGGTAGAAATTGATTTTTATTTGGATTTATTAAATGAAATGGAAGCGGAAAATAACTCGATTTTAGATGAATTTGAACGAATTGGTTTTGAAAATAAAACCGCAAAAGATTCTCAACAATTAATTCAACTTAAAAAAAGATATTGCTCCGAAAAAAAATGTTTAAATTGCGCTATCGGACAACAAATTTTACGTTAAATGAAAGATCAAATTAGGAATTTTACCGAAACAGAATGGTTTAATGTGATTTCGCGATTTGCAGACAAATTGGGAATTCGCGTTGCAAAATTACGTTTGATTTTCATTTATTTAACCTTTGCAACTTTCGGTTTAACCTTTATTGGTTATTTTATTATGTTATTCTTTTTTTGGGTAAAAGATTGTTTTGTTATCAAACGAAAATCGGTTTTTGATTTGTAAAAAATATTTACAAATACTTAAAACCTTTTATTAATTTTAGATTTCTTAATTTGTTAAATATTTGATGGTTATGTCGTTTTCGATATCGTGAGTGTTTGATAAGGATATTATTTTCACTTCTTTTCCAACCAAGATGAAATATTTAAAAAAATCTACTTTTTACCTGAATAAATCGCAAAGATTTGGCTTGTATTTATTATTTGTTTTGATTTTGTTATTTGAGATTTTTCAACATATTTCAGTTGAAAAAGAAACATATCAATTATCAGAAGCAGATAAAGCTTTGCTAGCAAATTATCAAAAAACTCCGAAAAATTATACATTTAATTCTACTTCAAATAAACAAGTAAAAGATTCAATCAAACCCTTTAACCCAAACGAATTATCTTTAGAAGATTGGATGAATTTAGGGTTTTCGGAACGTCAAGCCGAAGTCATTTTGAAATATAAAGGAATTGTTGGCGGAGAATTTACATCGAAAGAACAGCTTAAGAAATGTTATGTTATCGATGAAGGAAAGTATAATGAATTAGCTCCTTTTGTTCTTTTACCAGAACAATCTAAATCGAGTTTTATAGATTATTCATCACCAAAAACTAAAATAGTTTACAAAAATTTCAATCCAAATGATTTGCCACAACAAGGCTGGGAAAAACTTGGTTTTTCGCCAAAACAGGCAGAAATAATCATGAAATATAAACAGATTGTTGGAGGAAAGTTTACCTCGAAAGAGCAATTGAGGAAATGTTTTGTGATTGATGATGCGAAATATGCAGAGATGAAAACGTATATTTTGTTACCAGAAAAATCAAAGGAAGATGAAAAAAATGAGAAAAAACAAAGTGGCAAAAAGATTCAATATGTAAAATTTAATCCAAATAGTTATTCTGAAAATGATTGGCAAAAAATAGGTTTTTCGTCTAAACAAGCTGCTTCAATTATGAAATATAAAAATATTTTGGGAGGTCAGTTTAAATCGAAAGAACAATTGAAAAAATGTTATATGATTTCGGATGAAAAATATGCAGAAATGGAATCTTATATTGATTTACCTGAAAATGTAATTTATAAAGCTGAGCAGCCAAAAGTTGAACAGTCAAAAAGTGAAGATAAAGTAGCAGAAAAAATAGAAATAAAAGGTAAGTTTAATCCAAATAATTTGAGTCATGAGGATTGGATAAAACTCGGTTTCACAGAGAAACAAGTAAATACGATTCTTAATTTTAAACGTTCGTTAGGTGGGAGTTTTAAAGATGCAAAAACATTGAAAAGATGTTATGCAATAAGTGAAGAAAAGTTTATGGAAATTGAGCCTTATTTGGTGTTTGAGTGATTTCATTCATTGGTTAGTTTTTAAAATAAACGCGTTGTAGGATTTCCTAAACGCGTTTATTTGTTTTTATGTGTTTGATTATTAGTAGTTAAACAACTCTTCTAACGTTAATTCTTTTACTTGTCCAAGTTTTTCAACAGATGGCCAATCTAAGTTTTCTTTCTTACCAATTAAACCAACATTGAAGTTTTGACCTTTGATATGTTTTTGGAAAAATTGATCCAATTGTTCTAATGTTAATTTAGATGTTTGATCGTAAATATCTTTATTGATATCATAATTTAGACCTTTATCTTGTAATGATAACCAATAAAAGAACACATTTGCTTTTGTATAACGACTTGTAGCGATTTGCTTAAGTGCTGCTTGTTTAGAATTATTGAATTGATTTTCTGCTTTTGGCATATTATTCATTAATTCTTTCATTGCGTCAACAGCTTGTGGCAATTTGTTTGCTTGTGTTCCAATTACAGCTCTTACATAATTGTAATTATCTTTTTTATTTGCATTAATGTAATAAGAACCAGCAGAATAAGCCAATGATTTAGACTCGCGAATTTCTTGGAAAACGATAGATGACAAACCTCCACCAAAATACTCATTGAAAATTCCTGTAGATGTCAACAAAGTTGGATCATATTTAGTATCACGAGCAAAGAAATTAATTTCCGCTTGTACCATATCGTAAGGAGCAAAATATACTTTGCCATCTGTAGCTGGTTGTGGATATTCTTTTTTCTTAGGATAATCTAAATTTTTCCCGAAATTATGATTTTGTTCAATTGCTTTTTTCGTTTCCGCTTCATTATTTCCGTAATAGAAAATCTGGTGCTTGTAATTAAAGAAATCTTTGATGATTTGCGTTAATTCTTTTGGATCAATAGCTTTCAAATCAGCTTCAGAAATAATATCTCTCGAGCGATTATTTGGTCCATATTGCGCATAAGTGTTCAACAAAGAAGAAATCACGTTTTTGTTCTTTTTTGAATTTTCTCTTGATTTCAAGATTGTTTTCACATATTCTTGGTAAGATTCATTATTTGCAACGGCATCACTTAAAAGATGTTCAAATAATTTGATTCCGCTTGTTAAGTTCTTTTGTAAACCTGTGATATAAACAGAAGTTCTTTCTGTACCAGGATTAACTCCATAATCAACACCAATTTTATAAAACTCTTTTTTCAAGTTTTCTGGCGAATATTTGGACGTTCCTAAATAATTTAAGTAATTAATCGCTAAACCAAGCTTTTTGTTATTGTCTGATCCCATATCCGCGATATAGTAAACAGAGCTAATATCGTTTGTCTTGTTCTGAATCGAAGTGAATTTTGCATTCTTGATTTTACTTTCGTTCAATTCTTTTTTGAAGTCAACAAAAACTGGTTTAATCTCACTTGATTTAATCTTCATGAAATCTTTGTACCAAGTAGATTCAGCATCACGATTCAATTGAATTGGCGTAATTCCAGGATTCGAAACACGTACCAAATCCTTGTTTTCACCTTGACGTTTGTAAACAATTACATAATTATTCGTATAATTATTCTTTGCAAAGTCCATTAGTTCTTGCTTTGTTACACGACCCATATCATCGTATTGATCGACAACTTCTGCCCAAGGAACATCATTGATATATGATTTGTACAAACTTGCTGCTAAAGAACGAGTATTTTCCCAGCTTTTCATACGAGATTTTCTTAAATCATTTACAACTGCTTCTATCATCCAATCATCAAATTCCCCTTTTTTGATTTTTTCAATCTGAGCAATTAATAAATCACGTACTTCTTCTAAACTTTGTCCCTGTTTTGGAGATCCAGAAAAAGAATGCATACCATAATCTCTAAAGAAAGAAGAAGAGCTTCCTGCTCCTAATGTTTTTTGCTGTTGATTGATATTTAAGTCGATTAATCCAGCTGTAGAATTACTTAAAATATAATCAATTAATGTTACATATTTTGCATCAGAACTTTTTGCTCCGTTAAAACGGTAAGCAAACTGAACACGTTCCGAAGATGGACTAAAAACTTCGCTTGTTACAATTGTTTTAATCGACTCTTCTTTTGCAACATATTGTGCAGGAGCTGCTTTTGTAGCATAATTTCCAAAATATTTGTCAATCATTGGAACAGCCGTATCAAAATCGAAATCACCAATCAACATCACAGCCATATTGCTCGCTACATAATATTTATCGAAATAATTATGAATTGCAACCATTGATGGATTTTTTAAATGTTCTGAAGTTCCAATAGTTGTTTGTGTTCCGTAATGCGATTTTGGAAACAATGTTTCCATCATTTTATAAAAAACTAAACGTCCATCATTGTCTTGTGAACGATTAAATTCTTCGTAAACGGCTTCTAATTCAGTATGAAAAAGACGTAAAGTTAATTCACTAAAGCGCTCAGATTCTACTGTTAACCATTTCTCTAATTCATTATTCGGAATATTATTATGATAAATTGTTTCTTCTAAAGATGTATGTGCATTAGTTCCTGATGCTCCCAAAGATGAAATTAATTTATCGTATTCGTTTGCCACAGCATATTTGGATGCTTCTTGCGAAACTTGATCAATTTTTTTATAGATTTCTACTTTTTTTGCAGGATCTTTTTCTGCTTTGTGCTGTTCGTATAAATCTGAAATTTGTTGGATCAAAGGTTTTTCAACAGCCCAATTTTGTGTTCCAATTTTAGAAGTTCCTTTAAAAACCATATGCTCTAAGTAGTGAGCCAAACCAGTATTGTCTTCTGGATCGTTGTTAGAACCTGTTTTTACAGCTATATGAGTTTGGATTCTTGGTTCGTCTTTTATTTGAGCCAAATAGATTTTCAAACCATTTTTTAGCGTATAAATTCTTGTATTCGAAGGATCATTTTCTACCATTTCGTAGGTATATCCTTTATTGTCAGTTTTTTTCACTGTTTTTAATTGTGCGTGAGTAAATACAGAACCAAAAATGATTCCGCAGATCAAAATAGATTTCCTCATGTATTAATTTTTTAAGTTGCTTAAAAGTAATACATTAAAACGAATAAGAGAAAACTATTTTCGATATAGAGTTATTTTGTTAATCTAAAACCAATCATTGTAAAGAGTAAACCAATGAGTACACTCAAAAAAATATAAATAATTGGTGTGATGTAATTTTGTTGTTGAATTAAGTTGAAATTTTCATACGAAAAACTTGAAAATGTCGTGAAACCTCCACAAAATCCAGTTATCAGTAAAAAATTGAAATAGGTATTTCCTAAACCATTTTTGATTGAATATCCATATAAAGTGCCAATCAAAAAACAACCGATAATATTTGTCAAAAACGTAGCAAATGGAAAAGGTTGTGAATAATATTTTCCGATTCCGTACGAAATTAAAAATCTTGCAACACTACCAAAAGCGCCACCTAAACCGACAAATAGTATAGATTTTAAGAGATTCATTAAATTCTATTAACAATTTTAATTAAAGCTAAAAATAGTAAAATGATGAATGAAATAATTCCTAAAAAGAATAAACCTAATCCAAAATAAGCAATTGTAATTGTTCCAATATTCCAACCGATTAAGTTGATTGAATAACCTATCAAAATCAGTACTACTGAAATCAATAAAAATTTGAAATTATTTACTTTTTCTAAATTCATCATTCCTAAAGATGTGAAGCTAAAACAAGTTCAGCTTGACATCTGTATTTTATTTTGAGTATTAAATATAAAACTATTTTCCGATAAAATTCTTCACAGCAATTGCAACTTTTGCTCCGTCCATTGCGGCAGAAATAATTCCACCAGCGTAACCAGCTCCTTCAGCGCAAGGAAATAAACCAGCAACTTGCGTATGTTCTAAGGTTTCTTCATTTCTCGGAATACGAACAGGCGAAGAAGTTCTTGATTCTGTTGCCACAATATTTGCATTTTCGGTATAGTAACCATTCATTTTTTTACCAAATGTTTGGAAACCTAATTTCAAAGATTGATGAACTTCTTTTGGTAAAACTTCGCTCAATAAACCTGATGTTAAACCTGGTAAATACGAGCAATCATTTAATGAATTGGATAATTTCCCTGAAACAAAATCAGTCATTCGTTGTGCGGGAGCTTTTAATTTACCTTCACCAACTTGCCACGCTTTTTGCTCGACCATTTGTTGAAACTTCATTCCACCCAAAGGTCCAGTAAAACCATATTTAGCAAAATCTTTTTCATCAACTGTTACAACCATTCCCGAGTTTGCAAAGAATCCGTCACGTTTAGAAGGTGACCAACCATTTACTACCAATTCTCCTTCGTCTGTAGATGCGGGCGCGATAATTCCACCGGGACACATACAAAAAGAGAAAACGCCGCGACCTGCTTCTTGAGAAACTAATGAATACGAGGCTGGCGGAAGAAATTCGTTGCGTTCTGTTCCGATTGGACAATGATATTGAGCAGAATCAATCAAACTTTGGTGATGTTCTACACGAACGCCTAATGCAAAAGGTTTTGCTTCGATTAAAACTTTCTTTTCATCTAACATTCTGAAAATATCACGAGCCGAATGTCCCGTTGCTAAGATCAAAGAAGAAGTTTTAATTTTTTTATCATGATTAATTTCAATTCCTTTGATTTGATTATTCTCGATGATAATATCCGTTAGTTTTGTATCAAACCAAACTTCACCACCACATTCGATAATTGCTTCGCGCATGTTGGCGATAATCCCAGGTAACTTATTTGTTCCGATATGTGGATGCGCTTCTTGTAAAATACGCTCTGTTGCACCGAAATGGACAAACCATTGCAATGATTTCAGAATGTTTCCACGTTTTGTAGAACGCGTATATAATTTTCCGTCCGAATAAGTTCCAGCGCCACCTTCGCCATAACAATAGTTTGATTCAGGATTTACTTTTCCTTCTTTATTCATTGCTGCTAAATCACGACGACGATCACGAACATTTTTACCACGCTCGATGATAATTGGTTTTAGACCTTGTTCTATTAATTCTAACGCAGCAAATAATCCAGCAGGACCAGCACCAGCAATATAAACTTCGTGTTTGTTTTCTACATTTTGAAGATTTGGATGAAACTCGAAAGCATCAGAGAATTCTTCATTTACAAAAACATTGACTTGTAATTGGGAAATAATATTTCGGCTTCGTGCATCTAAAGAGCGACGAATAATTTGGTAAGCATTGATATTCTCTGGTTTTGTTTTAACAGCAGATGCTAAACGTTGTTTCAGAAGTTTCTCGTTTGCAGCTTCTGTAGGAGATATGCGTATTGTTACATTTTGAGGCATATTTATTGACTAAAAATTAGACTGCAAAAGTACATCAAACCATTTGAAATATTCGTTTTTAAACAAAAAAAGCTGTCTCATAAGACAGCTTTTCATTATTATATAAATTAAGATTATAATCCTAATTTTTTCAACGTTTGTTTTTGAACACCGTTTTTATGAACTAAAATATTTGTTGTTTTGTACTGAACAAAAGCTTTTGTTACATAAAGATATCCTTCGTAATCGTTAGTTAAACCCCAAGAGTTTTTCACGATGTAGTAATCTTTTCCGTTTTGATCTTTTGCAATACCAACAATGTGCATTCCGTGGTCATCAGTCGTTTGGTAATCATCAAAAGCAGCCTGACGCATATCTTCTGTAATTACTTTTTCTGGTTTTGGACCTTTGAACATATCTGCTTTTTGTTGCGCATTCATATCTGCAAAATCAACTTCTGGTACATACGCTACACCATTTTTCCAGCTAAATCCTTTTTCAGAAACGTCTGTTGCCCAAGCAACTGTAAATCCGTTTTTCAAAGCATAATCAATGTTATCAGTCATCTCTGTCATCGGAACATTGTAGAAAGATTCGTACGCCCAGTTATCAGGAATCGCTAATACAAACGGTTTGTAATAGTCGTGATCTTTAAAAGATGTAATCGCAACATAATCGTTTGGATTAATTCCTATCACTTGATCAGCAAATGTACGTGGTGTGTATTTTTTTCCGTTGTATGTGAATTCTTTTGGATATTCTCCTAAATAGCTATCCAAAACAGCTGTATAGGCTTTCTCCCAGTTTGGAGTTAATTTACCATTTGGATTTGCAACAACCGCTTTCAAAACTCCTTCTTGAATTGCAGCCATTTCACCAAATTGATTTGTTTTTGTTCCGTAATTCAAACCTGTGTAAGTTTCAGTTGGAACAGCTCCGTATTTTTTGATTGTATTCAAAACATCATAGAAAGAACCTCCGTCACCTAAAGTTGTTGCACCGTGCATGCGAACATATTGTTTTCCTTTCTCAACATATGTATTTCTCGCATTGAAAATTGGAGACAATTGAATAGGTTGTTTTCCCATTCTTAACATTTCTGATTCGAAGAAAGAATTTCCTGAATATGACCAACAAGTTCCTGATGAACCTTGGTTTTCTACTGGAGTTTTAGCTAAATTGATAACGTCAGTAAATTTGAAAGCTTCTTTACTATTTTCACTAACATTTTTGTTCAAAGAATTAACTAAATTGTCTTGTGCAGACACCAATTGAGCTGAAGCTAAAAATAAAGCTGAAGCTAAAACTGGATAAAAAATTTTACGCATTTTTAAATTTATTTTGTGTGAGTATTTTATAAGTAGCTAATTTCACGAAAATGTTAACAATAAACCTATAAAAATTTAAAGTTTTTTTAATAAAAATTCTTAGTATTCATTCACACAGTACGTTTGGTAAATTAAAACAGACTTGTTTGTGATAAAAGTTTCTTTACGGACATTACAAACAGATATGATTTAAATAAATGTAGGTTACAGATAAATAAACTTTGTAATGTTTTTTTAAAACTGGCTTAATATCCCAAAGTGGATTTTAGATTCTTTAAAATCGAATGAAGTTTCGTCTGTTTTACCAACTGCATAACTCAAATTGAAAATTCCCATTTTAGTTAAAAAAGAAATTCCAGTTCCTAAACTTAACAAAGACGTATTCAGATTTGCGCGTTTGTTATCTATAAAACCATAATCGGCGAAAAGTCCAATATAGAATGCTTCGCTTGGAACAAAACGATAATCTGCACTCAAAAATCCGTACATATTTGTTGTAATACTTTCTTCGTTAAAACCTCTAAAACTTCCGAAACCACCAATTCTGTACAATTCGTTTTCGGAGAAATCATCGTCTTTCGTGAGCAAACCTCTAAATTCTGCACCAGCTTTTAAGAAATGTTTTTTGGACAATTCGAATAAACGAAATGTTTTTAGACCAACTTCAATTTGATTGACGGTTTTATTTTCCAAATCTTCTGTCCACGAAAAATTCTTTTCCTTTTTACGAATCGAATTTACCACAACATTCAACATAGATTTTCCTTCCATCAAACGAAAAGGATGTTTCAGGAAATAGTGATAACTCAAACCAAAACCAATTTTCGAATAATCGTCGTAGCTCGATTTTAGATAGGAATCATCTTCCAACAAAAAGTTAGACGATTGTATAATTCCGCTTACACCAATATTCGAGTTGAGGTTGAGTTGATAAAATAATCGCTCCGAAAAATCTAAATTCACAAAAACAGAATCTTGTTTGAAAAGCTTGAAATTCGTTTCCGAACCAATCGCAGATTTGAACAAATAAGGTACTTTAACACCAATATTCAACGACGTATTTTTATTTGCTGTTCCAATCCAATTTAACCTGATTTCTTCCAAACTATTGAACACGTTGTTCAACGAAAGTTGTACATTTCCGTTCAATCTAAAATCGCCGTTATCATCTGTTCCAAAACCTAAAACACCATCAAAATAATTTGAATTTACTTTGCGAGGATACAAATATAAAATCGTAGAATCAGGCTTAAATAAAGTTTGTGGTAATTGCGCTTCTGCAATATAATTGGTTTGTTGCATTAATGTCGAAATTGTTGCCAACTTCTGTTCATTGTATACTTCGCCAGTTTTTATATTGAGTCCATGACGCAAATAACCTTTGGATAATTTTTCGTAACCAACCAATTTTACACCATCTATTGTTCGCAGATTTCCTTTGTCTAAAACCAATTCAATTTTCTGTTCATTTTGTTCAAAACCATTTGGAACAAGTTTTATTTGCGCAAACGGATAACCTTGATTAGTGTTGGTTGTTGCTATTTTATTTAGAATAGAATCTAAATTATTTGTTGGGAAATAATTATTTTTATTTTCGAACAATTCATTGTTTTTCACCCAAATTGTTTGGTACAATTTTCCTTTATTTAGATAAACTTTTTCATTTTTTATCGAATCAATCGTCAAAGTATAATAACCTGTTTTTTGAAGCGAATCTAAAGATGAATCAAGATTTTTGCTTTCGAAATCTTTTGTATACGATTTTGTATCATCATTATATCGTAAAAAATGATATGTTTTTTCTTGTCCAAAAAGTAAAATAGTTTGGATCAAAAAGAAGAATATGTAGCCTAAAAATCGCATTGTTGCTTATAATAACGTGTAAAATAGATGTTAAGTATTTGTTTTACTGATATCTATTAGTGTTCATGTGGAAATTAAAAATTATTTTTGACTTCAAATTTAAGATGAATGTTGAAATTATTTAAAATTACTGGATATTTAGAAGCTATTTCTGCGATAGTTTTGTTTTTTATCGCAATGCCAATGAAATATATTTGGGAAGATCCGACATGGGTAACATACGCAGGACGCGTACACGGAGGATTGTTTATAGCTTATATTATATTGGTTTATTTATTGAAAGAAAAATACAATTGGTCTTGGAAAATTTTTATGATCTTTTTTATCGCAGCAGTTATTCCTGGAGGAACAATTTGGGCAGAAAAAAGATTAATCGAAGGCAAAAAATATAAACAAATGTTGGCTGAAGAAGCGAAATAAGACAACGATTAGATAAAAAAGTAAAACCTTAAACGTGATTGTTTGAGGTTTTTTTATGTTTTAGGAATCAAATTTTTCTAAATAAAAAAAGCCGAAGATTAATCTTCGGCTTTTACAGAGCGGGAAACGAGACTCGAACTCGCAACATTCAGCTTGGAAGGCTGACGCTCTACCAATTGAGCTATTCCCGCGTAAATTTTCAAATCAAATTAAAAAGTACCTCAGGCGGGACTTGAACCCGCACGTCCTAATGGACACAGGATTTTAAGTCCTGCGTGTCTACCAATTCCACCACCAAGGCAAAATTTGATTTTTGAATTTAATATTTCAAAGAGCGGGAAACGAGACTCGAACTCGCAACATTCAGCTTGGAAGGCTGACGCTCTACCAATTGAGCTATTCCCGCGTTGTGAGTGCAAATATAAGGTCATTAATATTACTTTTGCAAGTGTTTTTCGAATAAATTTTACAACTTTTTTCTAATAAATTAATTTTGAAATATTTGACTTGTTGATTTTTTTTGAGAAATTAGGGGGAAATATAATTTGAATGACATTTGATGAGTTATCTATACTAATTGAAAGAAATAATTTCAAGTCAAAAGTAGATTTTACGATTGCAATTAAACTTTTTGATGCGGAAAATGATTGGCCTGTGGAATCAATTACAATAAATGATTTTATAAATAAAGTTGAAATGGAAATTGGAGACGATATTTTTTATCAAAATTTAGTTTTTAAGTTAGATTCATATAATTCTATAAATAATGCTTGGAAAATAGAAAGCTTGATGTCAGTAAAAGATATTTTAGAGCTTGATATAACAAGAAATTTCAAATCAATTATTAATGAATTTATTGAAAATAATAAAATAGAGTTATGAAAATCCCCAAAATTCATGGTATTATAGAACGTAGAATGTTAATCAATTTTTGTGTAGAACTACACTATATTGAGAAGATTTTACCTCAACCTTTTCGCCCAAAATTGTACAAAGGAAAAGCAATTGCTGGAATCTGTTTGATTCGATTAAAAGATATAAAACCAAAAGGTTTACCTGATTTTGTAGGAGTGAATTCTGAAAATGCAGCGCATCGAATCGCGGTTGAATGGGAAGAAAATGGCGTGACAAAAGAAGGTGTATATATCCCGAGGAGAGATACTTCTCTAAAATTGAATACACTTGTTGGTGGTCGAGTTTTTCCTGGTAAACATTATTTTGCGAAGTTTAATGTTATAGAAGAAAACGATAATTATCATTTAGATTTCACGAGTTCTGACGATACACGAATTGAAATTGATGCTAAAAAATCTGTTGAATTTAATTCTAATTCGATTTTCGAAACGTTGGATGAAGTTTCAAAATTCTTCGAGAATGGTTCTGTCGGTTATTCTCCAAATGGAAATAATTTTGAAGGTCTAAAACTCGAAACCTATAATTGGGGAGTAGAACCTTTGGAAGTTTTACATGTGAAATCAAGTTTTTTTGAAGATGAAACAATCTTTCCAAAAGGTTCTGTTCAGTTTGATAACGCAATTTTGATGACCAATATCGAACATGAATGGAAGTCGTTAGAAAAGATAAAATGTTTGTAGTTTATTCTTTCCTTAAAATAAAATCTTCCTCATTTGTTTTTCCTAAATTAAACTGAAACATTTCACCATAATTTATAGGTATTTTGAATGCATTTTTGATTGGTATTTGCAACAAATAACACCACATCAAACGGATGATTCCACCATGTGCAACAATCAGCACTTTTTCGTGTTGAGTATTTCGTAACTCTTCCATAAAATCAAAAAGTCGCGTAGACATATCTTGCATTGATTCGCCGTTTGGTGTTTTAGTTTCGACAAAATCGGCGTACCAAGGTTCTATTTCTTCCGAAGGAATTTCGTTCCACGATTTCATTTCCCAATCTCCAAAATTGAATTCTTTTAATCGTTCATCAAAAATAATTTCATTCGAGAAAGTTTCTGCTAATCGTTGACAGCGACTCAGTGGACTTGAAAAAATTATCTCAAAGTCGTTTTCGATCTTAGTATGAATTTGTACTACTTCTTGATGAAAAGTATCAGCTAATTCCACATCAGTTTGTCCGTAACAAACCGATGAAGGAACATTAACTTTTGTATGTCGAATTACAGAAACTTGCATAGAATTAAAACGCCAAGATAAAACAAAACTTCGGTAACTTGTTGCACAGTTCCCAAGCAATCGCCTGTATATCCACCAATATATTTTTTGAAATACCAGCCCAAATAAACTTTTCCTATGTAACAAAGTGGTAATATCAACAAGAATTTCCATTCGCCAAAAACAATAAAAGGCACAAGACAGAAAAGAAAACTAATGATAAGATTTTTTATTGGAAGTGCTTTATTTGCCATCGGTTTTGATTTACTTTTGTCGATATCTGTCACATATTCGTGTGTATAAATCATCATTCCAGAAAAAAAGCGACTAACCGAATGTGCTGCAATCAAGCTGAAAATCATCAACCAAAAATTATTTTCTGCAATATGTTGAAGTGATGTGAATTTCAATAACAACAATAAGATAACACCAATTACACCATAAGCTCCAATTCGGCTATCTTTCATAATTGTCAAGATTTTTTCTTTGCCATAACCGCCTCCAAAACTATCGCAAACATCGGTGAAACCATCTTCATGAAAAGCTCCTGTCAGTAAAACGCTTGTAATCATTGTGATAATAATAGCAATATCAATAGGTAAAATAAATTGACAAATTGTATAAATCAATGCATTAAAAGCGCCAACCAATAAACCAATCGCTGCATAGTATTTTTGTGATTGATTCATGATTTCGTTGCTATATGGAATTTTGAACGGAATCGGAATTCGCGTAAAAAACATCAATGCGGTTAAAAAATAAGCGATTTCTTTTTTTAGCATTTCACTTCAGTTTCTTTGTTACTCACGCCTGCAGATTCGAAACTCGCCATATCATTGTAGAAATTTACCGCACTTTTGATAATTGGATAAGCCAACGCACACCCCGTTCCTTCACCAACTCGCAAATTGATGTTCAGAATTGGTTCTTCGTTGAAATAATTTAATAAATATTGATGTCCAGATTCATCACTTTGATGACAGAAAATTGTATTGTTTAAAATTTCTGGGTTTAATTTAGACGCAACCAAAATCGCAGACGAAGCAATATATCCATCAATCATCAACAACATATTATGTTCATAAGCAGATAACATTGCAGCTGTCATTTGAGCAACTTCAAAACCTCCAAAAGTGGCTAAAATTTCTTTTGGATCAGTAATTTTCCTATGTGTATTTTTAACCTGATTTAGAATATTGATTTTATTTTGTAATTGCTCATCATTCAAACCTGTTCCACGTCCTACACATTGTTCAAGCGGTAAATCGGTCAAATAATGTACAAGCATCGATGCAGAAGAGGTATTCCCAATTCCCATTTCGCCAAAACCAATAATATTTGTTCCATTTTGAGCGATTTCGTTCACAATTGTCTTCGAATAATCAAAACATTGTTCCAATTGATCTAAGGTCATTGCAGGTTCGTGCAAGAAATTTTTGGTTGATTTGGCTACTTTACAATTTTTCAAAACCGAATAATCCTCGAAATCATAATTTACACCAGCGTCAACAATCGTTAAATTAATCTCATTTTGATTACAAAAAACATTAATAGCTGCTCCATTATTTAGGAAATTTAAAACCATTTGAGGCGTAACTTCTGCTGGATACGCACTAACACCAGATTGTGCAATTCCGTGATCGCTTGCGAAAACGATTAGATGAGGTTTTATTAATTCTAAATGATTTTTTTGCTGAACCAAACCAATTTTAAGTGCGATTTTTTCTAATAAACCTAAAGCTCCAAGCGGTTTTGTTTTAAGATCAATAATGTGTTGAATTTCTTCTTTTTGCATTTTATACTAAACTAAATTTTAATAAAAAAATGCTTTCGAAATCAAGTGCAATCAATTCAACAAATAATAAAAATATATGTAGTTTTGATTGAGCTTCAATCGCGAAAGCATCATCTAAAAAGTGGTCTGGCTTATAGTTTTTCTCTACTTACAGTTGCGCGACAGCTCGAGATTTGCACTCGATTCCCTTTTGTGCAAGCAAGGTAATAAATTATTTTTCTGGGACAAAATTTTCATCAATCACTATATCTCCCATCAAAACGACTTGCTCTTCAAAATCAGAAGTGTTTAAATTAACTTTATTCGGAAATTTTTTAAATGAATAAGATTTATAAACTTCTGAATTTATTTCATTTGAAGCTAATCTTAGGTTAAGTTCAGTATTTTTTAAAGTCTCAAATTGTATTGTATATTCCTCGCCAACGTTTAATTTACTTTCTACTAATTCATCATTAATTAACAAACGATATGTTTTGATTTCTAAGTTAGAATTTCCAAAATTAACTTTTATTTTGAATTTTATTTTTTCTTTGTGAATTGAATCATTTTTTGCAACTAAAGGTTCTTTACAATTTGGTTTATCCTGTCCATTTGTACATGAATTTAATAACCCAAAAGCAGAAAAAATCATGACATTAGAAATCGTTTTCTTAAAAAGATTTTGACCTAATTGACTTGGATGAAAAATATCACAATGAACGTTGCTTTTCTGAAATTCATTCGAAATTTCGTCATTTGTCAAATTAGAAAAGTCAGTGATTTTATGTTGACATTTTGCACAGAAATTTTCGTTTGTTAATTTCTCTTTGCAAGGAATTGGAATTGTGATTTTCATATTTTTTAAAGTTTAGATTTATAATAGAGATGATTTTATGAATAAAAAGGTTGGTTTTATTTTTAGAAATAATTGATTTAGAATATTTGGATTTATGTAATATCTTTAACCACCTCTACTTTCCTATTAAATAAGATCAATTTTTAATGAAAAATTTTCCCATCCCAACGAACGAAAAGCAAAGATTGCAAGCGGTTTACGATTATAATTTACAAGAACATGATAAAGACGAAGAATTAGAGGTTTTTGCAAATGCTGCGAGTTTGATTTGTAATGCGCCAATTGCGTTAGTTTCTGTTTTTGATGAAAACTATCAAGTGATTAAAGCAAATTGTGGAATCGAGGTAGATATTGTTCCGCGTCAACAAACAATATGTCAATTTTCTTTGGTAGAAAATGAAATTTTGGTGATTGATGATGTGACGAAATTTGAACCTGCAAAAAATATTGCTGGTGTAAAAGCTGCAAATATTCAGTTCTATGCTGGTGTTCCGTTGATTGATGACAATGGGAATGCGTTGGGAACATTATGTGTAAACGACCATTATCCAAGAACGTTGGACGAAAAACAACGTAATTTATTGATTCAACTTGGGAAAAATATTACCAAATTATTGGTGAGTAAAAAGCGCAAAAAAGATGCGGCTTACTTTCAAAATATCTATAAAATATCTAATAATCTGATTGGAGTTGCTGATATTAATGGTGTTTTAAAATCTATAAATCCTGCTTTCAAAGAGGTTTTGGGGATGAAAAAAGAATTTCCTATTGTAGAAAGAAATTTTATAGATTTTGTTGCTGAAAAGGATAAAACGAAAGTCAATACCTATTTATCAAATCTTAAAAATAATACAGATTCTATCAATTTTAAATGTTTGATGTGTTCTCCTGAATCTCAAGAAGAGAAGTTGGTGGAATGGTACACAAAATCGAATTTAAAAATTGATAACGAAATCTTTTTCTTTGGTCGAGATATCACGCTAGAAAATTCGAAAAAAGTAGAATTAGAAAACAGCGAACGTAAGTTTAGAAATTTCTTCAATTCTTCGCTTGGTTTGATGACGATTCACGATTTGGATGGAAATATTTTGTCGATAAATAAGACGGGATTAGAATCTATGGGCTATTCAGAAAGTGAAGCAAAAGATTTGAATCTGAAAAATTTAATTCCAAAAGCTAATCAAAAAGAATATCAAACCTATATCGAAACAATTTTGAGTAAAAAGCAAGATTCTGGATTGATGAGTTTGATTAAGAAAGATGGTTCGTTGACATATTGGTTATACAGCAATATTTTGGACAAAGATAACGAAGGAAATCCTGTTGTAATGAGCACTGCGGTGGATATGACGCAAAGAACTTTGTTGGAAAGAGATCTTAATCGTGTTCGTCAATTGTTAGATCATACATACGAAGTTGCAAATGTTGGAGGTTGGAAATATGATTTGATTCAACAAAAATTAATTTGGGCAGATACGACGAAAAAAATCCACGAAGTTGAACCAGATTATGAACCAAATGTAGAAACTGCACTTCATTTTTATGAAGCTAAAAGTAGTTATCCAAAAATCAAGAAAGCCTTTAGAGATGCCGTAGAAAAAGGGATTGAATATGATATGGAATTGCAAATCGTTACGCAAAATGGAAAAACAATTTGGGTAAGATGCAAAGGAATTCCAGAATTTGTAAATGGTGAATGTGTTAGCGTTTTTGGAATTTTTCAGGATATTAATGAGAGAAAACGTTATACGTTAGAGTTGGCTCGACAAAAAGCTATTTTCGAAACATTTATTAATCACGTACCTGCTTCTGTTGCTATGTTTGATAATGAAATGAATTATCTGACTTTGAGTAATCAATGGTGTGATGAATTTGTGATAAAAAAGAAAAATGTGATCGGAAAATCTCATTACGAAATGTACAATGTTCCAGCAGAAAGAAAAGCGATTTATGAAGCTTGTTTGCAAGGCGAAAATTATTCGAATGAAGATATGATTTATCGTACACCAAAATATGATACAGATCAACACTATTCGTGGGCGATTCATCCGTGGTATATCAACAAAAAACAGATTGGTGGTCTGATTATGTTTTCGCAAAATATAACAGAATCTGTCAAGAAAAATAAAGAACTTAAAAAAGCCAAAAAGAATGCGGATATCGCTAGTAAGGCAAAGTCTGAGTTTTTAGCCAATATGAGTCACGAGATTCGAACACCTTTAAATGGTGTGATTGGTTTCTCTGATTTATTGTTGAAAACGCCACTTAATCCGACTCAAAAACAATATTTGAATTTTATTAATGATTCTGCAAATTCATTGTTGTCAATAATAAATGATATTTTAGATTTCTCTAAAATTGAATCGGGTCGAATGGATGTTTCGATAGAAAAAAATAATTTGTTCGAGTTAGGAAATCAAGTAATCAATGTGATTCTTTATCAAGCCGAAAACAAAAAAATTGAATTGTTGTTGAATATAGATAATAATTTACCTCAATTTATTTGGATTGATGAAGCTCGATTGAAACAAGTGCTAATTAATCTACTTGGAAACGCTGTGAAATTTACGGATAGTGGAGAAATAGAACTAAAAATTAGTCAAGTTGAACCAATTGTGAAAGGAGAAAAAGCAAAATTGAGATTCTCTGTTCGTGATACAGGAATTGGTATAAAACCAGAAAAACAAGTCAAGATTTTTGATGCATTTACTCAAGAGGATAGTACTGTTAGTAAACGTTTCGGAGGAACTGGTTTAGGTTTAACAATTTCGAATAAGTTATTAAATTATTTCGGAAGTCATCTAGAATTGCAAAGCGAAATAGATAAAGGTTCTACATTTTTCTTTGATTTAGAAGTTGATTACGAATATAATATTGAGCAACAATTTGATCATTTGGAAGAAATAAATCATGTGTTGATTGTAGATGATAATCAAAGTAATCAAATGATTTTGCAGCATATGTTGCAGTTCAAAAATATAACGTCTGATATTGCGAACAATGGAATGGAAGCGCTTCAGAAAGTTTTGAATGGCAATGTTTACGATGTTATTTTGATGGATTATCACATGCCAGTTTTAAATGGTTTAGAAACAATTCAGAAAATAAAAGAGTATTTTGTAACTAAGAATACAAAAATTCCTTTAGTATTATTGCATAGTTCTTCTGAGGATGAATATCTAATTCAGAAAGCAAAAGAATTGGGAATTACTTCGCGATTATTGAAACCAATTAAGTCGGAAGAATTGTTTGATACGCTGCGTAAAACGATTATTGATTCGAAAGAAATTCAAACCATAGAAATTGAAAATCAAGAAGAAATTTCGCAAGATTTTTCGAAACAATTTCATATTTTAATTGCTGATGATAATTTAGTTAATATGGCTTTAAATCAGCAGATTATCAAAAATATTGCACCAAATTCTATTTTGTATACGGCTGCGAATGGAGCGGAAGCCGTATCAATTTGTCAAGAAAATAAGATTGATTTAATTTTGATGGATATTCAAATGCCAGAAATGAATGGTATTGAAGCAACTAAGGTTATTCGTTTATTAAACAATTTTCAAGAAACTCCGATTATTGCAGTGACAGCGGGAAATGTAAAAGGCGAAAAGGAAAAATGTCTTAATGCTGGATTGAATGATTTCTTAGCAAAACCAATTCGAGAAAAAGATATTTTTGATGTCCTAGAAAAATGGTTAGATTTTTCTAAAAAAGAAAAGAATGAAACCAACGATTTTGGAAATCACCTTGATCTTTCTATGATAAATAATTATACGAAAGACGACGAATCGTTTAGAAAAATGTTTATAGAAATAATTATTAATGAGTTAGAAAAATCTGTACAAGAATTTGAAACTTATTTCAACAAACAAAATTTAGAAGGATTAAATCAATTAGGTCATAAAGTAAAAGGAACAGCAAAAACTGCTGGACTAACAATTTTGGCTGATTTAACCGAACAAATAGAAAAATCAACTTCAATCAATTACCTACAAGAAAACCAGCTGATTATTAAAGTAAAAACCGAAATAGAATTAGTTATTAACTATTTAAAAAATATTTAAAAACCAATATTATGCAGATTTTAATTGCCGAAGACGATGAATTGATTTTAAAAACAATTGAGCACAAACTGAAAAAAGAAGGTTACAAAGTTGTTTTAACACGAAATGGAAAAGAAGCAATCAGTAAGATTGAGACTGAAGATATTGATTTGATTATTACCGATATTATGATGCCTTTTGCGTCTGGTTTGGAGATTATTAGTGCTGTTAGAAAAAGTAAGAATTCCGAAACACCAATGATTATTTTGTCTTCTTTAGGGCAAGAAGATGTGGTGGTGGAAGCATTTAATTTGGGTGCAAATGATTTTATGGTGAAACCATTTAGCCCTATTGAATTGTCTGTTCGCGTGAAGAAATTACTAAAATAAAAGCATGATTATCCTACAAATTATAACCTATACCGAGTTAATCGTAGGAATCTACGTTCTACTTATTTTACTTTTTTTGACAATTATTTATACGTTATTGACAAGTATAATTGAATATAAAACCATTACAAAGAAAAATAAGTGGAATGCTATTATTGATCAAGAAATTTATGAAACAATTTTGGATGAGCAATCCAATTCGAATACTGATTTTACGGATTATTTGAAATCAAGTTCATTCAAACATTATTTTATCAAAAAATTATTAAAAGCGGAACAAAATTTTTCTGGAAATTCAAAAGAAAGTATTCAAAATTTATTTGACCATTATCAATTAAAAAAAATATCCTTACAGAAATTAAATAGTCAAAAAAATCATGAAATAGCCGAGGCAATACAAGAAGTTACGACGATGAATCATGTTGAAACTTTACCAAAAATCAAAAGTATGTTACAACATAAAAATGATTTAGTACGATCTGAAGCGCAATATGGTTTAACGAAATTTGCTGGTTTCGAAGGTTTATATTTTTTGGATAATTTACAATAGCAATTGACGGATTGGCAACAGTTGAAATTGTTGGATGCAATTACAATTTTACCAAATCTTGATGAGGTTTATGTCATAATTTCGAATTGGTTGAAATCACCTAATCAAAGTGTGAAAATTCTAACAATGAAATTAATTCGCAAGTTTCAATTGTTGCAAATGCACGATTTGGTTGCAGATAATTTGCACGATTCTGATGAAAAAGTTGTGGAAGAAACGATTAAAACATTAGTCAGAATCGAAGATGATTCAACATCAAAATTATTGATTGAGCAATATGAAACGTGTAACGAAAAGTTTCAAATTCAAATTTTAAAAGCTTTAGAAAAAATCTCAAATCCAGAAAATAACACATTTTTAGAAACTCAAGCAAAGGAAAATCCATCATTTTCTGTCAAAAAAGCAAGTGTAAGAGCGTTAAATAATTGTTGTTCAAAAACCAATTTACAAAAACTTGCACATCAATCAAACTCTCCTGAATTAAAACAAATTATTAATCAAATTATCCAAGAAAACTAATCATGAATTGGCTAGAAACGGCTTTCGATTTTTTTATTTACGGCTTCCTTTTTTATTCAATCCTATTAATTTTAGTCTATGGATGGATAGGTTTTTATGCAAAAGGAGCGATAAAATCTTATATACGAAAAAACAGTTTTACAGATTATTCGCTTATTGCAACATCGCCAAATGCGCCAACTTTTAGCCTTATTGCGCCCGCTTATAATGAAGGTGCAACGATTGTGGAGAACGTGCGTTCTTTGTTGTCGTTGTATTACAATCAACTCGAAATTATTATTGTAAATGATGGTTCCAAAGATGATTCGTTGCAACGATTAATTGAAGCGTATGATTTGATTAAAATTGATTATTTCGTTGAAGGAAATATAGAAACGAAACCAATTAATGCAATTTATAAAAGTACAAATCCTGTTTTCAAGAAATTAATTATTGTTGACAAAGTAAATGGAGGAAAATCGGATGCGCTAAATGTCGGAATTAATATTGCAGCAAACGATTATATTGTTTGTATTGATGTCGATTGTATTTTAGAACAAGATGCGATTCTGAAGCTAGCAAAACCGTTTATGGATGAAGCAAAAGCAAAAGTAATTGCATGTGGAGGCGTAATTCGTTTGGCGAATAATTGTACAATTGTAGATACTACAATTGTTAACGTTGCTATGAATGATATGAAAGGTAGTTTAGGTGTGTCATTAACCGATATTGCCTGGGTTGTAACAGCTTACGCAATTGCCAATGTTATTGTAGTTCCTATGACAAGTTGGCTATCCCAACAATTCGGAAGAAGAAATTACTTTGCTACATCTATCATTATCTTTACTGTTGCATCATTTCTTTGTGGAAATGCATCAACAATGTGGGAAATTATTCTTTTTCGTTTTATTCAAGGTCTTGGAGGTGGAGCATTATTAGTAACGTCTCAAACAATTATTACAGAAAGTTACCCACCAGAAAAACGTGGGTTAGCACAAGCTATATATGGTATGGGAGTAATTGTTGGCCCTACACTTGGTCCTCCATTAGGGGGATATATAGTAGATAATTGGTCTTGGCCCTACATATTCTATATCAATATTCCAATTGGTATTATAGCAACATTACTAACACTTTCGTATGTTAAAAGTCCAAAATATGCAGAGAAATCTAAATTGAATCAAGTAGATTTTATTGGAATCATTTTGTTAGCTGTTTCTGTAGGTTCTTTACAGTATGTATTAGAACATGGTCAGCAAGACGATTGGTTTTCCAATAGTACAATTTTGATATTGACTATAACTTGTTTCTTTGGATTTATATTATTTATATGGCGTCAATTAGTATTTAAATACCCAATTGTAAACCTAAAAGTATTAAAAGATAGTAATCTTGCAATAGGTACTATTTTGTCTTTTATTTTAGGTTTCGGATTATACGGTTCTACGTTTGTTATTCCAATTTATACACAATCTATCCTTGGATGGACAGCAACAGATGCAGGATTGTTATTGATACCATCTTCGCTTATGACAGCCTTTATGATGCCAATTATAGCAACCATGTTACAAAAAGGTGTAGAACCAAAATATCTTGTTGCAGGAGGATTTTTTATCTTTTTTTGTTATAGTTTTTGGTCATATAACATTCTTACACCAGACACAGGCTCAGAACATTTCTTTTGGCCATTAGTAGTTCGTGGAGTTGGTTTAGGATTACTATTTGTACCAATTACAACATTGTCGTTGTCTAGTTTAAAAGGGCAACAAATAGGTGAAGGTGCAGCATTTACTGGAATGATGCGTCAATTAGGAGGTTCATTTGGTATTGCAATCATAACAACGTTTATTTCTCGTTGGACAGTAGGACATCGCTTAAATTTAGTATCTCATCTAGATACAACTAAATATGAAGTTCAAACTTATATTCAGCAATTAAAAATGAGTTTCATAAGTAAAGGTTTTGCACCCAACGATGCACTTGCCAAAGCTTATGAATTGTTAGATTTACAAGTAACAAAACAAGCAACTGTACTTACATATATGGATGTATTCCTATTTTTAGGAATTATTTTTCTTGTGTGTATTCCATTCATTTTGTTCTTTATTAAAAAAGGAGCAGGAAGAGTAATTAGTGCAGGACACTAAAAAATATTAATATTCATATAAAAAAGTCACAAAGGATGTTATGTCCTTTGTGACTTTTTTATACAAAATAGAATATCACTGTTATTGTTATCTTGAATTTTTATTAATGTAGATGACACCTTTATTTACTTCTATTATCTATGATTTTATCAAATTATTATTTTCTAAATAACTGATATTGTGTGTTTTTATATTGAAAACACTAAAGGATTTAACTGTGTTTTAACTGTGTTTTAACTGTGTTTTAACATTATTTTTTTTAACTTTGTTGAAAACTTAAAAATATGAACAAAATAATTTTTTCTTCCCCAGGTAAATATATTCAGGGAATGAACATTATTGAAGAATTAGGTGAACATATTGTTCCATTTGGTAAAAAAGCATTTTTAATTGCGGATGATGTTGTTTGGAAACTTGTTAAAAAGAGTATCGCTTCATCGTTAGACAAAGAAAAAGTAGAATACCATTATGAAATTTTTGGAGGAGAATCTTCAAAAAAGGAAATTTCTAGACTTTCAGATATTGCAAAAGAAAAAAATGTCAATATGATTATAGGATTAGGTGGAGGAAAAACACTTGATTCTGCCAAAGCTATTGCTGATGATTTGAAATTACCTGTTATTATCGTTCCAACGTTAGCATCTACAGATGCTCCTACTAGTGGATTGTCCGTTATTTATTCTGATAAAGGTATTTTTGAAGATTATCGTTTTTACAGAAAAAACCCTGATTTAGTGTTTGTAGATAGCTATATCTGTGCGCAAGCTCCTGTTCGCTTTTTTGCATCGGGTATAGCAGATGGATTAGCAACATATGTAGAAGCAAAAGCTGTAAATCGTACAAATTCACAATCTATGGTTGGTGGACAACAAAGTATAGCAGGTTTAGCTATTGCTAAAGTTTGTGAAGAAACATTATTAGAATATGGATATAGCGCTTATAAAGCAGTTGAAAAGAAAATAGTGACACCTGCTGTAGAAGCTGTAATAGAAGCAAATACTTTACTTTCGGGATTGGGATTTGAAAACGCAGGACTAGCAGCAGCTCATGCTATTCATAATGGTTTTACTGCTGTTTCTGGAAAGATACATGAGTTAACACATGGAGAAAAAGTTGCCTATGGTACACTTACTCAAATGGTTCTTGAAGCTCGTTCGGATAAAGAAATTATAAAGTATATTAAATTCTATCGTTCAATTAATATGCCTACTACATTAAAGGAAATGCATCTTGATAAATTGGATTATAAGGAATTAGTGAAAATAGGAGAAAAAGCAAATGATGAAAATGATACATTGCATAATCTAAGCCCTAATTTTACAGCAGAACAAATCGCAAATGCTTTAATAGGTCTTGATCTTTTAAGCACTTCAATTAAATAATTAATTATTAATATTTTATAATTAGATAAGCTCGCTTGAACCAAGCGAGCTTATTTATTTTTTCGTTTGGAAGTAAATAGAATAGTTTATATTTAGTGTGTCTCTTATATACAGTTAAATACGAAGTTTTATAACTTATATTCAATAATTTAAAATAAGTTTTATGGGCAAAGAATTTGTATCCAAGTAATATTCTTATAAAAGTTTATGAATTGTTCTATTTAGAACTAACAAAAGCAAACAACTTTATCTTATATATATTCCTATTTTAAGGAATTATTTTTCTTCATATTCTATTCATTTTTATCAAAAAATAGTATAAACAAATTATTAGATGAATTTTAAATAAGCTCTTAATTTTTCAAAATCTAAACATGCAATAGCGATAGTAATGTAAATCCTTTTTTAAATAGGTAACAAACTGTACTTTGTTATCATTTTCGTGCTTATTTATAAAAGATTGAAATGAATAGCGCGACCCGTAGGGATTGCCCAAGAATATATTTAGAAAGAAATGAGAAATAATATGGTAATAAAAAGTGTTTTATTGTTTTGTTATAATGTGTGAAGTTATTTAGAGTATTTTTAATTATTGGGAAGTATAGTAGTAGTCTAATATTTAAAAATTATTTTTGTTTTTAAAAATTTAAAAGTAATGTTGAAATTCTTTAAGATTATTGGATATGTAGAAGCTATATCTGCAGTTGTATTGTTTTTTATAGCTATGCCTTTAAAATATATTTTTGATGATCCGTCTTGGGTTCCTTATGCAGGGAAAATACATGGTGTTTTATTTCTTTTATATGTTGCGGTTCTTTATTTGGTAAAGGAGAAGTATAATTGGAATATGACGATATTTCTTATTTTCTTTTTTGCTGGAGTTGTTCCAGGTGGGACAATTTGGGCTGAGAAAAAATTTATAGAAGGGAAGAAGTATAAGAAAATATTAGAGGAGCAAGAGAATTAAAATTCATTTGATAATTTGTTTATACTTCTTTTTTGCTGCATATTCGTTAAATTTTTAACGATAGTAAATCACTATCACTACAAAATTTGCCTCTATTCACTAAAAAATAACTTATAAACATTTTTGCAATATAAATTTAAACAGACTCTAAATAGAAAAAGCCGAAGAAAATTTTCTTCGGCTTTTTTATGAGCGGGAAACGAGACTCGAACTCGCAACATTCAGCTTGGAAGGCTGACGCTCTACCAATTGAGCTATTCCCGCGTAAAAATTGTAAAAAATCAAATTAAAAAGTACCTCAGGCGGGACTTGAACCCGCACGTCCTAATGGACACAGGATTTTAAGTCCTGCGTGTCTACCAATTCCACCACCAAGGCAAAATTTGATTTTTTTGAATTTTGATATTTCAAAGAGCGAGAAACGGGACTCGAACCCGCGACCCCGACCTTGGCAAGGTCGTGCTCTACCAGCTGAGCTATTCTCGCGATTGGAGTGCAAATATATAAAATCAAATTCTAAAAATAAAAATTATTTTAAAAAAAGCTGAATTTATATAGTTGCACTCATTATAATTAATTGATAGGCATTAACATATCTGCCACGTTTTTAATTTTATCTTTCATTTTTTTACGATGAACAATCATATCAACAAATCCTTTCTCTAATAAAAATTCAGAGGTTTGGAATCCTTCTGGTAAATCTCTACCAATAGTTTCTTTGATAACACGAGGTCCAGCAAATCCAATTAATGCACCAGGTTCTGCCATGATTACATCTCCTATAGATCCAAAAGAGGCTGTGATTCCTCCAAAAGAAGGGTTTGTTAGAATTGTAATATATGGAATATTATGTTCTGCTAATTGTATTAATTTAGCTTCTACTTTTGCCAATTGCATTAATGAAATAGCAGCTTCCATCATACGAGCTCCACCAGATTGAGAAATAATAACAAAAGGTGTTTTATGTTCGATAGAATAGTCTATAGCACGAGCAATTTTTTCTCCCATAACAGAACCTAAAGACCCTCCAATAAATTTGAAATCCATACAAGAAATCGTGATGTCTCTACCGTGTATTTTTCCGGTAGCATTGCGTACAGAATCTGTAAGACCTGTTTTCTTTTTAATCTCTTTTAAACGATCTTTATAAGGTTTTGTATCTGTCCAATTTAATGGGTCTTTACTTTCTACTTTTGTATCTAATTCTGTGAATTTACTATCATCAAATAAGATATCGAAGTATTCTTGAGAACCAATTTGTACGTGATGATCATCCTCTGGACTTACATACGCATTTGCTTTTAGTTCTTCAGTTTCAATAATTTTTCCTGATGGTGTTTTGTACCATAAGCCTTTTTTAACGTCTTTTTTAGACTCTGTAGGCGTTGTAATATTTTTCTTGCTTCTAATAAACCAAGGCATATTCTCTGTTTTTATTTGGGTAAGAATAATCTTAGTGAAAAGATTATCCTAAAGTATTAACATTATTTAAATCGTGAAAAGCTTGAATTAATCTGTCTTTGAAAGTAACTTCTCCAGCTCTTAACCACACGCGTGGATCATAATATTTTTTGTTAGGAGATTCTGGACCTTCAGGATTTCCAATTTGTCCTTGTAAATAAGCTGCATTTTCGTCAAAATATTTACGAATTCCTTCCATAAATGCATATTGTAAATCTGTATCAATGTTCATTTTGATAACTCCGTAGCTAATTGCTTCTCTAATTTCTTCTAACGTAGAACCAGAACCTCCGTGGAATACGAAGTTTACAGCGTTGTCTACACCATACTTTTCGTTGATGTATTTTTGAGAGTTATCTAAAATTTTTGGAGTCAATACAACATTTCCTGGTTTGTAAACACCGTGTACATTACCAAATGCTGCTGCAATCCAGAAATTATCAGAAATAGATTTTAAGTTTTCGTAAACGTAAGCAACTTCTTCTGGTTGAGTGTATAATAAAGAATTGTCAACATTAGAATTGTCAACACCATCTTCTTCTCCACCTGTAATACCTAATTCCATCTCCAAAGTCATTCCAACTTTAGACATTCTTTCTAAGTATCTTTTGCACTTTTCTACGTTTTCTTCTAAAGGCTCTTCAGATAAATCTAACATGTGAGAACTAAATAAAGTCTTTCCGAATTTATTAAAATGTTCTTCGTTAGCGTCCATAATTCCATCAATCCAAGGCAATAATTTTTTTGCACAGTGGTCTGTATGTAAAATTACAGTAGCTCCGTAAGACTCAGCTAAAGTGTGAATATGTTTTGCTCCCGCAATAGCACCTTTGATAGCAGAAAGTTGATTTTCTCCTTTTAATCCTTTTCCGGCATTAAAAGCAGCACCTCCGTTAGAAAATTGAATAATAACCGGAGAGTTTACTTCAACTGCAGCTTCCATTGCAGCGTTAATAGTATCTGAACCGATGACATTACACGCTGGTAAAGCGTATTGATTTGCTTTTGCATCATTGATAATGTCTTGAACTAATGAACCGGTAGCAACACCGGCAGGAAATTTTCTGCTCATTATGTTAGTATTTTGTGAAACAAATATAGATGTTTTTTTAGAAAGGATAATTAATTCCGAAGTGGATTCTTGGTTTAAGCAAATTAAAATTGTCAAATTGCCAGCGATCACCTAATTCATAAGAAGGGTCATAAATTTTGTAACCCAAATCAAATCTTACAATTGCAAACGTACCAATGTGATAACGGAAACCTAATCCAGAACCAATTCCGAATTCTTTGTAAAAATCTTTGAACTTAAATAATGTTTCTGGACGATTTTTATTAACACCCCAAATATTACCAGCATCAAGAAAATAAGCACCTTCCAAACTTCCAAAAAGATTGAAGCGATATTCAGCATTGAATAATAATTTCATGCTTTCAAATTCTAAACTTTGATTTTTAGAATCGATACGTGGTTTACTTCCAGGACCTAAAGTTAACGGTGCCCAACCACGAACATCATTTGCTCCTCCAGCCGAATAACTTCTTACGAAGGGTGCAACATCTGAGTTTCCATATGGTTGAATGATTCCGAATAAGAAACGTCCCGCTACGCTAGAATTTGAATTTAATTTGAATTTTCGTCTAACATCCACATCAAATTTTACGAATTGAGAATAAGGAATTCCAAAGATCAAACCTGCTTGATTTCCGTCTCGATCAGGTTCAGCTTTATTAAAGCCAAAAGCTTTGTCTAAACCTCTTAATACATTTCCGGCTAATTCAATTCTCGCTTGAATAAACCAAGGATTACTTTTTGGTCGAAATGAATTTTCTTGATTAAATGTAAATTGATAGATAAAAGAGTTGATTAATACATTTTGGGAAATATTAGCTTTTCTATATAACATATTCTCAAAATCAACATACAACTTTGCGTTTTCTCCAGTTAATGAACTTTGGAATCCTTTGTCAGCCTCGATTGCGTCTGTTAATTCATCGTCCGTTAGATAAATTGGTGCATTAGGATTGTATGCGTAGTATAAATCTTTTACTTCGTTTTTTGTATTATTATCTTTTGTAAACACTTCATAATAGCGATCTTTTTTTCGGTTACTAATAAATTCTGTGTTAAACAAAGAAACTTTGTGTTGAAACTCCGAACTCGAAATATCCATATCAAAACCAAAACCATAAGTCGTTTTGTCTAAACCTACATTTTTCTGCGTACTTGCATTCATTCGAATAGCAGATTCGGCAGTAAAACGTTTTGGTAAAATATTATCAAGATTAATTGGTGTTAATAAATAAGGAAATTTCAACTTTGTTTCGATAGCGATTTCGTAAGCATTTAAGAATGCTTTATTCATTGAGAAATCTTTGTTGACAGAACCTAAAGTTCCTTTCAAAGTTGTTTCTAAATTTTCTCCTCCTCCAAATAAATTTCTCGAAGTTAAAGTCATCCCGGGAGAAATTGCAAAGTTCATGTAGCGAGAAGCATAACTTTCGACAAAGAGATTCAAGTCATATTTCTTTTTTGGCGTAAAGAAAACGTCTACATTTAGTATAGAATCTTGTTTATTAATTCGAAATCCATGTAAGTTAATGTTCTCTTTCTTGAAAATATTACGTTTTGTCTGAATTTCTTGTCGTTGACGATACAGTTGACCAGGACGAATTACAAATGCATCTGTAAAATATCTTGGTCGATATTCTGGCTCTTTTGTATATAAAACGTTATAATCTTTATATTCTTCTTTGATTAATTTACTTTCATCATCAACAAAACTGCGAGAATCTGCATAAATATTTATCTTTCCAAAACGATATTGTGTAAAAGGTGTAATACTATCCGTTTTCAACGAATCTTGAATATATTTATCAATAAACATCGTCACATCAAGGCGTTTATTACTTTTTAATGTATCCGCTTCAAAATATAAATCTTCGCCCAAATCATTAAAATCATAGTAACCTCTATTCTTTAACAAATCGATGATACGATCGCGTTCTTCTTCAAATTTGTCAAAATTATATTGATCTCCAGCATGCAAAACAGTTTGTTTTCCAATAGAAGAATTAAGATATTCTTCTATTTTTTGATCAGATATTTTTTGATCATATGTTTCGATATAAGAAGGTTCCCCTAACTTAATATCATAAATAGTTTCTGCTTTTTTCGCAACAGAATCTTTGTCATAAGAAACAGCTACTTTCGAATCGAAATAACCTTTGTCATGAAATAATCTATTTAAGTTCTTTGCCGAAAATTCTGATTGTTGTTCATCCAACAAAACTGGAGCCTCACCTTGACTATAATAAAGACGTTCTTTCCATAAACTGTGCCCAACATATTCGCTAAGATTATTCTTCGTTAGTAAACTGTCCAATAATTTTTGGTTACGAACCGAAGCATCTTGTCGATAATATTCCTGAAAAGTTTCATCAAATTTTGCAGGAGACCAATTATAAACCCATTGCCAAAGAGGGAAAAAACCAAGGAACTTACCAGCTGGTTTTTGTTTCACATAATCACTTAAATCTTTGTTGATTATAGTTTTTTTCTTCTTAATATCGGGATCTTCTTTATCGTAGATAAATTTGTTCTTTACAAACAAATATTCTCCTTCAGGTACTTTTTTAGTTGTACTACAGCTATAAAAAAGTAAACCTAAACAAGAGATAAGTGTTATATTTGTTGTAATTTTTTTTTGCATAAATATGTTATCAAATAACGTTATTAAGATAATAACTTCTCTGGGTTCTAAAAAATATAGACAAAAATATAATTTGTTTGTCGTAGAAGGTGTTAAAAATATTGGGGAAGTTATAAAAAGTTCTATAAATATTAAAGAATTATTTATAATTGAAGACTTTTGGCCCGAAGCAACACACATAAAAAAGACATTTATAGAAGAAAAAGAGTTGAAAAAGATCAGTTTCTTAACAACTCCTAATGTTGGTCTTGCACTTTGTGAATTACCAAATTATGATGAAAATATCCAATTAAAAGGTTTGTCGATTGCGTTGGATGATATTCGAGATCCAGGTAATTTAGGAACAATTATCCGCTTGGCTGATTGGTTTGGTGTAGAGGATATTTTGTGTACCAAAGAATCTGTTGATATGTACAACCCAAAAGTTGTGATGTCGACAATGGGCTCTTTTACACGAGTGAAAGTTCATTATATCGATTTGGAGAAATACTTGTCTGACTATAAAGGAAACATTTTCGGGACTTTTATGGAAGGAGAATCTATTTATGAACAAATACTTCCACAAGAAGGTATCTTGGTAATGGGGAACGAAGCGAATGGAATTTCTCCAGAAATCGAGAAGTTAACGACAAACAAACTAAGTATTCCGTTCTTTGGGAAAAATGGTTCTACCGAAAGTCTCAACGTAGCTGTTGCAACAAGTGTCATCTTAGGCGAGTTTAAGTCTCAACTTTCGCACAAATCATAAAAAAAACTTAATGTTTCTAAACGGGTAACTATTCCACAAATAAATATATACTTTAGTAGAAACAAACAATAAGATTAAGAAAAAACACATGAAATATGTAGCGGTTGTTCTTGCTTCTGCAATGCTGTTTATGGGAAGCTGTAGCAAGAAAAACGAACAAAAAGAAGAAGTTAGAAAGAAGGATCCTCATGCTTTGCGCTATGATTCGTTGGATTGGAAAGCAGATTTCAAGCCAATGAAGTACACACAAGCAGAACTTAATGATTACAGAAATAAACTAAACACCTATTATAAAGACTTTTGGGTTAACGGGAAAGTGAGCGGAGGTTTGTTGGTTGTGAAGAACGGGCAAGTACTTTTAGAGCAATATCAAGGGATGGCAGACGAAAGACATAAGCGTCCAATCACTGCCGAAACGCCAATTCATATAGCATCTATCTCGAAAGTCTTTACATCTATGGCGATACTTAAGCTGGTCGAGAAAGGTAAAATCAAATTAGATCAAAAAGTAAATACAATATTAGAAGGTTTTCCTTACGATGATATCACGGTTCGTAATTTGCTAAATCACCGCAGTGGTTTGCCAAATTATGCCAACGTTTTGTGGAATAACAAGAAGGTAATGATGGATCGCGAGAAACCAATTTCTAATCAAGATGTGTTAGATATCTTTAGAGAATTTGACGTTAAACAAATTCGTCCCGCAGACAAAGGGTTTTATTACTCGAACACCAACTTCGCTTTCCTTGCTTTAGTAATCGAAAAGATTATGAAAATACCTTATCCGAAAGCAATGAAATACATGGTTTTTGACCCTCTTGAGATGAATAACACCTTTGTTTTTGAGTATGATCGCGATAAAGATACAGTAGCTCGTTCTTACAAATACAATGGTTACGAGTGGGCTTGGGATGATTTTGACCGCACATATGGAGACAAAAATATCTACTCAACGCCAAGAGATCTTTACAAGTTAGATGTTGCCATGTATTCAGACGATTTTTTACCGAAGAAGATCAAGAAAGAAGCTTTCAAAGGATATAGTTACGAGCAGAAAGGTTTCAAAAATTATGGGCTTGGAATGCGCTTGTTAGAATATGACAATGGTAAAAAATTATTGTATCACAATGGTTGGTGGCACGGGAATAACACAGTTTTTGTACACGATGTTAACAATCAATTTACGGTAATTGCATTAGGAAACAAGCAGAATAAGAATATATATAGTGCATTTAAATTGGCTGGACTTACAGGAACTTATCCGCTAAAAGCACCAAATAAAGATTCGATGAGATTGCATCAAAAACCAATTGTACCAAAAACAACAGCAAAACTTTCGACCAAAGTTTCAAGATAATAGCATGGCTTCCTTATATAAGGAAGCCTTTTTTATTTTTATGATATAATGTATTTTATTGATAATCAATAGTTTTATTTTGTTAATTAAATATAAAGTATTAACTTAGAGATAATTAACTCTTAATCTATAAATGCTTTTAATTATGGCTGTAAAATACAACGTTATTCAGAAGGCTTATCCAGGAGATCCTATGGCGCCTAAAAAGTTCTACGCAAATTCTATTGCAGATGGTGAAGTATCACTTCGAAATTTGAGTAAAGAAATTGCGCAAACCTCATCTATTAGTGAGAGTGATGTGTATGCAACATTGATTGATTTGGCTAAAATGTTATCGAAACATTTGTCTGATGGAAAGATTGTTCGCTTGGGAGATTTTGGTTCTTTTCAAATAAGTATTAGTAGCGAAGGAATGGATGTAATGAACAAAGTAAATTCTGCTTCTATAAAAAGTGCTAAAATACTTTTTAGACCTGGTCTAGATTTACGAGATACTTTAGCTACTTTAAAATATGAGAAAAAGAAATAGTTTAGATATTTTTTCTAACTTCTAATTGAAGTAAATAAAAAACGTCAAGTGGTTTTAATGAAAACCACTTGACGTTTTTTTTAAAACCTCCTTATGTTTTATATAAAAGATAAGGAGGTTTTATAAAAAGTTTATTTATATCTCAATTGAATAATCATTAACAACATAGAAACATAGACTATGAAAACTAAAAAATATTTAGATGAATTAACTTATGAAATAATAGGTTCTGCTATAGAAGTTCATAAAATAATGGGTAGAGGATTATTAGAAAGTGTTTATCATCAATGCTTAAAAGAAGAATTAAATCATAGGAAAATAAATTTTCTCACAGAAATGAAGGTTCCAGTTGTCTATAAAGAAAAACTGCTTGATCTTGATTTTCGTTGTGATCTCTATGTAGAAAATAGTATAGTTGTTGAGTTAAAAGCTGTGCAAGATATTTTTCCTACTTATGAAGCTCAATTATTAACTTATATGAAACTACTGAAATGTCCAAAAGGAATACTAATCAACTTCAATTGTTTTAACATATTTAATGAAGGATAAAAAACGTATGTTAATGAGTTTTTTACTCATCTTCCAAATTATTAAACCCATGTATTTATATTATTAGAATAGATAGATTTTTAATTTTGTTTTGGTAAAATATTAACCACATAGAAACATAGAAATTGATTAATTGTGATTTATTTATAAACTTTCAGTTATTAACTTAAGTAAAGTTACTGTGAAAACTATAAGTCTATTCAAATCTTTATCAATATTTAACCTATGTCTCTATGTGGTTAAAAAAGATAAAATATTAACCACATAAAGACATAGATAAAGATATAACTTGTGTTTTAAAGTATTAAAAAAAGAAAAGTATAAAACTTTATAAGCTTCTTACTGCTTAATATCCATAATATCTCGCAATACATTCCCAAAGATATTAAACCCAAGAACCAATAACATAATAGCTAATCCCGGTAGAATTGCCAAATGTTGTTTCCCTAAAATAATATGATTATAATGTTCTTTTATGATATTTCCCCAAGACGGAGTAGGAGGTTGTGCGCCAATTCCAAGAAAACTAAGACCGCTTTCTACTAAAATTGCCGAAGCAAAATTGGCAGCAGATATAACGATAATAGGTGCAACAACGTTAGGTAATATTTGGTTGAAGATAATTCTTGTGTCCGAAAATCCTAAAGCTTTTGCTGCTTCTACAAATTCTTTTTCTCTGTATGATAGGAATTGTCCGCGAACTACACGTGCAACTTCTACCCACATCGTTAGTCCAACTGCGATAAATATCTGCCAAAATCCTTTTCCAATAGCTAAGGTAATTGCAATAACCAATAGTAATGTTGGGATAGACCACACAACGTTTATCAACCACATTATAATGTTATCTGTTCGTCCCTTGTAATAACCTGCAAGAGCGCCCAAGGAAATTCCGACAACTAATGAAATGAAAACAGCGATAAACCCGATAAGAAAAGAAATTCTTGTCCCGATGATTAATCTAGAATAAAAGTCTCTTCCGTAAGAATCTGTTCCAAGTAAATAGGTTTTTGTATAGATAAAATCCTTCTCTATATCTTGCGTTTTGATGTTATGCTTTGTCCAAGTTAACAAATCTATCTTTATTGCTTCACCACTTAGTCCGTTCCCTATATATGGAATATAAGTAATGCTTTGTCCATCTCTTTTGTAAGATGTAATACTTATTTGTTCGGTATCGATTTCTTTCCCGAATATAAAATCAGAAAAGTTCGTTTTTCCTGAATAATTAGGTAAAGGGATTTCGATTGTTTTTTGCTGATAACCTATAGGTGAATATGCAATGGTTAGGTCCTGTCTGTTTGCATTTTCCGTTTTGTCGGACGCAAAGACATAAGCAAAAATAGAAATGATTGCAGCTAATACTATTACACTAAAAGAAAGAACACCAAGGGTGTTCTTTCTTAATTTATTGAATATGATTTGAGAAAATGAACCGTTTTCTTGTTCCATTATTTAATGTCTCTTAAAACGTTAACAGCTTCGTTTAAATAAAAGTCTTTTTGCATTCCTTTGAACCAATTGTTACGTTTAGCTTTTAGCACAGTATCTGTTTTTGTAGTTGCCAAATCGTTTTGATTCATTGTAAATTTGAAATTGTTTTTATACTTGTCTAAAGCTTCAAATTTCTTGATTTTATCTTCGCGTGTTTTACGGTACGTTTTGTAATCTTCTAAGTTCAAAGGAATCTCTTTTACATCTTCCATTGATTTGATGAACTTGAAACTTTCGTTCATTAATGCTAAGTGTGCATTGTTTGCCAAACGAGTTTTACTGTTCGCTTTAATCTTCGCTAAATCGAAAGCAGAAGGCCATTTTGCAATAACCAATGGTTTGATTTGATCCCAGTTCAAGGCTTCTGAACGAGAAGCTTCGCTGATATCTTCGTAAGTAAATTGATCAACTAATGCAATGTCCGATTGAACTCCTTTCAATTGTGTAGAACCTCCGTTTACTCGGTAGAATTTTTGTATTGTTAACTTAATAGCGCCTAACTCATCACTTCCCGACTGACGATCTAAAGGCAAGATTGTTTGTACAGTACCTTTACCAAAGGTTTGCGGAGAACCCACGATAACAGCGCGACCATAGTCTTGCATTGCTGCAGCAAAAATCTCTGACGCAGATGCAGAAAGCTCGTTAACCATTACTACTAAAGGTCCGTCGTATGCGATAGAATTATCTTTGTCTTCGTGAATTTTAAGCATTCCGTCCGAACGTCTCACCTGAACAATTGGTCCTTGATTGATGAACAATCCAGAGATTTTAACTACCTCTTCAAGAGAACCTCCTCCATTATTTCTAACATCGAAGACAAGACCTTTGATGTTTTCTTTCTTCAATATATCAATTTCTTTCTTGATATCATCCGAAGGATAACGTCCGCCTTCTTTTCCCATTGGAGTGTAGAACTCAGGTAAATAGATGATTCCGTATTTATCTCCCTTCTCGTCCGTAATAACAGATGAGCGAGCAAACACTTCCTCTGATTCAATCACTTCACGAATCAAAGAGATTGTTTGTTGAGAACCGTCTTTTTTCTGAATAGTCAAGACAACTTCTGTTCCTTTCTTCCCTTTAATTAGGCGAATAGCATCGCTTAAAATCATCCCAACGATGTTTTTAGCTTCACCATTTTTCCCTTGTGCAACTTTAATGATCTTGTCACCAACTTCTAATTTATTGCTCTTCCAAGCTGGTCCGCCAACAATTAATTCAGCAATTGTAGCGTAACCTCTTTTGTCTTGTATTTTGGCTCCAATTCCTTCCATTTGTCCAGACATTTCGAATTCGAAATCCTCTTTACTTGTTGGAGAGAAGTATGTTGTGTGCGGATCGTATTGTTCTGTGAACGAGTTCATGTAAATAGAAAAATAATTCTCGCGTTTTGTCTGTTTTATACGACGAAAATAGTCAGAAATCAAGTCTTTAACTTCTTCACGCGCCATCTTTTCTACTTCTGCAAAAGGAGTATCTTTTGTGATTTTCTTTTTCTCATCTGCCAAAGGATCTTTTACAGGTTTTATAGAAGAAGAGTTGTCTAATGTATCTTTCTTTTGACCTTTTAATTCGTCTTGCATTGAAATGATTTCTAACATCACGTTGTATTTCAAATACTTGCGCCACAAATCTTTCGCTTCGGTTTTATCTTTCGCGAATTTTGATGTTTTATAATCGATGTTGAAATTCTCTTTTTGATTAAAATCAAAAGGTTTTGACAAGGCATCCATCGAATATTTTTCAGCTTCAGCAATACGTTTGTAGATTGTATCAACGGTAGAATTGTAGAAACCTAAGTTTTCTGATTTGTAATAATCATCTAAATTGTGATAATCTTTTTTGAATAGATCATAATCAGATTGCAATAAAAAACGTTTGCTTGGATCAATGTATTCTAAATATTTATTGAAAACATTTTCCGAAAATTTATCATCTACAGTAGCAGGTTTGTAATGTAGGTAAGTTAGGGTGTTTCGTGTATTTTTTACGATTAACTTTTCTCTTTCTTCATCTGTGTCTAACATGGGTTTGCAAAAGCAAAAAGCAAGCAAACTCATTGATAAAAACGATAGTAATACATACGTTTTTTTAATTAACATATTGCGTTGGTATTATATAAATTAATAATTTAAGACTCCTTCAAATATAAAACAAAAAAGAAATTAGAAGGAAGTTTTTTACATTTGTAAAAATGATGAATAAAAGTAAGAATAAAATATGGAAAGACCGCTAATTTTAGTTACAAATGATGATGGAGTAACTGCGCCTGGAATAAGAGCGTTGATAGAGATTGCAAAAGGATTTGGAGAAGTTTATGTTGTTGCGCCAGATAGTCCGCAAAGTGGAATGGGGCATGCGGTGACAATAAATTCGACATTGTTTTGCGATGAAATAGAAGTTGATGAAGATGTAAAAGAGTATGCGTGTTCTGGAACGCCAGTGGATTGTGTGAAATTGGCTGTTTCGCAAATTTTGCCTCGTAAACCAGATTTGTGTATTTCGGGAATTAATCACGGATCAAATTCGTCGGTGAATGTGATTTATTCGGGAACAATGTCTGCTGCTGTAGAAGCTGGAATTGAAGGAATTCCTGCGATTGGTTTTTCGTTGTGTGATTTTGCTTATAATGCAGATTTTAAAGCTGGAGAAGAATTTATTAAAACAATTATTGATCAAGTTTTAAAACATAAATTACCAAAAGGTGTGGTGTTGAACGTGAACATTCCGAAGTTGAAAGAACATGAAATAAAAGGAATAAAAGTTTGTCGTCAAGCTGATGCTAAATGGGAAGAAAAATTTGATAAACGTGAAGATCCTCGTGGAAGAACGTATTATTGGATGAGTGGAGAGTTTAAAAATCTTGACAAAGGTGAAGATACAGACGAACGTGCTTTAGAGGAAGGTTATGTTTCTGTTGTGCCAGTTCGTTATGATTTGACAGCCCATCATTTTTTACCAGATTTAAGAAATTGGGATTTGTTTTAAGTTTTACTTAAGCTACATTCAGAATGATAAAGCACAAAAAAGGACTTCAATTGAAGTCCTTTTTTGTGTTATATTGAAATAATTATTTTACTAATTTTTTCTCAGCGTCACGATAGAAATTTTCTTTTTGATCGTTTCCTAAAGTTTTGTAAGCTTGAATTAAGTTACGAATAACTTGACGATTTTCTGGTTGAATTTCGTACATTTTTTCAAGATAAGGAGCTGCTTCTGTAAACAAAGCTTTGCGTTTTACTTCGTTTGCATTATAAATTTCTTTCTCTTTTTTAGATGTTCCTAAATTGTTGTTCATTGTTTCAACAATTTCTTTGTCTGGTTGCAAAATAGCTAAAACTAAATTGTTGTAAGACTCGAAATGTTTAGGATTTAATTCAATCGCTTTTTTGAACAAGTTTTTAGATTCTTCTGCTTTAGAAGCGTCATCTAAATATAAAACTCCTAAGTTGTAATAATTTTGTGCATCGTTTGGATTAATTTTAATCGCTTCTTCGATACGTTTTGTCATTTTATCAGCATTTCCAGAAACTTGGTAAATTCCAGTTGCGATATTGTTGATGTCAGCATCTTTTGGATATTTTGTAGTTGCTTCTTCTACGATTGCATCATATTTTTTTGCATTATACAATCCATTAAGAGCTAAAACATACATATCACGGTTGTAATCTTTTGTTTGATTAGCTGATTTCCCAGTGAATCCTTTTGCTGCTAATTCTTTCAAAATCGTTAAAGATTTGTCATAATCAGCTGCGTTGTAAAAACAGATTGCTGCTTGATATTTGTAGATATCTTCTTTTGTACCTAAAGCTTCAACTAAGTTGAAAACATTTAAGAATTTTGTTCCAGCTTCTGTATATTGTTTAGCGTCCATTGCTTTGTTTGCTGCGTCTAATTCTTTGTTTGCTAAATTAGAAACTTCAGATTGCAACAAGAAACCATATTTTGGTTGTAAAGCAACTTCTTTTGCTTTTGCGTAATTACCACCAGCTGTAGCTTTATCTAAATCAGCTTGAGAATAGTAAAATTCGTCTTTTTTAGAGTCTTTATTTTTGACTTGCCAAACTTTACCGTTTTCGTATTTAGATAATTTTGCTAAATCTTGACTTGCTTTTGTAACGTCACCTTTTGCTAAGTTTTCTTTTGCTGATTTATTATATTTTTCAGCTAAAACTGTAGGTTCTGTCGTTAATTCTTCTGTGTTAGTTTGAGCGAATGATGTCGACATTGCTAAAACTAATCCTAAACTAAATAATAATTTTTTCATTGATTATTCATTATTTGGATCCTCAGCAGGCGTTTCTTCTGCTTGAGTTTCGTTGTTTTCGTTTGTGTTTTCTACAACAATTGGATTTCCTTCTTCATCAAGTTCTACTTCGTTTTCCAATTCTTCTTCAACTTGTACTTTTGCAATTGCTGCAATTTCGTCGTTCTTTTTCAAGTTAATCAATCGAACACCTTGTGTTGCACGACCCATTACACGAATTTCATCTAAACCAGTTCTAATAGCAACTCCAGATTTATTAATGATCATTAAATCATCTTCGTCTGTAACAGCCTCAATCGCGATTAATTTTCCTGTTTTATCAGTAATATTAAGTGTTGTTACACCTTTACCTCCACGATTTGTTTCACGATAATCTTCGATAGAAGAACGTTTTCCGTAACCTTGTTCAGAAACAACTAATACAGTTTCTTTTTCTACATCAGTCACAACAATCATCCCGATAACCTCATTATCTGGTTGATCTCCTAAGTTGATTCCGCGAACACCAGAAGCAGTACGACCCATTGGACGAACTTTCTCATCTTCGAAACGGATAGCTTTACCATATTTAGAAGCGATCATAATTTGAGATTTACCATCTGTTAATAAAGCTTCTAATAATGTGTCACCTTCGCGAACAGTAATTGCGTTGATACCATTAACACGTGGACGAGAATAAGCTTCTAAAGATGTTTTCTTGATGATACCATTTTTAGTTACCATGATTACGTAATTATTATTTACGTATTCTTCGTTCATTAAATCATGTGTAAGGATATATGCTTTTACTTTATCATCTGGCTCGATGTTAATCAAATTCTGAATTGCACGACCTTTAGATGTTTTAGAACCTTCTGGAATTTCGTACACACGCATCCAATAACATTTTCCTTTTTCTGTAAAGAATAACATGTATTGGTGGTTAGATGCCGAAACCATATACTCTAAGAAATCTTCGTCACGTGTTGTAGCGGCTCTATTACCAACTCCTCCACGAGATTGTTTGCGGTATTCAGAAAGTGGTGTACGTTTGATGTAACCCATGTGAGAAATCGTTAAAACAACTTGCTCATCAGGAATTAAATCTTCGATATTTAAGTCTCCACCTGCGTAATCGATATCTGTACGACGTTCGTCACCATATTTTTTACGAATTTCTAATAACTCATCTTTGATAATTTGCATACGTAAATCTTCGTTTGCTAAAATATCTTTCAAATGGTTAATCATTTTCATGATTTCTTCGTACTCTTCACGAATTTTATCAATCTCAAGACCAGTCAATGTACGTAAACGTAAATCTAAGATTGCACGTGCTTGAATTTCTGATAACTCGAAAGCTTCCATTAATCCTGTGCGCGCTTCGTCTGGTGTTGCAGATTCGCGAATGATTTTAATTGCACGATCAAGATCATCTTGTGTTCCGATTACTTTCATGTAACCTTCTAAGATATGAGCTCTTTCTTGCGCTTTTCTCAATTCGTATTCCGTACGACGAACAATCACTTCGTGACGATGTTCTACGAAATGATAAATCATGTCTTTCAAATTCAATTGCTCTGGTCTACCTTTTACCAACGCAATGTTATTTACACTGAAAGATGATTGTAATTGAGTAAATTTATATAGTTTATTTAAAACGACGTTAGGAACCGCATCCATTTTAAGGACATAAACGATACGCATACCTTTACGGTCAGATTCGTCACGAATCTCAGAAATACCATCTAATTTACCATCTTTTACCAACTCAGCAGTTTTTGCAATCATATCTGCCTTGTTAACTTGGTAAGGAATTTCTGTAGCGATAATACAATCGCGACCATGTACTTCTTCGAAATTAGTTTTTGCACGTAAAACAACACGTCCACGTCCAGTTTCGAAAGCTTGTTTTACACCATCATAGCCATAGATAGTACCTCCTGTTGGGAAGTCTGGCGCTTTGATGTATTGTGTTAATTCGTCAATTGTAATCTCACGATTGTCGATGTATGCAATTGTTCCGTCAATAACTTCTGTTAAGTTATGTGGCGCCATATTTGTTGCCATACCAACCGCAATACCAGATGCACCATTTACTAATAAGTTTGGAACACGAGTAGGTAATACAGTAGGTTCTTGGATAGTATCGTCAAAGTTTAGTTGAAAGTCAACTGTCTCTTTATCTAAATCAGCTAATAATTCGTCTGAAATTTTTTGAAGTCTTGCTTCAGTATAACGCATTGCAGCAGGTGGATCACCATCTACAGAACCGTAGTTACCTTGTCCGTCAACTAATAAGTAACGCAAAGACCAAGGTTGCGCCATACGTACCATTGTGTCGTAAACAGAACTGTCGCCGTGTGGGTGAAATTTACCTAAAACTTCCCCTACAATACGTGCCGACTTTTTGTAAGAACGATTAGAAAAAACACCTAATTCATACATTCCGAATAATACTCTACGGTGTACAGGTTTTAAGCCATCACGCACATCCGGAAGCGCACGAGATACGATTACCGACATCGAATAATCGATGTAAGCGGATTTCATTTCATCCTCAATGTTAATTGGGATTAGTCTTTCTCCTTCAGTCATATTGTTTTGTTATATAAGGTGGCTAATATACGAATTTTAAGCTAAAAAAAGATTGATAAAAACAAGATATTTGATGTTTTATGAAAGTTTTAAGGAAACTTTTCTAATCCTTCTAAAAATAGCTTTGTTTTATCCTCGTAAATGATATTGTTGATAAGTTTTAATTGTTATTGTTTTAATTTTCTCTTGCTTAACAAAAAAATGTTTTTATATTTGCACTTCGAAAATTACAAAGTGTAGAACGGAACGCGGTTTACTATTAATTCAGCTTTTTTGTAATTTTCTATCAATTTGATTTTTGAATTAATAATAATAACTGTATATTTGCAACCCATTCGAGTAATGGATTAGAAACTTAGTAAAGATGAGTAAGAGAACATTTCAACCAAGTAACAGAAAAAAAAGAAACAAACACGGATTCCGTGAGCGTATGGCTTCTAAAAACGGGCGCAAAGTATTAGCTGCTCGTAGAAAGAAAGGAAGAAAAGCATTAACTGTTAGTGAAGTAAGAGCTAAAAGATAATCGCTACAATTCATAAAAAATAAGCTTGAAGGTCGTTCTTTCAAGCTTTTTTTTTACATTTGTTTTAAAGACTGTAGAAAAGTATGGAAGCTAAAAATGTAATTGAGTTAAGTCAATCATCTATATATCAAAGAAATCATTTAGTATTATCTGACGTTAATTTTACACTTAATGAAGGAGAATTTGTCTACCTTATTGGAAAAACAGGAAGTGGAAAAAGTAGTTTGTTGAAAGTGCTTTATGGTGATTTGCCGCTTCAATCGGGACAAGGTTCTGTGGTTGGAATGGATTTGAAATCATTGAAAACAAGTAAGATTCCTGATCTTAGAAGACATTTAGGAATTGTTTTCCAAGATTTCCAATTGTTAACAGATCGTACAGTTGAGCAAAATTTGACGTTCGTTTTGAAAGCAACAGGTTGGAAAGATAAGGCTACAATCGATAAACGTATTGATGAGGTTTTAGATTCGGTAGGGATGTTGTCAAAAAAGAAAATGATGCCTTTCCGTCTTTCTGGAGGAGAACAACAGCGTGTTTCTATAGCTCGTGCTTTATTAAATCATCCTGAATTAATTTTAGCAGATGAGCCTACAGGAAACCTAGATCCAGAAACGTCAAATGATATTATGGATTTATTGTTGTCGGTATCGAAAGAAAATAATTGTGCAGTTTTGATGGCTACACACGATTATGAAATTATTCGTCGCTATCCTGCGCGTAAAGTGCGTTGTGAAGACGGAAGATTATTTGAAGTTGCGGAAGCGATATCAGAATAAGATAAATTACACAATATAATTTTAAAGAAAGAGTTTACTTAGTTGTAGACTCTTTTTTTTGTTAAATAATTAACTAACTAATGTATCAAGGTAATAAACTTCATTTTATAAGTATGGATGTTCCATTTCCTCCCAATTATGGAGGTGTTATAGATGTTTTTTATAAATTGAAAGCATTTCATCAACTTGGGATTGAGATTCATTTACATCTGTTTGGGTTTAATGAAATAGAAAGCGATGTTTTAAGAAAATATGCTAAAGAAGTTTATTTTTATCCAATACATCAAAAGCCTAATTATATTTTTAAGAAATATCCTATTTCAGTAAGATCGAGGGATAGTCAATTATTGTATGAACGAATTAAATCGTTGAAAGCTCCTATTTTTTTTGAAAGTCTAAAAACAACATTTATTTTGAATAAATATACTCTTGAAGGTTATTCTAAATATTTGAGACTACATAATATTGAGCAAAATTATTTTTCCGGATTGGCTGAAAGCGAAAAGAATCTAGCGAAAAAAGCATTGTTTTATATTGAGGCAAAAAAATATATCCAATACGAAAATATTATCCACCAGTTTGATGAAGTTTTTACACTTTCTAAATTTGAACAAAATTATATTCAAGAAAAATATAATAAAGGAAAATTTGTACCTGTTTTTCATGGAAATGAAACTTTTCAATCATTAAGTGAAAAAGGAGAATTTGCTTTGTATCACGGAGATTTGAGAGCTTCGGACAATTGTAAAGTAGTCGATTTCTTGATAGAAGTTTTTAAAGAAATTGATTATCCTTTCGTTATTGCTTCAGGTTCTAGAGAGGATTGGGTAAAAGCAAAAATTAAAAATCATCCACATATACAATTTGTTAAATTGAAAGATTTTAATCATTTGAAAAAACTTTTCGCAAAAGCTCATCTTAATATTGCGTGGTCTTTTCAGGAATCTGGGACAAAGCTAAAAGTAATAAATGCATTATTCAATAGTCGTTTTTCGATAATTAATGAAAATGTAATAGATGATGAGAAAATTAGTGGACTTTGTGTTCAAGTTTTGAATAAATTAGAGTTGATAAAAGCTATTAATCATTTAAAAAATAAACCTTTTTTAGGGTCAGAAGAATATATTGATACGCTTGAATATGATTTGAATGATAAATTGAATGCCAAAATTATTTTGAAACAAATTTTTAATTAACTTTATGATTATGAACAGAAATCAATTTGCAGATATAATTTTACAACGATTAATTGATCAAAAGGAAGAAATAAGTCAACAATATAATAGTAGCAAAGATAAGATCGGTTATTTTTGGGTTGATGATCTATTACCAGAAGAATTAGTTTTGGAGATAAATCAAGTTTTTCCACAAGAAAAAGAAATGGTGTTGAAAAAAAGTTTGAAAGAAGATAAATATATTGCTGTTCAAATGGATCAATATCATCCTATTTTAGAAGAAATTATTTACGCTTTTCAAGATGAAAGAATCGTAAATTTGATTGCTGAGATTTGCGAAATAAAACAACCTATTCCAGATTCATCTTTGTATGCTGGAGGTTTGTCTATGATGGGAAATCGTCAATTTTTGCAGCCTCATTTGGATAATTCTCACGATGCGAAAAGAGAATTGTGGCGTGTGTTGAATTTATTGTATTATGTAACGCCAGATTGGAAAGAAGAATATGGTGGTAATTTAGAAGTTTGGCCAAATGGATTGAAAAATGATCAAATTACAATTTTTAGTAAATTCAATCGATTAGCAGTAATGGCAACGCATAATGATTCTTTGCATTCGGTTTCTCCAATAAAGTTTGAAGGTTTTAGAAAATGTGTTTCAAATTATTATTTTTCTAAAGAACCTTTAAGGGAAACAGATTCTTTTCATGTGACATCGTTTAGAGGTCGCCCAGAGCAAAAGGTTTTGGATCAAGTTTTGCAAGTTGATAATGTACTAAGAATGGGTGTTAGAAAAGTATTTAAAAAAGGAGTAGTGGAAAATCCACATATTTATAAAAAATAAAAAAGTAGATTAAATTCTAATCTACTTTTTTATTTTTTCAAAAATCTCCTTCAATTTCAATTCTTCATTTTCCCAACAAAGTTCATTTGCAGCATTTGCAAGGTCTTCTTGGTAACTTCTTTTTCCTTCGTTTAAGATTTCTTGTAGTTTTTCAGCCAAATGTTTTGGTTCGTGATTGTCAATCACTTTTCCAACTTTATACTCTTCGACCATTTTTTTTATTTCTGGTAAATTTGTTGCTAAAATTGGTACTCTAGCTTGAATAAAGTCAAATAATTTATTCGGTAGAGCGTACCGATAGCTTAATCCTAAATCTTCTTCCATACTCATTCCTACATCAGCTAAAGGTGTTATAGTTTTTAAAGTTTTTGGGGGAATATTTCCTAAAAAATGAATGCGATTAGTTAAGTCTAAATCTTTTACCAATTGTTCGTATTCAGTTTTTTTAGGCCCTTCGCCAGCAATCCAAAATTGACAATTATCAATGTATTTGAAGGCTTTAATCATTCTGTCAATTCCTCGACTCATGTTAATTGCGCCTTGATACAATAATATTTTATCGTTTGTTGGATTTTCGGGTAAGCGAAAGAAAATTAAATCTTGTTTATCGTTAAGTTTTGTTCGGTTGGGAACATTTCTAATCACAGCCGGATTAGCACCATATTCCTTGCGAAACCAATTGGCATATCCATCACTTACGGTATAAAAATACTTGATTTTTGGAACAAGAGAACGTTCTAAAGTTTTCCAAACTTTTTTTGTTTTAGGACGATTGTGTAATGATGGAAATTCTGAATAAATTTCGTGACTATCAAAAACTAAAGGAATTTTTTTGATTTTACTTACCAAATAAAAAGGAAGTAAGCTATCTAAATCATTCGCTAGTAAAATAGTTTGTTTATCCGCTTTTTTAAGCAAAGTGAAAAATAATTTGTAATTGAATTCAGCATACTTTTTCATTGTTGATTGATTCTTTTGTTCCATCAAAAATGTCTTGTACGGTTTATTCAATTTCGGTCTACCGTTTATAGTCGCGCCAATCAATTCTACATCGTATCCAAATTTTAACAAAGAATGGCAAACTTTATCTAATCTTTGATCCGTTTCAATATTATTTAGTACAGCAGATAGGATTTTCAATTTTATGGTTTTTGAAGATTATTTTCCAGGTTTGAAGATGATATAATACGCCTGAACTAAAAATAAAATCGCATTTGGAATAAGGACTGGCCAAGCCTCGATCATAGCAGCATAAATTACAAAACATACACAACCAATTGCATTGATAATGTGGATAATTGTAATCTTCGAAAAAAAGAATGCTAGTACAATAAAGACTGAAGCAAGATAGCCAAAAATATCAGCTATACCAATGTTAGATAAAAAATCCATAAAACGATAAATAAGAATGATAAAGTATAGGCAAAATTATGAAAAATAAGTCGATAACTTTGTGTAAATTTGCACAATGATAGAAACTTTATCAAAGATAAAACACAAAGATTCGCCAAACTTCTTTTTACTTGCTGGTCCATGTGCCATCGAAAGTGAAGATATGGCTTTGAGAATTGCTGAAAAAGTAGTAACAATTACTGATAAATTAGAGATTCCTTATGTTTTTAAAGGATCTTTCAAAAAAGCAAATCGTTCTCGTATTGATAGTTTTACAGGGATTGGAGATGAAAAAGCATTGAAAATTATTCAAAAAGTTGGAGAAACTTTTGATGTTCCAACAACTACAGATATTCACGAACCTTTTCATGCAGAAATGGCGGCGGCTTATGTAGATGTGCTACAAATTCCTGCTTTCTTGGTTCGTCAAACCGATTTAGTGGTTGCAGCTGCACAAACTGGAAAACATGTTACGTTGAAAAAAGGTCAATTTCTTTCGCCAGAAGCAATGAAATTTCCTGTAGAAAAAGTAACAGATTCTGGTAATAATAATGTAGCAATTATCGAGCGTGGAACAATGTTAGGTTACGGAGATTTAGTGGTAGATTATCGTGGAATTCCTGTGATGCAAAATTATGCACCAGTTATTTTAGATATCACACATTCTTTACAACAACCAAATCAGGCTTCAGGTGTAACAGGAGGAAAGCCAGAATTAATCGAAACGATTGCTAAAGCTGGAATTGCTGTTGGTGCTGATGGTATTTTTATCGAAACGCATCCAGATCCTAAAAATGCAAAAAGTGACGGTGCAAACATGTTACAATTAGATTTGTTAGAAGACTTATTAACTAAATTAGTTAGAGTTCGTCAGGCAATTCTATAAAAATAATTTTTAAAGAAAATTTATTAAATAATACTTAGTCAAGTTGATTAAGTATTTTTAATTTTTTTAGATAATGGATAATTTAATTCAGAAATATAATATTCCAGGACCTCGTTACACAAGTTATCCAACTGTTCCGTTTTGGGACAATGATGATTTTACTAAACAAGGTTGGATTGAAACTTTTCAACGATCTTTCGATGAAAGTAATGTAGAAGAAGGAATATCAATTTATATTCATTTACCTTATTGCGAGTCGTTGTGTACGTTTTGTGCATGTAACAAACGTATTACGAAACAACATTCGGTAGAAGTTCCGTATATTGATACAGTTTTGAAAGAATGGAGATTATATGTGGATTTATTTTCATCTCGACCAAAAATTAAAGAAATTCATTTAGGAGGAGGAACACCAACGTTTTTTTCTCCAGAAAATTTGAAGAAATTAATTGATGGTATTTTTGAATATTCGGATGTAGCTGAAGGACACGAATTTAGTTTAGAAGGTCATCCAAATAACACAACAAAAGAGCATTTACAAGCCTTATACGATTTAGGTTTTAGACGTATTTCGTATGGTGTACAAGATTATGATCTGAAAGTTCAGGAAGCGATTAATCGTATTCAACCTTTCGAGAATGTGAAAAGAGCAACAGAAGAAGCGCGCGAAATTGGTTTTACATCGATCTCTCACGATTTGATTTTTGGTCTTCCACATCAAACAATGGAAGGAATGATGGAAACTATTAATTTGACAAAAGAATTAAATCCAGATCGTATTTCGTTTTACAGTTATGCGCATGTGCCGTGGATAAAAGGTGTTGGACAACGTGGTTTTCAGGACGATGATTTGCCTTCACCAGAATTGAAACGTGCATTATATGAAGAAGGAAAGAAAATGTTCGAGGAAATGAACTATTTCGAAGTTGGAATGGATCATTTTGCCTTAGAACAAGATTCGATGTATCAATCGATGAAAAACCATACATTACATCGTAATTTTATGGGATATTCTTCTTCGAAAACACAATTAATGGTTGGTTTAGGAGTTTCTTCTATCAGTGATTCTTGGTATAGTTTTGCACAAAACGAGAAGACAGTAGAAGAGTACGAAAAATCAATCAATAACGGAGAATTATCCGTTTTCAAAGGACATATATTATCAGAAGAAGATTTGATTATGCGTCGTCATATTCTAAATTTAATGTGTAATTTAGAAACTTCTTGGGCTGATGATAACATGAAATTTGATGATGTAGATCGTATCAAAACTATGTTACAAGATATGGTTGACGATAATTTGATTGAATTTGTAGAAAATGGTTTGATCGTAAAAGAAGAAGGACGTCCATACGTTCGAAATGTGTGTATGACATTCGATAAGAGAATGATAGATAACGAGCCAGAAACACGCATTTTCTCAATGACAATCTAATAAAATAGATAAATGTTTTAAACTTTATCAAAAAAAGTATATATTTGAATATCTCAAACAATGAAAGAAATAGAAATTCACGGTAAAAAATTTATTCCGTACATCGCTTTTGAAGAAATAGAACACGCCATCAAAAATATGGCAAACGAAGTTTACGAAGAATACAAAGACGAAAGACCGATTTTTGTTGGTGTATTAAACGGAGTTGTAATGTTCTTCAGCGATTTCTTAAAACAATATCAAGGAGAATGTGAGATTTCGTTCTTGAAATTAAAATCTTACGAAGGAACAGAATCAACAGGGAAAATTACTATTGAGATGGATATTCCGATGAATGTTGAAGGACGTCACGTAATTATTTTAGAAGATATTGTAGATACAGGTAATACGTTAGTAGAGTTGCACCGAATCTTGAAAGAGAAAAAGGTAAAATCATTAAAAGTAGCAACTTTATTATTTAAGCCAGATGCTTACAAAAAAGATTTAAAAGTAGATTTAGTAGGAATTTCTATTCCTGATAAATTTGTAGTAGGTTATGGATTAGATTTTGACGGATTAGGAAGAAATTTACCAGATATTTATCAAATAAAACATTAAAACAAAATGCTAAACATTGTATTGTTCGGACCTCCTGGCAGTGGTAAAGGAACACAAGCTAAATTTTTAGAAGAAAAGTACCAAACTCCTCAAATTTCTACTGGAGACTTATTTCGTTTCAACCTTAAAAATGAAACAGAATTAGGCGCTCTTGTGAAATCTTACATGGACAAGGGACAATTAGTTCCAGATGAGGTAACAACAAATATGTTGGTTGATCATTTAGATAACAATCCAAATGCGCAAGGATACATTTTTGATGGATATCCACGTACAACATCTCAAGCAGAAGCTTTAGATAAAATCTTAGCAGATAAATACGAAAGCGAAGTTTCGATTACATTAGCATTAGTTGTGGATGACGAAATTTTGGTTCAACGTTTATTAGAACGCGGAAAAACTTCTGGTCGTGCTGATGATGTGGACGAAAAAATTATCCGTGATCGTATTACAGAATATTACGAGAAAACTGCAATTGTAGCAGAACACTACAAAGCGCAAGGAAAATGGGTTGAGATTGATGGAGTAGGTTCTATTGAAGATATTACCGAAAAATTGAACGCAGCAATTAAAGAAGTTTTATAAGAACAACTTTTACATAATACTAAAAATGCTCCTTTTAATTAAAGGAGCATTTTTTTATTATTATCATTTCTGAATGTAGCTTTTTGTGAAATGAAGAACCGACATCAGAATGACTTTTCTATTTTCCTTCAACCAAGCCTTTACAAATGTTTTTTACAACAGCAGGACCTTCATAAATAAAACCTGTATAAACTTGTAACAAACTTGCACCAGCTTCCAGTTTTTCTTTAGCATCTTCGGCTGTATGAATTCCGCCAACTCCAATGATAGGAAATGCTTTGTTCGATTTTTCAGAAAGATAACGAATCACTTCTGTTGAACGATTTTTAAGTGGTTTTCCCGAAACTCCACCAGTTTCTTTTACAATTTCTGGATCAGATTTTAATCCTTCTCTTGAAATGGTTGTATTTGTAGCAATCACTCCAGCAATTTTAGATTCTAATACAATATCTATAATATCGTCCAATTGAGAATCTGTTAAATCTGGTGCGATTTTAAGTAAAATTGGTTTCGGTTTTTCGTTTTGATTATTGTATTGTTGCAAATAATTAAGAATGTACAATAAAGGTTCTTTTTCTTGTAAATCGCGTAATCCAGGTGTGTTTGGAGAACTTACATTGACTACAAAATAATCAACATAATCAAACAATGCATTGAAACATTTGATGTAATCGTCAACAGCATCTTCATTTGGTGTCAATTTGTTTTTACCAATATTTCCGCCAATGATATAGTTTTCACGATTTTTTAATTCTCTAATTTTCGAAACAACAAAATCAACACCTTTGTTATTAAATCCCATTCGGTTAATAATCGCCTCATCTTCCATCAAACGAAACATACGTGGTGCATCATTTCCCGGTTGAGGTTTTGGTGTAACGGTTCCAATTTCGATAAAGCCAAATCCGAAGTGGTTCAATTCTTCAATATATTCAGCATTTTTATCAAAACCTGCAGCCAAACCAATTGGATTTTTGAATTTAATTCCAAAAACTTCTCGTTCTAAACTTGGTTGATTGTATTGATAAAATTTATCTAATAATTTTCCAACTCCAGGAAATGCAGCATAATTTTTTAGATTTCGTGTAACGAAATGATGTGCTTCTTCGGGTTGTAATTGAAATAAAATGTTTTTGAATTGTTTGTACATGCTGCAAAATTAATCAATCCTATTCATTATAAAAATATGTTTTGATTACTTATTTTTCGTGATTGATTGTATTGTGCTAATTGGAGAAATTTCAACAGTTTTTTGACCTTTCACAACATAAAAATAATAAAGACTATTCGTATTGACTAAATAAATTTCTTTTTTCTCACCAGAATTGAAAGTTAAGGTCTGTCCATATTTTTCGAATTTTAAATCTCCATTTTTTATTCGTTTTGATAAAAAATTACCACCACCAACTCCAAATCCTAAAAAGAAACAAATCAGCATAACAAAAAAGAATCCAATTAAATTTTGATTAATTTTCTTAGTGAATTCTTCATTCGTGAGGTTATCAGTTTCTTTAATCTTGTAATATTTCTTAATGAATTTTTTCTCTGGATATTTCAATGAATACTGTTTAAAACTATAAAGTAGAAAAATAAGAAGAATAAAAAAGATTAGTAAGAAAGGATGTGCGGTGATTTCGGCTATTGGACTAATTAAGATATCCATAATGCTCGAAAATTTCAGAATATTAATATCCAATTGATAATAAAAAATAGATTCTTTAATAATTCCCATGAAGACTAAATAAATATAACCAAAAGGAAGTAATCGTTGTAAATGTTCGTTATTCATACTATTGAATCTATTTTTGGCGCGATTTTATTTCTTTGTTAATCATAGAAAGCCTTATGACCAAAGGCATCAAAGTAGTTGAAGTTCTGCAAGCAACGGCAATTAATGCATAATTTTTTGATTTTATTGCTGAATATACCAAGAAGATAGAAATCAAAAACATCAAACATCCAAAAGTAATTACCATTGTTTTGGTTTGTTTTTGCTTTTTCAGAAGTTAGTCATCAGTATATTCGGACAAATTTTTTTAGTATTCATGATAGTGTGTTAATTAATTGAATAAATATAAATAAAAATCTGAGTCATTATAAATTATTCATTCAAAATAGATAATACAAGATTTTAATAAACAAATTAGAAATTGTACTTTTGCAGACTAATTAAAAGAGAAAAATTATGCAATCAAATTTTGTTGACTACGTAAAAATAAATTGTAGAGCCGGACATGGAGGTGCGGGTTCAGCAAGTTTGCATCGCGAAAAATATATTGACAAAGGTGGACCAGATGGTGGAGATGGTGGACGTGGAGGAAATATCACGCTTCTTGGAAACTCAAATCTTTGGACCTTGTTAGAATTTCGATTCAAAAGACATTTCCGTGCGCAAAACGGTGGACGTGGAGGTAAATCTCGTTCTACTGGTGCTGACGGTGAAGATATTATTTTGGAAGTTCCGATCGGAACAATTGCCAAAGATGACGAAGGAAATATTATTGGCGAAGTAACAGAAAATGGGCAAGAATTAATTATTGCGCAAGGAGGAAAAGGGGGGCTAGGAAACTGGCATTTCCGTTCTGCAACGCGTCAAACGCCTCGTTATGCACAGCCAGGTTTGGATGGTGACGAGCGTCAAGTTACATTGGAGTTGAAAATTTTGGCAGATGTTGGTTTAGTTGGTTTTCCAAATGCAGGAAAATCTACTTTATTATCAGCTGTTTCGGCTGCTAAACCAAAAATTGCAGATTACGCATTTACAACGTTAACACCTAACTTGGGAATTGTAGAATACCGTAATCATCAGTCATTTATTATGGCAGATATTCCTGGAATTATCGAAGGTGCGGCAGAAGGAAAAGGTCTTGGACATCGTTTCTTGCGTCATATTGAGCGTAATTCTAACTTATTATTTTTAATTCCTGCCGATACAGAAGATTATAAAAAAGAATATGAAATTCTGTTGAATGAATTGAAAAAATTCAATCCTGAATTGTTAGATAAAGAACGAATTTTAGCTATTTCTAAGTCAGATATGTTAGATGATGAATTGGAAGCTGAGATTAAAGCACAATTACCAACTGATATTGATACGATATTTATTTCGTCTGTTTCTGGAAAAGGAATCACAGAATTGAAAGATTTATTGTGGAAAAAACTACACGAATAACTAATTATTAAAGATAAAGACAAATGTTTGGAAATTTTGGAGACATCATGGGAATGATGGGAAAAATCAATTCATTTAAAGATAAATTTTCTGATTTGAAAAATGAATTAGATGGAGAAATATTTACAACGACTTCTAACGATGGAAAAGTAAAAATTACAATGTCTAAATTAGCAACAATAAAAGATATTGAACTTGCTGAAGGAATGGAAAAAGAAGAAATTGAAGATTTGTTAGTGATGACGTTAAACAAAGCGTTGGAACAAGTAAAAACAGAAGCAATTGACAGAGCGAAAAAAACAGCTCAAGAAAATTTACCAAACATTCCTGGAATGCCTTTCTAAGAAGAATTTGAAAAAATAAAACCCCTAAAAATTAATTTTCAGGGGTTTTTGTTTGATAATTTGGTTCAATATTTTTATCATCTTTCTCATCCAAAGATTCAAGATATTCTGCTTTCAAACGTTCTTGTTCTTGGTAAATATCCCATAAACGCTCGGCTTGTGGATCATAATAATTTTCTTGATCCCATTTCGGAACTTCTTTTTGTGGACCAATATTTCTAAATAAATAAGCAAAAAATGCACCCGAAATAAATCCACTTAAATGTCCTTCCCAAGAAATAGAATTACTACTTGTATCTGTTTTTAATTGTGGTAAAATTTCTTGAGGAACCATTCCCCAAATCATTCCGCCGTATAATAAAATAATGATTAATGAAATCGCCATTAAACCGCGTTCTTTTCTAATAATTCCACTGAAAAATATGAACGAAGCCAATAAATAAACGATAGAACTTGCTCCGATATGGCAACTTACATTATCATCTAAAAAAGGAGGATTTCCAATCATCCAAAGAATAATTCCTGATAAAATCCAACCAAAAAAAATAACATAATAAGCTAATCTATCGTACATCAATAGTGCGATAAAGCTAAGAAATGCTAACGGAAAAGTATTACTGATAATGTGTTTCCAACCTGAATGAAATAAAGGTGAGAGCAGAATTCCTTTCAATCCTACGAAAGTTCTCGGAATAACGCCATAACAACTGTCTAAATTGTATCCGTTTTGTTGGAACAAAAAGATAATCCACATTGGTATAAGCAGTAGCAGAGGAATTATAATAGTTTTCTTCGGAAAAGGATAACTCATAAAATTGGTTTCGAAAACATCTTTCAATCTTTATTCCTTTCCAGAAAATCTGCCAATTTTGGTCAAATTAAGTTTAATAGCGTTTTATTAATTCTCTCGCAAGCAATTTCCAATCTGTCCATTTCACGCCTAATTGATGATTTTGAACAGCAATTTTATGTTGGTAATTCAAATGCTTAATCACTTCCTTATAAGCTTTTATCAAATTAAAATTCGGATCGTAAATATGAGTTGCTTCAGAATTTGCACCATTAATTTCAAGTATGACAAAATTTCCGTTCTGAAAATCTTCTAAACTTTTTGCTTTCAAATCGATACGACCATAATAAAAACCATCAATTTTTTGTGCGATTTGATCTATAGTTTCTTCTAATTTAGACGTTTTTAGAGAAGATCCATCTAAAAAAGTTGTTCCTCGACTATGATTTCCTATTGGTTCAACCAATAATTTTTCATCTTTTTGAAGAACTGAATTTAGTTCGTTTTGAAATCGTTTAAACAAATAATCTTTTCGGTAAAAAGCTCTTAAATTTTGTTCGATTAATTCTTTCAAAGTTGATTTTCCATCACCCGTAAACGTCAAAAAATATTTTGCTGTTATCGACAGTATTTTACCATTTTTTTCTTTTGGTAATCTAACATAGAAAACACCAAACTCAAAGTTTGATTGAATATATTCTTGTAAAATTAAATCGCGATTATTTTGTTCTAAATAATTTTTCCAATCAATTTTATTTCTGATTAATTCAACACCAATTCCACGTTCACCAAGATTTGGTTTCGCAATAAAAGGAAAATCAAACGGAATATCTTGTGTTGTAAATTCTTCAAAAAAAACAGTTTTTGGCTTATAATTTTCATCAATTTGATTGAGCAAATCAATTTTAGAATAATCAATAAATCCGCCCCATTTCATTGTAGGATTTGCCGAGCAAAAGTAAGCTGGAGCGCCTGTTTGAAAGATTTTATAAATGTACCAAGGTGTCAATGGCGCATAAAATAACCAGAATGGCCAAAATTCGTATCGTGTCCATTTTGTTATTTTCGGATTCATTTTTCTTGATTTTGAAAAGCAATTGTAGAAGATGCAATTCCAAAATTTTGTGGAATTTTAATCGTTGAAAAATGAGTTTCGATCGCAATTTTAATCAACGCAAAATGATGAATGCTATGATCAAAACAATACATTAATTCGCGATAATTTGTGGTATTAATTGTGAAATTCTCTCCGTAATAATTCTGTTTTAGCTGAATTGTTTTTTCTAAATCTAAACGTTCTATTTGTGATTTTAGATGATTCAGCGTATTCAAACTTTCAACAACCGAATTTTCTAAAGCACGATTTCGCTCTCTATCATCATAACAAATACAATTGTTTTTTTGCGCTTGTAAAAAGCACGAATAAAACTCGATAATATGACGAAAATGTTGACCAACAGAAGCACCAGAAATGATTTCTAATTCCTTTTGAAAAGACAGATCGTCAAATTGCAAAAGAATCGATTTCATTTCATCAAAGGAATGCGCTATAGTTTTCTGAATACTCATAATTCTTTGCAAAGATAAATTTTTACATTTGAACTAAATTGAAAAATGAGATGTGTATAATCAGTTTTTACAGAAATGAGGATGAATTTGTGTTGACGCACAACCGAGATGAGGAAATAAATCGTTCTTCTTCTAAAGAGATTGTGGAGCAAAAGCGTTTTGATAAAACTTATTTTTCGCCTGTAGATGAGCGCGCAAATGGAACTTGGATTTTTTATTCGGAACAATATGTTGCGTGTATTTTGAATGGAGGAATCGAAAAACCAATGCATTTCAAAGAAAAATACAGAGAAAGTAGAGGAATTATCTTATTAGATTTATTGAAATATAATTCTGTAAATGAGTTTATTAATTCGGAAAATTTGTCAGGAATCGCACCTTTTACAATTTTTGTTTTTGAAAGACTAACTAAAAATGCTTACCTTTTGTTTTGGAATGAAAATAAACTGAGCGTAAAAGATATTTCGCAAGAAAAAATTGTGACATGGTGTTCGTCGACATTGTACAGTCCTGAAAGAAGAAATGAAATTGATGAAATTTTTAATCAAAATAATGATTTAAAATCCGAAGAAATTTTAGAACTTCACGATGATTTGAAAATGAAAAAAGGTGATTTGTACGATTTTTTAGCAACGACATCTATCTCTCAAATTATTATGAATTCTTTAAGAATTGATATGAAATATTGTCAGCTATTTTGAAATTAATAGACAATAATTCGTTATTTTAAGGAATCATCAAATCATTTCGGACATAGGCATAATTTATGCTATAGTCTATCAGAATAATTATATTTGTTAAAGACAGCTTAAATAATAAAATGAACGATAATTTCTCACAACAAGTAAAAGACGTTATTTCTTATAGTAAGGAAGAAGCGTTGAGATTAGGCCACGACCAAATAGGAACGGAACACCTTCTGTTGGGGATTATTCGCGACGGTGAAGGGAAAGCCATTTCTGTCTTAGAAGCATTGAATGTCGATTTAGACGAAATGCGTCAAAAAATAGAAAACCTAAACCCAGCAAAAGAAACTCCAGGTAATAATATAAAAAATTTGAGTTTGACAAAACAAGCTGAAAGAGCGTTGAAAACAACATTCTTAGAAGCAAAATTGTTTAAAAGTCCGACTGTAAATACAATTCACTTATTATTGTGTATTCTTCGTAATGAAAACGATCCGATTACAAAATTGATGAATAAGTTGGATATTGATTACAATACAGTAAAGGAGGAATTCAAATTTCAATTTCAAGATGAGGAAATTCAATCTCCTCGTGCAGAAAATCCATCTTTTGATGGAGGTGATTCTGATAACGATTTTGAGCGTGCATCTACAAGTAAACCTACTTCGAAAAGTAAAACACCAGTTTTAGATAATTTCGGACGAGATTTGACAGCGATTGCGCAAGAAGGAAAATTAGATCCTGTAGTTGGACGCGAAAAAGAAATAGAACGTGTTTCGCAAATTCTTTCTCGTCGTAAAAAGAACAATCCATTGTTAATTGGAGAGCCAGGTGTTGGTAAATCTGCAATTGCAGAAGGTTTAGCGTTAAGAATTGTACAACGTAAAGTTTCGCGCGTATTGTTCAACAAACGTGTGGTAACATTAGATTTAGCATCATTAGTTGCTGGAACTAAATATCGTGGACAATTTGAAGAGCGTATGAAAGCAATCATGAATGAATTAGAGAAAAATGATGATATTATTCTTTTCATTGATGAGTTACATACAATTGTTGGAGCAGGAGGAGCTACGGGTTCTTTAGACGCTTCTAACATGTTCAAACCTGCTTTGGCGCGTGGTGAATTACAATGTATTGGAGCAACAACGTTGGACGAATATCGTCAATATATTGAAAAAGATGGTGCATTAGTTCGTCGTTTTCAAAATGTGATGGTTGAACCAACAACTCCAGAAGAAACATTACAGATTTTACATAATATCAAAGATAAGTATGAAGCGCATCATAATGTAAATTATACAGATGAAGCGTTGCAAGCTTGTGTAAATTTGACAACACGTTATATTACAGATCGTTTCTTGCCAGATAAAGCGATTGATGCTTTAGATGAAGCGGGTTCTCGCGTGCATATCAAGAATATAAAAGTTCCTCAAGAAATTTTAGATCTTGAAGCAAAATTAGAAGAAGTTCGCGAAGAGAAAACGAAAGTTGTAAAATCTCAAAAATACGAAGAAGCTGCTCGTTTACGTGATTCAGAGAAACAAATAGAAAGTGATTTGAAACGTGAGCAAGCAAAATGGGTACAAGAATCGAAAGAGAATCGTGAAACAGTTACAGAAGAAAATGTAGCGGAAGTTGTTTCGTTGATGTCTGGCGTTCCTGTACATCGTGTAGCTGAAAAAGAATTGAAAAAATTGGCTCAGATGAATGAGTTAATGAAAGGAAAAGTAATTGGTCAAGATGAAGCGGTAACGAAAGTTGTGAAAGCAATTCAACGTAATCGTGCAGGTTTGAAAGATCCAAATAAACCAATTGGTTCATTCATTTTCTTAGGAACTACGGGTGTTGGTAAAACACAATTAGCGAAAGTTTTGGCGAAAGAAATCTTTGATTCTAACGATGCATTAATTCGTATCGATATGTCAGAATACATGGAGAAATTTGCCGTTTCTCGCTTAGTTGGAGCACCTCCGGGCTACGTTGGTTACGAAGAAGGTGGACAATTGACTGAAGCAGTTCGTCGTAAACCATATGCGGTAATTTTGTTAGATGAGATTGAGAAAGCGCATCCAGATGTATTCAATATTTTATTACAAATTTTGGATGATGGTCATGTAACTGATAGTTTAGGTCGTAAAGTTGATTTCCGTAATACGATTATCATTTTAACGTCTAACATTGGTACAAGACAATTGAAAGAGTTTGGAGATGGTGTCGGATTTGGAACTTCATCTAAGAAAGATTCTGCCGATGAACGCGCAAAATCAACAATTGAAACAGCTTTAAAACGTGCTTTCGCGCCAGAATTTTTGAATCGTATTGATGATATTATCTTCTTTAATTCATTAACAAAAGAAGATATCATGAAAATTATCGATATTGAATTGGCAAGTTTAATAGAGCGTTTAACAGCTTTAAATTATCATATTGAATTAACAGAGGAAGCGAAGAATTTTATCGCAGACAAAGGATTTGATAAAGATTATGGAGCTCGTCCGTTGAAACGTGCTATTCAGAAATACATCGAAGATCCAATGGCAGAAGAAATTATCAATGCTGTAATTAGTGAAGGAGATGAATTAACTCTTGATTTAAATGAAGCAAAAGATGGTGTTAAAATTTCTGTAAAAGGAAAAACGAAAGAAGAAAAATCAGAATAATTTCTAAGTTTCTATAATAGAAAGGCTTGAACATTTTTGTTCAAGCCTTTTTTATTTCGGTAACTTTTGCCGTACATTTGCGCTCAGCAAGCCACTTTGTCGCTTCATGTATGTGAAGAGGAAAGTCCGGGCTCCAAAGAGTAAGCATAGCGGGTAACGCCCGTCCGTCGAGAGGCGAGGACAAGTGCAACAGAAAGTATGTACAGTTCGGCTGTAGTGAAACCAGGTAAACTCTATGCGGAGCAATGCCATGTATACCAGCAGTTAAGAGCTACTCGTTCGTTGCTGGGGGGTAGGCAGATTGATATTTTAGGTAACTAAAATACTAGATAAATGACAAAGCATCTTGATTTATTAAGGTGACAGAACCCGGCTTATCGGCTTGCTTTTTTCTATTTTTTGAAGTAAAGACTAAATAATTCTGAAGTATTAGAACAGTTGTTCTTTTTCAAAATATTTCTTCGATGCGTGTCAATAGTATGTTTACTTAAATCTATAGCGTTTGCTATATCCTGACTTGTGTAGCCTTTAATCAGAAATTCGATAATCTCCGTTTCTTTTTTTGTAAGTTGTAAAGATGAATTTGTTTTTGAATTAAGAAGATTATTCAATCCATCTTTGATGTTGTAAATATGCATAATAGGCTTTCCTCCAACCTTTATTTGTGTGATGTCAGTCGCTAAACAAAAAACTCGATTTGGTAAAAAATTTTTACTTAATTCGTAAAAGAAATGTTGCAAATGAATTTGATGAATTTCTCCTTTTTTATCTATCACACGAAAATCATAAGTAAATTTATAATTCATTCTTTCTTCAGGGACAATTTCCATACTAAAATTTGCAATTCGTTGCTGAATATCAATCACATGTTGCAAATCATCGGGATGTACCATTTGAACACATAATTCAGCTGTATATTCGTCAGGAAGATAACCCAAAATATCTTCGCATTGAGGAGAAACATATTCGAATGTTGCAGAATTAGGATTGATGAAATACATAAAAGATTCACCAAGTGCAAGACTTCTTAAAGTTTGTAAATAATCATTAATTGATTGAAAACTCTCATTTTTTTCGTTTAAGGTTCTACGATCTGTATTTTCACTCCATAGTTTTTTTACAATACTTGCATATTCAGTAATAGATTTTTGATTTGCTTTTTTCATATGCTTACAAGTAAAAGTTAATAAAATACCATTAAATGAGTATTTTTTAAGTTAGTAATATAAACTAATTTTGCAAAATATATATAGGATTAAAGCAGTTTTGCTTTTTTCAACCAACCTATTTTATATTTAACCTATAAAAAAAGGAGCTAAATTTTTTAGCTCCTTTTTAATATTATGATGGAATTAAAGTAAAGATTTTACTTTCTCGATTACAGCAGTAGAATCGATTCCATATTTTTTCATTAAATCTGAAGGTGTTCCAGATTCACCGAATTTATCATTAACCGCAACAAAAGCTTGTTTTGTTGGTAATTTTTGAGCTAAAACTCTTGCAACAGATTCACCTAAACCACCTAAAATATTATGTTCTTCAGCTGTTACAATTTTTCCTGTTTTCTTTACAGAGTTTAAGATAATTTCTTCATCTAATGGTTTGATTGTATGAATATTGATCACCTCACAAGAAATTCCTTCTTTTTCTAACTCAGCAGTAGCAACCAAAGATTCCCAAACTAAGTGACCTGTCGCAACAATTGTTACATCAGAACCTTCGTTCATTAAGATACCTTTACCAATTTCAAATTTTTGGTCAGCTGGTGTGAAAACTGGAACAGCAGGACGTCCGAAACGTAAGTAAACAGGACCTTCATATTCAGCTACTGCAATTGTAGCCGCTTTAGTTTGATTGTAATCACAAGGATTGATAACCACCATTCCTGGTAACATTTTCATCAAACCAATATCTTCTAATGTTTGATGAGTTGCACCATCTTCTCCTAACGTTAAACCAGCGTGCGATGCAGCGATTTTTACATTTTTGTTAGAGTAAGCGATAGATTGACGAATTTGATCGTACACACGAGCTGTAGAAAATTCAGCGAAAGTTCCTGTGAAAGGAATTTTACCTCCAATTGTCAAACCTGCAGCAATTCCCATCATGTTTGCTTCAGCAATACCAATTTGGAAAAAACGCTCTGGGTTTTCTTTGATAAATTGATCCATTTTCAATGAACCAATCAAGTCAGCACACAATGCAACAACGTTAGGATTTGTTCTTCCTAACTCTGTCAATCCATCTCCGAATCCACTACGTGTATCTTTTTTTTCTGTGTATGTTAAGTCTATCATTGTTTTTGTTTTTTGTATTCGTTTTTGTATTTTTCTACTTCTGTTTTTTCATCAAATTGATAAATAAAATCATTTGGCGAAACATTAATTTCTTCTTCCTCTTCGGCGCTCTTTTTTATCCAATTTTCTAAGATTTCAACATTTTCTAACACAATATTATGTCCAACTCGATAAATCAAGCCTTTCAAATTTAGTTCAGAATTGATAAACGGAACGGTGTTGATGTTAGAATTTGTATCGATGCAAATTTCTGTACCATTGTCGTTGTCATTATCTTTTCTGAAAATGTTATACACTTCACATTGTTTATTTAGAATCGTTTCTTTTTGACCAGTTCTATTCGCAACATAACTATTTCCGATTGCGGAATTTGTTAAACTTGGATTATTAGTCGCTAAAAAAGAATTTCCTAATAAATCTTTTGTGCCTTCGAAATCAATTTTAAAAACCTTCGGATTTTCTTCTTCGCTGTAAACAGAATACATATTGTCGTTTACTTTTAATGAAGCGAAGTTTCCCATCGGTGTTCGCGTAATCATCAAATGTGCTTTGTAATCTTTGGTTGATAAAATGTCCAAAAAATCTGAATAGAAATCACTTTTGATACGATATTGAATAACGTTTTCGAATTTATACGATTGCATTTGAGCGAAAGTTAAACATGTAAAAAGCGTTAATATAAAACTGATTGATTTTTTCATTATCGAATTGATTTGATAAGTATTAATCCAAAGAATTCAAGAAAGTAGTTAACTTATCTTTGTCTTCTTTTTTCAGTTTATCATATTTGTTATTGATTTCTAAAACACTTTTTCTTATTGCATCAATTGTTCCCGAAAGAGCAACACTTCCGCTTTGATAAATGTACATATCGCACACTTGTCCTGCGTAATTGTAAACCAAATTTCCTAAATCTTTATCTGTAAAAGTCGGAATTTTAGCTTTCAAATTTTTGCAATGTTCTGGTGCAACTTTCATGAAATCTTGAATGTCTGGATTGTCGATTGCCAAATCGATTTTGCTAATATCTGTCGTTTTGTAAGCAGATGTATAAGGATCATAATATTCGGCTAAACTAACTTCTGTTGCAGCAACAGCAGAATCTACTGCTACAGCCGCTTCATCATAATCTGTTGAAACTTCTGTTAATTTAAACTTTTTAGCATCATCGAAATACGTTTTGAAAAGGTTATTTAATTCTTTTACTTCGCTTTTGTTTGCTAATTTATTCTTTTTGAATTGTTTTACCAATTGATTTGTAGAACCTTGCGCAGTTGCCAAAGCTTTAGAACGCTCTATATCAGGATTTCCATCATAATCACTATCATTATAAATCAAGCTATAATTTAATGAAGCAACAGTTCCAAAAAGACTATTTACGTTATCACTTTCTGATGTTTGATAATTGTAATAATTAATAATAGGATCCTCGTAACGATTGTCTGGTGAATAAGCTACTGCTTCGGCTGCATAAGCCGTATCTACAGACGACATCATGTTATCGTATTCTTGTTTCTTTTTTGCCAATTCGTTAGTAAAACTTTCGATTTCTTTTTTCTCATCAAAAGTTACTTTTACGTTAGAATTTGCAATATTTTGAATCGTTAATCCATTAAAATCTCCTGCGTCATATCTAATTAAAAGCCCTTTCAATTTTGTTTGAGGAAACATAATCGCAACGTTATTAATTGCATTTTTTTCATCAACACATAATGTAGAAGATTTTGTTTCGAAATCTGTTTTAGATGTTAATTCGTATTCATTACACTTATATCCATTGATCGTTGTAGATGAATTTAGATTTTTAACTGAAATAAATTTCTCGAACAAGTTATCTGAATAAGGTTTTAAACTATCATCCGATATACCTTCGTAATAATAAGGGGCTTTTATCGATAATTGATTTTCTAATGAATTGGCATATACTTCGAAAAACTTGCTGTTGTTGATAAAGAAAGCATCTTTATTAAAGCTTCCTGAAGTATAAGGACCTCCTTCCGAAGTTCCTAAAACAGCGTCTTTAGAAATATAGGTTACAAAAAATAAATCTTTTTGACCATCTAAATAAGTCTGATATTCTTCTGGTAAATTGATTTTATACGATACTTTTTTGTCAAAAGAATATGTTTTTTCCTGCCCAAAGGCTGTTAAAGAACAAAGCGTAAGTATAGAATAAAATAACGTTTTCATAGTATTTTGATTGTGTTGAAATTATTAATAATCTGTCAATTCAGTTTCAGGATTTTGCTCTAATGCAGAAGCTAATTGCTCGTCGTTAGGCGCTTTTCCGTGCCAAGAGTGGCTTCCCATCATGTAATCAACTCCATTACCCATTTCTGTGTGTAATAAAATTGAAACTGGTTTTCCGTTTCCTGTTAATGTTTTAGCTTCTTCTAAAATAGCAATTACTTTTTCTAAGTTATTTCCATCTTTTTCTTCTAAAACAATCCATCCAAAAGCTTCTAATTTAGCTTTCAAATCTCCTAATGGTAAAACGTGGTCTGTATCACCATCAATTTGACGACCATTGTAGTCAATCGTTGCAATTACATTATCCACTTTTTTACCAGCAGCATACATAAAAGCTTCCCAGACTTGACCTTCTTGTAATTCACCGTCACCATGTAATGTGTAAACTAATTTATCGTCGTTGTTTAATTTTTTTGCTTGCGCAGCACCTAAAGCAACAGATAAACCTTGTCCTAAAGATCCAGAAGCGATACGAATTCCAGGTAAACCTTCGTGTGTTGTTGGATGGCCTTGTAAACGAGAATCTAATTTTCTGAATGTAGCTAATTCGCTAACTGGGAAAAATCCTGAACGAGCCAATGTGCTGTAGAAAACTGGTGAAATGTGACCATTTGATAAGAAGAATAAATCTTCTCCCTTTCCGTCCATAGAGAAGTCTGTAGAGTAAGTCATGATTTTACCGTATAATGCAGCAAAATATTCTGCACAACCTAATGATCCACCTGGGTGTCCACTATTTACGGCATGTACCATTCTCAAAATATCTCTCCTTGTTTGTTGTACTTGTGTTTGAAGTTCTTGAAGTGTCATTGTTTGTTTATAAAAATTTGAACAAAAATAATCCTTTTTTGTAGGGCAAAAAAATCGTAGAACATAAATCACTACAATTGGGGAGGAGATTTTATGCGATTTTTAAAACAATAAAAAAGACGAAGCAAAACTTCGTCTTTTTTATTTATTCTTCTTCCACATGCCATTCGCCACGATGAGGTATCAAAGCGTCACGAACTTGTATCATTTCAGATTCTACCACCACCAAATAAGCAACTGCATATTCTGGTTCAACCTCTACAAATTCAGAAAATGTACTTTGTAACTTTTCTTTTTCTGCGTATTGTTTCAGGTGAACTGCATGATGTTTTGCAGTTGGTATAGCATCGGGACCATAAAAATCCCAGATTAATTTTAATTTCTTTTCCATAATTATATTTTATCAAAAGAAGTTTTAATTCCTTTTATTAAAGCAGAACTAAATCCTTGATGTTCCATTTCATTTAATCCAGCAATCGTACAACCTTTTGGTGTCGTCACTTTATCAATTTCTTGTTCTGGATGCAAACCGTTTTCTATTAATAATTCAGCAGCTCCTTTTACAGTTTGTGTCACAATTTTTGTAGCAGTTTGTGTGTCAAATCCAATTTCGATTCCACCTTGAATCATTGCTCTTATAAATCGTAAAACATAAGCAATTCCGCAAGCGCCAATTACAGTCGCTGCATTCATCAACTCCTCATTTATAACAACTGTTTCGCCAATTGGATTGAAAATCGTTTTGATTTCATTTAAAATGTTTTCATCTTTCGAATTTCCACAAATACATGTAATCGATTCTTCCACAGAAGCAGCTGTATTAGGCATTGCACGAAAAATTGACATACCTTGTGATAAAATATTTTGATACGTTTGCAATGAAATTCCTGTTGCAACTGAAATTAATATTTTATTGGTCGTAAAATTGTCTTTTAATTGCGTCAAAACTTCTTCCACTTTGTACGGTTTTACACACAACAGAATATAATCAGCTTCTTTTACAGCAAAATGATTATCATTTGTAATCGTTACACCAAGCTTTTTAAGATGTTCAATTTGATTCAAATTATTTCTTGTAGCGATAATTTGATTTGGATCGAATGCTTTATTCTTAATTAAACCCTCTGTTATAGAAATTCCTAAATTTCCTGCTCCAATAATGGCGATTTTTTTCATAGTTGTAGAGTGTTAATTGTTCTGATTATGAATGAATAATTGTTTCTTTTTGACGATTAGAACTTACCAACCATAGACCGATAAAAGTTAATAAACCATTCAGAATGATTAATTCAACACCAATTTTGTAATCGGTAAAATTGATCACTAATTCGTTGATGATATAGGTAAAAATAGGCGCTAAAATCGCAACTGTAATAATTGAATATTTTTTGTAAATGTTACGTTTCGTTAAAATTCCGAAAGCAAATAATCCTAATAACGGTCCGTATGTATAACCTGCAATTTCCATCACAAGATAAACAATTGATTTGTTGTTAATCATTTTGAAAACCATAATCAAGATAAAGAAAACTACCGTGAAAATTAAGTGAACACGAATACGAATCTTTTTCTTTTCTTTTTCTGACTTTTCTTTGTCCTCGTTGATGTTTAATAAATCGACACAATATGAACTTGTAACGGCTGTTAAAGCTCCGTCAGCAGAAGGAAATAAAGCAGAAATTAATCCGATAATAAAAATTACAGAAATAATCATTGGGAAATGATGTCCTAAAAGCGAAAGCGCAGGAAACATATCATCACCCATAATATTTTGTCCGCCTTGTTCCATAAAGAAACCATCAGCAGTATAAAAACCACCTTCACTCATTGCGTATAAATAAAGCAATCCACCCAAAAATAAGAACGCTAAATTCACAATCAATAATGTTCCAGCGAACGTCAACATATTCTTTTTTGAGTTTTGAAGATTATCAACAGAAATATTTTTTTGCATCATTTCTTGGTCAAGACCAGTCATCGCAATTGTGATAAACATTCCGCCCAAAATTGTTTTTAAGAAATATGTTTTCGAATTTGGATCAAAGTTAATGAAATGCGTATAATTTTTGGCTTGCATCCTATCGTAAGCTTCACCAACAGATAAATTAAGATGCGAAAGGATAAACCAAATACAAGCAATCAAACTAATGATCATAAACGATGTTTGCAAGGTGTCGGTTACGACAATTGTTTTTACTCCACCTTCGAACGTGTATAATAATATCATCAATAATAAGACAAATGTTGTTGCCCAAAATGGTACGCCTAAATTGTCTAATAAAAATATTTGTAACACATTTACAACTAAATATAAACGTGCTGTTGCGCCAATTCCACGAGAAATAATAAAGAAAACCGATCCCATTTTATGTGCTTCAACATTGAAACGTTTTCCTAAATAGGTGTAAATTGAGGTTAGATTCATTCGGTAATAGAGTGGAAGTAATACCCCCGCGACGATAAAATAACCAAGAAAAAATCCGATAACCATCATATAATATTCGAATCCTCCATAAATATATTCGGAACCAGTTAATTTTCCGACCGTACCCGGAACCGAAATAAAAGTAACGCCACTAAGGCTTGTCCCAATCATTCCGAAAGCCACCAACCACCATTTACTTTTTTTGTTTCCGTTAAAAAAAGATTGATTGTCAGAATTTCGACTGGTGAAGTAAGAGATCACTAAAAGTCCTACAAAGTATACGATAACACAAAGTAGTAAAATTGTTGAGTTCATAATTTATTTAGTAAATAAGCCCAAATTTAATATTTTTGAGTGAATGATGATAGATTAATTTTCCGAAGATAAAATTGTAAATTTGTTGTCTATAATTTTTTGAACGAATGAATTACCCAAGCAAGGTTTTAGAGCGAGCTGTAGAAGAGATGTCAAATTTGCCAGGAATAGGAAAGAGAACAGCTTTGCGACTTGTTTTACATATGTTAAATCGTCCCAAATCTCAAACGACGGCTTTGTCCGAAGCGCTTTCTCATTTGGTAGATGATGTTAAATATTGTCAACATTGTCATACAATTTCTGATGATGAGGTTTGTGATATTTGCAACAATCCATTGAGAGAAGAAACTATAATTTGTGTCGTGGAAGATGTGCGTGATGTGATGGCGATTGAAAATACAGGACAATTTAAAGGACAATATCACGTTTTAGGAGGAAAGATTTCTCCAATGGAAGGTATTGGACCTGGTCAATTGAATATCCAAACGTTGGTTGATCGTGTTCAAAATGAAAATGTGAAGGAAATAATTTTTGCTTTAAGTTCGACAATGGAAGGAGATACAACTGTTTTTTACTTGTATCGACAATTAAAGAATGCCGAAATTATTTTTTCGACCATTGCACGAGGTCTTGGTGTAGGAGATGAGTTAGAATATGCAGACGAAGCGACGTTGGTTCGTTCTATACAACATCGAATCCCATATTCAGAAAATAAATTTTAAAATGAAATTATCGATAATTATTGTTAGTTATAATGCGCCAAAACATTTAGAGCTTTGTCTTGATTCGTGTCAGGAAGCTTTAAAAAATGTAGATGGCGAAATAATTGTAATTGATAATGATTCATCGGAAATTGATTTTATATTCCTAAAAAAAACTTTTCCTACTGTAAATTTTTTACTTCAGAATGAAAATCTTGGTTTTGCAAAAGCGAATAATATTGGGGTTGAGAATGCTTTGGGAGAATATATTCTGATTCTTAATCCAGATACAATTATTCCAGAGAATTTATTCGAATCTTTGATTGAATTTCATCAGTCAAAAGAAAAAATAGGTTTTGTGGGAGTACGAATGATAGATACAAACGGAAATTTTCATCCAGAATCAAAACGTAATATTCCGACAGCTAAAAATTCATTTTCTAAGTTGTATAGTCGATTTAATCATTCAAAGAAAAATAATTATTACAAATTAGAAGTTGATGAATTTGAAATTGCTCCTTGCGAAATTTTAGTTGGTGCTTTTATGTTCACCACGAAGAAAATCTATCAGGAAATTGGAGGATTTGATCCACGTTATTTTATGTATGGAGAAGATATAGATTTGTCTTTTAGTGCAGAATTGGCTGGTTATAAAAATTATTATAAAGGAGATATAACGGTTTTACATTACAAGGGAGAAAGTACGAAAAAAGATAAAAAATATTATAAACATTTTTTTGAAGCCATGATGATTTTCTTAGCAAAATATTATCAAAAAAATTGGTTGCATTATCAACTTTTACGTTCGGGAATTTTGATTAAATATTTAATTCAATTATTTAAATTTTCTTTACATTCACCTAATAATACTTCTAAAATAGAAGTAAAAGCAGAAAATTTATTTTGGATTGATAAGAAATCAGATTTCAAATCTTTATCAAATAATGAAATTGCAATTGATGCAAGTTTTTTTACTTATCAAGAGATATTATCAATCATTTCTGAAAACAACTCTTCTTCACGTTCATTTTATATTCGCCCTAAAAATAAAAATTATTTAATAGGTGATGATAAACTGATTATAAATCTATAAAAACAAAAAAAGCTGAATCTTAATGACCAGCTTTTACAGTATCTTTTTTCTCAACTTTCGGAGTTTCTGCCGTTTTTGTAGAATCTTTCACTTCTTCGTGTTTTTCTTCAACAGCTTCCTCATGTTTTCCGTGACCTTCGTGAGTAGCTTCAGATTTGTGGTGCATTTCTTCTGCAGTAGCTGGTTCGTGAACAATTGGAAGAACTCCGTGATTTACACTTGCTTTAGAGTTACAAGAAGTAGCGAATGCTGCAACAGCTACTAAAAGAATTAATTTTTTCATGTCTTACAAAATTTATTGTATGGGTATATTATTATAATTGTTTTGACAAAATTAGTTAAAAACATTGAGTTCAACTAACTGATTTATTTCAATTGTGCAATTTTCTGAATTCCACCTTTTGTTTTATCTCCAACCTTTACACTGATCTCTGTATCAAGTGGTAAAAAGATATCAACACGCGATCCGAACTTGATGAAGCCATATTCTTTACCCGCAACAGCATCGTCATTCTCTTTACTGTAACAAACAATTCTTCGTGCAACTGCACCTGCAATTTGTCTGAAAAGAACTTTTGTATGATCTGCATTCTCTACAACAACAGTTGTTCTTTCATTCAATTCTGATGATTTTGGATGAAATGCAACCAAAAACTTTCCTGGATGATATTTCGAATAAATCACTTTTCCATTCACAGGATAACGCGTTACATGTACGTTAAGAGGCGTCATGAAAATTGATAATTGAATACATTTTTGATTCAAAAATTCGCTTTCAAATACTTCTTCTAATACAACAACTTTTCCATCAACTGGTGCGATTACGCAATTTTCTGACGAATCTGATTCACGAATTGGGTTTCTGAAAAACCAAACGATAAATCCGTAAAGTATCCATAATGGTAAGGCAAAGTAAAAACCATATACAGGAAAAAAGTAATGTAATACTCCTGTAGCGATTGCAAATAAAATTAAGCAACCTATCAAAATTGCTGTTCCTTCTCTGTGAAGTTTCATAAAGTATATACTAATAAATAATATAAATAAACAAATGGTACGACAAATATAAAACTATCTAATCGATCTAAAAAACCGCCATGTCCTGGAATAAGGTTAGAGCTGTCTTTTACATTAAAAAATCGTTTTAATTTAGATTCTGTCAAATCTCCTAATGGACCTAATGCAGCAACGATCAAACCAATAATCATCCAGTTTCCGTGCAAGTTTTCTCCAAAATATTTCTGAATTAAGAATCCAGCGATAATAGTGAAAATAATTCCTCCAAAAAAACCTTCCCACGTTTTTGCTCCCGAAATTTTAGGTGCTAATTTGTGTTTTCCAATTAAGTTTCCTGTTAAATATGCAAATGTATCACTGCACCAAAGTAATAAGAAAACGAAAAATACTTCGTAATGCATCACTTTCTCGCCTAAATTATAATCAAAACTAGGTAAAGTTAATGCTAAGACAAATGGTGCGATAACGTATGTTAAACCTAAAGTAGCTTTTCCAAAATCGTTCAATAATTCATTGGTTGATTTGAAAATAATATAAATACTAAAAACAAATAAAACTGGAATGATGAAGTACAAACTTTTTAAATGAAAATAGTAATGATTTGAAGTTTCGAAAGCTTCTAAAAATTCTTTTCCATAATATCCAAAAACAACTAAGGCAGCTAAAAGTGCTCCTAATTGATAAAGTTTATTGGTAAGATTAGTGATTTTAAAAAACTCGTACAAACAAAAAAGTCCAAAAACCATCATCAAAACAATCAAACCTTTTGGATCTATCGTTGTCCCGAAAAATATAATAAGTGCGTAAATAAGTCCAGAGAAAGCTCTAATTGCTAAATTTTTCATAGCTAATCTTCAACCAATAACAAATAAATATTCTTCGCGTTGTCTACGTTGGGAAATTTGTGCATATTTTTTCCTCGAATCGAAGTTATTTTAGATGGAAGGTTATCTTTTTTTAATGTTCGTAATTTCTGTAATGCCACACTCACATTTTCCACTAATTGTGACGGGCGTGCATAGATAATAAAATTTGACGGAAAATCAGCAATATTTCTACCATAAGTTTGATGCGCCGATAACATAATACTTCCATCAAAAGCAATCAGAAATTCGCAACTAAGAAAACTAAGCGTATAACGAGAGTCGCATGGATTTTCGACAAAAGGAATATTGACTGAATTAAGAACCTGTTGTAAATTTGGATCAGGACAAATTAATTCGGTTACATTTTCGTAATTGACAATCTCTTTAAGGTTTTTAGAAGCCTCCTCTATATTATCACAAAATAAAAAATGTCCACCACCTACATTAAAATTTGTAGCAAATACTTCATCTATAGAAATTTTTTGGTCAGCATAATTTGGATGAAATAAATCAATTTGATTATCATCTGAATTCTCTGCTGATTTTTCAGTAGCTTTTTTAAGTAGGTTTTTAATTGCTTTCCACATGAAAACTCATGATTTTATATGAAATTAATCAATTACAGCCTAAAGGTAATAAATTTTAACAATATAATAAGAAGTAAAAAAAAAATCGTCCTATTTGGACGATTTTTTCTATTATTTTGAATGAATTTGATTAAATATCATTTCCAGATTCTGGTTGAACAACTTGTTCTGAATCAGCTTCTATAGCCTCTTCTTGTTTTTCTTCGATTTGATCTAATTCGTTTACAAATTTTCTTGGTCCGAAAATTTCTTCCAAATCTTCTCTAAAGATCACCTCTTTCTCAATTAATTTTTGAGCTAAAACATCTAATTGATCGCGATGTTCACGTAAAATATCTTTTGCTCTATCATATTGAGCTTCGATCATTGTTTTTACCTCTTTATCAATTACCTGAGCAGTTTGTTCTGAATAAGGCTTGCTGAAACCATACTCATTTTGTCCAGATGAATCGTAATAAGAAACATTACCAACTTCTTTGTTCAATCCGTAAATACTAACCATTGCAGAAGCTTGTTTTGTAACTTTTTCCAAATCACTTAATGCACCAGTAGAAATATTATTGAAAACAACTTCCTCAGCAGCACGACCACCCATTGTCATACACATTTCGTCTAACAATTGTTCTGTCGTTGTAATTTGTCTTTCTTCTGGCAAATACCAAGCGGCACCTAACGAACGTCCACGAGGAACTATAGTTACTTTAACCAATGGAGCAGCGTGTTCTGTTAACCAACCAATTGTAGCGTGACCAGCTTCGTGATAAGCGATACGTTTTTTCTCAGAAGGTTTAATCACTTTACTTTTCTTCTCTAATCCACCAATAATACGGTCAACAGCGTCTAAAAAGTCTTGTTTTTCTACGACGTCTTTGTTTTTACGAGCAGCAACTAAAGCTGCTTCGTTACAAACATTGAATATATCTGCACCAGAGAAACCTGGAGTTTGTTTTGCTAAAAATTCGATTTCAACATCTTCACCTAATTTTAATGGACGTAAGTGAACGGCGAAGATTTCTTTACGTTCGTTTAATTCAGGTAAATCAACATGAATAATACGGTCAAAACGACCTGGACGCATCAATGCTTTATCCAATACATCAGCACGGTTCGTTGCAGCAATCACAATTACGTTAGATTCTGTTCCGAAACCATCCATCTCTGTTAATAATTGATTTAATGTATTTTCGCGTTCATCATTAGAGCCTGTAAAGTTTGATTTTCCACGTGCGCGACCAATTGCATCAATCTCATCAATAAAGATAATTGAAGGAGATTTTTCTTTTGCATTTTTGAATAAGTCACGTACACGAGATGCACCAACCCCCACAAACATTTCTACGAAATCTGATCCTGATAATGAGAAGAAAGGAACTTTTGCTTCTCCAGCAACAGCTTTTGCTAATAAGGTTTTACCTGTACCTGGAGGTCCTACTAATAAAGCTCCTTTTGGGATACGTCCACCTAATTTTGTAAATTTTTCTGGATGTTTCAAGAATTCAACGATTTCTTCGATTTCTTCTTTTGCACCTTCTAAACCTGCAACATCTTTGAAAGTTGTTTTGATATGATCATCACCTTCAAATAATTTCGCTTTTGATTTTCCGACAGAGAAAATTCCTCCGCCACCTCCAGCAGATCCGCCTCCGCCCATTCGTCTAAATAGTAAGAAGTAGATTAATCCGAAGAAAATTAATGAAATGAAAAGATTCATAAACAAACTTCCAAAACCATTTGAAATTTGTGTGTTAAGAACGGCAGTTTTATTTGGACTCTTTTCTACGTTAGCATAAAAATCTTTTTCAAAATTTCCTGCATCAGCAACATTGAAAATAAAGTTTGGAGTACCTGTAGCAAAAGGATTTAAAGTTTCGTTTGATTTTTTAAACTTTTTAAATTCTTCAGTATTCAGAGCTGCGTCCGTTAAATATACACTTACACGTCCTGATTCTTTTTCTAGATTGGCTTCTTTTACGTAACCTTTTTCTACATAAGAAAGGAAAGTCGTACGGTCTATATTTTTAGTAGTTCCGCCGGCACCTCCAATGTTATCAGAAAATAATAGAAAGGCAATCAGCAATAATCCAATAATGGCATATATCCATGTAGGATTAAACCCCGAAGGTTTAAAATTATTTTTTTTCAATTTTTTTTGGTTTCAGTTATGATTAATATTCCATTTCGATACGCGTCTCTACAGCATCACCCCAAAGACTTTCGATATCGTAATATTCTCTGTATTCTTTTTGGAAAATATGGACAATAACATTTGTGTAGTCCAACAAAACCCATTGATTGTTTTGTGTTCCTTCTACATGAAAAGGTCTTTCTGACATTTCTGTTTTTACAGTTCTTTCAATCGAACCTGCTAAAGCACTAACTTGTGTATTCGAGTTTCCGGTACAAATAACGAAGTATTGACAAAATGCATTTTCAATTTCGCGTAAATCTAGAATTGTAATTTCTTCTCCTTTAACATTTGTAATTCCGTCAACAATGCTATCTAGCAAGTCTTTTGTATATTGAGTATCTATCATCTTTTATTTTGTAATTCGCAAATTTAGTGAATCCTTATTAAAGTTTAAACTTTTTAAAATAACTTTAACCACTCTATAAAAATAGTAAAAAAAATGTATTTAATTAGTTTTGATTCTTTGCCTAATACGAATGAGTTCTTGGTGGATTTGTCCAAAAAAGATGCCAATAGTTGGACTGTCATACATGCTAAAAATCAAACAAAAGGAAAAGGTTACGCAGGAAATGAGTGGAAAGTTGTCGCTGGAGAAAATTTAACCTTTAGTTTTTTGCTGAAAACGGATTATAGTTTTCAAGAATTAATTTATTTTAATGAATGGATTTCGAATGTTATTTGTCTATTTTTAAAACAATTTCATCCAAAATCTAACGTAAAATGGCCAAATGATATCATTTTAAATGATAAAAAGGTTTGTGGAATATTAATCGAAAATCATCGTTCCAATGGAATTATGAATTCTGTAATCGGAATAGGAATTAATGTCAATCAAGCTGATTTTAATCACTTACCAAAAGCAACATCTATTCGAAAAGTAACTGACAAAGAATATGACATCGAGGAAATTTTGGCAGATTTAATACATTATTTCGAAAATGAATATTCAATTTTAGAAGAGAAAAATTTTGAACAAATTCATCAAACTTATTTAGATAATCTGTTTAGAAAAGATGAAATTTCGCATTTTAGATTGGATGGAGTAGAAGTGGACGGAATTATTAGAGATGTAAATGAAGCGGGAAATTTACTGATAGAAATCAATCAAGAATTGAGAGAATTTAAGCACAAAGAAATCGAACTTCTTTTTTAATCCTATAGAAAAGGCTATTTTTGTTTAATGGAAGAATTTGTAGTTTTAGTTGATCAGGACGATCAAAAATTAGGATTGATGGAGAAACAACAGGCTCATGTAGCTGGTTTGTTGCATCGTGCATTTTCTGTTTTTGTATTCAATTCCAAAGGAGAATTAATGATTCAGCAACGAGCTGCGAGCAAATACCATTCGCCAACGTTGTGGACGAATACATGTTGTAGTCATCCGCGCGATAACGAAACTTACGAACAAGCGGCGCACAGACGTTTGGAAGAAGAAATGGGATTTGATTGCGAATTAGAATATAAATTTAATTTCATTTACAAAGCGCATTTAGAAAATGATTTGATCGAGCATGAATTAGACCATGTTTTTATCGGAACATTTGATGATGAACCAAAGCTAAATCCTGATGAAGTGATGGCCTATCGTTGGGTAGAATTGGATGATTTGAAAAAAGATATGGAAAAAAATCCTCAGAATTATACAGCTTGGTTCAAAATAATTTTTGAACATTACGTTTCGTATATCGAAGAATAAAAATTTATACAGATGAAAGTTACTGTCAACAGAAAAGCACATTTTAATGCTGCGCACCGATTGTTTAACAAGAATTGGAGCGACGAACAAAATTTTGAAGTTTTCGGAAAATGTTCTTATCCAAACTATCACGGGCATAATTACGAAATTATTGTGGCGGTGAAAGGCGAAGTTGATCCAGAAACTGGTTTTGTGATGAATTTGGACGAATTACGAAAAATTATTGCGATTGAAGTTGAAGATTATTTGGATCATAAAAATCTGAATGTTGATATTGAAGAATTTAAAACTATCAATCCAACTGCCGAAAATATTGTGATTTTGATTTGGAATAAAATTAGAGCAAAATTAGCGACCGATTTAGAATTGAAAGTAACCTTATACGAAACTCCACGTAATTTTGTAGAATACGCAGGCGAATGAAATTAGGCGATCACATTCCAACCTTTTCGTTGGAGGATAACAAAGGAAATTGGTTTAATTCGGACGAATTTTTATACAAAAAATATTTTGTTTTATTCTTTTATCCGATGGATTTTACGCCAATGTGTACAAAAGAAGTATGTCAATTTCGTGATGTAAATGCAGATTTCAATGCTTTAGACGCTGTGATTGTCGGAATAAATGGACAATCAACTTCTTCTCACGAGAAGTTTTATACAAAACATCAATTAAACTTTCCGTTGCTTTCTGATAAAGGAGCAAAGTTGTCGAAGTTGTTGGGAATCAAAAAGAAATTTGGCTTAATCACACCGCGAGAAACTTTTGTATTCAATAAACAAGGAAAATTAATTAAACACATTGTTTCAAATGTAGCCGAAACGCACATTGAAGAAGCAATGCAAGCAATAAAAAAAGACCAAGGAAATTAGTTTTCTTGGTCTTTTTGTTTGTATAACATTTTTCTTATGACAACTCGATAAATAAAAAAGATAACCGTTCCAATTGCCGAATAAACCAACATTGTTTGCACATCGCTTTTATCGAACAAATATTTTAGTCCAAATAACACGAAAAAGAAAATGATACTATAAATGATATTTTGTTTCATGTGGTAAAAGTAGGAATTAATTTATTTGTTATAAAGATTCTATGAATCATTCTGAATTTGTTTCAGAGTTTCATTTTAAAACTTCACCTCACCAACCTTAATTAATTTCTTAGAAGTTGCCAATTGATTTGGATTTGTTCCTGGTTCGTCTTGCGGAACTTTTTTTCCTTTTTTACGATAGAAATCTATCCAAAAATCATCAATAATTCCAGTTTCTTTGTTTTTGAAATTCATGGGAATCAATTCAAAAATAGTATCATCACGAAAAGCTCTTTCCACAAAATCTGAACAATATAATTCGTCATCATTCAAAATGTATAACCAATTATAAGGTTTTCCGAGCATTGTTTTAGCTTTTTCAATTGCATGAGGAATTGTATATTGATATTCATTTTTGAGACGATAAATGACAATTTTATTATTCTTTTCGGTTTGAGAAATGTAAAAATGATGAATTTCCTCTCGTTGCGATCCGCCCATTGGAGCAGCATGTAGAACAAAAATAGAATCATCAGTTTTTTCGATTAAACCAACATGATCAAAATTGGTTTCGTCATTTATTTTTGTCACTCTATTTATCGCGCCCGAAAGTTCTTCTGTTTGCGCACCAACAAAAATCAAATCTCCATTTTGGATATTTTGTAATGAAATTGAATGTTTTTCTTTTAATATTTTTGCTTTTGTACAACTATTCATTGTCAATGTAAATAGAAGTAAAAAGATAGGAAATAAAACGAATATTTTTTTCATTCGGAATGAATTATTACTTTTAATCTACGAATTAACCAAAAAGATGGATTTTAAAAAAATTTTGACCATATCAATTGTCGTTTTATTGATTTTAGTTGGTGCTGCAATTATTATTGGAAGCAACAAAGATCGACGCGTTTTCTTTATTGAGAGCTTTAATAAACCAATTGAAAATGTTATTAATTCTCGTTTGGATACAGATTATTCGTACGAAATTGTAAAAGTAAAAGGTAAAACAAACGATACCATTTTGATTATTCCTTGCGAAGGTTGTCAACCATTGAAATTATCAGGAAAAATAAACGAAAAGTTTATGAACAAATTTGGTAAAGGAAAATCGGTTATGCGTTTCGAGCCGTATAAAGCGACGGAAGGGAATTTAAAAATTATTCATAAAATTAGATAATCTTCTATTAAAGAAATTTTCCTAACAATTAATTCCTTATTTTTGGGAGAATTATAAACTTATCAAAGCAAACAAACAATGAAAGTAACTGCATTAAACCAAAAGCACAAAGATTTAGGTGCGAAAATGGTTCCTTTTGCTGGATATGAAATGCCAGTGCAATACGCAGGTGTTAACCAAGAACATTTTGCTGTTCGAGAAAAAGTTGGCGTTTTTGATGTTTCTCACATGGGACAATTTTTTGTAAAAGGAGAAAAAGCAACAGACTTATTACAACACTTATTGACGAATGATGTAACGAAAGTTACTATTGGTCAAGCTCAATATAATGCAATGCCAAACGAAAAAGGAGGAATTGTAGATGATTTAATCATTTATAAAATCTCTGATGATGAGTGGATGGCAGTTGTAAATGCATCTAACATCGATAAAGATTGGGAATGGATGAACAAACACAATACGTTTGGTGCAGAGTTAACAAATAAATCTGATGAGATGTCTTTGTTAGCAATTCAAGGTCCAAAAGCAATTGAAGCAATGCAGTCGTTGACAGATGTTAATTTAGCTGAAATTCCGTTTTATCATTTCGCAATTGGTACGTTTGCAGGTATGGAAAATGTGATTATTTCTGCAACTGGTTACACTGGTTCAGGAGGTTTCGAGATTTATTTCGCGAATGAGCAAGCAAACGAAATGTGGGACAAAGTAATGGAAGCTGGAAAATCTTTCGATATTGAGCCTTGCGGTTTAGCTTCTCGTGACACATTGCGTTTAGAGAAAGGATACTGCTTATACGGAAATGATATCAATGATGATACAACTCCATTAGAAGCTGGTCTTGGTTGGGTAACGAAATTGGACACAAATTTTATTTCATCTGATATTTTAAAAGCTCAAAAAGAAGCTGGAGTTGAGAAGAAATTAGTTGGTTTCAAAATGATCGAAAGAGGAATTCCTCGCCACGATTATAAAGTTGTAGATGACAACGAGAATACAATCGGTATTGTGACTTCAGGAACGCAGTCTCCAATGTTGAAACAAGGAATTGGTTTAGCATATGTTCATACAGATTTTGCTAAAGTTGGAACAACAATTAGAATTCAAATTCGTGATAAAAATGTATTAGCAGAAGTTGTAAAAACTCCTTTTGTTTAAAACAATATAAAGTCAAAATACAAAAAAGCTTTCGAGGATTTCGAAAGCTTTTTTTATGAATTCATATTAATTGATACATTTATTGATGTCTTTTTTAGATAAAATTAATAAAATAGATTATTAACTACGAATATTATAAAATTGTTAATATTTCTTAAAAAAAACATAACTTAGATTTGCTTAAATATGATATATGACCCGTTGTGCATTTTGATTAATAAAGAATAAAGTTGTTCATTTGATTGAAAATCAGTAAATTGTTTTAACCACAAAACATTTACAATGAACAACTTTATTGCAAATTACGAAAGAATATTGGAAGTTCTTCGAAAAATATCAACAGATACACTTTTAATTTATCAACGTAGAAGACCTAAACTTTTTGATTTAGAACTCATCAGTCTTGTCTTAACAGCTGAATTTATGGGTATTGATAGTGAAAATCATTTATTTCGAAATCTTCCTAAAACGCTAAGTTGTAAAATTGAGCGTAGTATTTACAATCGTAGAAAACGTAGATTATCAGAGCAAATTAATAGTATTCGCCTCAAATTAGCGAAAGAATTTAATGAATTTGAAAATTGTTTCATCGTTGATAGTATGCCGTTGGAAGTGTGTAAAATAGCAAGAATTAATCGCTCGAAAATTTGCAAAGAACATCAGTATAGTGCACCAAATAGAGGTTTTTGTGCTTCTCAGCAAATGTCTTTTTATGGCTATAAACTTCATGCTATTTGTTCTTTAAATGGTGTTTTCCAGAGTATTGATATCAGTCCCGCATCTGTTCATGACATTCATTTTTTGAAAGATGTTAAAACTCAAATGTATGATTGTTTGCTACTTGGAGACAAAGGATATTTGTCACAAACAATTCAAATTGACTTATTTAATGAAGCTAATATTCGATTAGAAACACCGAAAAGATCCAATCAAAAAGAGTATAAACCTCAGTTTTATCCATTCAAAAAGTACCGAAAAAGAATTGAAACGTTATTTTCTCAACTATGTGATCAGTTTATGATTAGACGAAATTATGCAAAGACTTTCGAAGGGTTTAAAACCAGAATTTTAGCTAAAACTACTGCACTTACTTTGGTTCAGTACATTAATAAAACATACTTTAATCGAAATATTAATAATCTAAAAACTCAAATTATTTAAAATGCACAACGGGTGATATATGTTATATTTTTGAGATAATAATATTACTGATCAGTAATACAATTAACACTAATTATGATTTTAAGACCTCTATTAGAGGTCTTTTTTATTTTTTAAAACTTTTGAGAATCAGCACTTGGTCCATAACTCGAAGGTAAATCTATTCCAAGTAAGCGATAAAAAACTCCCAATTGAGCGCGGTGATGTGTAATTTGATTTAAAGCATGACGAATTGCTTCATATTTTGTAAAATCTGCAAAAACAGTTTCTCCTTCTGTAACTTGCCATCTTTTTGATAAATGATCTTCGTTCACATTCTCTAACGCCGCTTTTCCTAATTCATAATCATCATCCAATTTTTGTTGTAAATCTTCAATAGAGGTAAATTTTGTCGGTTTGTAATCCCCTGCTGCAAAATCTAATTTATCAGTTGTTAAGATCAAAGCTGGCCAAGCAAATATTTCAACCACATGATTTGTTAAAGTTGTAATATCCATACTTTTTTCATGAGGTTTGTATGTCGTTTTATCCTCAGGAAATCTTGCAATAAATTCTTTGGTAATTTGATACTCGTTTTGCAATTCTTTTGCTAATAATTCTACTATTTTCATGTTGTTTTGATTTGTAGTTAAAAGGTACAAATTTTTGAAATAATTCATAAAAAAACTGCTTTACAATTTAGTAAAACAGTTTATATTTTTAGATATCGTCTGTGTATAAATCAATAATTGGACGAGGCTTTTTTCGCTTGATTTGAGTTAGCCAATAGACAAAAATTCCTATTCCATTTCCAAAAATAATAATCGTAATCCAGACCAAACGATCATCACTTTTTATCAAATTTGGATTCTTTAAAGCATGCACAATAAAGTAAACAAAAGAAATCACACCAGTGAAAAAACTCATCAATACCAAAAAGATAAAAATGATAAGATTTCCTAATAAGGCACTCAATAGTGATTTAGAACTTCCTAAATGTCCTAGCTGCGCATCGAGCGTGCTAAACATCGAATAAAAAATTCCAAAATAACTTAACAAGCCAAGTATAAATAAAGTGATAGGAACAATTGCCAAAGTAGCTTGTAACTTTGGATTGTTCAAAAGAGACGTTAAATCTCTGTCAATTAGTAGATTTTTCATCATTCGAAAAATAATCTTTTATTTTTTTTGCTTTAGATTTTCCTATACAATCGGTTAATTCTAACAAAGATGCATTTTTTATTCGTTCGACCGATTTAAATTTTGTTAATAATTCTTTAATTGTTTGCGGACCGACACCTTCTATTTCTTCCAAAACCGAATTATAAGCGTTTTTACTTCGACGATTTCGGTGACGCGTAATTCCAAATCGATGCGATTCATCTCGCACATGTTGAAGCACTTTTAAGGTTTCAGAATTTTTGTCCAAATATAACGGATAAGGATCGTCTGGATAATAAATTTCTTCCAAACGTTTCGCAATTCCAATCACGGAAACTTTTCCACGTAACCCTAAACGATCAATCGATTTTAGAGCAGAACTTAATTGCCCTTTTCCACCATCAATCAAAATTAATTGAGGCAAAGATTCTCCTTCAGCCAAAACTCTTGAATATCGTCTTTCAATCACTTCTTCCATTGTTGCAAAATCATTAGGTCCTTCAACCGTTTTGACATTGAAAATGCGATAATCTTTCTTACTTGGTTTTCCATTTTTGAACACTACACAAGCCGAAACTGGATTCGTTCCTTGAATGTTAGAGTTATCAAAACCTTCGATATGTCGAGGTTCTACAGGCAAACGCAAATCAACTTTCATCTGATTCATGATTCGATTTGTATGACGATCAGGATCGACGATTTTAGTTTGTTTGAGCTGTTCTAAACGATAAATCCGTGTGTTTTTTAACGATAAATCGACAATATGTTTTTTATCGCCAATTTTTGGAACTGTAATTTTTCTGAACGGAATTTCTAAACTCAATTCGAACGGGACATAAATTTCTTTCGAAGTTAAATTAAATCGATCTGAAAAATCAATAATTGCACGTTCCAATAAATCTTCGTCTGTTTCATCCAATTTCTTTTTCCATTCTTCTGTATGCGACTGTATAATTGCACCGTGATAAATTTTCATGAAATTGACATAGGCATATTCTTCGTCCGACGTAATCGAAAAAACATCAACATTGGTAATCGTAGGCGAAACAATTGTAGAACGAGATTGATAATTCTGCAACGCTTCAATTTTTTCTTTAATCATTTGCGCTTTTTCAAACTTCAAATCCGATGCATATTTCGTCATTTGATTGACCAAATATTGTTTTGCTTCATTAAATTCTCCTTTGATAATATTACGAATTGCCGAAATTTGCTCGTTGTATTCTTCTTCGGTTTGATAAGCTTCACAAGGTCCAAGACAATTACCAATATGATATTCCAAACAAACTTTAAATTTGTGATTTTCAATATTTTTCTCGCTCAAATCATACGAACATGTTCTTAGTTGATACAATTCTTTGATCAAACCTAACAAAACTTTCATCGCTTTTCCGTTAGAATATGGTCCAAAATATTCCGAACCATCTTTGATTACATTGCGAGTCGAAAAAATTCGTGGAAATCGTTCATTTTTGATGCAAATCCAAGGATAGGTTTTGTCATCTCTTAACAGGATATTATATCGTGGTTGATGCTCTTTAATCAAATTATTTTCCAACAACAACGCGTCATATTCAGAATTTACGTTGATTGTTTCGATGTTATCAATATTACTCACCAAAACACGCAAACGTTTTGAATCGTGTTGTTTATTGAAATACGAATTCACGCGACGTTTCAAGTTTTTCGCTTTGCCAATGTATAACAAATCTCCTTTTTTGTTATAATACTGATAAACACCAGGCGTTTCGGGTAAACTCGCTAATTTTAATTTTACATTTTCATTCATCAAAATACCTCTACAACATTTATTTTTTGCTGTTCATCATCAATATAAATCAAGATTTTGGTCTGAATATTATAACCTAAATTTCTAAAAAAATCTGTATATCTATTCACTTGAAAATGATGATCTAAATCGGGTTGACCAGTTTTATAATCGATAATCGAACAATTATTTTCTGCATCAATTACTACACGATCTGCTCTGAAAATTTGTCCATTTTCATCAATAAAATCGCGTTCATTCAAAACCGTTAAACCTTCAGCAAAATATGGAACTAATTTAGCATCTTGTAATAAATTTTGCAAGGTTTTTTGCAGATGTTCTACATTTTCGACTGAAATTGTACCACGCTGTTTTTCACTTTCGATGATTTTTGGTAAATCATTTTGTGTAACAATTTGCGATAAAATGTTATGAACTGTATTTCCAAATTCGGTGAATTTTAACTTTTCTTGCGCTTTTTCTGAATTGGTGTTAATCACTAAACGCGTATTCCAATCCGAAGAATAAATTTTTAACTCAGCTGAAGAGTTTTCTATGATTTTAGGGGTTGAAATTCGTTCTGGAGAACCTTTCAAAATAACTTCATCCTCAGAAAAACCTTTACTGAAAACAAATTCGTGCAAGTAGTTTGCAATATTTTTTGATTTCGAAGATTCTTTTGGTTTTAGCGCTATCATATACAATTGCTCTTTTGCGCGCGTTGTTGCAACATAAAGCGTATTAATTTCATCCAATTGAACCAAATTCTCTTCTTCGTCAATCTTCGATTTTATCGCTTCATTTTTGATTGATTTTAATTCATTATTAATTCCAACATAAAATGTTTCGAAGGGATTTTCTTCATCTTTTTGTAATGGAATCCAAATTTTAGAATTCTTACTTTGCCAATCCAAAAATGGTAAAATTACAACTGGAAATTCCAATCCTTTTGATTTATGAATCGTCATAATCTGGATTGCATCGACACCTTTTGGTGTTTTGATACTCGCTTTATCTTTGATCGTTGACCAAAACTCAAGAAATGAATTAAGATCAGATTCGTTTTTTGATGAATATTCTAAAATAACATCCAAAAAGCTCAAAATATAAGCTGGTGAACGCTCTTGTAAATGTAAAGTTCGAATCGCTTTTTCGGTGAAATCGTATAATGAAAGGTTTTGATCTTGAATAAAATCTAAATCAATTCCAACTGATTTGGTTAATTTTAAAAACTTAGGCAAATCACCTTTTAATGCTTTTTCAACTGTGATTGTTAAATCATTCGTTTTGAATAATTCTAATTCATAAGCCACCATCAAAAAACGAATTTTCGATTGCTCGTCTTGAGGATTTGATGTGATTTTGAACAAATATTCAATCAATTGAATTTCGAAAGAATTTTTTAACAACAAAGCTTCATTTGAAATTACAACCAAGTTATTTTCGGTCAAATATTTCGCTAACAAAATCCCTTGCGCATTACTACGAACCAAAATTGCAATATCATTTAAAGAAAAACCATTTGCTCGACAATCTTCTATCGTTTTTAAAACCAATTCTAAATTTTGTTCTTTAAATAAATCTTTCGAACGACCTTCTTGCTCAATGAAGTTTATTTTGACAAACCCATCTTTTTGATGATTGGTCAATTGTTTATTTCCGATTTCGTACAAATATTGAAAACTCGGCAAATTGAGTTGTGGCGCGATAAACGAATACAATTCATTGTTAAATTGAATAATATTTTCGTGACTTCGCCAGTTTTTTTCTAATTCTTCAACTTTAATATTTTCTTCCTCTTTTCGATCAATTAAATCAATCATTTGTGCAGGATTTCCACCTCGCCAACGATAAATGGACTGTTTTGCATCACCAACCAACATAATCGTATCAGATTGCGCGCGTGCATTTTCGACCAACGGATTCAGATTATTCCATTGTAACGTTGATGTATCTTGAAATTCATCAATAAAATAATGATTGTAACGGGAACCGATTCTCTCATAAATAAAATTGGCAGGTTGTTGTTGCAGATTTTTACTGATAATGGTATTGAATTCATTAATCAACAAAACATTTGAATCTTTTTTGATCGAATCCAATGATTTTTCAACCTCATTAATCAGTGAGATCGAAGATATATTTTTCTGAATCGAAGTTAATAAAAGTAAGTGATCGTTGATATTTGCAGCTTTTTCGAACAAATCTTTCACTTGAGGAAAAATAGATTCAGCAATTGCATCTTTCACTTTCGAGAGATATCCTTCTTCCAAAATATCTTTTGTATTCGCATCGGTTGGTAAAATCAAACCAAAACCATCAAAGTTTTTTAATTTCTGGAAAAAAGCAGCAATTCCTCGACTTTTTCCTGGTAATTCATTTACCGAAATTCCTTTGTTTGCAAGCAATTCGAAAAACTCATTTCCGATTGTAATCAAGCCATCTTTCAAAGTTTTTATATCATCAAAAATAACTTTTCGATAACGAATAAATTCGTCTAACGAAATGTTTTTTAACTTTTCTAAATCTTGTAAATGACGATCATTAGAAATGTCTGAAGTGTCTGAAGAAAGCGTTTTTCGAATATCCCACGATTTATTTTCGTCCATATTATCCAACGCAATTTTGATCATTGTTTGCGTTAGTTTTTCGTCTTCACCAATTTTTGAATACAACAAATCAACGGATTCATTAATGATTTCATTTGTATTCATTTCGACATCAAAATTCATTGATAAACCCAAATCTTGCGCAAAAGATTTCATCAATCGAAGATTAAATTTATCAATCGTAGAAATCGAAAATTTAGAATAATTATGAAGAATTGCAATCAGAATATTGTATGCTTTTGTCTTAATGATTTCAGGCTTCAAATTCAGCTCCGAAGCTAATTCTAGAATATATTGATCTTCTTTTGGATTAGGATTTTTGGCGATTTCTTCTAAAGTTTCGATAATACGTTCCTTCATTTCGCCAGCCGCTTTATTGGTAAACGTAATGGCTAAAATATGCTCGAAATGATAATCGCTTTCATTGGTTAATAACAACGAAAGAAATTCCTTTACCAATGTGTAAGTTTTACCTGCTCCAGCGGAAGCATTGTAAATTTTGAAATCGCCTGCTTGTAACAAATTCTGAATTTTTAGGAAAGTTAAACAATCTTCTCAAAAATAGAAAATCAGAATGCCAAAACATGACGTACTAAAAAAGGAAACCCGAACGAGTTTCCTTATTTTTATAAATATGTTATAAAAGAATGATTAGAATGAATATCCTAAACCAACAGAAAATACAGAATTTTTGATATCTCCTCCGTTTTCATCAGAGATATTTGAAAGCCCAAAATTGTAACGAGCTCCTGCATTAAGACCATTTGAAAACTCATATCCTAATCCAATGTTTAATCCGAAATCTATAGATTTTAAGTAATCTTTCATATCTACATCTTCATCAATTTTTTGTCCTAGCGCAGTAGTTTTTACATTTAATTTAGAACTTACTAAAAAGCCTACTTGCGGACCAGCTTCAATATTAAAACCTTGTGTAGGATAAAATTTAAACATTAAGGGAACATTAATATAATCTAATTTATACTTTACGTCAGCATTTACGTTACCAATTTGTTCATTAACATAAATTTCTCCAGATTCTTTAGCTCCTTGTGTAGAATATAACAATTCAGGTTGAAACGCAAATTTCTCAGCAAATTTAATATTAGCATAACCTCCAATATGAAAACCTACTTTTGCATCAGCATTTTGGTTATCTCCAGATAAATTTGATACATTAAGACCTGCTTTAGCTCCAAATTTAGTTTGAGCATTTGTATTAATAGCGAAAGCTAATAATGGAATAAAAAATAAACATTTTTTCATATAAGTAAAATTTTAAAGTTTGAGTAAAGATATAACAATAATGTAAAAAAGGTACTAACTTTTATTCTTTTTACGCTCTTCTTTTTGTAGTATTTCGATTTCTTTTATTTGCTTTTTAGTATTTTGCTCATCAAGTTTCAACTCTGTTAGCTTTTTATCTAATTGTTTAGATAATGATTCATTAGATTCCGTAAATTTATATTCTACTGAATATCCATTCTTTGGAAGAATCGTAATATTCATATCATCACTATTTCTATTATCAACTTTTAAACTTGTAATTGTTTTAGGAGATTTGGATAAATCAAATTCACCATTTTTATTATTTGTAATATAAACCTTATCAATTTCAGAACTAATAATTTTGTGCTCAACACCATTTTTATCTGTATAAATAGAGTAACCATTTTTCAACGTAATATTATTTTTTACCGTCGGCATTTTAGCTGTTGTCACTTTTTTATCAATATTCGGAATGTCTTTTTCTGATTTGAAAATTTTGATGATACTTGAATCTTTTTTAATAATTTCAATGAAATTTTCATCTCCGCTTTTTCTTACAAAAACTTTTTCTATTTCTTTTGGATCAATTTTTTGCAAAACTTTTCCGTCCGTTCCATATAAAACTGTAGGAACCATATTTTTTTTCAAAACAATATCTTTTATTTTGATAGAATCATTCAGAATGATATCTCCAGCATCATTCAAGATAATTTTGTTTTGTGGATTACTTTTTAGAATCTTTTTTAACTCATCTTTCGTAATCACTTTTTCTATTGGAGTTGTTTTTTTAGCTTGATCTGTTTTGAGAAGCGAATCTCTTAAAGTAGTTGCTTGATCAAGTAGAATTTCGGCTTGCGATTGAACAGGTTTTTCCAACGCTTGTTCCACTTTTTGAGCTTTTTTCTCAACTTCTTGCGCGAACGATTTTTGGCTAAAAAGTACAAAAGCACTCAATATAAAAGGCAACGAAGCAAAAGACAGAATTTTTACTTTTCGTTTTGATGTATTTTTTGTCATCATAAGTAGGCGTTTTTTAGTTAGAATAAAATTGAAATTACTTGCCATCATAGATGGATTTTGCGTTGCAATACAATCCAAAATTTGATGTTGGTAAGTTTTTAAATCTGAGTTTCTTTTCAATACATATTCATCTGCCAAAAACTCGTGATTTAGTTTGATTGATTTTTTATAGAAATAAATAAACGGATTGAACCAAAAAAGAATTTGAAAAATTTCAATCAACAAAATGTCCAAACTATGTTTCTGAATACAATGCGCTTTTTCGTGATCAATTAAATTTTGATGTAAGCTTTTTAGTTGCTTTTTCGGAATAAAAATATATTTCCAAAAACTATACGGCTGATTCGAATCTAAATCAAGAATATATGTAATTTCTTGATCTTTGATTTTTTCCTCAGTTTTAATTTTGAACATCAATTCGTACAAATTGTAGATAAATCTTACAAGAAATATTACACCAACAAAAATGTAAATAACATTCAAAATATCACCAAAATTGATTCCTTTTTCTTGTTGCAACAATTCAGGATTTTGCATTAGAAAAGCCAATAATTCGGGCGAAATATTTGTTTCTGTCGCTGTGATAGGCAAATCAATTTTGTACAAAGGCGCGATTAACGAAAATATCAACGAAAACAACAGATAAAATTGATTGATTTTATACATGCTTTCACGTTCCAAAAAAAGTTTATAAAAGGAATATAAAAATCCGGAACAAAGAATAAATTTTATAAAAAACGCAACCATAGGCTATTTCTTTTTACGGTCTATTTCATTGTCAATTATGTCACGTAATTTTTCTAATTCTTCGACCGACATATTGTTCGATTTAGCAAAAAATGAAGCAAATTGTGTTGCCGAATTATTAAAAAAGTTGGAAATCATTCCTTTTACTTCTTTCGAAAAATAATCATCTTTTTTTACCAAAGCATAATATCGACGCGAGTTTCCCATTTGCTCGTAATCAATATAACCTTTGTCGTGCATCCTCTTTAATAAGGTAGAAATTGTAGTATTCGCAGGTTTTGGATCGTCATAAGAATCGATAATATCTTTCGCAAAAACTTGTTTTCCGCTCCAGATAACTTCCATCACTTCCTCTTCTCTTCTTGATAATTTAACTTTCATATCTACAACTGTATTTTCACTACTACAAATATAGAATTTAATTTAACATGACAAAGTTTTTTTAGAATTATTTAACGATAAAGCACAAAAAAAGGAGCAAAAAAGCTCCTTCCTATATTTAAATTCGAAATAAATTACATTTCAGCTAATTTATATGCTACACCAACGCTAAAGTAAGTATTTGTCAATTTAAAGTTATTATCAATTCCTGTTGGATAATAATCATTAATGTTTGATAATCCTTTTGTAAAACGAGCATTAATTTCTAATTCATCAGTAATTTTGTATGCAGCTCCGAAGTTTAAACCAAAATCAAATGTTTTGAAATTGTCTGTAGCTTTTATTTTAGTATCTGTTTTTCCTTCTTCAGTTTTCATTTTAGCAGAAACTAAAAATCCTAATTGCGGACCAAACTCAACATTTAAACCATCCATAATTTCATAACGTCCCATTAAAGGAATATTAATATTATGTGTTACAAATTTAGCTTTTGAATTGTCATTTGTTTTTAATCCAGCTCCTTGTTTAGAATACAGAAGTTCTGGTTGAAAACTAATTTGATCCGTTATTTTGTAGTTTGCATAACCACCAACATAAAAGTCTGTTCTTAATTTAGTCCCTAAACCATTTCCTTGACTATCAGAGTAAATTTTTCTAGAATCACCAGATAAAGTTGGAAAGTTAAGACCTCCTTTTACTCCTAAATCAATTTGCGCGTTTGCTGCACTTAATCCACCAAAAAGTGCTATTCCTAAGATTAGTTTTTTCATTTTTTTTATTACTTAAGTCTGAGTTATAATATTTAATTCAAAAGTAAAGTTTTATTCATACTGAAGATTGATTTACACTTAAAAAAATCAATAATACTTTTTTGATTCACAATTTCTGTGCCTTTTTTGTTAAAAATTGATAAAATTTTAAGATTTACAAATATCATCTAAATATTCTAAAATAATTTTAGTCGCATTTGGTGAATTTTGAACAAAATCTCCAGCTTTTTTTCCACTTTCTTTTCGGAAATTTTCATCATTCATCAAACGATTCATAATTGTATCAAATTCATGTCGATTAGCAATAGAAAATCCTCCGCCAACTTCTATCAAATCCACAGCTTCCTGAAATTTCTTGTATTTAGGACCAAAAACGACAGGATTTCCAAATGTTACAGCTTCTAACGTGTTATGAATTCCTGCACCAAAACCTCCGCCAATATAGGTAATATCTGCATAAGAATAGACTTTTGATAAAATACCAATTGTATTTAGAATAAATATTTTCGAATCGATTAACTCTTGCTTGGATGTTTTTTCTAAATCAGAAAATTTAACTGCTTTTTGGTTGATTTTATTCTGAAAAGAATTGATTTCAGCATCATTCAAATTATGTGGTGCAAAAACAATTTTCCAATCATTATTTAATTTTTGGTTGATTAAATTCACAAATAATTCTTCATCTTTTGGCCAAGAACTTCCAACAACAATTAATTTCGAATTTTGTTTAAAATCATTCATAAAATCCAATTCATTATCTTGATGAATGATCTGTTTGACACGATCAAATCGCGTATCGCCTGCAATTGTATTTTGTGTGATATTGATTGAATCCAGTAAATCTTTTGATTTTTGATTTTGAACAAAGAAATGATTTATCAAACTTAATTTTTTCGCAAACCAATTATTTCCGTCTTTTTTGAAAAAATTTTGACTCTCTCTAAAGATTGACGAAACCACTATTGTAGGAATGTTTTGCTGATGTAATTCGATAATCAAATTAAACCAATATTCGTATTTCACCAAAATCAAAATTTCTGGATGAAGCACTTTTATTAACTTTTCTGCATTTGATTTTGTGTCCAAAGGCAAATAAAAAATAACGTCTGCGCCTTGATAATTCTTTCTAATTTCATAACCAGAAGGAGAGAAAAATGAAACAGCAATTTTATGTGTTGGATAGTTTTCTTTCAATGCTTCGATCACTGGTCTACCTTGTTCAAATTCGCCTAAAGATGAACAATGTACCCACAAAACTTTATCGGTTTCTGAAATTTTAGAAGCTATTTTTTCTTCCCAATTTTTTCTTCCATCTACCCAAAGTTTTGCTTTTTCGTTAAAATTCGAAGCCAATTTTAGCGCCATTCCGTACGCCTTAATTGATGTGTTATAAAATCCTTGCACAATGTTGCAAAGTTAAAAATTTAGAATGAGCTTTTTTTGTACATTTGTTGTAATAATAACGACTTTTTAAAGTTGTAGATTTTGAAAGATTCATTAAGTTATGAAAAAAATACAAATGGTTGACTTACAAAGTCAATATCAAAAAATAAAAGGAGACGTTGATGCAGCAATTTTGAATGTTTTGGATTCGGCTGCTTTTATTAATGGACCAGAAGTAAAACAATTCGAAACTGAATTGCAAAATTACTTAAATGTAAAACACGTAATTCCTTGTGGAAACGGAACTGATGCGTTGCAAATTGCTTTGATGGCTTTAGGTTTAGAACCAGGTGATGAAGTAATTACGGCAGATTTTACATTTGCTGCAACAGTAGAGGTTGTTGATTTATTGAAATTAAATTCAATTTTAGTTGACGTTGATTATGATACTTTTACAATTGATACAGAAAAATTGAAAGCGGCAATTACGCCAAAAACTAAAGCAATTATTCCAGTTCATTTATTTGGTCAATGTGCGAATATGGACGAGATTATGGCAATTGCAAAAGAACATAATTTATATGTTGTAGAAGATACTGCGCAAGCTATTGGAGCGGATTACAAAGGTCGAAAAGCTGGAACAATTGGTCATATTGGTTGTACATCTTTCTTCCCTTCAAAAAACTTAGGTTGTTATGGTGATGGTGGAGCAATTTTTACAAATGATGATGATATTGCACATCGTTTACGTGGAATTGTAAATCACGGAATGTACAAACGTTACTACCACGATGAAGTTGGTGTTAACTCTCGTTTAGATTCTGTTCAAGCAGCAGTTTTACGTCGTAAATTACCTTTCTTAAATGATTATAACGCTGCTCGTAACAAAGCTGCGGCTTATTATACAGAAGCTTTTAAAGATATTGATGCATTATTAACGCCAGTAAAAGGAGCAGATACAACTCACGTATTCCATCAATATACGTTACGTGTAACAAATGGAAAACGTAATGAATTACAAGCGTTTTTAACTGAGAAAGAAATTCCTGCGATGATTTATTATCCTGTTCCATTACGCAAACAAAAAGCGTATGATAACGGGCATTATAATGATGCAGATTTCCCAAATACAAACAAATTGGTAGAAGAAGTAATGTCTTTACCAATGCACACAGAGTTAGATGAGGAGCAATTGGCTTACATCACTTCTGCTGTTCGCGAATTTTTTGGAAAATAATTTATCCTAAAAATAATACGAAAAAGCTTCTGATTAGTTTCAGAAGCTTTTTTATTTTCCTAAATTTGATTTCACTATAAAAACTAAATATTAAAAATGAGTAAAATATTAGTAACTGGAGGTTTGGGTTACATTGGTTCGCACACAGTTGTAGCTTTACAAAATGCAGGTTATGAAGTTGTGATTATAGACGACTTGTCGAACACAGAAATTGGCGTGTTGGACAAAATTACTTCTATTACTGGAACAAAACCAACTTATTTCGAGATTGACTTAAAAGATCAAGAAAAAGTAAACGAATTTTTCAAAATAAATAAAATAGACGGAATTATCAACTTCGCAGCGCATAAAGCAGTTGGAGAATCTGTTGAAAAACCGTTGATGTATTACCGTAATAATATTTTAGGTTTGATTAATCTTTTGGATGCGATGAAAGATTTTGATACAGATAATATTATTTTTAGTTCGTCTTGTACAGTTTACGGACAAGCGGATAAAATGCCTATTGATGAGCAAACTCCACTAAAAAAACCTGAATCTCCTTATGGAAAAACGAAACAAATGGGGGAAGAAATTTTAGAAGATTTCTCAGCAGCATTTGATAAAAATGTGATTTGTTTACGTTATTTCAATCCCGTAGGTGCACACCCAACAGCTAAAATTGGAGAATTACCAAAAGGAATTCCAAATAATCTAATTCCTTATGTTACACAAACTGCGGCTGGAATCAGAGAAGCATTATCAGTTTGGGGAGATGATTATCCAACGCGTGATGGAACGGCAATTCGTGATTATATCGATGTAAATGATTTGGCTGATGCACACGTAAAAGCCGTAACTCGTTTGATCGAAAATAAAAATAAAGCAAAGCTAGAATTCTTTAATCTTGGAACTGGAAAAGGATCTACGGTTTTAGAAGTTGTTCACGCATTTGAGGATGCCAATGATTTGAAATTGAAATACGAAATCAAAGAGCGTCGCGCAGGAGATATTATCGAAGCTTATGCAAATAACTCTTTAGCAGAAAAAGAATTGGGTTGGAAACCTGAAACAAAATTATCAGAAAGTATGCGTACTGCCTGGGAATGGCAAAAAAGTTTAGAAAAATAAAAGATGATTCAATTACCAACAGCGGGTTTATTAGTTATTAAAAATAATAAACTGCTTTTGACATTTAGCAAAAATAAAAAAGCGTGGTATTTACCAGGTGGAAAAATTGATAAAGGTGAAAATTCTGACACAGCTTTGGTAAGAGAAATAAAAGAAGAATTGAGTTTGGATTTGGTAAGAGAAGAGCTCAATTTTTATTGTCATATTACAGCTGAAGCATATGGAGAACAGAACCTTTTGATGGAACAAGATTGTTTTCTGTACGATTTGAACGAAGAAATAAAACCAACAAATGAAATTGAAGCTTACAACTATTTTACTTTTGAAGAATATTTACAAGAAGAAATTCAAGTAATTGGTGTAATTAAAGTTTTTGAAAAATTAACAAAAGATCATTTATTGAACTAAAATAATTTCAAAAATAGAAGGCAATCCGTAATCGAGATTGCCTTTTATTTTTTATTATTTAGTCTTTTTCAAGATGTATTTATCTTTCAAATTTCCTGTAATTTCTTTTCCTTGTTGATCCAAAACTTTCAATCTATTTTCTTCAACTTTCAACACTAATGGACTTACATTAGAATTTAAATGTAAAACATTTCCAGAAGCATCCCATTTATAAAATCCTTCGTCTTGATAAACTGTTTCTTTTCCTAAATATTCTTGCTCAATAAAAAAGTTACCATCTTTTTTCAATTCAACAATATATTTTATTCCTTCGCAATCGGCACAAGGTAAAATTCCTTCATATTTTCCTACCCAATTCAAAGAGTTTTTAGAATTATGTTCTGCCATAGCTACAATAGCAGGAATAGCATTATCAATACTATTGTTTTTTTGTTCTTGTTGAACACCTTTTGATTGGCAAGAGAATATAATGAAGGATGCGAAAATACTCGCGAATATAGATTTTTTCATAAATTAATTTTATGATATTTTTAACAACAAATTTGATACCAAATTACGACTATATTTTTCTAACTTTCAACTAAAATTTTATAAAATGTTTCACTCAAAAAAAATACAAACACCTCTTGGAGAAATGCTTGCAATAAAGTCGGAAAAAGGACTTTGTATGTTAGAGTTTTTTGATGGAAAATCGACCGAAAAACAACTCAAAGAAATAGAAAACTTGGGTGAAATTTTGGAAAAAGATGATGATATTTTGAATCGTTTAGAAAATGAATTGAACGATTATTTTAAAGGAAATTTAAAAGAATTTACCATTCCACTTGATTTGATTGGAACAGATTTCCAGAAAAAAGTTTGGAACGAATTAATTAAAATTCCGTTTGGAGAAACAAGATCGTACAAAGAACAATCGATAGCTGTTGGAGATTTATTAGCGATACGAGCAGTTGCAAATGCGAATGGAAAGAATAAAATTGCAATTGTAGTACCTTGTCATCGCGTAATTGGCTCAGATGGTTCGTTAACTGGATATGCAGGCGGAAAGAAACGTAAACAATTTTTGTTGGAATTAGAATCGCAACAATTAAACTTATTTTAATATGAAAGACAGCTTAATTACTGTCTTTCATATTGATTTAATAATCTTACTTTTTTAATAAAATGTATTTATCTGCTAATGGACCTTTGATATCTTCACCTTCTTGAGATAGGATAATTAGTTTATTTTCACCTACTCTATAAAAATGTCGATTTTTATCTTTTGTATCTAAATACAAAGCATTATTATCAGCAGTCCATTGGAAACGACCTTCATCTATTAATTTTTGGTTACCTTTCATATATTCAGAAACTACTTTTATAGTTTCATCTTTATTTAAAGTTACAGTTGTTTTAATTCCAGGACAATCAGCACATGGTAAAATTCCTTCATAAGTTCCTACCCAATCAATAGAAGTTTTCGCGTTATGCGTATCAATAATATGTGTGTCTGACGAGTTTATTGGTTCTTTTTGAATAGTTGAATCTTTATGTTCAGTTGTTGCTTCTTCAGTTTTTATAAGATCTTTATCTGTCTTTGTTTCGCAACTATAAATTATTGAGCTAAAAATAAGTGTAAGGATAATTGAGTTTTTCATTTGTTATTGATTTTAACTGATTAAAATCCAAATAATATTCCAAAAAATGTTAAAAACTATATTTTTATTTCATTTATTTAGGATGTAATAGCTTTCGAAAAAACTTTGTAAATTAGCCAATCAGAAAAGTAATGTATGAGTGTTGAGCTATTACCAGATGGAAGAGTAAAAAAACCTGAATGGTTGCGTGTAAAATTGCCTACAGGGAAAAAACATCGCGAATTAAGAGGTTTAGTAGATAAGTATAAATTGAACACCATTTGCCAAAGTGGAAGTTGTCCTAATATGGGCGAATGTTGGGGTGAAGGAACTGCAACATTTATGATTTTGGGAAATGTGTGTACGCGTTCATGCGGTTTTTGTGGTGTAAAAACTGGTCGTCCAGAGCAAGTGGATTGGGCAGAACCAGAAAAAGTAGCACGTTCTATCAAATTAATGCAAATAAAACATGCGGTTTTAACTTCTGTTGACCGTGATGATTTAAAAGATATGGGTTCTATTATTTGGGCAGAAACAATACATGCTGTTCGTAGAATTAGCCCAGGAACAACGATGGAAACATTGATTCCAGATTTTCAAGGAGTCGAAAAACACATCGATCGTATAGTAGAAGCTGCTCCAGAAGTGCTTTCTCATAATATGGAAACGGTTCGTCGTTTAACGCGCGAAGTTCGTATTCAAGCAAAATATGATCGTTCGTTAGAAGTTTTACGTTATGCAAAAGAAGCAGGTCAACGTCGTACAAAGACAGGGATTATGCTTGGGTTGGGTGAATTTGAAGACGAAGTTTTCGAAACAATTCAGGAAGTTGCTGATGCAAATGTAGATGTCATTACAATTGGTCAATATTTACAGCCAACGAAAAAGCATTTGCCTTTGAAAGAATTTATTACGCCAGAACAATTCAAGAAATACGAAGATTTCGCACGTGGATTAGGATTCCGTCACGTAGAATCTGGCCCATTGGTTCGTTCTTCTTATCACGCAGAGAAACATATTTTATAAATAGATTTATTATCATATTTTAAAGAGACACAAGTTATTGTGTCTCTTTTTTGTTATATTTAAATCTTAATTAAACTACTATGAAAAAACTATTAACACTAATTATCATCATTATTATTTCAAGTTTTGCGCAAGCGCAGTTTTATGAAATTACTTACGAAACACAAGTTCAAACGCATTACAATGAAGAAGGATTAAAATGGTTTGAAGAAGCAGTTGGCGGTGATAAGCTGGAAATCAAGAAAATGATTGAGATGAATCAAAATCCACCAAAGGAAACATTTAAGTTTATTTACAATGAATCGTTAAGTAAATCGGAATATATTCGTCGTATAAATAATAATCAAGATAATGAATCTATGATTTCTAAAGTACCAATGAATATGGGAGGGATTGTTGTAAATGATTATAAATTGAATCAATTCTCATACGAAATAGACGTTTATGGTAAAAATTATTTAGTTAAAGATAATTTAATACCGATTAATATTACTGATACAGGAAAAACAAAGGATATTATTGGTTTTAAAGCTTATGAAGCTACAGGGAAATTAAACGATATAGATATAATTGTTTGGTACACAAAAGATATTCCATATTTATATACACCTGATATTTATACGACTTCAAAAGGTTTTATTTTAGAGTTACACTATAAATTAAATTTTGATAATTCGGAAATGATCAATTCTTGGTTAGCAATTGCTAAAAAAGAATCTAAAAAATCGCCTAAAATAAGTGTGCCTAAAAAAGGAATTGAGGTAAAAGCAAATCAAACTGATGCAATTTATGATGAAGCTAATAAAAAAATGAATGAATTGAGAAACAATAGCGAAGGAGTTGATAAAAAATAATTAACATGAAAAAACTATTAATACTAATCATTCTCATTTCAAGTTTTGTACAAGCACAATTTTATGAAATAGATTTTGAAGTAAAACCTCAAATTCATTTTACGGATAAAGCTTTAGAAGAGATGAAGCAATATTATCCAGATCAAAAACAAAGAGACGAAGTTTTAGAAATGTCTAAAAATATTCCTTCGATTAATTATCAATTTTCCTATAATAAAACTCAAAGTCAATCAGTAAATATTCAAAAAATAGATAATTCTCAACAAGCACAAGGAGGCTCAATGGGAATTAGTCCAGATATAGGAGAAAAACCAATTTTTGATTACAAAGAGAAAGTTTTTTACAATGAAACAGATTTGTTTGTAAAGAAAATGATCATTTATGATTCGCTGAATTATGTAAATTTTACTGATACTGGAAAAAGTAAAACTATTCTTGGAATCGAAACCAAAGAAGCAATCGGGAAATACAAAGATGTTGATGTTATTGCTTGGTATGCGCCTTCAATTCCTTAGTCATATTCGCCAGATAAATATTATGGTACAAAAGGTTTGATTTTAGAATTGCATTATAAATACACGAAAGATGATGTAGAAGTATTGATTTCATGGAATGCGACAAAGAAAAAAGAATTAAAAAAAGCACCAATTTTTACAATAAATAATAAGTTACAAAAGGTATCCTATTCAGAATTTATGAGAATGATTGAAGAGGATAATCAAAAACAGCGCGAATTACATAATCAAGGTGTAGATAGAAAATAAAATCATATAAATAATGAAATCAAACTTGCTTAACTTTAAGCAAGTTTTTTTATGTATGAAAATTAAAGCGACATTACTCACAATTGGTGATGAAATTCTTATCGGACAAATTGTGGATACAAATTCTGCATTTATCGCCAAACAATTGAATACGATTGGGATTGAAGTGGAAGAAATTATTTCTGTAAAAGATGAATTGCAACATATAATTGAAGGATTTCAACGTGGCATATCAAAATCAGATATTGTAATTGTAACAGGAGGTTTAGGACCAACAAAAGATGATAAAACAAAGACTGCTTTGTGTCAATTTTTAGATTGTGAACTAGTTAAGGAGCCTAAAGTTTTAGAAAATATTGTTCAATTATTTCAAACAAGAGGTTACGCAAAAGAGTTAAATAGTTTGAATCAAGATCAAGCATTTGTTCCAGAAAAGTCTATATCTATTCAGAACAAATATGGAACAGCGCCATGTCTTTGGACTACAATTAATGATAAAATTATCATCAATTTGCCAGGTGTTCCTTTTGAAATGAAAGGTTTAATGCGTGATGAAATTATTCCGAGATTACAAAACCAATTTCAATCAGAAACTATTGTTCATCGTGATATTTTGGTGAGTGGAATTCCAGAAAGTGATTTAGCAATTTTGTTAGAAGAATGGGAAAATAATTTGCCCGAATTTATTCATTTGGCGTATTTACCGAATCGAACTTCTATTGATTTACGATTTTCAGCGTTTGGAACAGATAAAGAATTTTTACAAAATGAAATTCAGCATCAAATCAATCAATTCAAATTAATTGCAGGAGAATTTCTAGTTTCTGAAAATTCAGGAAATGCGCAGCAAATTTTGGGTGATATTTTAAAAGAAAAAGGATTGACAATTTCGACTGCCGAAAGTTGTACTGGAGGAAATATAGCAAGTTTGATCACGTCTGTTTCGGGAAGTTCTACTTATTATTTTGGAACAATTGTTTCGTACAACACTTCTGTAAAAGTAAATTTGCTAAATGTGAATCAATCTGATATTGATGAATTTACAGTAGTTTCGGAACAGATTGCTGAACAAATGGCAAAAGGTGTTCGAAATCAATTAAAAACGGATATTAGTATTTCTACAACTGGTGTCGCTGGTCCAAACAAAGGCGAAGATGGAAAAGAAGTTGGAACGGTTTGGATTTCTGTTACAAATGGTCATTCAACATTGAATAAAAAATATTTTTATCCCTATTTAGATCGAGAAGAATTCATTAAAATTGTTTCCAATAATGCGCTGAATTTAGCAATTCAGTTTGTGAGAGAGGAGTGTTAAAATAATGACTCTTGGGCAAACCAGAGTGATATGAAAAGATTATAAATAGAAATCAGAGTGATAGTGTATTTTTTAATGTCATATAATTTAGTGAAAAAATTTAAATATTTCCAAAAATATATTTAGTCTATTAAATTAATAGAGTTTATATTTGTCGCAAATTTTGTGTCAAATGTTAAAAAAGATTGCGAGCAATACATTATTTCGATTGCTTTTGGGTGTGATTGCCGGTTTGGTTTTAGGAAATTATCTGAACGAAAATACAATTCAAGTTGTTTTATCCTTAAAATATTTTACAGGGCAATTAATTTTCTTTTTGGTTCCGTTAATTGTGATTGGTTTTATCGTTTCTTCAATTACGAAATTAAGCGAAGGCTCTGCTAAAATAGTAGGTTTTTCATTATTAATTGCATATTTATCTTCAATAGGAGCGGGGTTATTTTCGATGATTGCAGGTTATCAAATCATTCCAAATTTATCTATTCCAACTTCAGTGGATTCGTTGCGAGAAGTTCCAAAAATTTTATTTCAATTAGATATTCCGCCAATTTTTTCGGTGATGACAGCGTTGGTTATTTCGTTGATGCTAGGAATGGGAATTTTGATTACAAAAGCGAAGGAATTAGAAAATATTTTTGATCAATTTAAAGACATTGTAATTCTTTTGGTAAATAAAGTTTTGATTCCAATTTTACCTTTTTTCATTGCTGCAAATTTTGCAATTTTGAGTTATGAAGGTTCTATTGAAAAACAATTACCAGTTTTCTTGAAAGTAATTTTAATCGTTATTATTGGTCATTTTATTTGGATGACATTAATGTATACAATCGCAGGGTTTTATCATAAAACAAATCCATTCAAACTACTAAAACATTATCCTCCTGTCTATTTAACGGCTGTTGGAACAATGTCTTCTGCTGCATCTTTGGGTATTGCTGTGAAAGCAGTTGACGATAGTAAAGTAATCAAACCAACGATTGCTAATTTTACGATTCCATTTTTCTCGAATACACATTTATGTGGATCAGTGTTGACAGAAGTTTTCTTTGTGATGACGGTTTCGCAAGTATTGTATGGTCATATTCCTGATTTAGGAACAATGGTAACTTTTGTTTTGCTTTTAGGCGTTTTTGCAGTTGGTGCACCAGGAGTTCCAGGTGGAACAGTTGTCGCTTCGTTAGGATTAATTTCAAATGTTTTAGGGTTTGATGAAGCTGGAGTAGCTTTGATCTTGACTATTTTCGCATTGCAGGATAGTTTTGGAACGGCGTGTAATATTACAACTGATGGCGCATTGAGCATGATTGTAGATAAATATGCTGAAGAGAAATAATTTTAACTCAACTATGAAAATATAAAAAAAATCACTTCGTCTCGAAGTGATTTTTTTTTGCTTTATTTTCTTCTTCCTCGATGAGGATTCTTTGGTTTCGTATCTTTTTTGGGTTTAAAACCTGTATTATTTTTCTTGAAATTATTATTGTTACTATTTGCGTCAGGTAATTTATAAAACTCTTTTGGCGTTTTAATTACTGTTACATAATTACCAATTAATTTCTCAATATTTGCCAAATCTCCTCTTTCGTCAGCAGCACATAAAGAAATAGCTTTTCCTTCACGTCCTGCACGACCAGTACGTCCAATTCGGTGTACATAGGTTTCAGGAACATTCGGTAATTCGTAATTGATCACATAAGGTAATTGATCAATATCGATTCCACGAGCAGCAATATCAGTCGCAATTAATACTTTTAATTTTTCTTCTTTGAAATCATTTAAAGCACGTTGTCTAGCATTTTGAGATTTATCACCATGAATTGCAGCAGCTGGAATTCCTACTTTTTCCAAGTGTCTTACTAAACGATTTGCGCCGTGTTTTGTACGTGTAAAAATCAAGGTACGATCTTCTGGATGTTCATTTAAAATGCTAACCAAAAGTTTTACTTTCATGTCTTTGTCTACATGATAAACAAATTGCTCAACCGTTTCGGCAGTCGAAGAAACAGGTGTTACGCTGACTTCTTTTGGACGACGAAGAACTGAATGAGAAAATTTTCGAATGTTTTTTGGCATTGTTGCCGAAAAGAAAAGTGATTGTCTTTCTTTTGGAATGATTTCTAAAATCTTTTTGATTTCATGAACAAATCCCATATCCAACATACGATCGGCTTCATCTAAAACAAAAATCTCTATTTGATTAATTTTTAAATGTCCTTGTCCAATCAAATCCAACAAACGACCAGGCGTTGCAATTAAAATATCAACACCATTTTTGATGGCTCCAATTTGTGGATTTTGATTAACACCTCCAAAAATCGCTAAATGTTTTAATGGTAAATTTTTACCATATAATTTAAAACTTTCGTTGATTTGAATGGCTAATTCACGTGTTGGCGTTAAAATTAATGTTCTAATTTTTCTTCCTTTACTCGGAGAATTTGTTAAGTTTTGTAGAATAGGAATTGCGAAAGATGCTGTTTTTCCTGTTCCTGTTTGTGCACAACCAATAATATCATTTCCTTCTAAAACTAAAGGAATAGATTGCTCTTGAATTTCGGTTGGTTCTGTATATCCAGCCTCATCAATTGCTTTTAAAATTGGTTCAATTATATTTAATTCTGAAAAATTCATTGATTAAAATCGTGTAAGTTTTTATATAGAAATAGATAAGCACTTCCGTAGAAGTGCTTTATAATTAAAAATAAATCTATTCCATTTCTTTTGCGTTGCGATCAATTTTTTCCTCAGGTTCTGTTGCATGAACAGAGTTTGCCGAATAATTTCTCCAACGTTCTAAAATATCTATCATATCAGCAGGCATCGGGGATTCGAAATACATACGTTCTCCTGTTGTAGGATGATCAAATCCTAATGTGCGTGCGTGTAAAGCTTGGCGAGGACAAGCAGCGAAACAATTGTCAACAAACTGTTTGTATTTGTTGAATGTTGTTCCTTTCAAAATGCGATCTCCACCATAACGAGCATCATTGAATAATGGATGACCCAAATGTTTGAAATGCGCACGAATTTGATGTGTACGACCAGTTTCTAATTTACATTCGACCAATGTAACATAAGAAAAATTCTCCATTACTTTATAATGTGTCACAGCATGTTTACCTTGATCTCCATCAGGAAAAACTGCCATTTGCATACGATCTTTTAAGTGTCGACCAATATGTCCTGTAATTGTTCCTTCTTGTTCTGCCAAAACTCCCCAAACCAAAGCATTGTATAAACGGTCTGTTGTGTGAGCTGCAAATTGTTCTGCTAAACTTGTCATCGCAACTTCTGTCTTCGCAATAACCAAAAGTCCGCTTGTGTCTTTATCGATACGGTGTACCAAACCAGGACGTTCCATCTGATCTGACATTGATGGTAAATTATCAAAATGAAACTTTAAGGCATTTACCAAAGTTCCTGTATAATTTCCATGTCCAGGGTGTACAACCATTCCAGGTTCTTTATCAATTACGACAACTTGATCATCTTCGTAAATAATTTTGATTGGAATATCTTCTGCTATAACTTCATTCTCGCGTGGAGGAGTTTCTAACATAATCTGAATAAAATCTCCAGGCTTTACTTTGTAATTCGATTTTACAGATTCATTGTTCACTAAAATGTTTCCGTTATCGGCTGCTTGTTGAATTTTATTTCTTGTTGCGTTCTCAATTCTAATCATTAAGAACTTATCTATACGCAATAACGATTGACCTTTGTCAACCGTTATTGAAAAATGCTCGTATAATTTATTGTCGTTTTCCTCTTGTAAGAAATCTTCTAAATCTTCTGTCATTTATTCTCTTTCTATTCTATAATAATCTCTTCTGGAGCTTTAGGCGCTTCTGTAGGCTTTTGTTGCTCTGTAGGCTGATTATTTTGTTGTTGCTGTTGTTGCATATCTTTGATCTGCTGTTCAGCTTTTTGTGTTATAATATCTCTATATTGAGAACCGCTAATTGTATCTTCGCCAAAGTTTTTGTACTGAACATCCAATTCTTTTAACTGCGTTCTAATTTTATCGCGAGGTTCTGTTGATAACCAAATATCAATTGGTTGACCTTGATCGTAAGTATCCGTAGCAAATGGGAATTGATAAACAACTCTTGCGTTGATTGTATCATGAGAAGCTCCAATAAATTTGATTTGACCAATCTCGAAGAAATTATCTTTGATTGATTTTTTAGCTTCTGTTAATGTTAAATTAACCAAATTAGGCATTCTAACACCAGATAACATTCCGCGTCCTAATACCAAATCAACTGTTGCAAAACGAGGTAATTGTTCACCTGCTTTTACAATTTTTCCGTTGTATAATATTTTAAGAACTGCATCTTTTGCTAAATCTGGTTCGTAAATTATTTTTCCGATTTTAAGGCCAGAAATTTCTAATTGAGTAAAGGCCAAACGTTTTGATTTTCCAACTAAATCTGGTAATTCAACTGGACGATATGTTTTCGGATTTGATTTAATAAAGATACGACGACCTTCTTTTACACGCGATTCTGCTGCTGGATAAAAATCCATAATTGCAAAAGGTTTCGTATTTGGATCAAAACGAGAACTATCTACTTCGTATGTCAAACCAAGTTCTTCTAACTTAGCTGTAGCATCAGTAATATTCATTTTTGATAAATCCGGAACTTCAACAAATTCATTGTGATTTGTATACGAATCTAACCAAACGTTAAAAATAAAATGGTAAAGCCCAAATGATAGCGCTATTACAATAGCTACATTCAGCAAAACTTGAATGATTGATTTTACTCCTTTCATTGAAATGATAAATTGTCGCACAAATATAGTTTAAAAATAATATTTATGATTGATGTCAAAGTTCTATATTTGAATAAATTTTAAATTAAACATGTTAAGAGTAGCAGTTGTAGCAGGTGGATATACGGATGAAAGCGTGATTTCGTTGAAAAGTTGCGAGTTAATTTACTCAAGTCTAAATCCAGAAAAGTACGACAGAACAAGGGTTCGAATCTTAAAAGAAGGTTGGTTTGCCGAAATTGAAGGCGAAAAATATCCAATCAATAAAGGTGATTTCTCATTTGAAAAAAATGGAGAAAAAATTACGTTTGATGTCGTTTTTAATACAATTCATGGTACGCCAGGCGAAGATGGTTATTTGCAAGCGTATTTTGAAATGATTGATTTGCCATACAATGGATGTCCTTTTTATCAATCTGCCTTAACATTTAATAAAAAAGATTGTATTGCAGTATTGAGTAAATATGGAATTCCGCACGCGAAATCAATTTATCTTAATCAAGGAGATCAATATTCTGCAAAAGAAATTATCGATCAAGTTGGTTTACCTTGTTTTGTGAAGCCAAATCGTTCAGGATCAAGTTTAGGAATTTCTAAAGTTCATAAAGAAGAAGAATTTGAGGCAGCAATGCAAAAAGCTTTTCTTGAAGATAAAGAAGTTTTGATCGAATCTTTCTTAGATGGAACAGAGGTTTCGGTTGGAGTTTTAAATTACAAAGGAGAAACAATGGTGTTGGGAATTACGGAAATTGTTTCGCACACAGAATTCTTTGATTATGATGCAAAATATAACGGTTTGTCTGACGAAATTACGCCAGCTCGTTTAACGCCAGAAGTTGAAGCAAGAGTAAGAGAAATTGCAGCTAAAGCATATAAATGTATTAATATGTCTGGATTTTCTCGTTCAGAATATATTATTGTAAATGGAGAACCGCATTTTATTGAAATGAATACGTTACCAGGTTTTTCTCCTGCAAGTATTTTTCCTCAGCAAGCTGCTCATGCAGGAATTGCATTAGAGGATTTGATGGATAGTGAAATAGAATTTGCTTTAAATAGACCTTCAGCATGGATAGAGTAGCCGTATTTCCTGGGTCTTTTGATCCAATTACTTTAGGACATTTAGATATTATAGAGCGTGCAGTTCCTTTATTTGACAAGATTATTGTTGCCATTGGAACAAATTCATCGAAGAATTATATGTTTTCTTTGGAGCAACGAATTAAGTTTATTGAAGATTCTGTTGCGAAATTCGAAAATGTAGAAGTGATGGCTTATAAAGGTCTGACTGTAGATTTTTGTGATGAGGTAAATGCACAATTTATTTTACGTGGACTTCGTAATCCAGCCGATTTCGAATTTGAGAAAGCGATTGCGCACACAAACCGAGCAATTACAAATCATAATATTGAAACAATCTTTTTATTAACATCTTCTGGTAAAGCTTACATCAGTTCAAGCATTGTGCGTGATGTCATGCGAAACGCAGGGAAATATGAGATATTAGTTCCAGATGTTGTGAGGATTTAGAATAACGTTATATTATATATATAAAACGAGAACATTTATATAATGCTCTCGTTTTTATTTTCTATAAATCTAAACTTAATTGATCTGGTAATAACTTAAATGTCATCCTATGATAAGGAGTAGCTCCAAATTCTTTTATTGCTAATCGATGAGCTTTTGTCGGGTAACCTTTGTTTTTTTTCCAATCGTACATTGGAAATTCTTCATGGATTTTTTCCATATATTCATCACGATACGTTTTTGCTAAAATAGATGCTGCCGCAATATTCATATATTTTGAATCACCTTTTATAATACATTTGTGTGGGACATCATGATATTTATTAAAACGATTTCCATCAACAACAATCAAATCTTTCGGACAATCTAATTGATCTATTGCTCTATGCATGGCCAAAAAACTAGCGTTTAAGATGTTTATTTCGTCAATTTCATTTGGCCAAACAATTCCAATTGCCCAATATTTAGCATTTTCTTCTATAAATGTTCTCAACGAATTTCTTTTCTTTTCAGATAATTGTTTTGAATCATTAATAATATTGTTTTCAAAATCTTCTCCTAAAATAACGGCTGCTGCTACAACAGGACCACTCAAACAACCCCTTCCTGCTTCATCACAACCTATTTCATATTCGTGATTTGATAAAACTTTATACAATTTTTTATTTTTTTAACAAAGTTATCAAAATTTAGCATAAAAAAATTTTGTAAATGTTAGAGAAATCTTAAGTTTATGAAAGTTTTAAAAATGTTTTAACAGATGAGGAGAAATTTAAAAAACTTGTTTGTATTAGGAGGACTTCTTTTAGGAGCTTCTTTATATGCGCAAGAAAAGACAGTTACAGGAACTGTAACAGACTCTGATGGACTTCCAGTAGCTGATGCTGTTGTAAAAACAACATCAGGAAAAGAAGCTTACACTGACGAAAATGGGGTGTTTAGTATTGAAGCTAAGCAAGGAGATTTAGTAACAGTAGAAGCAATGGGATTGCCAACTCAAACTTTTTCAGTTGGTACTGGTTCAGAATATAAAGTAACTCTTAAGCCTTCTGAAACGGTAGAGTTAGAAGGGGCTGTAGTAACAGCATTAGGAATTACTCGTGATAAAAGATCATTAGGATATGCATCTCAAGAAGTAAAAGGAGATGTTATTCAGGCAGGTAGAGGAAGTAACGCGTTACAATCTTTATCTGGTAACGTGGCTGGAGCTCAAATTACTGCACCTTCTTCTTTAGGAGGATCTACTCGTATAACATTAAGGGGGATTGGATCTATTACAGGAGAAAATAGACCGTTAATTGTTATTGATGGTATTCCATTAGCTAATAATAATGTTAATGATACTAATACTCAACGTGGTGCTGGAGGACGTGATTATGGTGATGGAGCTTTTGATATTAACCCAGATGACGTAGAGTCTATCAACGTCTTGAAAGGTGGTCCTGCATCAGCTTTATATGGTTCTCGTGCTGTGAATGGTGTAATCATGATCAAAACGAAAACTGGTAAAAAAGGTAGAGAAGAAATTACTGTAAATACAGGTGTTGCTTTTGAGTCTATTAACCAAATTCCAAAATTACAAAGTTTATATGGAGGTGGAGGTTCAAGTGAATTTGAAACAGTTAACATAGGAGGTAAAGATTATCAAATTGTAGATTATGCTACAGATGAATCTTGGGGACCAAGATTTAACAATCAAGAAGTTTTACAATGGTATGCTTTTGATCCTGAATTTGCTAGCGATTACATGAAAACAACGCCTTGGAGAGCTTCAAAAAATGATGTAAAGTCATTTTTTAATACAGGAGTCGCATATACGAATAGTGTATCGTTTGCAAAATCTTATGAGGCTACTAATTTAAGAGTTTCGTTATCTAATGTTAACCAAACAGGTATCGTTCCAAATTCTAGTTTAAAGAAAACGACAGCAAGTATTAACTTATCAAATAAATTTAGTGATGTATTTACTGTAACAACTAATTTAACTTATACTAGAACTGACGGTTTCAATAGACCAGAGGTTGGATATGGAGATAACTCAGTAGCTCAAAAAATGTTCCAATGGGGGCAAAGACAATTGGATTATAATAAATTAAAAGATTATAAATTAGCGAATGGTAACCAACGTTCTTGGAATAGAACTTCTTGGGATGATGGTACACCAGCTTATTCTGATAATCCATACTGGGTAGTGAATGAAAATACATCAAAAGATAAAAGAGATCGTTTCTACGGAAATGTGGAATTTAAATATGATATAGCTCCAGGATTATATGCAATTGCAAATGTAATGGGGGATACTTATGATATGCAAATATCTGAGCGTGTAGCGGTAGGTTCTCAAGCAATGTCAAAGTATTCTGAAGCGTACTATAAGTTTACTGAGATGAACTATGAAGGACGTATACATTTTGATAAAAAATGGGGAGACTTCTCCTTAAATGCTTTTGCAGGGGTGAACAGAAGACACAAAACACAAAGTAGATTATCATCTTCTACAAATGGTGGATTAGTTGTTCCTAATTATTATTTTATTGGAAATAGTTTAGATAATCCAACAACATCGAGTTTTAGAGAAACTTCAGAAGTGAACTCTATATATGGTATGATCTCTTTGGGATATAAGAATATGTTATTCTTAGAGGCAACGGGCCGTAATGACTGGTTTTCTTCATTACCTATAATAAATAATAGTTATTTTTATCCATCTGTCACAGGGAGTTTTGTATTCTCTGAAGTATTTAAACCAAGTTGGTTAAATTTTGGTAAATTAAGAGCAGGTGTTTCGCAAGTGTCGTCTGATTTAACTCCATATCAAACAGGGGATGTATTAGGTTCAAGTATAAACTTTAATGGAACGCCTACATTTATTCAGTCAAATACTAAGATGAATCCGTTATTAAAACCTGAGATTAAAGATACATGGGAAGTTGGTTTAGAAGCATCTATGTTTAATAATCGTTTCGGTTTTGATGTGACTTATTATAATGAGAAACGTACAGATTTATTAGTGCCAGTTCAGCACTCTTGGTCTACAGGAAATGGATATAAGTGGTTGAATGCAGGAGAGATGAGTAACGAAGGTGTTGAAGCATTAGTAAATATTGTTCCATTAAGAAATCAAGATTTTGAATGGAAAGTAACGTGGAATTTTGCTAAAAACAACAATAAAGTAGGTAAAGTTTCTGATGAAATGGATTCATACAATTTATCAACTGCACCATTTAGTGTTCAACTTTGGGCTTTATCTGGTCAACAGTATGGACAGTTAAGAGGTACAGACTTTGTTTATGATGATCAAGGTAATAAAGTAGTAGATGCAAATGGATTCTATGAAAAATCTGAAGTTAAGAATTTAGGATCAATTATTCCTGATTATAACATGGGTATTAGAAATACATTTACATACAAAGGTGTTGCTTTATCAGCTTTAATTGACATTCAAAAAGGAGGTAAATTCTTCTCTACTTCTCATATGTGGGGTATGTACTCTGGTATGTTAGAAGAAACTGCTGCTAACGGAGTACGTGAAAACGGAGTTGTTGCTCAAGGAGTAGTTTGGGATGCTAATACAAAAACTTATGTAGAAAATACTAAAAATGTAGAGGCATACGATTACTATAAAGCATATTACAATGGAGTAGATAGTCGTAATGTATTTGATGCAGATTATATAAAATTGCGTGAAGTAACATTGTCTTATACTTTCCCTAAAAAATGGGCAGGTCCATTTGCTAATGTAACAATATCAGCATTTGGTAGAAATTTAGCTACTTGGGGATTGGATAAAAAAGGATTTGATCCAGAAATGGCTTCTTATGGATCAGGAAATGTACAAGGAATTGAAGGAGGTTCATTACCTTCTACAAGAACTTATGGTATGAATCTTAAGTTACAATTCTAAAAATTAAATTATTATGAGAATCAATAAAACAATTATATTATCAGCATTACTAGGAAGTGCTTTATTATCTTCTTGCGATAATGGATTTGAAGAAATGAATATTAGTCCTAATGCACCCGAAAATGCGCCTACATATACAATCTTTCCAATTGCAACTAAAATATTTGTTGATAAAATGAGAGATGGATGGGTGTCTGGACGTATGTTATTGCCTTGGGTACAATATTCAGCACAGAGAAACTATACAGAAGAGGATAAATATGCTTATCGTACAACAACAGGAGACCAAGCCTGGAATGCGACTTATAGATCATTATCTAATTTAAAAAAGGTAATAAGTATTTGTACAGACCCTGTTTTAGGACCACAACAAGCTGCTTACGGAGATGTTGATACACAGATTGCTGTAGCGAGAATTATGATGGCTTACGAATTCTTGGATTTGACAAATTATTTCGGTGATGTGCCTTATTGGTCATTAAGTGGAGCTAAAAATCCTGATTTTCAAGCTTTACAGATTGATACATATGCTCAGCCTAAATATGTTAAGCAAGAAGAAATCTTCAAAAACTTATTACAAGAATTAAAAGAAGCTGAAGCTCAAATTGATGAAACAGAAGATAGAGTATTTACCAGTCCTGAAAATAAAATTGGAGATCAAATTTATTTCGGAGATGCATCTAAATGGAAAAAATTCGCAAACTCATTACGTTTAAGAATAGCAAATCAAATTAAAGATGTATATCCTGACGCAAAAGCAGAAATAACTGATGCAATTGCAAAAGGAGTATTTACATCTAATGATGACAATGCTTTACAACACTATGGTACTTCTGCTGTAGAAGGATCTCCATTTTGGTATGAATTTTTTGTACGAAATAGAAATGACTTTTATGTTAATAATCAATTAATAAGATTATTAAAAGGTCAATCAGGAACTTATGGAATAGACCCGCGTTTACAAAAATTTGCTGCACCATTAGGAACTTCTAAAGCAAATGCAGGAGCTGGTAATTATGTTGAAACTGATGATATTACTAAGTATCAAGGTATTCCTTATGGTTTACCATCAGATCGTTTAGCATCTAATAATCAAGTTTCGAAAATTTCTCCATTTTCTAAAACTATTTTCTCTGCTGATTATTCAGAGGTATTGATGGAATATTCTGAAGTTGAATTCTTATTATCAGAAGCAAATGGATGGAATCAAACAAACTATGTAAATGGTGTAAAAGCTTCTATGGAAAAATGGGGTGTTGATCAAGCTAAAATTGATGCTTATGTAGCTAAGTTACCTGCTGCTAGTAAAGAGCATGTAATTACGCAAAAGTATATTGCTTTATATATGCAACCTCAAACTGCTTGGGTAGAGTATAGACGTACTGGATATCCTAATGGATCAATTTTATTATTGCCTGGTCAAACAGGTTATGAAATAGATGGAACTCCTTATGTATTCACGCCTTTAGTTGCTGGAATGACAGATCTTCCTTCTAGAATTGCTTATCCTCTAGGTGAACAAACACTTAATTCAGCTAACTGGAATGCTGCAGTTTCAGCTTATGGAGGTAAAGATCCTATTAATGGAAAGTTATGGTGGATGACACGATAAGATTATTTTTTAAAAAAAGTAAATAAAAAAAATGGAAACCATTGGTTTCCATTTTTTTTTATTTTTAAAAAAAGATTGTAACTTAGTATAAATATGAATTATGAAACTTAAAAGAAATTTATTTTGGTTGTTTGTAATATGTTTTATTAATAATCTACAAGCTCAACAACCACTCGTTTTATCAGATGGAGTCGATAGAGTTTTAACTGAAAAGATGTCTTATCAAATGAGTAATATTCAAAATGAAATTGCTTTAAGAAATAAAGGTGAAGTCATAGAACAATACGAAGGAAGCCAATATTTTAATCCAAATTTTGAAGACATAGAGATTAAAGGATTTAATCTTGACTTTTCTAAATTGAGATATAATGCTTATTCAGATGAGATGGAATTTGAAAAAGAAGGTAAAATTTTTAATTTAACCAAAGTTCCTGAGTTGATGATTTATTTCCCGTTAACTCAATATCAATTTCTTAAATATCCTACTAAAAATGGTCAAATTGAAGGTTATTTAGAAGTTTTGGTATATGATAAAGATAAATTTTCTTTGTATAAAAGAAATAAAAAGATAATAACTCATGGAGAATTTAAAAATAATGCCAATAAAGCAAATACAAAATTTTCATTAGTAAATGATAGTGATTTATATTTGATTAGATATAAAGAAGATAAGTTTTATGAGTTTCCTACAAATGAAAAACAATTAAATAAAATTCAAAATAGTCCTGAATTAGTAGATTTTGTAAATAAGAATAATTTGAATCTAAGTTTAGAGAAAGATAAAATTAAACTTGTTGATTTTATGAACAAGCTTTAAGATGAATATTAAACAAAATAGCAAGCCAATTGGCTTGCTATTTTGTTTAATATATTGATAATTCTTAATTCGAATAATTAGGAGCCTCTTTTGTAATGACAACATCATGTGGGTGAGATTCGTGTAAACCAGCACCTGTGATACGTACAAATTTTCCGTTTTCAATTAAATCTTGAATTGTTGGAGTTCCGCAATATCCCATTCCAGCACGTAATCCACCACATAATTGGTAAACAACTTCTGCAATAGAACCTTTGTGAGGAACACGACCTTCGATTCCTTCTGGAACTAATTTTTTCGCATCAGCTTGGAAATAACGATCTTTAGAGCCGCGTTTCATCGCAGCTAAAGAACCCATTCCTTGATATGCTTTGAATTTACGACCTTGGAAAATAATTTCTTCTCCTGGCGCTTCATCTGTTCCTGCAAATAAACTTCCTAACATCACCAAGTTTGCACCAGCAGCAACAGCTTTTACAATATCGCCTGATAATTTGATACCACCATCTCCAATAATTGAAACGTTTCTTGTTTTTGCGTAAGAATGTACATCATGAATAGCAGAAAGCTGAGGTACACCAACACCAGCTACAACACGAGTTGTACAGATAGAACCAGGTCCAACACCAACTTTTAAAGCATTTGCTCCAGCATCAATCAAAGCTTTTGCTGCTTCTGCAGTTACAATATTTCCTCCCACTATATCTAATTCAGGGAATGCATTTCTAACTTCAGCAACTTTACTAATAACTCCAGCTGAATGTCCGTGAGCTGAATCTAACGCTACGATATCAACACCTTTGTTTACTAAGGCTTGAACGCGTTCTAATGTATCAGCACCAACACCAACTCCTGCTCCAACGCGTAAACGACCTTTTGTATCTTTACATGCATTAGGGAATTCAGTTAAGTTGTCAATATCTTTTATCGTAATTAATCCGATTAATTTATTGTTTTCGTCAACAATTGGTAATTTTTCGATACGGTAACGAGAAAGAATTTCTTTTGCTTTCTTAAGGTCAGTATCAATATCAGAAGTTACAATATTTTCTTTTGTCATTACGTCTTCTACTAATTGATCGAAGTTTTCTTGGTAACGAATATCACGATTTGTAATAATTCCAACCAATGTTCTATCTTCCTCAACAACTGGTAAACCAGAGATTTTGTATTTCTCCATTAAGTTTACGGCGTCTTGCAGTTTGTGATGACGAGATAAAGTAATTGGATCAGAAATCATTCCGTTTTCCGAACGTTTTACCATATCAATTTCATTCGCTTGTTCTTCGATTGACATATTTTTGTGAACGAAAGATAAACCTCCTTCACGCGCTAATGCAATCGCTAATCTTGCTTCGGATACAGTATCCATCGCAGCAGAAACTATCGGAATGTTAAGTGTGATATTGTCTGTGAATCTTGTTTGTAGAGATACTTGGTTCGGTAATATCTCTGAGTAGGCTGGCACTAATAACACATCGTCAAAAGTGAAGCCCGTTTGTAGAATTTTGTCTGTTAAAGGCATTGCTTTTTGCATTGCAAATTTAGATGAAAAAAGTTTAGAATCAAAACTATTTGATAAAATGTATCTTTATTTTGTAGGATTTGATGTTTTGTTAATATGTAAATGAATCGATTAGAAACTTTAAAATTAATTTTAAAATATTCGATAAATCTATATTGTTTAGATGAGATTCTAATCAGAATTTAATCATTTCAATCCTAAGCTATATCAATTTTTTATCTTATTTTCGCAAGATAGTTTATTAAAACAAAATGGATATAAATTTCAAAAAGTGGAACAACATCTTGGGTGTTGCGATGTTCTTGATAGCGACAATATTGTATTTGGCGTCGATGGAGCGTTACCTGAGTTTGTGGGATTGTGGTGAGTACATTGTATCATCAGCAAAATTGGGAATTACGCATGCACCAGGGGCAGCTTTGTTCCAAATAATGGGAGCAGTTTGGTCTGGTTTAGCTTTTGGTGACGGAAGCAAATACGCCATATTAATCAACAGTACATCTGCCTTGTATAGTGCAGGAACAATTATGTTTTTGTTTTGGACAATTACATATTTTGCTCGAAAAATGTTTGCAAAAACGCAAGATCCAATGAATGTTGATGCGATTGAACTAAATGCTTCTCAAAAAATTATAACATTAGGAAGTGGATTAGTTGGAGCTGCAATTTTTATGTTTAGCGACACATTCTGGTTTTCTGCGGTAGAAGGAGAAGTTTATGCAATGGCATCTTTCTTCACAGCGTTATTATTTTGGCTGATTACAAGATGGGATCAAGTCGCTGATACACCTAGAGGAAACAAATGGTTGGTAATTATTTCGTTGGTGATTGGTTTATCGGTTGGTGTTCACTTAATGGCAATGTTAGCAATTCCAGCAGTTTGTTTTGTATACTATGCTCGAAAATATAGATTTACAATCAAAAGTTTCTTAATCGCAAATGTTATTACATTGATTATTTTAGCTTTTGTATTCAAAATAATTTTCCCAGTTGTAATGACTTTCTTTGGTAGAACAGAGATTTATGTAGTCAATAATTTGGGAATGCCTTTCAATTCTGGGACAATTATCGCCGCTATCATTTTAATCGCAGTTTTCTATTTTGCGATTAAATTAACTCAGAAATATGGTTCAGCATTATTGAATACAATTTCGTGGTGTGTGATTTTTATGTTGATTGGTTTCTCATGTTGGTTAGTTATTCCGATTCGTGCAAACGCAAATCCTCACATGAATTTGAATGATCCTGATACAGCTTTGGGTGTTTTAGATTATTTTAATCGTGAACAATATGGTTCTTGGCCTGTGATGTACGGACCAGTTTTTACGGCTCATATTGCAAGTGACGGAATTAAGCGTGATACTAATGGAGCGCCAGAAAGTACAGTTCGTAGTTCTGAATATATCAAGGATAAACGTACAGGAAAATATTTGAAAGTTTCGGATCGTTTAGATTATACATATGAAGATAAATATGTGAAGTTTTTCCCTAAAATGTTCAGTCCAGACCCAGGTGTGATGGAGAATTATGCGGCAGTTTATGCTTTTCCAAAATTCTCTTTGAATGCACAATATGCGGGTGATAAAGAAGCGCAACAAATGTACGCGCAATTGGTTGAGAAACGTCAAAACAGACAATTAAAAGTTGCAGAACTTAAGAAATATGGTGAGATTTTAGATATCGAACCACCTACATTTGGTGAACAATTTAATTACTTTATTGATTACCAAATCAACTATATGTTTATCCGTTACTTTATGTGGAATTTCTCTGGTCGCCAAAACGATTTAGAAGGTAATTTCGAGATTACAAAAGGTAATTGGATTTCAGGAATTCCATTTATTGATAATCCACGTTTAGGAGATCAATCAAAATTACCAGATGAATATAGAAATGATGGAACAAATGTATATTTCATGTTACCATTATTCTTAGGTTTAATCGGGTTATTTACACAATTAAACAGAAATTTTGTTAACTGGTGGTCATTGTTGTCATTGTTTATTTTAACAAGTGTCGGAATCATCTTTTATACATCTGTAAAACCTTTCGAACCTCGTGAACGTGATTATGCATTAGTAAGTTGTTTCTATGCATTTGCGATTTGGGCAGGATTGGGTGTACAAGGAGTTTATTTATTACTTCAGAAATTGATGAAGCAAGAATTGAAACCATCTTTAGCAATTGGAACGACAGTTATTTTAGCTGGTATTCCAATTTTAATGGGAGCTCAAAACTGGGATGATCACGATCGTTCAGAGCGTTCTGTAGCTTATTCTTTAGCTTACAATTATCTGAATCCGCTCGATAAAAACGCTATTCTTTTTGTCTATGGTGACAATGATACTTATCCACTTTGGGGATTACAAGAAACCGAAAATTTCCGTGATGATGTAAAAATTGCGAATTTAACGTTGGCTGCTTCTCCATGGAATTTAGAACAATTGTTACGTAGAACGTACAATGCAGCGCCTCTTCCAAGTGATTTGAAACCGAAAGATTATCAATCTGGAACTAACGATCAAATTTTTGTGGTAGGAGGTTCTATCAAAAATATTTTTGATCAATTGAATAGTTTCATTAAACCAGGGTCTAATCAAACATTAGAAACGTTAAGTCAAATGCCAATCGAGCAAGTTGGTCAATATTTATCTGATCCTGAAATTGATCCAAACCAAGTGATGTCAGTTTATAAAAGTTTAAAACCTTTGCAAAAATATATCACAACAGATAGTATGACAGCTAAAGAAGCGATGGATTTTATTTTAGATAATAAATCACCAGAGAAACAAGCTTTAGCAGATTATTTTGGTTATCCAATTGGTGGAGCAAATTATTTACCTGTTTCAAAAATTGTTGTTCCTGTAAATAAAGCAAATGCGCTAAAATACGGAATTGTAAGTGCAAAAGATGCAGATAAAATGGTTGATTCAATCACAATTAATATCAAAGCGTCAAGTTTATTCAAAAACAATTTGTTGTTGTTGTCAATGATGGCGAAATACAATTGGGATCGACCTATCTACTTTAGTGGAGGAGGAATTTCTGATCCAGAAAATACATTCTACATGAATGATTATTTATTGAATGCTGGAATGAGTTATAAATTAGTTCCTATTTATACGCCTTTTGGTAAAGGAGGAATTATTGGTGCTTCTGATAATGACATGTTATTAAGAACATTCAATTCGTATAAATGGTCTGGATATAATAACCCTGATGCTTCATTTAGTTTGACAGAGCGTAATTATACATCTTCTTATAGAAATACTGCTGTTCGTTTGGCTGATGATTTATTGAATGCTGGACGTAAAAAAGAAGCGATTGCAGTTTTAGACAAAGTGATGTTAGAAATTCCTGCTTTAGCGAAATACGATATTGGTTATGGTGTAAGTAGAATTGCTGGAATTTATTTGAAAGCTGGGGAGGATAAAAAAGCGCAAGAATTGTTCGCGCACGTTCGTAAAGAAGCGAATGCGAAAATTGCTTTCTTCGAATCGTTGCCTTCAGGGAAAGGATATTCAATTGGTTCAGATTTAGCCGCGGCTAAAAATGATTTGATGATGTCAATCTACAATGAAGCTTCCGCTTTAGGTGAAAGAGGTGATAAAGAAAAAGCATTGAAAGTTTTCGAATCTGCTTATAATCCTGTTTTGAAGAAATTCGAAACCTTATATAAAGAAGTTGTGGCAGATGGAAAAGTTGACGCAGCTGATCAAGCAAAAATCATGAATCAGTTTAATTATTTAGACGAAATGATTGGTGTAGCAGCAGAAATTGATACCAATTATGCGAAACAACAACAGAATATTTTATACAAAATGGTCGGACAATAAGTCAAATCAATAAAAACAGAAAAGCTCCAAAAATTATTTTGGAGCTTTTTATGTAATATAAAGTTCTGAATATTAGGTTATTGTTAATTTTAGTGTGTTTTATCATTATTTAGTTTTTAACTTTGGCACATAAATTGAAATTATGCAAATAAGTTTAACAAAATTGTAAATATTTTAAAACATTATAAAAATGAAAAAAGTGTTATTAACAGCTGCTTTAGCAGTAGCAGGTATGGTAGGAGTTTCAGCGCAAACGTCAGGAGTAGAAGGTACAGTACACGTGGGTTTTCCAGTAGGTAATGCATCAGATGTTTCTTCTTTTAACCTTGGAGTAGACTTAGCTTACTTACATCCTATTGCAAATAATTTCAAATTAGGAGCGAAAGTCGGGTATGACCATTTTATTGCTAAAAGTGATTTTAAAGATTTAGGAGGAGAAGATTTTGGGTTTATTCCATTAGCAGCAACTGCAAAATACGAATTCAGTAACAATTTATTTATTGGTGGAGATTTAGGTTATGCAATTGCTACGAAAAGTGATATGGACGGAGGTTTATTCTGGCAACCAAAATTTGGTTATTCAGGAGCTAACTTTGATGTATATGCTGGATATAAAGGAATTGCTTCAAGTAATAACTATGGATTTGATAAAAAGTCTAATGCAGATGCAGTTTCTTTAGGATTTGCTTATAAATTCTAATAACAAGAACAACTTATACTTGATACAAGCTACATCGAAAGATGTAGCTTTTTTTTATTAATATGCTTTTATGAATGTTAAAATCAAATAATTAATATATTTAAAATGAGTTAATTAATATTTGTAGTACTCTTTTTTAACATTATTTGGCACAAGACTTGAAATTATGCATACATCATAATTAGAACTATAAAATTTAAAAGATGAAAAAAATATTTTTTATTGCTGCTGCAATGTTAGGAGTTGTAAGTTTGAGCGCACAAGAAAAAACTACATCGCCACAATTTGGTATTAAATCCAGTGTAAATATGTCTTCTTTCAATGGAAAAGATGTAAATGATAATGATTATAAAGTAGGTTTTAGCGCAGGTCTTTATGGACACTTTCCAATTAATGATCAATTTGCTGTTCAACCAGAGGTAAATTTTACACGAATGGGGGGACGAGAAAAAACTGACGTAACAGAAGTTGGAAACACGACGGTCAAAAATTACAATAAAACGACTTTAGATTATATTCAAGTTCCAATCATGTTCAAATACTATCCTGCTGCATCTCGTTTTAATATAGAGGCTGGTCCACAATTTGGATTTAATCTGTATGCGAGCAACAAACAATCTACAAGTACATATGCGAATAATACCGTTTACACAACAGAACAAAAGTTTGATGTAAAAGATGATGTAAAAAACTTTGACTTTGGTGTTAACTTCGGTTTGGGATATAATGTAACAGACAATATCAATGTTGGAGCGAGATATTATATGGGATTAACTAAAATAGGAGATAATAAAAACAACAACAATGTAGAAGTTGGAGATGTAAAAAATCATTCGTTTTCTATAGGAGTTGGATATTCGTTCTAATCGAGAATATTAAGCATAAACAAAAGGATTCTGAAAATTTTCAGAATCCTTTTTTGTGTTTTTATAAAATTTAGTATTAATCTTTCAAAGCAATTTTTTTGACGGATTGTGTCAAAATTATTTTATTAATGATGAATAAAATAATCACGATGATTAATCCAAAACCGATCACTTCCCAAACATGCGAAGTTTCTGTTGCCATAAATTTACCGACTTTTTCTTTGATGATATCTAAAACAAAATAAACTAACGGAATAGAAATAATATAACTGAATAACATAAATATAATCGAAAATTTCAGATACGGACGAGCCAGTTGGTTGATGTTGTAACCAATCAAAAATAAATCCTTTGTTTTGTGTTTATTCTTTTCAATCATCAATTGAAAATTGATAATCATCAACCAAATCGCTGCAAAAACAATGATTAAGCCAATAAATAAAACCAACGAAAAAGCTAATTTCAGATAATACGTCAATTCATTATTTTTCAATTCATCTTTGTTGATATCATAATTTTGTTGCTCAAAATAAGTCGAAGCATTTTCATCTCCTTGAGATTTCGTTTCAACAACAATTCGTGAAGGTTCTGTATTTTTTTGAGGTGCATAAGTTTGATTTGCCCATTCCAAAAAGTTTTCAGGAACTAAAATCGTATTAATTTTTGTTGTAAAATCGACAATTCTCGCTTGATATACTTTCTGATTTTCTCCTTTTCCTAAAATCAATTGAAAAGGAATTTTAGTAAATAATCCTTCCGAAACTTGTGGTAAACCTTGACTTGTTGCAAAACCAAAATTGTATAAATTCAAATAACTTTTCGGAATAATAATCGGGATAAAATCTTCTCCTTCTTGCCATTTCCAATCTGATTCTTTTACATCAATAAAATCTTCTGGAACAGATTCGAAAAATAAATCAGTCGAAAAACCACGAATTCCAGCAACTCCACCAACTTGTAATTTTACAGGGAATTGACTGCTTTTGAATGTTCCGACTTTCTCAACAAAATTTTGCGATTTCAAATCGTTAATTTCATTTTCACTAAAACTTGGTTTTTCTCCAGTCAACGTTTGTAAAGACGATATTTTTTTATTCAAAACCACATAATTTGCTTTCCAAACTGAGCTATCTTCTCCAAAATTTTTGGCATAATCCAAATAAATTGTTCCAGCTAAAATCAAGATAAAAAATCCAATGATTGAGAAAAAACAAAAGGTTGTAATTCGTAAGAAACTTAGATTTTTACGAACTAATTTTTCGATTAAAGTTTTAGAGTTGAATGACATTTGAAAGGCGTTTATCGTGAATTTCGTGTAAGCTTGTAAAGATGATTCCAGCGTTATTTTTTGTAGCTTCTTCGGTAACCAAATCAATCAGAAGTTGTTGATTTACTTCATCTAAATGACTAAAAGGTTCGTCCAAAAGTAAAAAATCAAATGGTTGACAAAGTGCACGAATCACAGCAATTCTTTGACGTTGACCATAAGAAAGATGAATCGCTTTTTGATGTAAATGACTTTTTAAACCAACTTTTTCAATCCATTCAATAATTTGATTTTCGGATTGATGTTGCGTTAATACATTTTTTAATTGAATATTTTCCATCAAAGTCAATTCTTCAAACAAATGTAAACCTTGAAAAACATACGCAATTTTTTCACGTCTAATTTTTGTCCAATCATTCAAAGAATAATTCTTAATATTTTGTCCATCAAATAAAACTTCTCCGTCATAATCTTTTCTATCGCCGTACAAAATATTAATCAACGTCGATTTTCCAACACCAGAATGTGCAACGATTTGATAAATATTTCCGCTCGAAAAAGTGTATGTATTTTTCCAAATTTCAGATTGTTCGAACCCAAATTCCTTCAAAGGATGCGGAACAAGTTGACTGATTTTAATTTCCATTTTGTTGTGCAGCTTGATTGAAAAATAGTGAATAAGCTTGGTCTAAAAGCAAGAAAATCACTTCCAAACTATTTTTATCCGTCTTTTTCATATGTATTTTTCCTGTTTTTGTGTATTCATTCGAAACGCGGTAATCGACGTAATCAAAATAAGATAAAACCGTTTGCATTTCTTTCGTATTTCCGAACGGAATTTGTTGATAAATATAATTTTGAACTTCTTTTGGATATTGATCAAAATTTAAATTCACGTAACCAAACATCGGATTTGAAGCGTTTGTAGCATATTCTGATGTAACAAAATTTGAAGAACTTACCATTTTGTTCAAATATTGATTCATAATCGATTGATTATTTGTGATGTACATCAAATTGTTTTTGTATGTCATATAAATCTTCATATTTGTCGAAATTGGTAACATGTAATAAGGTCCAATTTTCTGAATATTTTCTTGATGAGATTTAATAAATTCGTTGAAGAAAAGATCGTTTTTCATTTTTCCTCCCAAAACAAATTGAGGATAAACAACTTGCTTGATAAAAGCTTCTTTCTTCCCAAAAAAGTCATTTGGATTAAATGCTTTTCCGATCTCAAAATCATATACACTAAACAAAGCTTCGCCTTCAAAACTTTGTTCTAATTTGTTCAAATCAATGTCATATTGTTCTAAAAAAGTAGTCAAGAAATTCTGATTTTCGAACACATAACGCGTGTTGGCAGGATAAATTCCAAGTCCAATGTTCATGTAACTTTGCGCAGGAAAATACTTGAAAAAATCAGTATTGATTTTTGATTTCCACATCGGATGTTTTTGTAATTTAACTTTTGTAATCGCATCTGGATGAAATTTCTGTGTAAAACTAATTCCGTCCGAAGTAAATGAAATAAAATTGACCCAAGAACTTTTTGTGAAATCAAGGTTTTTCTTTTCAGAACTTTCATGTTTCGAGAAGTTTTTCAAGAAATTTCCAGTGTACCAAATGTTGATATCCTGCGAGTTTTTAACAAAATCTCCAAAGCTGTTATTTTCTTTCGCAAGTGAATGTTTGTCGTTGATAATTTTCGCGAAATAATCTTGAATCGCTTTTTCTCCAACACCAAATTCAGAAACAATCAATAAAAATTGAGATTTGTTCCAAGCCATAAACGGTTTATTGAATCCAGAAATTGTTGTAAAACCATCTTTCTTTTCAAACGAAATATCTTTTTTGTATAAACCTTTGTAAATGGTTGATAAATGTTTTTCAAATTGATCTTTGTCACGCATATTTGTAATCAACGCCACCATATTTTTTTCATTAATTTTTTGTCCAAAAATGTAAATAGGGCTGATAATATCTATGCCTGCTGAAGTCGGATTGTTTTTGATATCATTTAATAATTGATCAAAAGTTGGATCTTGATTTTTAAGTTCGCCTTCGGCTAATTGATAAATTTTATATTGTTCTAATTTCTGAAAATTACCTTTTTCTGCAATTGATTTTGGATTTATCAACGCAACAAAATCTACATCTGTAGGAATCAAAACCGTATAATCTTCGTTTTTGGAACAACTTGCAAAAAGCAAAATTAGAAATAGAATTGAGTAATATTTGAAGCCTTTTTTCATCGAAAAAATATCTTTAAAAATTGTTGTTAATTATTTGTTTAATCCTGAATTAAATCTGAAATCATCTGATTTTTATTCAAGAATTGTTAAATCTATAATATTGGTATAAATTTAAGCAATTATTAATATGATTTTCGTTTCTATAACAATAAAAATATGTAAAAATTTCTTATATTCGCACTCCTTGATTTAGAAGAAATAAGAAAGAATTCGATGGCAAAAAAGTTTAGAGAATATAAGCACTTAGACTTGGTACAAGTCTCAAAAGAAACGTTAGAAGAATGGAAACAAAATAATGTTTTCGAAAAAAGTATTTCTACGCGTGATGGAAATCCATCTTTTGTGTTCTATGAAGGTCCTCCTTCTGCAAACGGAAAGCCAGGGATTCACCACGTTTTAGCACGTTCTATCAAAGATATATTTTGTCGTTACCAAACCTTGAAAGGAAAACAAGTTTTTCGTAAAGCGGGTTGGGATACGCATGGTTTACCAGTAGAATTGGGAACTGAGAAAGAATTAGGAATTACCAAAGAAGATATTGGAACTAAAATTTCAATTGAAGAATATAACGAAGCGTGTAAACGTACAGTAATGCGTTACACAGATTTGTGGAATGATTTGACTGAAAAAATGGGTTATTGGGTGGATATGGAAGATCCATATATCACGTATAAACCAAAATATATGGAGTCTGTTTGGTGGTTGTTGAAGCAAATTTATAACAAAGATTTGTTGTACAAAGGTTATACAATTCAACCATATTCTCCTAAAGCTGGTACAGGTTTATCTTCACACGAGTTAAATCAACCAGGAACTTATCAAGATGTTACAGATACAACGATTGTTGCTCAATTTAAAGTAAACAAAGATTCTACAGATTTATTCAATGATTTTGATGGAGATGTGTATTTCTTAGCTTGGACAACAACACCTTGGACGTTGCCATCAAATACAGCGTTAACAGTTGGTCCAGATATCGATTATGTTGTAGTTGAAACATTCAATCAATATACATTCGAGCCAATTCGCGTAATTTTAGGAAAACCATTGGTTGCTAAACAATTCGGTAAACCATATTTCTTAGCAGAAACAGAAGAAGATTTTAAAGTTTATGCGGCAGGAAATAAGACAATTCCTTATAGAATTGTAGGAGAATACAAAGGTGCTGATTTTGTTGGAACTCGTTATGAGCAACTATTACCTTGGGCGTTGCCTTACGAAAATGCAGAGAATGCTTTCCAAGTAATTCCTGGAGATTTCGTAACAACAGAAGATGGTACAGGTATCGTACATACTGCGCCTACTTTTGGTGCGGATGATGCGCGTGTTGCAAAAGAAGCTGGTGTTCCACCAATGTTGGTATTAGATACGTATGGAAATGCTGTTCCTTTAGTAGATTTACAAGGTCGTTTTGTGGCTGATTTACCAGAAGGTTATGGAGGTAAATATGTAAAAAATGAATATTACGATGATGGAACTGCTCCTGAAAAATCGGTTGATGTCGAAATCGCGATTTTATTGAAAGAGCAAAACAAAGCTTTCAAAGTAGAGAAATATAAACACAGTTATCCACATTGTTGGAGAACGGACAAGCCGATTTTATACTATCCATTAGATTCTTGGTTTATCAAGGTAACGGATGTAAAAGATCGTATGGTTGAATTGAACAAAGAAATCAATTGGAAGCCAAAAGCGACTGGTGAAGGACGTTTCGGAAACTGGTTAGAAAATGCCAACGATTGGAACTTATCTCGTTCTCGTTATTGGGGAATTCCATTGCCAATATGGAGAACTGAAGAAGGGGATGAAGTTACAGTAATTGGTTCAGTAGAAGAATTAGTTGCTGAAATTGAAAAATCAATTGCGGCAGGCGTAATGACTTCTAATCCTTTCCAAAATTTCGAAGTTGGAAATATGACAGAAGAAAACTATGATTTAATCGACTTACACAAAAATGTAGTAGATGAAATTACATTAGTTTCTGCATCAGGAAAACCAATGAAACGCGAAGCGGATTTGATTGACGTTTGGTTTGATTCTGGAGCAATGCCTTATGCGCAAGTTCACTATCCATTCGAAAATAAAGAATTGATTGATAATGGAACAATGTATCCAGCTGATTTTATTGCAGAAGGTGTCGATCAAACACGTGGATGGTTCTATACATTGCATGCGATCGGAACATTAGTTTTTGATTCGAAAGCATACAAAAATGTAATGTCAAACGGATTGGTTTTAGACAAAAATGGTCAAAAAATGTCAAAACGTTTGGGGAACGCTGTCGATCCATTTGATACATTGGCAACTTATGGTCCTGATGCAACACGTTGGTACATGATTGCGAATGCGCAACCTTGGGAAAACTTAAAATTTGATATTGCTGGAGTGGACGAAGTTCGTCGTAAATTCTTCGGAACATTATATAATACCTATTCATTCTTCGCATTATACGCGAATGTGGACGGATTTACATTTGAAGAAGAAGAAATTCCTGTAAATGAAAGAGCTGAATTAGATCAATGGATTATTTCTGAATTGAATACATTAACGAAAAAAGTTGATGCCTTTTTAACAGATTATGAACCAACAAAAGCGGCTCGTGCTATTCAAGAATTTGTGATAGATAATTTATCAAACTGGCACGTACGTTTATCAAGAAGACGTTTCTGGAGAGGTGATTATTCGAAAGATAAAATTGCAGCTTACCAAACATTGTACAAAGTTTTAGAAACGGTTTCAATTTTAGGTTCTCCAATTGCACCATTCTTCATGGATCGTTTGTACAAAGATTTGAATGCAGCTACAGGTAAAAATCCTGCAGAATCTGTGCATTTAGCAGATTTTCCACTTGTAGAGGAATCTTTAATTAAAGCAGAATTAGAAGAACAAACACATTTAGCACAAACGGCTACAAGTATGATTTTATCACTTCGTAAATTGAGTGATAACAAAGTACGTCAGCCATTACAAAAAGTAATGATTCCTGTATTGAATGATACGATGAAAGCTAATTTGGAAGCTGTATCAGAATTATTGAAACAAGAAGTTAACGTTAAAGAAATTCAACTTTTAACAAACGAAGAAGCATCAAATCTTTTAGTAAAATCTATTAAACCTAATTTCAAGACTTTAGGTCCAAAATATGGTAAAGAAATGAAAGCTATTTCGGCTGCTACAGCAGAATTGACGAATGAAGAAATTGTTAAATTAGAGCAATCAGGTAAAATAGATTTGTTAATTGACAACAAAACATTAACTTTAGATTTAGAAGATTTTGAAATCGCTACAAAAGACATCCCAGGATGGACTGTAGCTTCTAATTCTACATTGACAGTAGCACTTGATTTACAATTGACAGAAGAGTTAATTAATGAAGGTGTTGCACGTGAATTGGTAAATAGAATTCAGAATCTACGTAAAGAAACCGGACTAGAAGTAACCGACAAAATTATACTTAACTTAAAAAATGATGAATCAATCGTAAATGCAGTCGAGCAAAACAAAGATTACATTTGTTCTGAGACATTAGCAGAAGATCTTGTTTTACAAGACCAAGTTGCAAATGGGGCAGAGGTTGAAATTAATGGATTGATGACGCAAATTGCGATTACTAAATTGTAAGCGTATGGCAACAACAGATGAAAAAGTAAGGTACTCTGATGCAGAGTTGGAAGAGTTTAGAGCAATAATTCAAGACAAATTAGATCAAGCGATAAAAGATTACGAATTATTGAAAGAAGCTTACACGAACGATAGTAACAATGGTACTGACGATACGTCTCCAACGTTCAAGGCGTTTGAGGAAGGTTCTGAAACCATGTCGAAAGAACAAAATGCACAATTAGCAGCACGCCAAGATAAATTTATCCGTGATTTGAAAAATGCATTGTTACGTATTTCGAACAAAACATACGGTATTTGCCGTGTAACAGGAAAATTAATTAACAAAGATCGTTTGAAATTAGTTCCGCATGCAACATTAAGCATCGAAGCTAAAAATATGCAACGTTAATCAAGTATTTTGAAAAAAGTAGTACTCATTACCATTTTGGTTTTAATCATAGACCAAATTTCAAAATTTTACGTAAAAACACACTTTTTTTTAGGTGAAGACGTAGATGTTTTGGGTTGGTTTAAAATAGCATTTGTAGAAAATCCTGGAATGGCATATGGTATGCATTTCGGAGGAGAAACTGGTAAAATTGTTTTATCACTTCTACGAATTGCTCTAATCGGAATGATTATCTACTATATTAATGCATGGTCGAAAAAACTAAATAATAACTTCTTTATCATTCCGATTGCGCTTGTTTTGGCAGGTGCAATAGGGAATGTACTTGATGGAATTTTTTATGGCGTTATTTTCGATAAAGGAACTACTTACAATGAAATGTTTCAGGATTGGGTAGGATATCAAGGTGTCGCACAAGCAAACTTTGCTGGTTATTCTGGTTGGTTTACAGGCTGTGTCGTAGATATGCTTTATTTCCCAATTGTGGAGTTCGATTGGCCTTCTTGGATTCCAATTATAGGCGGACAACATTATAAGTTCTTTCAGCCTGTATTTAATATCGCAGATTCGGCTATTTTTATTGGAGGACTTACTTTGTTTCTTTTCCGTAAAAAAGCATTTACAACCGAAAATGGTGTAAGATTAAGATTTTAAAAAGATAATCCCTCAGTTCAAGCGCTGAGGGATTTTTTATTATATTTATTTGTACAAGAATTGATTTTGATGAATAGTTGGTTTAATCTTTTGACTGAAAGTTGTGACATGAATGATTTATCTAAATATGTTGCAATCTATCATGTCAAAAGCTGTTCTTATGACGAGAGTTTTATAAATAAAAGTATTTCTTTAGACGATATAATTTCAATCGTTAATAAAGGTTCTATTGATATTCAAAATGATATTTTAGAAATATTCGTAGCAATAAAGCAAAATAATACGAATGATTTAATCGTAATATAATCCTTTTGGTCTACAAAACAATCTTTAATATTAATGAAGAAATGAAAAATCAACTATTAATCAATTCAGAACAAGTTAAATGAAGGAAGTTTGTTATCGGAGTTTTTTATAGTTACAAAGAAGGCGGAGCGTAATATTCGTATTTATCATCTTTTGTAAAGATTAATTTAGAGTTAAGATCTTGTAACTGTATAATTTTTCCACTCTTTTTTATAATTTTAAACTTTACAACTTCATTCGTTTTCCGATTTTTCAGTTCTAGAATATTATTTTTTATTTCAACGTCATAATTATTAGCCTGCATTAATATTGTTCTAGAGATAATATCACCATTTTTAATGGATACTACTTTTGATTTATATTCAGTTTCTTCTGGGTAACTATTTATTCTCATAAAAGCTGAGTAATCATTGACTTGTAAAACTATTTCATAAGGGGATTCAGCAGGTAATAACGTGTCTTTTTCTAGTTTCCAAATAAAGTATTCGTAGTCAAAAGTTGGCTCGTATAATTTAGCTTTTGGAGGAGCTGGTAAAGGTGGAACTTTCTTTATTTTAGGTGGAGGTAAAGTTGTTTTCTTTTTTGTTGGGAGAAAGTGAAACATGAAAGTAAAAGAAATAATGGTAATACTAGTTTTGTAATTTTCATAAGAATTGATTTATATAAAATTACAAAAAATAATAAATAAAAAACTCCTTTCAATTTCTTGAAAGAAGTTCTGTTGTGGTCCCTACTGGATTCGAACCAGTGACCCCCTGCTTGTAAGGCAGGTGCTCTGAACCAACTGAGCTAAGAGACCTTATTTAGAATTTTATTTAAAAGACTTTTTATTGTCTTTATGTGGTCCCTACTGGATTCGAACCAGTGACCCCCTGCTTGTAAGGCAGGTGCTCTGAACCAACTGAGCTAAGAGACCTTATTTAGAATTTTATTTAAAAGACTTTCTATTGTCTTTAAAGTGGTCCCTACTGGATTCGAACCAGTGACCCCCTGCTTGTAAGGCAGGTGCTCTGAACCAACTGAGCTAAGAGACCTTTTTAGAATTTTATTTAAAAGACTTTCTATTGTCTTTATGTGGTCCCTACTGGATTCGAACCAGTGACCCCCTGCTTGTAAGGCAGGTGCTCTGAACCAACTGAGCTAAGAGACCTTATTTTAGAATTTTATTTGAAAGACTTTCTATTGTCTTTATGTGGTCCCTACTGGATTCGAACCAGTGACCCCCTGCTTGTAAGGCAGGTGCTCTGAACCAACTGAGCTAAGAGACCTTCGTAATTGGATTGCAAATATAGGGCTGTTTTTGAATAATCCAAATAGTTAAAATGAAAAAAATTAAATAAAATTTAATGTTAGGACTTAACTCTTTTCATTTCAAAGAAATAATTTTTCAGATTTTAAAAAGAAATATTCGTCTTTTTCTTTTTCTCTTCAATTTTAACCCCTTTAAACAAGTAAATAATCCCAATAAATGAGATCGAAATGGTGATGATAGAGAAAATAAATGCTGCACTTGTGGCTAAAGTTTCATCAAAATTGAATCGATGTGCAGCGTACATAAATACAGCTTCTCTAATTCCAAATCCACTAAAAGAGATAATGGATAAAATTCCTGAAACTAAAAAGATCAATAAATATATACTGAAATTCTCTGGATGAATATTCAATCCTTCCAAAACAAAATACAACATACCAACTTGTATCAATTGTAATACAATCGAATAAATCATCGAGTTATAGAAAGTTTTTTTATGAATAGGGAAAATCATTCCTAAAATAAATGGAACAGCTATAAAGCCAACTAAAGAAAGGATTAATGATCCATATTGTATCCAAGGATAATCAGTCAGATTTGAAAAAAATATTAGGAAGATGATGATGAGTAACATTGCACAAAGACCGATAATTTTGTCAAGAAAAACCGCCTGCGAAATTTCTTTCAGACTGATTTTATAGTTTTTATTCAACACATAAACTTTGTATGCATCACCACCAATTCCACCTGGAACAAAGGTGTTGTAAAACATTCCTAAGAAATATAATCGTGCATTTGATTTGTACGATAAATCGAGGTTAATATCTCTGAAATAATAATCTAATCGAAAAACAGACAAGGCTTGCGAAAGAACATAAAGGATAACAGCTATAAAAATATACGCCCAATTCGCATTTTTGTAATGACTGAAAATATCAAAAATATGTAATTTAACAAAGAAGATATAATAGATTAACGCAATACTAATCGTTAATTTAATTCCTGTTATAATATATTTTTTAGTTTTTGGATTCAATTGAAATCTTTTGATAATTAACGCACAAATTTAGAGAATCTTCTAATAACCATTCAAAAAATTATTTATCTACCAATATTTGCCTGATATTATGTAGTTTTGCGGTTAAATTAATCGAATCATGCAATCAAAAGTTATTGTAATTACAGGCTCTTCTTCGGGTGTAGGATTGACTTTGGCAAATTATTTTCACGATAAAGGACATCAAGTTTATGGTTTATCAAGAACAGCTAAAGGTCAAGAAAAATTTAAACATATTGCGACAGATGTTTCGGATAAAGAAAATGTAAAACGTAGTTTTCAGCAGATTTTTTCGGAAACGAACAATCAAATTGATGTATTGATTAACAATGCAGGAATTGGAATGTTAGGCGCTGTGGAAGATGCTTCGAAAGCTGATATCGAGAAATTATTGGATGTTAATGTGTACGGACCTATTTATACAATGCAAGAGGTTTTGCCTACAATGCGTTCTCAAAAAAACGGTTATATCCTGAATGTTTCGTCGATTGCGAGTAACAATGGTTTGCCTTTTAGAGGATATTATTCGGCTTCGAAGGCGATGATTGATCGTTTGATTGAATCGGCTCGTTTGGAAAATCGTCATACAGGAGTGGAAATTGCAACATTGAATTTTGGTGATATCAAAACCAATATTGCAGAAGGTCGTGTGAAAACTTTTGTTTCAAAATTTTATCAAAAAAGATATGATGCAATGGTTGCTGATATCGATCACGAAGTGCAAGATGGTACACCAACAGAAGATTTGATTCCGATTATCGAAAATATTTTGGCTCAGAAGAGTTTGAAACCACATTATTATATTGGAAAATCGATGCAGAAATTTTCTGTAACCTTGAAAAATATTTTACCTCAAAAAATGTTCGAAAATATTATTGCAAAATATTCAAAATTAGATTAATTCATGGAAGAAATTATTTGGCATTACAAATCTTTTGATGATTTAACATCGAAAGAGCTATATAAAATAGTGCAATTGCGCAACGAGGTTTTTGTGATTGAGCAAGATTGTATTTACCAAGATTGTGATGATAAGGATTTGGTTTGTGGACATCTTTGGGCAACGATTGGCGATGAGGTTGCGGCATATTCTCGAATTGTTCCGAAAGGAATTTCGTATGAAAACGAACCGTCGATTGGTCGCGTAATTTCCAATCAAAAGTTTCGTCGTTATGGATTAGGAAAACAATTGATGAAAAATTCGGTTCAAGTCATCGAAAATCAATTTAAAACATCTGAAATCAGAATTTCTGCTCAATCTTATTTGAAAGAGTTTTATTCATCGTTTGGTTTTGAGCAAGTTTCGGAAGAATATTTAGAAGACGATATTCCGCATATCGAAATGTTGAGAAAATAATGAAATGGATTAAAAGAATTCTATTAGGAATACTGAGTTTATATCTATTTGCATTGATGTTAGATGTATTTATCTCAAAATCATTATTAAAAAGTAGTTTATATAATGATGAGTTGAAAACATGGAGTGTAATTAATAATGATATTTTAGATAAAGATATTTTAGTTTTCGGTTCGTCAAGAGCGATGGCACATGTTAATCCTGTAATTTTTAAATCAATAACAAATAAATCAACATATAATTTAGGGTATAATGCTCAAAATCTGCCTTTAATAAAATATAGGATAGACGTTAGTGAAAGTAAAACAAATGCAAAAAATTTTATTTTAGTTCTTGATGATTTTACTTTTCGAGACAATACGATCTTTAAAATAGATCAATTATCACCAATCCTATTATATAATATAAAACTTTACAATATTCAGAAAGGTATTGATTATTATAAAATTTATGATGTTTATATTCCTCTAATAAGATATTTTAAAAATTATAATGAAAATAATTGGTTTAAAGAACTATATAAGGTTTTTGCATATTCTAAAACGAAAACATTTAAAGTTAATGGGTATCGTAAATTGGATTTGAAATGGAAAGAAGAAAAATATACATCTCAAAATTCAATTATAGATTTTGATGAAAATATTTTTAATTTGCTAAAGCAAATTATTGATGATTGCAAAAAGAAAAATATTAATTTAATACTAGTTACTTCACCTACTTATATTGATTTTATTCATCATCAAAAAAATCATGATTTTATAATTGATAAAGTGAAGAAGATTTCTAATGAAAATAATATCCTTTTTATTGATTATTCAAGAATGCCTGAAATAATGGATAAACAATATTTTGCAGATAAACTTCATTTAAATTCTAAAGGGGCAGATATTTTTACAAAAAAATTAGCTGAAGATATAAAACCATATTTAAAATAAAATGAAATTTTTAAAATACTTCTTTATTACCTTATTCTCAGCTTTCATTGCATTGGTTTTGGTTGATGTCTATTATTCGAATCAGCTCAAAAAAATAGCTTTGTTTAGCGGAGAAGTACAAGAATGGAATCAAATAAAAGAAGGAAAAACGAATGTTGAATTGGCTATTTTTGGTTCTTCGAGGGCGTTTATTCAAATTAATCCGAATATTTTAGAACAAGATTTAAAACTGACTACGCATAATTTTGGATTAAACGGAAGTAAATTCAAAATGCAATTGTATCGTTTTAATTTGTATTTACAACATAATCCAAAACCCAAAATAGTTGTTTGGAATTTAGATACTTTTTCGTTTTCACACATTGATGAAGTTTTTCAGCCAAATCAATATACGCCTTTTATGTTGTGGAATTTTAAACTTTATGGTGCATTAAAAGAATATAAAGACACGAAATTGGTCGATTTTATTGTACCGCTTTATCGTTACAGAGATCAAACGTATTGGAAAGATCAAATTGCAAAATCGAAGAAGGAAAAACTACATAAAGATGGGCTTTTTCGTGATGATGGTTTCAAATCGTATAACCGAAAATGGGATGTTGATTGGGAAAAAATGAAAAAGAAAAACTCTGATTTTGACTTTTCAGATTATGCTTTGTTAGAAGAATTAATTGCAAAATGTGAACAAGAAAATATTCAGTTAGTTTTTACAATTGCACCCGAATTTTATAAAGGTCAAGATTATATGTTGAATCGAGATGAAGTGATTAATCGTTATCAAACAACATTGCAAAAGCATCATCTTCCTTTATTAGATTATTCGAGCGATTCGATTAGTTTTGATCAAAAATATTTCTACAACACAACGCACATGAATTACAAAGGTGCAGATGCTTTTACAAAAGAATTAGCAAAAGATTTGAAAAAAAATATTAAATAAAAAATCTCGCAAACTATTTGGTTTGCGAGATTTTTAGTTATTGTTGAAGAAATAGTTGATCTAAATTATTTCGATTTCTTTTTCTTTTTTCTGTGTTAAATAAACGCCTGATAAAATCATTCCGAATCCAAATAAATGGATCCATGAGATTTTTTCACCGACTAAAAATCCCCAAAATACAGAAATTACGGGCATTAAATAAGTCACCATTGAGGCAAACATCGAACCTGTTGATTGTATCAATCGGTAGAATAATATCATGGCTAAAGCAGTTCCTAAAAGTCCTAAAATAGCAACGAATCCTAAACTTTTTAATTGTTGTTCTGTTCCTTCAAATACATCAAAAAATCCTGAAATAATTAAAATTAGAACTGAAGGTAATAACCAAATTGTAAACAAAGCTGATGATAATTGAAATGATGGGACGTCGTTTAAATAGCGTGTTAAGATTAAACTATTTAAACCATAAAGCGCGGTTGCTAATACAATTAATAAGCAATGTAAAAGGCTATTTTCGCCAGAAAAACCATCGCCACCAATTAATAAAACAGCTCCAATAAATCCGATTATTGCTCCCAAAACTTGATTTTTAGTTCCTTTGATATTGAAAAATAAGGCTCCAAATAGTAAAATAAATAATGGAACTAAAGAATCTAAAATTCCAGCCGTTGAACTAGAAACGTGTGTTTGCGCCATTGGAAATAAAAACATTGGAATGAAATTTCCGCAGAAACCAGCCAATGCAACGTATTTTAATTTGTTTTTCGGAATTTTAAATAGACTTGGAATTCCCCAAATAGCCAAAATTCCTCCTGCAATTGTTAGTCGTAATGCTCCAACTTGATATGGCGTGTACGCGACCAATCCTTGCTTGATGAGAATAAACGAGCTTCCCCAAGTTAGCGCCAAAACGCCAAGGATGATCCAATGTTTTAGTTCGATTTTCATTTTTCTAAGTTTGCGCAAAGATGCACATTTCAGATGATTTTATTGAGCTGTTATTTACAAAAACAATCTGTTGTATGGTCATTTACCATTCCGACCGCCTGCATATGCGCATAAATAGTGGTTGAACCAAAGAATTTGAAGCCACGTTTTTTCAAATCTTTTGCAATTTGATCTGAAATTTCTGTTGTTGCAGGAACTTCTTTTATCGAATTCCAATTGTTGATAATTGGTTTTCCATCAACGTATTTCCAGATAAAATCGGAGAAAGAACCAAATTCTTTCTGAATTTCTATAAATAGTTTTGCATTATTAATTGCTGCCGAAATTTTTCCTCGATGACGAATAATTCCTTCATTTTGGACCAATTCATCAATTTTAGTTTCATCAAATTTGGCTACTTTTTTGACATCAAAATCAGCAAAAGCTTTTCTAAAATTTTCTCTCTTTTTCAGAATTGTGAACCAACTTAATCCTGCTTGAAAAGATTCGAGAATCAAAAATTCGAATAAAATTTTATCATCTTTTACAGGTTTTCCCCATTCGTTATCGTGATAATCGATATAATCTTGGTCTTTATTTACCCAAGCGCAACGTGTTTTTTCCATGGTTTTTTATTGTAATTTCTAAATATTTTTATAAGCCTCTTCAACCGAATAAACGGGGAATTGACATGTATAATTTTCGCATATATGAATAGATGTTTTATTTTCGATGAATCGATTTTGAGTGATTTCTAAATTTTCTGTTTTTGAAGCAACAAAAATTGCATTCGGAACATAACATTGTTGAATTTGCTTCGAAAATTTTAATGCATTTTCGCCAACGATTACAATTTCTTTGAATGGATAAGCGAAATTTAGATATAATTGAATCCAATTTGCAAAACCAGTTGGATAATCGTGAATTTTTTCTTCGATATTGGTTAACATTTGTTTTGCTTGTTCAATGTATTTTTCTTGATTGAGAATTTTTCCTAATTTAAATAAATTATTTGCCATTACCGAATTTGATGATGAAATAACATTGTCATAAATCTCAAATGTTTCATTAACCAAAGGTGTGTCATAATGCGATTTGTATGCAAACATTTTATTCTTGTGATTATAAAATTGATTAAAAGTTTCTTCCGTTAATGTTTGGGCAGTTTCTAAATAATGCATCTCCGAAGTGACTTCATAAAGCTTAATTAACGCTTCAATCATTAAGGCATAATCATCCAAAAATCCGGGAATTGTAGTTTGGTTGTCTTTATAATTTCTGAACAAAATTTCACCATTCCATTGATTTTCTAAAATAAAATTGGTTGCATTTTTTGCTAAATCAAGATATTCATCATTTTCAAAAGTGATAAATGCATCACACAAACCTTTTATGGTTAGCGCATTCCAAGAAGTTAAAACTTTTTCGTCGCGATGAGGTTTTATGCGCTGTTCACGAATTCGATTAAGAATTTTTTTCCATTGAGAAATTTTGGTTTGAAGTTCTGTTGTTTTAATGTTCTGCTTCGTAGCAAAATCTTCGTCATCTGTCAATCGCATTAAAATATTATTACCATGTTCCCATTCTCCAAATTCATCAACATTGTAATATTGCTGAAATAAGTCAAAATCATTTTTCAAAATTGTTTTCAATTCATCCGATTTCCAAACATAATATTTTCCTTCTTCACCTTCAGAATCAGCATCAATAGCAGAATAAAAAACACTTTCAGGCGAAAGCATTTCATCTTTCAACCAATTAATTGTTTCTTCTACAACTGTTTTATATTCTTCTTCTCCAAAAACTTTATATGCATTTGAATAAAGCGAAAGTAATTGCCCATTATCGTAAAGCATTTTTTCGAAATGAGGAACTTTCCAATATGGATCAACTGAATAGCGCGAAAAACCACCTTTTAGTTGGTCGTAAATTCCACCAAAAGCCATTCTATCCAATGTTATTTTTGTTTGAATCAAACAATTTTTATTTTTTGTTTGTGTACCATATCGCAAAATGGTTTCCCAGGCATTTGGTAACATAAATTTTGGTGCACGATTAAAACCTCCCCATTCATCATCAAATTGTTGTTGCCAAAACTCAAATGTTTCATCAATTTTATTTGTTGAAAAAGTTGAAGAAGATTTCAATTCGATCGCCTCCATTTTATTCAAACCATCAGCAATAGAGTTGACGTATTCCATTGTTTTAGCTTGATTTTGATGATATAAATGATTGATATTTTCTAAGAGTTCAATCCATTGAACTTTCGGAAAATAAGTTCCGCCATAAAAAGGACGACCATCTGGCAAAGCAAAAACATTGAGTGGCCAACCTCCAGATTGATGAATTAATTGCGAAACATTCATATATAAAGCATCTAAATCAGGACGTTCTTCACGATCAATTTTAATGCAAACAAAATTATCATTCATCACTTTTGCGACTTCATCGTTTTCAAAAGATTGATGTTCCATCACGTGACACCAATGACAAGCCGAATATCCAATTGAAATAAGCAAAGGTTTGTTGACTTTTTTTGCATGATTCAAAACTTCGTCATTCCAACTTTGCCACCAAACAGGATTATTTTCGTATTGTTTCAAATACGGACTTGTTGCTGATTTTAGATTATTTTGTTGAAAATTCATGATTCTTGTTTAGAAATTTAAAGTTCGTACAATTTTTGTGGATGAAAAATTATATTTTCGACAAAAATTAAAACACATGAACATTTACGAATACATTTCTATTCGTGCATATATGGCTCTGATGATTGGAATCGGGATTTATTCTTACCGAAAATCAACAAGTAACTCAGAAGATTTTTTGATCGGAGGAAGGAAAATGGGAGCAGCTGTAACGGCGCTTTCTGCTGGTGCTGCTGATATGAGTGGTTGGTTGTTAATGGGAGTTCCTGGAGCAATGTATTTTACAGGTTTGTCGAGTGCTTGGATTGCAATTGGATTGACAACAGGATGTTTTTTGAACTATATTTTTGTCGCACCACGATTACGAATCTATACAGAAATCGCTCAAAATTCGATTACACTACCCGTATTTTTTGAAAATCGTTTCAAAGATAAATCGCGTTTATTAAGAATTGTTTCTTCAATATTAATCTTAATATTTTTTACATTATATACTTCTGCTGGAATGGTTTCTGGAGGCAAATTGTTTGAATCTGCTTTTGGATTAGATTATATGACTGGACTTTGGATGACAAGTTTTGTAGTTGTATTATACACTTTTTTAGGTGGTTTTTTAGCGGTAAGTTTAACTGATTTCGTACAAGGGACGATTATGGTTTTGGCTTTGGTTATTGTTCCGATTGTAGCAATTTCTGAAATTGGTGGAGTTGGTGAAACCTTTTCGTTGATTAATGATAAAGGCGATAAATATTTAGATTTATTTAAAGGTACAACAACAGTTAGTATATTATCCTTGATGGCTTGGGGGTTAGGATATTGTGGTCAGCCCCATATTTTAGTACGTTTTATGGCGATTGGAAACCCGAAAGATTTAGCGAAAGCTAAAGATATTGGAATTACATGGATGATTTTTACAGTAGGTGGAGCACTTTTAGTTGGTTTAGTTGGTATCGCATATTTAATGAAATTTGATCAAACAACAATGTTAAAATTTGATGGGTCTAAAACAGAAGCAGAAACGATTTTTATTTATTTTTCACGTGTTTTGTTTCATCCATTAGTTGGTGGATTTTTATTATCAGCAATTTTAGCAGCTGTAATGAGTACAATTTCTTCACAATTATTAGTAACATCAAGTTCGTTAACAGAAGATATTTACAAAGCATTTTTGAACAAAAAAGCAACACCAAAACAGTTATTAACAGCAAGTCGTTTATCGGTTTTAATTGTAGCATTAATCGCGGTGTTGTTGTCATTAACACCAAAAGATTCTATTCTAAATTTAGTTGGAAATGCTTGGGCAGGATTTGGATCTGCATTTGGACCAGTAATCGTTTTCTCTCTTTTTTGGAAAAAAACTTCTTGGCAAGGAGCTTTAGCAGGTATGTTAACAGGAGGAATTGTTGTCTTAGCTTGGGTTTATGTAAATCACGATTACAAAGATTGGTATGAAATGATACCTGGGTTTTTATCTTCGGTTATCGCAATTTATGTCGTTTCGTTAATGACTCAAAAACCTAATAAAGAAATTGACAAAGAATTTGATGAAATGAAAGCTGTTTTGAAAGAGAATTAACATGCATCCAAAAGAAATGGAAAATATATTAAAGTTAAATCATTTTGAGCGCTATCAATATTTATTCGAAAAATTGCTGACGGGGAAACTGCTTATATAATGATTTTTCCTGATGGTAATTATGCTATTTCTATAATTAATGATAAAAAAATATTTCCAATTTGGTCAGCGAAAGAATTTGCTGAATTAACAAAAAATGATGGTTGGGAAAATTGCAAAATATTGAAATTGACTTTAGATGATTTCGAAGAAACTCTTTTCTATTATATTGATGAAAATAATTTATTGATAAATGTTTTTCCTACAGATAAAACTGGTTTTGTCGTTAGTTTAGAAGAATTCGCTAGGGACTTAAAAGATGAATTAGAACAATATCAATGAAATATAAAAAAATAGGTAGAGGCATTTGTCTACCTTTTTTATTGTTAAAAATTATGAATTTATTATTCAAAAGTTAAAACTTAAAACATCAACAATTGTTGATAAGTTTCACTTATAGAGAATAAGGTCAAAAGAGAGATTTGTTTGTATATTTGTAAAGTTTGATTAAAAAAATAGTCAAAATTAAATCAATTTATACGAAAATATGAACGATATTATTCAATTACTGCCAGATCATGTAGCCAATCAAATTGCCGCAGGAGAAGTTGTACAACGACCAGCTTCTGTGATAAAAGAATTGATTGAAAATGCGGTGGATTCTGGTGCAACTTCTATTCAGGTAATTGTAAAAGATGCTGGCAGAAGCTTGATTCAAGTGATTGATAATGGTTCGGGAATGAGTGTGACAGATGTTCGAATGGCTTTTGAACGTCACGCAACTTCAAAAATAAGAAAGACAGAGGATATTTATAATATTCATACAAAAGGTTTTCGTGGAGAGGCTTTAGCGTCGATTGCAGCTGTTGCGCAAGTAGAAACGAAAACATGTCGAGAAGAGGATGAGGTTGGTTCGCAATTGGTGATTGAAGGTGGAGAAGTTCGCAATCAAGATCCTGTTGTTTGTCCAGTTGGAACGTCTATTTCGGTCAAAAATCTTTTCTATAATGTGCCTGCTCGTCGTAATTTCTTAAAATCTAATCAGGTTGAATTTCGTCATATTCAAGATGAGTTTCAACGTGTTTCGATGGCGCACGAAAACATTAGTTTCTTTTTACATCACAATGATGCAGAGGTTTATCATTTGAAAGCCGGAAATCTGAAACAACGTATTGCTCAAATTTTCGGAAAAAAATTAAGTTCACAAATTATATCCGTTGAAGAAGATACAGAAATTGTAAAAGTGAAAGGTTTTGTGGGGAAACCAGATGCTGCAAAAAAATCGCGTGGCGAACAATTTTTCTTTGTGAATAATCGCTTTATTCGTAGTGGATATTTGCATAATGCAATCGTAGATGCTTTTGAGAGTTTGTTGCCAACGGGGTATAGTCCTTCTTATTTTTTGTATTTAGAAATTGATCCGTCAAAAATTGATATTAACATTCATCCAACTAAAACAGAAATTAAATTTGAGGATGAAGCATTGATTTTTACTATTCTTAGAGCTGCTGTAAAACACGCTTTGGGACAATTTAATGTAATTCCTTCGTTGGATTTTGAACAAGATCCAAACTGGGCATTTATTCCATCTGCGACGGAAGATACAGAAATTAAAATGCCAGAAATTACGGTTGATTCTAGTTTTAACCCTTTCGAGCATCAACAAACAAGAGCGCCGAAACCGTCTGATATTCGTGCGAATATGGATTTTTATAAAGATGCTGTTGAGTTAGAAATCGAAAATAATCATGCGCATCAATTATTTGAATCTGAAGATTTTCATGATAGTTTTGAAGTAATTCAATGGATGAATCAATATTTGGTTGTTGAATATCGTGGCGAATTGTTAATCATCGATCAACATCGCGCGCATCAAAAAATATTATTCGAAAAATTTATACATTCAAATAATGGAAGTGCTTTGGTACAACAAATGCTTTTCCCGATTGAGTTGGAACTTTCGCCAAATGATCGTCAGAAATTAATCAATGTAGAGCATCAATTGTTGAGTTTTGGTTTTGATATTTCGTTGGATGAAGAAGCAATACAGATTAATGCGATTCCTGTTGATGTGCAACAAGAGGATGTAGTGTCTGTTTTTATGGATTTTATCGAGGAATTAGAATACCAAGAATCAATTGAATTAGAAAATACGTTTGCAAAAATTTTAGCAAAAAATGCGGCTGTTAAAAAAGGAGTTTCATTAAAATCTGAACAAATGCAAACTTTGGTTGAAGAATTGTTAAGACTACCAAATCCGAATTATACGCCATACGGACGCCCAATTTTTGTGCAGATGAATACGGCTGATATCAAAAAAACATTACAATAAACGAATGAGACAATCTATACCACCGATTACAAAGAATTTACTTATTATAAACGGTTTGTTCTTTCTAGCGACTTTTGTTTTTATGCAGACTAGGCAAATCGATTTGAGAGTGATTTTAGGTGCTTTTTATCCTGAGTCCCCCAACTTCAAATTTTGGCAAATTTTGACGCATATGTTTATGCATGCAGATTTTACACATATATTGTTTAATATGTTTGCGTTGTGGATGTTTGGCTCTGTTGTAGAGCAAACCTTTGGGCCAAAGAAATTCTTGACGCTTTATTTGTTAGCTGGTTTAGGCGGTTTTATATTGTTTAATGCAGTTAATTACTTTCAAATAGAGCAGCTAAAAGAAGCAGTTCAGGCGAAAAGAATAGGTTTTAGTCAAATTTATGAAGCTGCAAAATTGAATATGCAAGGTGGGTATCATACCAATTCAATTATTCAAACTAACCAAGCTGCATCAGAACTTTTGACAAATTATGTAACACCAATGGTTGGTGCTTCTGGAGCTATATATGGTTTATTGTTAGCATTCGCAGTATTATATCCAGATGAAAAATTAATGTTAATCTTTTTCCCAGTTCCTGTAAAAGCAAAATATTTTATTCCAATTATGGTATTAATTGAGTTTTATATGGGATATCAAAACATTGGAAATGTAGCTCACTTTGCACATTTAGGAGGTGGATTGATTGGCTTCTTGTTAACAAGACATTGGAAAAAGAATTTATATAGATGGAATTAAAAAATGGCAAATAATATCTTAGACGATTTAAAATTAAAATATTCATCAGGAAATAGTGCAACAAAGTTGATTTACATTAACGTTGTGGTGTTTTTTACATTGTTAATTGTTGATTTTGTTCTTCGAACGATAGTAAATTCTACGATTACAACAACTGGTTTGTTTGCTTTGTCATCTTTCGATGATTTGATTGTAAGACCTTGGCAAATCCTAACATATTCTTGGTTACATGGCAATCTTTTTCATTTGATAATGAATATGGTTTTGTTGTATTTTGTTGGACAAATGTTTTTGCAACAATTTCAAAACCGAAATTTAGTTACATTCTATATTTTTGGAGGGATCGCTGGCGGAATTTTCTTTTTATTGTTTCAGAACGTTTTCAATTATTCACATTTATTAGTTGGTGCTTCGGCAGCGGTTTACGCAGTTTTTTTTGCTATGATTTCGTATAATCCGAAAATGCCCGTTCGTTTGTTGTTGATTCCAACTTCATTTCCATTGTTGTATGTTGGTTATGTATTTATCGCATTCGATGTGTATAATATTATTGCTAATCAAAATGCAGGCGGAAGTATTTCGCATTTGGGAGGTGCTATTTTTGGTTATCTTTATATGAAACAATTTGAGAGAGGAAATGATTTTTTAGGTAACTTTATTTTCAAAATAGAGGAGTTATTTAAGAAAAAAGAGAAATCAACTTTCAAAACATATAAAAATATTTCTTCAACTTCTTCGCGATCAAATGTTCCGAAAGATGATTACGATTTTAATCATCAAAAAGTTGAAAAACAAAAGAAAATTGATGTAATTTTAGATAAGATTTCTCGTTCAGGTTACGAGAGTTTGTCCAAAGAAGAAAAAGACTTTCTGTTTAGAGAAGGTAGGTAAAATGAGTATAATCAGTAAGTTTAAACTAAATTATTTCAATCGTTTAGTACTAACAATTAATATCGTTTTTTTGTTAGTGGCTTATTGTGTCTATTTAAATAAAATTTTTACGCCTACAGAAATTCCATATTTTAACTTTATTTCGATTGGTTTTCCAATATTATTTGCATTTGGAGCAATGTTTTTACTGTATTGGTTACTGTTTAGCTGGCGACACTTTTTGTTAATTTTAGTTCTTTCAGCCGGATTATTTTACCCAATTTATCTTTCATATCCAATTGTACAATTCAATAAAGTTAAAGATAAAAAAGCTGATTTATCTGTATTGACATATAATGTACATGGTTTTAAAGAAGAAGGAACAAAAGAACTTTTGATTAAGAATAAGGCAGATATTATGCTGCTTCAAGAAGCGTATGAAGGTCAACAGAAAAGTCTAAAAAATAAAGAATTCAAAAATTACTATTCAGAATTTTATGGTTTATTGACAATTTATAGTAAATATCCTATTATTCAAACCAAAAAAATAACGCCTGATGATAATGATGAATTGAATGGTCTTGCCGCATATGCAGATATCGATTTAGGGAATGATACGATTCGTGTAATTAATGTTTATCTTGAACCAATGTACATTGATAAAGCGATGGTAAAAGAAATTATTCAATCCGATGATTCGAGAACTGCCGAAATTTCGAGTCGAAAAGTTGAGTTAAAATTGGTGCAAGGAATGCAAAAACATCAAAAACAGTTAGAAGCAATTATTCCATATATCACATCTTCGCGCCATCCTGTTATTTTGGGAACGGATCTTAATTCGACTCCAGTTTCTTACGAATATGAGAAGTTAAAAAAATATCTTCACGATTCTTATATAGAAGTTGGAAAAGGAAATGCGACAACTTTTCATGGATTTAAATTTCCAATTAGAATTGATTATTTATTTCATTCTAAATTATTTAAACCTATTGAGGCACATGTTATTCGAAAAAAATTCTCGGATCATTATCCAGTAGCTGTAAAATATAAAATTTCAGAATAAATTTTTTCTATATTTATTCAATAATCAATCAAAATGAACCAGAAAGAAAGCTTTATTCAAGAGATACAAAGTCGTTATTCTTTTAAAAACGATAAAATAATTTTAGGCAAAGCCAAATTAGATGGCGAAATTGTAGAAGAAGTTGAAATTTCAGTAGCATTAAAAACAATGAATCGTCACGGATTGATTGGTGGAGCAACTGGAACAGGGAAAACAAAATCTTTGCAGATTATCGCCGAGCAACTTTCTCTGAAAGGTGTTCCAACTTTGTTGATGGATATCAAAGGAGACTTATCTGGAATTGGAGCTGCTGCAAATTCGGAAGATAAAAATGCGCAAGAAAGAATGGAGGCGCTTAATTTACCTTTTGATCCGCAAGCTTCTCCTGTCGAGTTTTTGTCTATTTCTGATGAACCAGGTGCAAAACTTCGTGCAACTGTAAGTGATTTTGGTCCAATTTTATTCAGTAAAATTTTGGAACTGAATGAAACACAAGAAAGTATTATTTCAATTATATTCAAATATTGTCAAGATCGTAATTTACCTTTGATTGATTTGGAGGATATTCGACGTGTTTTGCAATATGTGACAGATTCTGATGAAGGAAAATCTGAATTAAATTCGAATTATGGAACAATTGCGCCAGCTTCTTTGGGAGCTATTTTGCGCAAAATTGTTGCATTAGAACAGCAAGGTGCAACAAAGTTTTTTGGAGAACCAAGTTTTGATGTTCAGGATTTATTGAAAACGAAAGACGGAAAAGGAATTGTAAATATTATTCGTTTGATTGATATTCAAAATCAACCTAATTTATTTTCAACTTTTATGTTGAGTTTATTGAATAAAATTTATTCTCAATTCCCTGAATCTGGAGATTCTGATAAACCGAAATTGGTGATTTTTATTGATGAAGCACATTTGATTTTTAAGGAAGCTACGAAAGCTTTGTTGAATCAAATTGAAACAATGGTAAAATTAATTCGATCAAAAGGTGTGGGATTATATTTTGTAACGCAAGTTCCTGGAGATGTTCCTGATGCAGTTTTGAGTCAATTAGGTCTTAAAGTTCAACATGCGTTAAGAGGTTTTACTGCGAAAGATCGTAAAGAAATAACAAAAGCAATTGAGAATTATCCGACAACTACCTATTATAAAGCAAGTGAAGTAATCACTCAATTAGGGATTGGAGAGGCTTTTGTGACTGCTTTAGACGAAAAAGGTATTCCAACTCCTTTGGCTTATACATATATGCGAGCGCCAAATTCGAGAATGGATATCTTGACTTCAAATGAAATCGATACGATTACCTCAAACTCAGATTTAGTGACAAAATATGCGACAGATATTGATCGTGAATCTGCAAATGAAATTTTATCACAAAAATTAGAACAACAAAAAAATATAGAGAAACCTGTTCCAAAAGCAACTTCAACAAGAAGTATTCCTAAAGAAAAAAATTGGACAGATAATCCTGTTGTGCGTGATGTAAGTCGTACTGCAACTCGAAAATTGATGGATTTTGGAATGAAAATGTTAACTAATTTTTTAAAAGGAAAAAAATAAGCACGTGTACGCGATTTTAGATATAGAAGCGACTGGCGGAAAAGTGGGGGAAGAGTCAATCATAGAGATTGCGGTGTATAAATATGATGGAAAAGAAATTGTCGATCAGTTTATATCATTAGTTAATCCCGAAAAAAAGATTGATCAATATGTACAAAGGTTAACGCATATTTCAGATAAAATGGTGTTGACAGCGCCTAAATTTCACGAAGTAGCAAAACGTATAGTTGAGATTACAGATGATTGTATTTTAGTTGGACATAATGTCATGTTTGATTATCGGATGTTGAAACAAGAGTTTAACCGACTTGGTTATAATTTTCAGAAAGAGTGGATAGATACTTTTGAATATAGTGAAAAACTAATTCCGGGATTGCCTTCTTATTCTTTAGGAAAACTATGTCAATCTTTGGGAATTGTTGTGACGGATCGTCATAGAGCTTCTGGTGATGCTCGTGCAACAGTGGCATTATTTAAGATGCTTATAGATAAAGATTCCCAAAAAATTATCATAAAAAAAACAGGGTTAAATCAACCTAAAAAAGCACATTCAAAATATCAAAAACTTTTAGAGGGTCTGCCTAACTCAATAGGTGTCTTTTATTTATATAATAGCAAAAAGCAATTAATTTATATTAGTAGAAGCAATAATATTGCGGGATCTGTCAATCAAATTTTCACTTCTAAAACATTAAAGGCTAATAAGCTTAAGCGGTATACACGCTCTATAAAGTATGAAGAGACCGGAAGTGGATTTCTTTCAGCGATAAAAGAGAATAGTGAAGTTTTAAACAATCAACCTATGTATAATACAAAATTGGTTGAGAATAAAGTCTATCCTTTCGGATTATATCTTTTAGCATCTAAAAGAGGTTATTCAAGGTTAGAAATTGGAAAAGTTAGGAAAGTGCAACCTGTTTTGAAATTCAAAACAAAAGAACGTGCAAAGGAGGTTCTAGAAAAAATTGTTAATGATTATAATTTATGCAAACAGGTAAATGCAGGTGTTAAGTCTGATGACTCTTGTTTTCAATACAAAGTGAATAAATGTAATGGAGCCTGTATAAAAGAGGAATCAAGAGATGTTTATAATAAAAGAATTGAAGATTTTATTCTAACAACTGAATATCCATCTGATACTTTTTTAATACTTGATAAAGGTAGAAAAGGGACAGAGAAATCTTTTTATTTAGTTGAAAAAGGAGAATTTAAAGGATATGGTTATTATGAATTTCATCATCAAATAAAATCATTAGAAAAGATTCATAATATTTTAATTCCGATTCAAGAAACAGATGAAATAAAAAATATGCTAAAATATTTCCTTTACAAAGTTTCATCTAATCCTAATCAAATTATCGTATTAGATGAATTATAAAAAAACAAAATATAATAAAAAAAGAGGTCCGTTCTAAACGGACCTCTTTTTTTATTATATACGGAATATTTATTTAATTTCTTTGAAGACAACTCGTCTGTTTTCTAAATTTTTCCATGCCGGACAATTTGTAACAGGATTACATTCTGCCCATTTCAAATCAGATTTACCTCTTCCTACTGAAGATAATTTTGTTGTATCTACCCCTTTATTTGCTAGATAACGAACAACAGAAGCAGCACGTCTTTCAGATAATTTTTGGTTATAATCAACACCTCCAGCAGCATCTGTATGACCTTCAACCATAAATTTAAAGTCAGGATTTGCTAATAATACTTCTGCCGCATGATTTAATTTTTCATACGATTGCTCTCTAATACGATCAGAATCGTAGTCAAATTCGATACCTTCTAAGTAAGCATTAATTGTAGTTGCAACTTCGTCTCCAGATATTCTTACAACTTTTTCAGGACAACCTCCATTTGTTGGTGGGCCAGGAATTGTAGGGCATTTATCTTCACTGTCCGGAATTCCATCACCATCAGAATCTAATGGACAACCAGCTCCATCAACTTTTACACCTTCAGGTGTTCCAGGACATTTATCCCATTGATCACATACACCATCATTATCTTCATCAATACATTCAAATGCATTAGGTACAAGTGGTTGTCTATAAAGAGGTGAAACCCATTGTACTGCTTCTTTATGTTTTCCAATTTTATAATGTAAACCGAAAGATAGAGTAATCATATTGTCGTTTCTATCTGGTTGAGTATCTGCAGCAGTCCAGTAACCAGGTTCTGGTTTTCCTGAACCATCAAAATCTTCATCACCAGTCAATACATACATAGCTCTTAATTCAAAATCAAATTTACTATTTAATTTATATCTTAAACCTGCACCTACTTGAGAATAAACTGATTTTTCATCCATTTTTTGATCCGTAACAACTTCATAGTTATTACCTGAACCGTACCAATTATTTCTTTTAGCTTTATATCCTAAAATACCAACTCCACCATATAAGTGTACAGCCCATTTAAATTCATGTTTACTATCAGTTCTTCTTAAAAGATTTGAAGCATTAATGTCAGCTAGTAACGAAACTCCATGATACTGAGTAATTCCTCGAACTTTCCCAGAATATGCGTTTCCCCAAGGAGTATTATCATAAATAGTTCCCTTTTGTCTAGTTTCACCCAATTGAAATTGAGCACTAACACCAAATGCATGAGTTAATTGTTTATTAACTTGGAACTGAAAATCAAAACCAGGTGTTAAATATCCTCCATCAAAGGATACTAAATCTGAATTTTGAATTAGATTTCCTCCTCCAAATACAGATACAGACCAGCTGTTGAACTCTCTTTCTTTACTTAAGTCATTTTGACTGTTTTGAGCAGATGTATAGGTAACTGAACTCAAAAATAATAAATATAAAAGTTTTTTCATAGGTTAGAATTATTTTATAACTAATAATATATAAAGCGTTGCTAATATATTTTACAAAACTAATGATTTAATAATTAATATCTTAAAAAAAAGATAAACTTTTGATAAAATCTCTTGAATAGTTTTGAGGGTGTGGGATTCTCAATCGGGAACAATGAATGAAAAGATTATTGTAAAATAATATATCAATATCTATTAGCCGATCCACATATTTTTCATTTTCTTTTGGTTGAAAATATGTTCTTCCCATTTTTTCTTCGATTTCTTTTATTTTTTTTAAAAGTTCAAATGGAGAAAATAGAGTAGTAATTTCAATTTTCTGATTCAAAAATAAATGATTTGTTGTAAAACCTTCCGCCTCATTTTCTAAAATATTTGACTCTTTTTTTATTTCTCCAACCTCTTTGTTTATAAGGGTTTTAGCAATTTCTAAATTGTTTTTTTTGTTTCCTAAGTTTGTTCCTAGTAACAAAATGGCTTTATTTTGCGACATATTGTGCAAAAGTAATAATAAATTAAAAATGAAAAACTTTTTCGGGAGAGTCTTCTCAACTATTATAGGAAATCTATTAACGTTTAGTGTGTTTATCATTATACTTTTCGTTTTGATATTTGTTTCAGCATTATCCACACCATCTAAAAATGTGAAGGAAGGATCTGTTTTAGAAATTTCACTTGAAGATCCTATTATGGAAAGTGATATGGATCGTTCCGTTTCTATTTTTGATATGTCAGAAAGTTCAAATGTTTTTTTACAAGATATTATTCATTCTATTGAAGAAGCAAAAAATGATGATAAAATAAAGGGAATTAGTTTAAAACTAGATAAATTCTCAGGAGGAGCAACACAAGCAACAGATATTCGTAATGCGTTAGAAGATTTTAAAAAATCTGGAAAATTTGTGTATTCATATTCTAATTCAGGAAGTCAGTTGTCATATTATATAAGTAGTGTATCTGATAAAATTTATCAAAATCCTTTGGGTGGAACTTTATTACAAGGTTTGAGTTCTAATATTATGTTCTTCAAAAATGCAGGAGATAAATATGGTGTAGATTTTCAGGTGATTCGTCACGGACAATTTAAGAGTGCTGTAGAGCCTTATATGAGAACAAATATGTCTGATGAGAATCGTTTGCAATTATCGGAATTATTGAATGATGTTTGGGGTAATGTTTCAACTTCGATTACAAAATCACGTAAAATTTCTCCTGAACAATTCACTACAGTAACAGATAGTTTGTATGCTTTCATTCCAGAAACAGGAAAAGAAAACAAGATTTATGATGTATTGGCTCAAGAAAATGAATATCAAAAAATGTTATTCACAAAACTTGGTTTGAAAGAAGAAAAATCAAAAACTGATTTTGAAGTTCTTGATAAACATACTATAAAAGTGGAAGATTATTTTGAGACCTTATCAAATAAATCTGAAAAAGATAAAATTGCAGTTTTGTATGCTTCAGGAACAATTACTGAAGGAAATGGTTTTGATGGTATTCAATCAAAAACTTATGTAGATGCGATTCGCAAAATCAGTCAAAATGATAAAATCAAAGCTTTAGTTTTACGTGTAAATTCTCCTGGAGGTAGCGCAAATGCTTCAGAAGAAATTTTATATGAATTGATGCAATTGAAAACGAAAATGCCAATTGTTGTGTCTTTTGGAGATGTTGCGGCGTCTGGAGGATATTATATTGCGCAAGCTTCTGACAAAATTTATGCGCAACCAAATACAATAACTGGGTCTATTGGTGTTTTTGGAATGAGACCAAATGCGCAAAAATTATTCAATAATTTCGGATTAGATTTTGATGAAGTAAAAACGAATGCAAATGCAGATCAGTTAAAATCTTTGACGACACCATTATCACCAACAGCAAAAAATACGATGCAAAAATCAATTGTATTGATTTATGGAAAATTCGTAAATCATGTTGCTACAAATAGAAAATTAACATACGAGCAAGTTGATAAAATAGGTGAAGGACGTGTTTGGTCTGGAACTCGTGCAAAACAAATTGGTTTGGTAGATGATTTCGGAAGTTTAGATACAGCAATAAAAGAAGCCGCTAAATTGGCTAAAATCGAAAAATATTCGACAGAGAATTACCCAAAACGAAAAGATTCTTTCGAAGAATTTATGGATAATCTTCAAGGAAAAAATACCGAAGCAGCAATTGCAAAAGAATTAGGTTCGGACGGAATCCGAATTTACAAAGAAATAAAGATGATGAATGAACAAAAAGGTGTTCAAGTTAGGCTACCTTACGATATTCAAATTCAATAAAAATCATAAAAAAGGGTTAAAATATTTTTAACCCTTTTTTATTGTTAAAATCTTACTATTTTAGTAAAAATATTTAGATGATTAAAAAATTAAATTCTCTTTTATAATCATCTAAATTTATTATACTTTTGTACATTCATTTTTAATAATACTGAGACATAATCAACGATGGGATTATTTGATTTTTTCACGCAAGAAATTGCGATTGACCTAGGGACTGCTAACACTTTAATTATTCATAATAATAAAGTTGTAGTAGATAGTCCATCTATCGTCGCTATACATAGAAGAACAAATAAAGTTATTGCTGTTGGAGAACAAGCAAAACACATGCAAGGTAAAACGCATGATGATATAAAAACAATTCGTCCTTTGAAAGACGGAGTAATTGCAGATTTTGAAGCTTCAGAATTCATGTTGACAGAGTTCATCAAGAAAATTCCTGGAATTCAAGGGAAGTTATTTTCACCTTCATTACGAATGGTGATTTGTATTCCTTCTGGAATTACAGAAGTTGAGAAACGTGCTGTAAAAGATTCTTGTGCACGCGTTAATGCAAAAGATGTTCGTCTTATTTACGAACCAATGGCTGCTGCGATAGGAGTTGGAATTGATATCACTCAACCTAAAGGTAACATGATTATTGATATAGGTGGTGGTACTACAGAAATTGCCGTTGTTGCATTAGGTGGTATTGTTTGTGACAAATCTGTGAAAATTGCAGGTGATGTTTTTACAAATGATATTGCATATTACTTAAGAACCCATCATAATTTATATATCGGAGAAAGAACTGCTGAACGTGTTAAAATTGAAGTTGGAGCTGCTGTAGAAGAACTAGAGCATGCACCAGAGGATATGCCAGTACAAGGACGTGATTTGATTACAGGAAAACCAAAAGAAATTACTGTAAATTACCGCGAAATTGCACGCGCATTGGACAAATCAATTTTACGCATCGAAGATGGTGTAATGGAAACGTTATCTCAAACTCCTCCAGAATTAGCTGCAGATATTTACAACACTGGTATCTATATGGCTGGTGGTGGAGCTATGTTGAGAGGTTTAGATCAACGTATTTCTAAAAAAACAGGTTTACCAGTTTTCTTGGCTGATGATCCTTTACGTGCTGTTGTTCGTGGAACAGGTATTGCACTTAAAAATATTGATAAATTCACTTTCTTAATGAAATAGAAGAGTAAAGAGCAATGCAATATATTCTGAATGCGATTAGAAGAAATGGAATGCTATTAATTTTTGTCTTTTTAGAGTTAATTGCGTTGTTTCTTGTCTTTAAGAAAAATATTTATCACGAAACTATTCTTGCTTCTGCAAGCACGTCGTTTACAGGTTATGTGGATGATAAAATTGCAAAGGTGACAAACTTTATTCATTTACCGAGTACCAATAAAGATTTGATGGACGAAAATGCCTTTTTGCGTGAGCAATTGGTGCATTTAGGTATTAAAGATGCGAAAACTAAAAAGTTTTACAAATCGGATACCTTAGGTTATCATCAAACGTATTCTTTTGTACCTGCAGAGATTGTAAATAACTCGATTATCAAAACGCAAAACCTTTTGATGATTGATAAAGGAACAAATGATGGAATAGAAAAAGGTGACGGAATCATTACAAATAATGGTGTAATTGGTATTGTAACTTTTGCTGGGAAAAATTATTCTCGTGCAATTTCGTTGTTAAACAAGGATATCAATATCAATGCACGTATCAAAGGAAATCAATATTTCGGAACAGTAAAATGGGATGGTAAAGATCCTCGTTTTGTACAGTTGTATGAAATTCCTAAATATATCGAGGTCAAAAAAGGAGATATCATTGAAACGGATGGTAAATCGCCGGTTTTTCCGGAAGGAATTATGATTGGTAAAGTGGTAAGCAAAGGTGTAGATGAAACAGGTGAATTGAAAGTTCAAGTAAGATTAAAACAGGATTTTGCAAACCTTGCTCAAGCATATGTGGTAACAAACCTTAATAAAGTTGAAATTCAACAAGTAGAGAAATCAGATACTATAACAAACACGCAGAATGTTCAATAAAGATTTTTTAATCAATATTATCAAGATTATAATTTTAGCTTTACTTCAAGTTTTTGTCTTTAATCACATTAATTTCTTAGGAAGTTATCAACCATATATCTATATTGTATTTGTGTTGTTTTATCCTCCTTATCAAAACAAATATGCTTTATTAATCTTGTCCTTTCTTTTAGGGTTAATGGTTGATATTTTTGAATATACAGGAGGAATTCACGCTTTTGCATTAACGCTTATCGCGTTTTTCAGAAATCCGATTATCAAATTATTAGCTGGAAAACAAGAATATGAAATGGAGTTTTTCTCGTTTAACTCTTTTAGTTTTGCGCAATGGTTATTTTATTTAATTATTCTAATTCTTGCACATCATATTATTTTATTACTTCTTGAGAATTTTAAACCATCAGGAATTGGACCTTTGATGCTAAAAGCATTAATCAATTCGGGAATAACTTTTGTGTTTGTCTTTATTTATAAAATTTTATTTAAAAATAAAGTTGGAGTATGAAAAAGTTGATGGTTGTTTATGCACTCATCCTGTTTATAGTGTTTCTATTTATAGGACGTTTGGCGTATTTGCAATTATTTACAGATCGTTATACATTAAATGCATTTAATACGTCGATCAAACAAGAGATCATTTATCCCAATCGTGGTGATATTCTTGATCGAAACGGAAAATTGTTGGTGAGTAATACCTATTCGTACGAATTAGATGTTATTCCAGGAAAATTAATTGACAGTTATGGAGAATATATGAATGGTTTTGATAAGCCTAAATTCTCTAGAATGATTGGAATTTCTACACAACAATTTGATTCTATTTTAGATAAAATTGTTACTGCAAAAGATTACAAAAAATTATCTCCATATCCTTTTTTAAAGAATATTTCGCGCGAGAATTTTGCTCGTATGCAAGAGCAATTGTATTTGTATCCAGCGTTTAGTATCATCAAACGTCCTGAACGTAAGTACATGGTAAATTCTGCAGGAAATATATTGGGCTATATAAATGAGGCCAATCAATCCTATATCAAAACAGATTCTACCTATTATCAACCTGGAGATTTAGTAGGAATTGCCGGAGTTGAAAAATCGTATGAAAAAGATTTACGTGGAGTAAAAGGTGTAAAAAACTGGATTGTAGACCGAACAATGAATGTTGTTGGTCCATATAAAAACGGTGACTATGATCGACCTGTAAAAAGTGGGAAAACAGTTCATTTGACAATTGATTATCGTTTGCAAGAATTGGCAGAACAAATGCTTCAAAATAAACGTGGGGCAATTGTCGCACTTGATCCTAATAATGGTGAAATTTTGGCTTTAGCATCTGCACCTACAATTAATCCAAATGATTATTTGAATACAAAGTTGAGAAGTGCATTAATCAACGATTCTATTGCTCGTCCAACTTATGATAGAGCCTTACAAGGAACTTATCCTCCTGGTTCTACATTCAAAATGGTAACGGCTTTGGCTGGTTTACAAATGGGAACGATGACAGAAAAGACAACGTATGTTTGTAAACATGGTTTCCGTTATGGACGTATGCATATTGGTTGTCACTGTGGAATGTATTATACACCACAAGGTCTAGAACATGCGATTGGAAAATCGTGTAATAACTTTTTTTCAGAGGCTTACCGAGATATTGTTCGTAAAGATCCAAACGATTATAGTGTAGGAATTAACGAATGGGCTTCTATTTTGAATAGTTTCGGATTAGGAAAATTTATGGGAACAGATTTACCTGTTGGTAGCAAAGGTCTTATTCCGACGGCCGAGTTTTACGACAATCGTTTTGGAGAAGGAGTTTGGAATCCTTATCGTATTATTTTTAATGGTATGGGACAAGGAGATATTAATACAACTCCGCTACAAATGGCTAATTATACAGCAATTATTGCTAATAAAGGATTTTTCTATACACCGCATATTGTACATAGTATTGATGGAAAACCATTGACGGATTCCACTTATATGGTGAAAAAAAATACATTGGTTGATCCAAAACATTTTGACATCATTCAACGCGGAATGCGTAATGTATTTACAATGGGTACAGCTCGTAGTTTTGATACAAGTTCTTTTGTACAATTTGGTAAAACCGGAACTTCTCAAAATTCTCATGGACAAGATCACTCATTATTTGTATTGTTTGCTCCAGCAGATAAACCAAAAATTGCGATTGCTGCAATTGTAGAAAATGGTTCTTGGGGTACAACTTATGCTGGACCAATGGCGAGTTTGATTGCTGAATTGTATGTAACAGATACAATAAAACGTCCTGCGTTAGTGCAACGTATGAAAAATGGTAATCTACAAGGCGAATATCGTCGTCAATGGATAGATTATCTGAAAAGAAAAGGATTATACGTAGAACCTGTTAAAAAGGATTCGATCGGAAGTAAAATAGATAGTTTAAAATTAAAAAAAGATTCAACAAAACTAAAACATGAGCCAAAGCAGATTACTAAAAGGAATTGATTGGGCCGTACTGATCCTTGGGTTTCTGATAGTAACTTTCGGGATTATGAATGTGTATAGTGTAAATCCAGATTTAGGTGTAAAACAGCTAATTTGGTTTGGACTTGGAATGGTGATGATATTGATTTTGATAATTGCGAGCGGAAACAACCGTAATTTCTTCGAAATTTATAGTCCTGTTTTTTACATTATTTCCCTCGTTTTGCTCGTCGGAGTTTTGATTGTTGGTAAAGAAATTAATGGTGCAAAAGCGTGGTATCGTTTTGGTCCTCTGAGTTTGCAACCAGCCGAATTTGCAAAGATTGGTACAGCTTTGTTGATTGCTAATTTTATCAATCATTCAAATGCAAATCTAAAAGACTTAGGTTTTATAGGAAAAATATTGTTGATTATCGCAATACCAGTAGTTTTAATCCTTCTTCAACCCGATTTAGGTTCAGTAATTATTTTCTGTTCATTAAGTATTGCTTTATACAGAGAAGGGCTTAATCCATGGATAATTTTAGCGCCAATCATATTATTAATCATTTTCTTGATTTCGATTGTACAAATTCCTTTTTACGTTTTATTAGTTTTTGGATTTATAATTCTTACAATAGCTTTATTAATTTTAGCTTTCAATTATAATCAGAATGTAGTTGATGCAATGCATGGTGTTTTAATCGGTTTATCAATTTTCTTTTTATTATTGATTGGAATTTGTTATTTGGTTGAAGATTTATCAGAAACAACAAGAGAATCTTTCGGACATTTATTTCCAATGCGTTCTTTATTTTTCTCAGAACCGATATTTTTTAATACAACTTTCTTTGGTTTAATAGGATTCTTTATATCAATTATTCCAGTTTTAATTTTAAAATTAACCGAACAAAAAGAAATTAATGATTCACCATTCAAAACACAATCTGGATTAGCTGCAAATGTTCTGAATTTTAGTATTATTGCGTCTATTGTGTTGTTATTATTTGCAAGTACGGTTAGCTTTATTTCGCCTATTATTTTCGAAAAATTACCAAAACACCAAAAAGAACGTGTAATGGTTTTGTATGAAGGAGAAGCTAAATACCGCGATACTTCGGGATATAATTTGTTGTATGCAAAAACAGCGATAGGTTCGGGCGAATTATATGGAAAAGGATACAATCAAGGAACAATCAAAAAAGGTCGATTTGTACCAGAACAACAAACCGATTACATTTTTACAGCAGTTGGAGAGGAGTGGGGTTTCATAGGAAGTACAGCTTTGGTAATTGTCTACGCAATTTTTGTTGGACGATTATTTTTCTTAGCCGAACATCAAAAAAATAGATTTGCACGATTTTATGGATATGCAGTCGCCTCTATTTTATTTTTCCATTTCTTTATCAATATTGCAATGGTAATTGGGCTTTTCCCAACAGTTGGTATTCCGCTACCATTCTTTAGTTATGGAGGAAGTTCGTTGTGGGGATTCACTATTCTGATCGGAATTTTCCTAATCATTCATTACAAGAACAGTCAAGGATTTATTTAGAAAATAATTCAATAAAATAAAAAAGCTACATTGATTTTCAATGTAGCTTTTTCGTTATTATTTCGATACTTCTAACTCAGAAATATGATGAACTTTCTTAATTAATTTGTTGTCTTTATCAACCAAAATTAGAGTAGGAGTAGACTCTATTCCAAACTCAGCTGCGATTGGTGAATCCCATCTCAAAAGATCAGTATAATTGTACCAAGGTAAATCTTTTGTAGCGCTATTAAACGCTGTTTGATCGTAGTCTAAAGAAATGGCAACAATTTCTCCGCCTTTTGATTTAAAGTTCTTGTAAAACTCTTTAATATGCGGGATCTCTTGTTGACAAGCAGGACACCAAGAAGCCCAGAAAACAATTAATTTTTGATCTGCTTTGATATCATACAACGATTTTTTTCCGTTAATAGGTTGAGGAAAAGTGATATTTGGAACTTTACTTCCTGCTTGCATAGAAGCGCTTTGTCCTACTTTCTTTTTCAATTGATCTGTTACGTTAGAAGTCAAACCTTTTACTTTATCTACGTATTTTTTATGAAAATTTGCATATTCTTTTTCAGGAACAAAGTTTAAGATAGTTGTCAATACATTTTGACCTCTTGTTGTTTTGATATCTGTTTTAACCAAAATTTCGTCTGTAGCAGCAATTAAATTTCCTTCTACATCTTGATTGTTAGCAACAGCTAATTTTCCATTAATATAAGCAAAAACTAAATCATTAAAGATTCCAGATTGCTCCAATCGTACATCATCTTTTACAAAATGATTTACAATTTCATTTAGGGTTTCAGTATCTTTATTTGTTTGAGCTTTTTGTTTCAAATCATTCAACTCATTAATATAGGTAATTAATGGTGAGAAATTTTCGTTACGTTTCAACTCTTTTATTCGTTTATCTTCTTTTACCATTGCTGTATAAAACTCGTCAGTCGGTTTATACATTTGCATTAAATAAGGAAAAACTTGGTTCTGAATTTCATTTAATGGTTGAAGAGCTAAAACTTTATTGTATTCTTTTTGTGTATTTCCCTCTAAAATTTCAAGCTTAGAAGACATTTCTTGTCCACTTACCGTTTTGAATTTTAGATTTTTGTTATCTGTTAATAACGAAAGATTTTCTCCAGTTGGTAAATCAATACGTACAAAACCATTGTATGCTTTCGGAACTTTTACAGAGAAATTTCCATTGTTGTCAGTAATCGCATTGTTGATTAATTTCATTTCGGCATTCTCGAAAATCTTAACCAAAACAGGTTTGTTAGCATAATTTTCTATTTGTCCAGAAACGTTAAACTGTCCAAAAACAGAACTTCCTAAAACAACAAGCGGTAGTATAAATTTATTTTTCATAGTTTGTTTGATATAATAAAAAAACCTCAATCGAATAGATTGAGGTTTAAAAGTATGAATTTATTTTTTAATAATTTGTCTTTGTCTGTAGGAAAAATAGCCTGCAATTGTTACAGCTGTAACGATTAAAATAGGCGCATAATCATGAATCGGAACTTTTCTTCCTCCAGTTCCCCCTCCTTCTTCTTCACCACCACCAGAGCATTCAAAACCTGGTTCACAAGGCTCAGGTAAATTAGCAGCTTCTAATGTAGTAAAACTAAAAAATATTGTTATAATCAATATGTGTTTTAAAAAAAATTTCATAGTTAGGTTATTTGTTAATGGTTTTCTTCGTTACTACTTTACCATCTTTATATGTTATTTTAACAACATACATAGTAGGTATATTTGCTAGATTAAGTTTATAATCAGTATTTGTCATAATATTTGTTTTATAAAATATTTGACGTCCAGTTAAATCAAAAATTGAAATATCTGCTGTTGTATTTTTATCTTCAAATCTAACATACTGACTTCCATTATTTGTATAAAGAAAAGTAGCGTCAGTTCTAGTTAAATCACTTGTTCCTAACGTAGTTGGGAGTTCATTCCAATAAAACTCAAAACGTTCGTTAATTTTATCATCAGCAACAAAACTTAATTCAGTAGCCTCACTAACATCTATGGCTTTTTTTGTAACATTATCATATAAATAATACTTACCTAAGCTTAGGTTTTGTACTTTGTTTAAGATAGAATATTCATAAAGATTTAGGTTTAGTCGATAGTTTTTACCATTTTCTAAATTATAAAAACCTATTCTTAAAGGTTTACCAACATAATCTTCATTATTGAATTGATTAGTTAATGTTTGAGAATCTAACAATACATTTCCTTCTTTGTCTTCTTCATAGAAAAATATTGGGTTATCTACAGTGTTTGCTGTTGTTGAGTTACCTGTTTGCATAAAATTTGCATTCAACAAATAAGCAGGACTTCCTTGGATTGTATTTTCTTGACTTAAATACAATTCTAATTGAGTAAAATCGAAATCTGTAACTAAACCATTTTCTTTTAATTCTTGATTATCAAGTAATGTGGTGTCTTGATTTGTTTGATTTTGTGAACTTCTACTATAAACAGGACTAGAAGTTCCTGTTGTGATAAAATTACTATTAAATGTTTTATTACTATCTTTAAGGTTTACATTAGCACTAACAATACGTCCTCCATTAACAGATGAATTAATAGCGTAATAGTCTACATAGAATGATTCATATGGTTTTACTAATAAAGCCTCAGGACTTCCTATCCAAAAATAATTATTATTTGATCCATTTTTTGATAAGTAAGCACTAAGTGCAGTTGTATTTCCTGTACTAGTATTTCCTGAATTACTATTCCATTTAATTATGTAATCATTAGCTACCTTGAATACTCTAAATCTTAATGCTCCCCAAGCATTTGCTGGTGATTGATTTGAGCCAGCAGTTGTAGCAAATGTAATCCATGAAGAATTAGTATTTACATTTGATAAATCTAAATTTGATGTAAATGGATTTGCTAGTCTATGTAAGTTTTTTCCAAAAAGTACATCAGTATCATATTTAGTTCCTGTTTGATTTCCTAAATAAGAATCATAAGACTCTGCATAATTATTGATTCTATTTTTCCAATCTTTCCAAGCAAGATTTGCAAAATCAGATGATTTTCCTTTTAATCCACTTTTTAGAGTATAATTTGTTTGATTGTTATTAGGAATACCAGCAAATACTAACGAATTAACAGCTCCTAAAGAATTAATTGTAGACTTTACATTAGTTCCATTTCTTAAATTTAATAAATATCTACGTTCTGGAGTAATAGTATGATTGTTATCAACAGCATCATATTCTGTTTCTTCTACATCCCATACAAAAAGAGACTGAGTATACCTTTTGTCTAAACCACAATCTACATTAATAGCACAATTTCCTGAAAAGAAATTACCTCCAGTCATAGAATTTATAACATCTTTTGCTAATGTGTTTTTGTATGGTAAAGAGATAATATATTCATCATTTGTTAAATCAGGAACAGATCTTTCAATAGCTACTTTTCCTGTAACACTACTAGCATCTTTAATGATTAATTGACCATAAGATGTTGAGCTAGTGTACTTGTTTACAAAGTTTTTTCCAGTTTCATTTACGTTTGTAAAACCACCTTTAATTTGGATATTCCCTTGATTAATTATTTTCTCAGTTGTAGCAGTTATTTGATCTGTACTAACATTTACATTTCCTCCGTTATAGAATAAAGTATTAGGATTAACTTTGACTATCACAGCGTCTTTGATATACGTATCTTGCGCAGAAGCGCTATATATCGCACCAAGTACGAATAAAGCAAGTAGATTCTTTTTCATAAATTATGTTATTTTTGGTAGGTTTCTATTAAATTAAATAATAATTTTATTACAAATATAAAAATATTTATTAATAAGTTACTATTCAACAGATTATATTATAACTTTTTCTGGTAAATCTTTAATGTTATACATTAAATCAGTAAAGATTTCTTCCGTAACTGCTCGTAATCCTCGAGCTCCTAAACCCAGTTCATTGGCACGGTCTACAATTCTATTTAGGGTTTCGTCCGTCACTACAAGCTCTTTTCCGTCTAGGGCAAAAAGTTTTGTATATTGTTTCATTAGAGAGTTTTTTGGTTCTGTCAAAATAGCTCTCATCGCTTCTTTATCTAATGCTTTAAGATACGTAATAATTGGTAAACGTCCAATTAATTCTGGAATGATACCAAAGTTTTTCAAATCTTGTGCATTTACTTCATCCAAAAGATTTTCGATTTCTTTGTGATCCTCATTCTTGAAACCAATTACGTGTTTCTTCAAACGATCTGCAATGTGTTTTTCTATTCCAGAAAAAGCTCCACCAGCCACAAATAAAATATCTTTTGTATTAACTTCTATAAATTTTTGATCAGGATGCTTACGTCCTCCTTTTGGTGGCACGTTAACAATAGTTCCTTCCAAAATTTTAAGCAAAGCTTGTTGTACACCTTCTCCAGAAACGTCACGTGTAATAGATGGATTGTCACTTTTACGTGCAATTTTATCTACTTCATCAATAAATACGATTCCTTTTTCGGCAAGCTCTACATTGTAATCAGCAGATTGTAAAAGACGCGTCAAAATACTTTCTACATCTTCTCCTACATATCCAGCTTCTGTAAGTACAGTTGCATCAACGATTGCAAATGGAACATTTAATAACTTAGCAATTGTTTTTGCTAATAATGTTTTTCCACTTCCTGTTTCTCCAACTAAAATAACATTCGATTTGTCAATCTCTACATCATTATCCTTGTCTAATAATATTCTTTTGTAATGATTGTATACGGCAACCGACAATATTTTTTTTGCCTGGTCTTGACCAATCACATAATCATCTAAAAACTCTTTAATTTCTTTCGGAGATTTTAGCGTTAAAGGTTTTATCAAATCGTTATTTTCGTTAAATTTCGATTCTTCTAAAACTATACCATGAGCTTGTTCTATGCAATTATCACAAATATTACCGTCGATTCCAGACACTAAAATATTTACTTCGTTTCTGCTTTTTCCGCAAAAAGAGCACTTATTTTCTTCCAATTTTCTATACTTAATTAAGATGCAAAGGTATTTATTTTCTTTTAGATAGAAAATATTTATTTGTTAATTTCTATCAGTATAAATTATGGTAAAATAAAGGATGAAGTTATCTTATTTTAGATTATTGTTTTTTATGTTTCTTTCTTTTTGTTTTACAAATTTTTAAGTATTTGTAAACGAAAAAGGATACTCAATAAGTTGAGTATCCTTTTTTTGTATTTTTATTGAATTTAAAATTATTTACGAGGCAATAAAACTTCGTCAATCATTCCATATTCTTTTGCTTCTTGTGAAGTCATCCAGTAATCACGTTCACCATCTTTTTCGATTTGCTCGAAAGTTTGACCAGAATGAGTTGCAAGAATATCGTATAATTCTTTCTTCAATTTCAAGATTTCCTTCAATGTAATTTCCATATCAGTAGCTTGTCCTTGAGCACCTCCTAAAGGTTGGTGAATCATCACGCGAGAATGTTTAAGAGCCGAACGTTTTCCTGCTGCACCTGCACATAATAAAACTGCTCCCATAGAAGCTGCCATTCCTGTACAAATTGTTGCAACGTCTGGTTTTACTAACTGCATTGTGTCGTAAATTCCTAATCCTGCATAAACACCACCACCTGGTGAGTTAACATAAATCTGAATGTCTTTTGTCGCATCCACACTTTCTAAGAACAATAATTGCGCTTGAATAATATTGGCAATTTGATCATCGATACCTGTTCCTAAAAAGATGATTCTGTCCATCATCAAACGAGAGAAAACGTCCATTTGTGCAACGTTCAATTTTCTTTCTTCAACGATGTAAGGCGTTGTATTTTGGATGTAACTCTCCATATGTAAAGAGCTAATTCCTTTGTCTAACAGCGCATATTTTTTAAATTCTTCTCCTACGTTTTTCATTATTAAATTTAGATTTTAAATGAAAGGTATAAAGAATTTTTTAGAAGTGATTAAGCTTCTGCTAATTCTTTATTTTTTTCTGTAATAATGTCAACAAACTCGTCAAATGTTACTTCTTTCTCGTTCAATTTTACATTGTTTTTGAAGATGTCTAACATTTTGTCTGTAAACACTTGGTATGATAAACGGTTGTATTCTTCTTGATTCTGTAAAGCAGACATTGCAATTTGTTGTAATGTTTCTTCTGGAATAGAAGTTTGACCGTACATTTTTAATTGATCTTTGATTGCAGCAAAAGCAGCTTCTTTTACTTCCTCAGCATTTACTTCTACATTGTTAACTTCAGCAATTTTAGCTTCGATTAATTGGTAACGTAAACCTTTGTCCATTTTTACCAATTCTTCTTTCGCTTGCTCTTCAGAAGTTACATTTTCGTTAGAAGTGATTAACCATTTTGTTAAAAATTCTGTTGGTAAATCAAATTGAACTGTATCTAATAATTTAGCTACAACATCATTGATAATTTGTTTGTCAGATTCTTTGTTGTACATGTTTTCTGACTCTTCTTTGATTTTGTTACGGAAAGCTTCTTCTGAATCTACAGCTCCTTCTCCATAAACTTTATCAAATAATTCTTGATTAACTTCAGCTTTTTCAGCTTTGTTAATTTCTTTGATTGTATACGTAACGTTAGTTCCTTCTTCAGAAACTTCTGTGTTCAATTGTTGTGCAGCTTCTTCAGCAGTGTCAAAAATATCGTTAGAATTTACTTCTACAACATCACCAGCTTTTTTACCGATAAATGCAGAAGCATCTTTCAATTCTTCTAAACGGATAAATGTTGGTTTAGCTTCTTGTCCTTCTACAGCAGCTTCTACTTTCAAAACAGCTTCAGCTTCAGCTTCAGTTAAAGATTTTAATGATCCAAAACGAGCAGCGAAATTATCTACATATTTTTGGATTTCGTCGTCAGCAACTTTTACTTTGTAGCTGTCAACTTCTACTTTAGATAAATCAACATCAAATTCTGGAGCTAATCCTAATTCGAAATCAAATGATAATTGATCAGCATCCCAATCAACATCTTTCATTACTGGAACTGGATTTCCTAAGATTGATAATTTTTCTGTGTTGATGTATTCAGATACACTTTTTTGTAAAATTTCGTTAACTGTATCAAAAACAACAGCTTGTTCGTATTGTTTTTTTACAAAGCTCATTGGAACTTGTCCTTTACGGAAACCTTTGATGTTAGCTGTTTTTCTGTATTGGTTTAATACATCAACTACTTTTTCTTGATAATCTGCCTTATCAACAGTTACAGTTAATACTGCGTTTAATTTGTCTGTTGTATTTTTAGTAATATTCATCTACCTTAAATTTGGAGTGCAAATGTATAAATTATTAATGATTTTTAATAGTAAAAAGTAATATTACAATCAATTCAATCACTATAAATTAACAATTCGGATGGAATCTTATCAAATACTTGATATTTTGATTTTAGATGGAATGATTGAATTGATTATTTACTACTTTTCTGAGGTGATATTTTCAACAATTAAGCCATTTGATTTTTGCTGACACAATGACATAAAAAAATCCAGAATATACGTTCTGGATTTTCAATATTTCGAAAATTTAATTTCTTATAATTCTCCGTAATTTGCGTAAGATTCGTCAAAAACAAAATCCTCCATAAATTTAGTTGTGTAATTACCCGCGATAAAATCTGGATTATCCATCAACTGTAAGTGGAAAGGAATCGTTGTTTTGATACCTTCGATATAAAATTCCCCTAACGCACGTTTCATTTTTGCTATTGCTTCTTCACGCGTTTGTGCAGTAACAATGATTTTTGCAATCATAGAATCGTAATTTGGTGGAATTGTATATCCAGCATAAACGTGTGTATCAACACGAACACCGTTACCACCAGGAATATTAATATTTGTAATTTTCCCTGGAGAAGGGCGGAAGTCGTTATAAGGATCTTCTGCATTGATACGACACTCGATAGAATGTCCGTTTGGATAATAGTTTTGACCAGAGATTGGCTCACCATCCGCTAACATAATTTGTTCATGAATTAAATCGAAACCTGTTACTTGCTCAGTAATTGGATGCTCTACTTGGATACGAGTATTCATTTCCATAAAGTAGAAATCTCCGTGTTTGTCAACTAAGAATTCAATTGTGCCAACACCTTCATAACCTATATATTCACAAGCTTTAACTGCTGCATCTCCCATACGTTGACGTAATTCGTCTGTCATGATTGGAGAAGGGGTTTCTTCTGCTAATTTTTGATTACGACGTTGAATAGAACAGTCACGTTCTGATAAGTGACAAGCTTTACCGTTTTGGTCACTTGCAACTTGAATCTCGATATGACGTGGTTCTTCGATTAATTTTTCCATATACATTCCGTCGTTACCAAAAGCTGCAGCAGCTTCTGTACGAGCAGATTCCCATGCGTGTAATAAATCTTCTTCTTTCCAAATTGCACGCATACCTTTACCACCACCACCGGCAGTAGCTTTCATCATAACTGGGTATTTAATTTCGCGCGCAACTTCTAAGGCTTGCTCATAGCTTTCTAATAAACCATCAGAACCTGGTACTACAGGAACACCAGCTTCTTTCATAGTAGCTTTCGCATTGGCTTTATCTCCCATACGCTCGATATTTTCTGCAGAAGCACCGATGAATTTGATTCCGTTAGAAGCACAGATTTTAGAAAAAGTTGAGTTTTCAGATAAAAACCCGTAACCTGGGTGAATAGCATCCGCGTCAGTAATTTCTGCAGCCGCGATGATGTTAGCCATTTTTAGGTACGAATCTTTACTTGGAGCAGGACCAATACACACAGCTTCGTCAGCGAAACGTACGTGTAATGAAGTCTCGTCTGCTTTAGAGTAAACGGCAACCGTTTTGATTCCCATTTCTTTTGCAGTACGTATAATACGCATTGCAATTTCACCTCTATTAGCGATTAATATCTTTTTAAACATAATTTTTTAGATGTAATTGATTAAGCTGGATCAACTAAGAATAATGGTTGATCGTACTCAACTGGACTAGCGTCGTCCACTAAGATTTTTACAATTTTTCCAGAAACTTCTGATTCGATTTCGTTGAATAGCTTCATTGCTTCAACAATACATAAAACTTTACCTGGAGCAATAGCATCACCTACATTAATAAAAGGTTCTTTACCTGGTCCTGCAGCACGGTAGAAAGTACCAATCATAGGAGATTTAACTGTAATTAAATTACTATTTTCTTCTTCTGTTGATGTTGTAGAGTTATTTGCTGGTGCAGCTGCTGACGCTTGAGGAGCGGCAATTGGAGCTACAGGAGCTTGTGGTACATAAATTTGTTGAGATGCAACTTGTGCAGGTACGCTTGCTAAAGTTTTGATTTTGATTTCGATGTCATCTTGTTTGATGCTTACTTCAGCAACTTCTGCTTTTGATACGAATCTAATTAAATTTTGAATGTCTTTAATGTCCATATAATGCGGTTTTTTATTTGACCTTTTATGTTTGTTTTTTATAAAACGATTTCAAAGGTATTGAAAAAAAAATAAAAAAAGCTGTTTCTTTTTAGAAACAGCTTCAAAATCTTTCGAAGATTATATTATTCAGTAACTTCTTGTACTTTCTCTAATACTACTTTACCTTTGTAGTATAATTTTCCGTCAGACCAGTGAGCTCTGTGATATAAATGTGCTTCACCTGTTGTTTTATCGATTGCTAATTGTGGAGCTTCGATTTTGTAGTGTGTTCTACGTTTATCTCTTCTTGTTGACGACTGTCTTCTCTTAGGATGTGCCATATCTAACTACTTTTTTTTCTTTATTTCTATAATTTATTTTAATAATAAAAACCAATTAAGGTTTCAAATCTTTCAATTTTGCCCAACGAGGATCAATGTCGTTATTATCGTCATCGTCATCATTGTTGTTGTCTTCATCGTAATGCTCGTATTCTTCATCTTCGTCTAATTCGTAAATGCTGTATTGGTCTAACAATTCAATCATTTCAGAATCGCTTTTGCCATTCAAGACATCTGGATGAATTCGTTTTGTTGGTACTGATAACATTGCCAATTCATAAAGAACTTGCGCAACGTTGATTTGGTATTCCTCTCTTGGAATTACCCACATTTCAAAATCAGTATCGTCAAACTCGTTTCCAAATTTAACAATTAATTCTGCATTATTTGAAATTTCTTGTTGAAACAATTCTCCAGTCAAATCACAAGGGACTGTAATGTCTCCTTTTAAGCTGATTTCTAACTCAAGCATTGTTGATTTTTTATCTAAAATAATTGTTGCAATTAAATTAGGATTGTCAAAATCTTGCTCAATTTCAAATAAATCAAAGAACGATTGTGATAATTCGAATGTAAAATCACTCTTACCAAAAGGCAAGCTTGTAAATACAATATTATAATTTTTTAACTTGTCCATACCACAAAAAGGTGTGCAAAGATAATCTAATTTATTTAAAATTAATAGCTCTTTGCAACTTATTTTAAATTTTTATTCTTTATTATCGCCTTTTTCTAATTTTAGATGGATATGTTGCAATACATTTTTTGTTAGCTCTTGGTATTCGTTTCGATTTTTATATAATTCGATCGCTGAAAAAATAGCTTCCTTAAATGATTCTTCGTTTGCAATTCCTTTTCCTGCGATGTCGTAAGCCACACCATGATCTGGCGAAGTTCGTACAAATTTTAATCCAGCTGTATAATTAACGCCTTCATCAAAACTAATTGTTTTGAATGCCACCAATCCTTGATCGTGATACATGGCCAAAACCGCATCAAAAGCGTCTAAATTACTTGGATTGAAAAAACTATCTGCCGAATAAGGTCCAAAAACTAATTGATTTTCGTTAATGCAACGCTCGATAACTGGCGAAATAATTTCTTTTTCTTCTGATCCTAACAGACCATTGTCACCTGCATGAGGATTAAGACCTAAAACTGCAATTTTTGGTTTTTCGATGGCGTAATCTTCAATCAAACTTTTATGAATTTGTTGAATTTTTGCATAAACAGATTTTGGATTAATTTGTTTTGCAACTTCGCTAATTGGAATATGTTGCGTTACTAAACCAACTCTCAATTTTTCTGAAACTAAGAACATCAAAGGTTTTCCTCCCCAAATTTCTCCTAAATATTCGGTATGACCTGGGAAATGAAATTCTTCGGACTGAATATTATCTTTATTAATTGGAGCCGTTACCAAAACATCAGTAAAACCATCTGAAACAGATTTTGCAGCCGCTTTTAATGATTGATAAGCGTGTTCACCAGCTTCTTTGGTTACTTTACCATAATGTACATCAATTTGATCTTTCCAAAGATTAACCACATTGATTTTTCCGTCTACAATTTGATTCGCATCTTGAATACCTTGAAAATTGATTCGGTCAAATTTTAAACGATCTTTTTGATACGATAATAATTTGGTTGAACCGAAAATAACAGGCGTAAAAAACTCTGTTATTTCTTTTTCTTGTAAGGTTTTTAAGATAACCTCAATTCCGATTCCGTTATAATCACCAATCGAGATGGCAACTCTAATTTTTCTATCTTTTTCAGACATAATGTTAGTTTAATATGATTGGCTGGATGGTTTGTATTTTTTTAAAAATCTTTTGTAAATTAAATCTACAATTAAACCTCCAATCCATGATGAAAAGAATAAAACTGGACAGATCGCAATTTCGTACCAAGTTGGGTGATAAGGCGTGATAAGAACGTCGCCTAATGCAACGATTAACACAATAAAACCTACAAACATCGTGTAAGCTTGTTTAGCTCTTCTTACGATAAGTGCTGTTATAACACCTCCAACTAAAGCTGCAATTCCACTAATTGCGAGCATTGATCCAAAAAATTGAACTTCGAATTTTTTTCCTTCTTGGTGCGAAAAGTATTTGATGATGTGTCTCCATTCCGGAAAAACTTTGTTGTCCCATCCCAATCTATCCGCGTTGTATATAAGACCAAATTGTATGATAGCGTAGATAACAGCTAATCCTACTATTACAGCAATTGTGTTTCTTAATACAGTTTTGTCTTTTAGCATAATATTTTATTAGTCTGCAATAGCGATTACAGAAATTTCAACATTTACGTCGCGTGGTAAACGAGCAACTTCTACACATTCGCGTGCAGGATAATTTTCGTCATTAAAATAAGAAGCATAAACTTCGTTAACTGCGTTGAAATCATTCAAATCCTTAACAAAAATTGTTGTTTTTACAACTTGGTCAATTGTTGTTCCGCCAGCTTCTAAAATTGCAATTACATTTTTCATTACTTGATGAACTTCATCTTGAATACCTGTTGTAACCAATTCATTTTTTTCTACATTGAAAGGAATTTGTCCTGATGTGTAAATAAATCCGTTGTATTTTACACCTTGTGAATAAGGTCCAATTGCTTGTGGTGCTTTTTCTGTATGAACGATTTGTTTTTTCATATTAATATTTTTTTAGTAATTAAGTCTTGATCTATCGTTGTATTTTAAATCTTGTAAGATTGATGCTTTGATTCCGATAAAGAAATCATAACTTTTATATGTTCCCATTGGTGTCCAGTTGAATGATAAGGTAAAGCTTCGTAAATCTCTTTCAAAACCAAAACGTACATAAGTTATTTCACTTTTGATGAAATCGTAAGTTGCATTTGCAGAAATTGCCCAATATGGTGTTGGCGAAATTTTACCATTCATTGCAATAGAACCTGTGCTACTTCCTTTTCGTTCTGTTCCTTTGCTATAATTATAACTTAAATTAGCTGTTAAACTCCAAGGAATAGCAAATTGCGCATAATTATCGCTGTCATAATAGAAATTTTCATCACGAACTGTTCCACGTTTTTTATAGTTCTTGGCATCGAAACGTTTTCCGCCAAATGTACTATTGTCAAATGTATAACCAGTTCCTAATGTCATATTCGAAATACGAAGATTTCCTAAGCCAAGTTCATCAATGTATTGAGCAACTTCACTTCCTTCAGCATTCATGTAACGTTGAATTTTATATGGATTAACAGTTGACGAAAATTGTACGTTTACTTTTCTATCAAACAAAGATGTCATTCCGTTAATACTGATTGGAGAAAGTTTAAATTCATCTGCAGAGAAGTTATAAGATGAACTCAAACGTAAATATTCAAATATCTTTACTTTTTTGAAACCTTTCGGGTCATTTGCATCTTTTACTTTCATCTCTAAGTTGTTCGAAATTCCAAAGTTTAATGAATTTGTCAAACCAGGAATTGATACACCATACAACATGTTTTGATATTGATTGTACCAAACTTCTTCTTGATTTTGGTTTTGATAAGCTTTGTAATATCCCCAAGATTGACTTTGGAAATCCGGCGTATAACTATAACCAATAGATGGTGTAATCACGTGCTGAATTCCTAAAATCTTAGCATCTTTATTTGGATTAAGATATAATCCATAAATATTAGTTGAAACAGAAGCATTGAAATTAAATGTTCGATATGAATTGAATCCTTTCAATGTTGTGTCCTCTATTTTTCCGTTAACAGAATTGTAATTTTTAATCAAACGATTATCACCCCAAACTTCATTATAGTCAGAAGAAAGTGTTAATGGGAAATAATTAGCAAGTGTAATACCTGTCTGCAAACCAATTTTGTGATTCGCACCCATTCGCATTTGATCTTTCCACATTTTGTCTGTAAAGATGTCTTTGTCGTTGGTGTTAACTTCATTTCCAGCTTGCATACTATACGTTAAACCAAGATTCTGAATTAAACCTTCTTTTGGCATATTTTTCTTTGCAAACGGGAAAATACGAGACATAGTCAAGTTGAAACGAGGAAATGCAATGTTAATATCTCCAGTATTGTAATTTTGAGAGTGCGACATACTCAACTGAGCTGTTAGTGGAGCATTCTCAAAGTTTTTTGTTAAGTTAATAGACGAGTTAACGTTGTTTGTAAAAACTTGTCCAGTATTAATGTATTGATTTCGTACAGATTCACGGTAATATTTCGAACTCGAAAAGTTAACATTGGCATTGAATAACCAATATGGATTTGCTTTCGGATCTTGGCTATGTGACCACATAACACCAAACATACTTTGTTTAGAAAAGGCATTAGAGCCTTCTGTAAGACCTTTGATACCAGTTAAGCGATTTTCTACATTCGCTGCAAGTCGCCCATTGTATTTGTAACGTTTTTTATAGGTAGACTCGGCTCTAGTAGCCCAACTACCTTTTGTATAGATATCTCCCGAAAGTTTTAAATCAAAATTATCTCCAAATGGAACATAAAACCCTAAATCTTCGATAAAGAAACCAAGATTTGTACGCTCACCTGGGCGAGGCATCAAAATACCTGCGGCACGTTTTGCACCCATCGCTGGGATGTAACCAAATGGCAATGCTAAGGGCGTTGGTACGTCATAAATCCACATATTGATAGGTCCGGTAATTAATGTTTTCTTACCATTTTTATCAATCATTTTTCCTTCTTTGGCGCGAAGAAAATAATCTGGTCGAGTATCTTTTCCTTCTTTAAAATAAGTATCCGTTGTAAAATCGGCACGTTTTAACAACATTACCGAATCATTGACACGCTTCGCTTTATCAGCAATGATGATTCCATCTTCTTGCGTCATGCGAATGTTATATGCAATTCCAACTTTCGTTTTGAAATTTACTTTGAAAGCATCTTGCAAAATTTCTTGTTGACCTTGTGTAAACTTAGTTTTTTCAATAATATTCCCAATAGAATCGCGCTTACCTTCGGCATATACATCACCTGTATCCCAATTTAGTTCGATATAATCTGCATCAATAGTCATATCGCCGTAAACTACATGTGCCTTACGCAAAAGGTAAGTCATACGTTTTTTACGATTATGTATTTCGTCCTCGGAATTGTGCTCTACCACAAACTCTAATTTCTCTTTTACAGGGATAATAGTATCTAATTTTACTGAATCAGAAACTATCTTAGAGTGATCTTTATCGTTATTATTTTGCTTAACTTGTCCAAAAGAAACGGTGCAAACCATAACTGGACTAAAAAATAAAATCGATTTAATTGCCTTTGTAAACAAATTGAAAAACTTATTTTTTATAAATTGCGTCAAAATTAATCAAAAAAACAAACCTATAGTATGAGTTTAAAAATGATTAACATACAAAAGTATTTATTTTTTGCGATGATGATGGTATTTTCTACATTTTCATTTGCACAAAAAAAGCAAAATTTTGTAATTGTTATTGATGCTGGTCATGGTGGACATGATGCTGGAGCAAGGGGAGTCGCTGATTATGAAAAGAATATCACGTTAGATGTTTCGAAAAGATTAGCGGAGTTAATTAAGAAAAATCACAAAGATGTTAAAGTTGTTTTAACACGTGATACAGATATTTTTTTAGAATTATGGGAACGTACACGAATTTCAAATGATAATCATGCGAATTTATTTGTCTCGATTCACTGTAATTCGGCTGATAACAAAAGCGCAACAGGAACAGAAACATTTGTAATGGGATTGAAACGATCTAACGAAACAGATGAAGTTTCTAAACGTGAAAACTCGGTTGTGTTTTTAGAGAAAGATCAAGAACGTTACGAAAAATTTAATCCAAATGATCCGGAAGCGGTTATCGCTTTTGAGATTATGAATGCAGCTTATAAAGAACAATCTATTCGTTTTGCAGATTTGGTAGAAAAAGGTTTCGTAAATCGTGATTTCAGAAAAAGTAGAGGTGTTAAACAAGCAAATTTTCACGTGTTGAGAGGAAATGCTTCTCCTTCTGTTTTGGTAGAGTTAGGATTTATTTCGAATTATGATGAAGGAACATTTTTAGCATCAGACGAAGGAAAAGATAAAACGACGACTACAATTTATGAAGCTTTTAAACAATTCAAAAAAGAATATGATCGTAGAAGTGGAGTAGAGGACGAGGACGAAAAACCTAAACCAGTTAAAAAAGTTGAAAAACCTGTAGAAGGAAAAAAATTGAAGGTAAGGGTAATGGAGTCTAAAATGAAATTTTCTTCAACTTCGCCGCAATTAAGAGGTTTAACAGATTTAGATGTAATTCAGGAAGGTGATAATTACGTGTATTATTACGGAGAAACAGATTTACAATCTCGTGCAGATGATTTGTTGCAAACGGTAAAACGTAAAGGATTTTCTGGTGCAAAAATTGTAGAATTTGAAACGAATAAAAAATTAGAAGGTGGTAAAAATTATCGTGTTCAGTTTATGACATCAAATAAAAAATATAAAGACAAAGACGAAAAATTTAATGGATTGACAAATGTGTTGCGAGTAAAAGAAGGTGGACTTCAGAAATATTATTATGGCTCTGATAAAACAATGGAATCTGCTCAAAAAACATTGAAACAAGTACAAGACAAAGGTTTTAGAAACGCCTTTATCGTTACATTTAATGGTGAAGAACCAATGTAAACGTAATATAAAATGTTTCTTTACAAATTAAATTTTATTTTTGCATAAAATCATAACAAGTGAAGTTATCTAAAGAATTAAAAATAGGAGTTGTTACCATCTTAACCTTAGTAGGTTTTTTCATGCTATTCAATTTCTTAAAAGGTCAAAATATTTTTTCATCAGGACGTTTGTTTACTGTAAAATACGAAAATGTAAGCGGATTAGCTCCTTCTAAACCTGTTTCTGTAAACGGTTTGAGAGTTGGTCAGGTGAAAGAAATTAAAATTATAGATACTGCAAAACCTATCTATTTTGAAGTCGTGATTTCTGTCGAAAAAGATATTCAATTTTCGAAAAAAACAATTGCAGAAATTTACGAACCAGGAATTATGTCTGGACCAGAAGTTAGACTTTTATTAGACTATGGACCAGATGTAGCAAAAGATGGTGATTATTTACAAGGTCGTATTGCAGGCGGAATGTTAGATGGTTTGACGAAACAATTAACGCCAACACAAGCAAAGTTAGATAGTGTTTTATTAAGTTTTAATCAAACATTAGGAAGTGTAAACAATGTTTTGGATCCGTCAACTCAACAAGATATTAAAGCAATGTTGAGAAACTTGAATCATACAATTGATTCGTTCGACAAAACAGCGCAATCGTTGACTGCAACATCAAATAGTGCAAATAATTTGATCAAAACAAACGAAAAGACATTGAACACAACGCTTAACAATGCAAGTGCTACAATGGCTTCTGCAAAAGCTACGGTTGACAAATTTGGAAAAACTGCGGATAAATTAAACGCGTTAGAATTAGATCAAGTGATTAAGAATTTTGAAAATGCGTCTAAAAACTTAAATACATTGTTAGAAGATATGAATAATGGAAAAGGTTCTTTAGGAAAATTAGCAAAAGATGAAACGCTTGCTAACGAACTTGAAGCAACAATCAAAAATATGAATGAATTGGTAACAGACTTAAAGAAAAACCCAAGTCGTTATGTGAACATCTCTGTTTTTGGTAAAAAGCAACCAGTTCAGCCATAAAATCAAAACTAAAATTTAAATACTCAAAACTCAAAAAAAACTAATAAAAAATGATGAAGTACATTCCAAATGTAATCTTTCTTCTAATTATGATAGGAAGTATTTGGTTCTTTGCGCAAAACGTAAAGAAACTTATACGTAACATCAAATTAGGGAAAGAAATAGATCGTTTCGATCATCCTGCGGAAAGGTGGAAAACGATGGCTCGTGTGGCTTTAGGACAAGGTAAAATGACTGTTCGTCCTCTTGCTGGTATTCTACATGTTTTTGTTTATGTAGGATTTGTTTTAATCAATATCGAAGTATTAGAAATTATCATCGATGGTGTATTCGGAACACACCGTATTCTAAGTTTCTTAGGAGGTTTCTATAACGGAATGATAGGGTTTTTCGAGATTTTAGCCTTTTTGGTGATGGTTTCGTGTATCATTTTCTTCTGTAGAAGAAACTTTGTAAAAGTTGGACGTTTTTGGAAACCAGAAATGAAAGGCTGGGCAAAAGACGATGCTAATTATATCCTAATTATGGAGGTTGCATTTATGTTGGCTTTATTTACAATGAATGGTGCAGATCAAGTGTTACAAAAAATGGGTGCACCTCATTATATCGAAACAGGATCTTTTCCAATTTCTTCTTGGTTAACAGCACCAATTATTAGTCAATTCAACGACATCACATTTATTACAATTATAGAAAGAGCAGCTTGGTGGTTTCATATCATCGGAATTTTCTTTTTCTTAAATTATTTGTATTATTCAAAACATTTACACATCATTTTGGCTTTTCCAAATACATGGTTTTCTAAGTTAGAACCAAAAGGAGAATTCAATAATTTACAATCTGTAACAGATGAGGTAAAAATGATGATGGATCCAAATGCAGATCCTTACGCAGCACCTGCCGAACCACAGGGAGAGCCAGAAACATTTGGAGCAAAAGATATTTTTGATTTAAACAGAGTACAATTATTGAATGCCTACACATGTACGGAGTGTGGGCGTTGTACATCTGAATGTCCAGCAAATTTGACAGGGAAAAAATTATCTCCTCGAAAAATTATGATGGATACTCGTGATCGTTTAGAAGAAGTAAGTAAAAACATCGATGCAAACGGAAGTTTTGTGGATGATGGTAAAATGCTTGTCAACGATTACATTTCACCAGAAGAATTATGGGCATGTACATCTTGTAATGCATGTACACAGGCTTGTCCAGTAAATATCGATCCGTTATCAATTATTGTTGATTTACGTCGTTATTTGGTAATGGAACAATCTGCTGCACCAAACGAGTTGAACATGATGATGACAAATGTCGAAAACAATGGAGCTCCTTGGCAATTTAACAATGCGGATAGATTGAATTGGGCAAACGATTAAAATTGTAAAATACAATTACTCATTCTCAAAGAACTATTAATTTTTGTACATAACACACAAACACAGCACACATGGAAAATTTCTTAGAGGAAAAAATTGAAAACGGAGAAAGAGTAAGTCCTATTTTACCAGAAAATGTTAAAAATTATTTAATTGACATTGATGGAACAATTTGCGATGATATTCCAAACGAAGAACCAGAACGTATGCTAACAGCAGAATTATATCCAGATGCTTTAGAAACATTAAACAAATGGTACGACGAAGGACATATTATCACATTTTTTACATCACGTACAGAAGAACATCGTGAGTACACAGAAATTTGGTTGAAAAAACATGGTTTCAAATACCATGGACTTTTAATGGGAAAACCTCGTGGAGGAAATTATCATTGGGTTGACAACCATTTAGTAAAAGCGACACGATACAATGGTAAATTTACAGATTTGGTTGAAAAAAATGTTTCGATTCAAGTTTTTGATGATGGAAAACATTAAACTAAATCCATTCAAATAACACAAAGACTACAAAAAAATATGTCAAATATTACAGTTAAAACAATGGCTCAATATATGGCCGAAGGCAAACAACCAGAAGTTTTGTTTTGGGTTGGTTGCGCCGGAAGTTTTGATGACAGAGCTAAAAAAATAACACGAGCATTCGTTAAAATTTTAAATAATATTGGCGTAGAATTCGCCGTTTTAGGAACAGAAGAATCGTGTACAGGTGATCCTGCAAAGCGTGCTGGTAACGAATTTGTTTTCCAAATGCAAGCTATGATGAATATTGAAGTTCTGAATGCTTACGAAGTGAAAAAGATCGTTACAACTTGTCCACATTGTTTCAATACGTTGAAAAATGAATATCCAAGTTTAGGTGGAGAGTATGAAGTTTTGCATCATTCTCAATATTTACAGCAGTTAATCAACGAAGGTAAATTGAAATTAGAAGGTTCTGAAACGTTCAAAGGAAGACGAATCACTTTCCACGATCCTTGTTATTTAGGTCGCGGTAACGATGTGTACGAAGCGCCTCGTGAATTAATCGAAAAATTAGATGCCGAATTAGTCGAAATGAAACGTTGCAAAACACGTGGATTATGTTGTGGTGCTGGTGGAGCGCAGATGTTCAAAGAACCAGAAAAAGGAAACAAAGACATCAATGTAGAACGTACAGAAGAGGCTTTAGAGAAAGAGCCGCACATTATCGCAACAGGTTGTCCATTTTGTAATACAATGATGACAGACGGTGTAAAACACTTCGAAAAAGAATCAACGGTTATGGTAAAAGACTTAGCTGAATTGATTATGGAAGCGAAAGATTTATAATCGAATTTATAAAAATAATATAAAAAAGCCATCTCTTTGAGATGGCTTTTTTATGTAAAAATTTTAGCTTTCTAACATCTAACATCTAACATCTAACATCTAACATCTAACATCTAACATCTAACATCTAACATCTAACATCTAACATCTAACATCTAACATCTAACATCTAACATCTAAAATTTCCGTATCTTTGAAACACAAATTTTAAACAAAGAGAAAATGAATTTAGCAGACGATTCAAGAATTTGGATTTTTCAAGCCAATCGTAAATTCTCAACAGAAGAAAAGCAAGCTATTACAGCTAAACTAAATACTTTTATAGCGGATTGGAATGCGCATGGCGCTGAACTTTTAGCTGATTTTGATTTACCTTATGATCAATTTATTGTAGTTGGTGTAGACGAAAATCAAGCGACAGCAAGTGGTTGTTCTATCGATAAATTAACGAAAATCGTACGCGAAATTGATGCAGATTATTCGTTCGATTTATTGAACAGAATGTTAGTTTCGTATGAAAATGAACAGGAAGTTTTTATCGAAAAATTACCAACATTCAAACAAAAAGTAAAAGAAGGAGAAATCAAAAATGTAAAAGTTTTCAATAATGGAATTTCTTCTTTGAATGATTTTAAGCAAAATTGGTTATTACCGATTGAAGAAAGTTGGGCGAAAACATTATTAAATTAAACGCTTAAAATCCAAAAAATATTAAAGCCGAGTTTAGAAATAAGCTCGGTTTTATTTTTGATAAAAAATTGTTTAAAAAACACTATTTTTACGTAATAATAAATTAAAAATACTATGAAAAACAAAGGATGTCTTATTGGCGGAGTGATTCTTTTAGTTCTTGCAGGAATCGTTTTCTGGGGAATTGGAGTTTCGAATACGATTAAAACAACAGACCAAGGTGTACAAAAACAATGGTCGAATGTAGAAAATACATATCAAAAACGTTCAGATTTAGTTCCAAATTTAGTGAACACGGTAAAAGGTGCTGCGAATATGGAAAAAGAAACGTTAACAGCTGTAATTGATGCACGTGCAAAAGCGACTTCTAATCAAATTAAAATTGATGATCCAAGTCAATTAACAGATGCAAATATTGCGAAATTTCAACAAGCTCAAGATCAATTAGGATCTACATTAAGCCGTTTATTGGTTTCTGTTGAAAAATATCCGGATATTAAATTCAATCAAAACTTTACTTCTTTACAAGCAGAATTATCTTCTATCGAGCAAGAAGTTTTATTTGAGAGAAAAAAATACAACGATGCTGCAGAGAAATTCAATAACATGATTATAACTTTCCCTAACAGCTTAATCGCTGGTTTTACAGGTGCTACGAAAAAAGGTTATTTCAAAGCTGCTGCAGGATCTGAAAATGCTCCTAAAGTAGAATTCTAATCATTATGGGAAATAAGAAACATAAATTTCTTTCCTCAAAAGATGAAAAAAAAATAATCGAAGCCATCCAAAAAGCGGAGAAATATACAAGTGGGGAAATTCGAGTTCATATTGAATTCGAATCTTCTCCCAATCATTTTGATAAAGCTTTAGAGGTGTTTGAACGATTAGAAATGCACAAAACCAAAGATAGAAATGGTGTGTTGTTTCATGTTTCACCAACCGATCATAACTTTACAATTATTGGTGATAAAGGAATTGATCAAGTGACACCAGATGATTTTTGGGATGATATAAAAGAAGAGGTCATCAAGCATTTCAAAAAAGAACATTATGTAAAAGGGCTTTGTGAAGGAATAAAAAAAACAGGCAAAGCACTTAAAAAATATTTTCCTTATCAAGAGGATGATACAAACGAATTACCAGATGAAATTAGCTACAGTTAAATACTTTTTTCTAACTTTTTTTCTAACTATTTTAACCGTTTTTGGGCAAACGCCTAAAGAATTGGTTAATATCAAGCATCCACCCAAAAAACTTGTGCAAGATTATGCACATGTTTTTGATGCAATGCAGTTGGATGAATTAGAACGAAAATTAGTAGCCTATGATGATTCAACATCTACTCAAATTTTGGTATTAACAGTGAAGTCTCTAGATGGTTATCCGTTAGAAATGTTTGCAAATGATATTGGTGAAAAATGGAAAGTTGGTACACAAGGAAAAGATAATGGAGTTGTAATTGTTTTAAGTGAACAAGATCGTAAGATTACGATTAGAACAGGTTATGGAGCTCAAATTTATCTACCACCAAGTGTCAACAAATCGATTATTGACAATGTTATTATTCCGTATTTCAAACAAGGTGATTACGCTGGCGGAATAAATGCTGGAGTCAATTCTATTTTTCAAGCTTTTGCAGGAAAATACAAACAAGACAAAGCAAAATCTCAAGAACCAGAAATGGATTGGTTTGCATTGATTTTTGCCATAGGATTTTTCATTTTTATTTTCATTATTATTTCGAAAGGTAGAGGAGGTAATAATGGCGGAAATGGCGGTAGACGAAGAAGTTTGTTAGACGATATTATCATCATGAACACAGGAAGTTCTGTTTTCGGTGGTGGAGGTTTCGGCTCAGGAGGAAGTTCTTGGGGTGGATCATCTAGCGGCGGAGGCGGCTTTGGTGGCTTCGGTGGCGGAAGCTTCGGAGGCGGAGGTGCTTCTGGTAGTTGGTAATAATTTTTATATGAATAAAAAAATACTTATTCTTTTAGTTGTAATTATAGCGTTCTTAAATATCTTTTTTTATTTCGGAGCATTATATTTTAATTTAAAGTATCCATTGTATGGTAATAGTAGTTTTAGTTCTAATATAATTGTGTTTTTTTCTATATTAATAAGTATTATTTTAGCATTTGTCTATAGAAAGATACCTATTGCATTTAGGTTTTTAATTTTTATATTATGTTTTTGTTTTATTTATTCTGTCTCGATTATATTTTTCAAGGACTTTTATATTAATGTAGATAAAGCTTTGGCAATAAATTATCCAATTAAGAATGCGAGTAAATATTATGATCACAATGATCCGATAATAAAATTAGAAGCTAATAATGGTAAGATTTATTATTATTTTCAAAAAACTTCGTTAGGAGATATTGAGATACCGAATAATGAAGTTGAAAATATAAGACTTAAAAAAAGTATTTTTGATTCTGAAGTATTATACTATTATATTAAATAAAACCAAAAATCCGAACGAAACCGTTCGGATTTTTTTATGACTGGACATTATTCGTTAAATTCGTTTTCTAAATCAGTTTATGGAACTTCTAAATCATATTTACACCAATCAACGCAGTAATACAAACGATACGTCGGATGCGAGATCAGAATATCAGCGCGATTATGATCGTATTATTTTTTCGTCTGCCTTTCGTCGTTTGCAGAACAAAACGCAAGTTTTTCCTTTGCCGGGAAGTGTTTTTGTTCACAATCGATTGACGCATTCGTTGGAAGTTTCGTCTGTTGGGCGTTCGATGGGAAATTTGGTTGGAAAGTTTATTTCCGAAAATTATAAATTAACAAAGGAGTCGCAGGAGTTTTATAAGTATAGTATTCACGATGTGATTTCAGCGGCATGTTTATGCCACGATATCGGAAATCCAGCTTTTGGACATTCTGGTGAAGATGCGATAGCTTCTTATTTTGATCGTCATGAAGCTGATTTGAAACAATATTTTACTGAAGCAGAATGGGCTGATTTAATCAATTTTGAAGGAAACGCAAATGCAATTCGAATTTTAACACAACAACAAAACGGAAAATCGGAAGGTGGTTTACGTTTGACGTATTCAACATTGGCTGCGATTGCAAAATATCCATGTGAATCGGTTGCAAAAGATAAAAATCAATTGCATCGTAAGAAATTTGGATTTTTTCAGGCGCAAAAGGAAGCTTTCCGAACAATTGCTGAAAAAACGAATATGATTTTGGAACAAGATTCACCAATTATTTACAAGCGACATCCGTTTGTGTGGTTGGTAGAGGCGGCAGACGATATTTGTTATTCGATTATTGATGTCGAAGATTCGCAACGTTTAGGAATTATTGATCATGATAAATGCCGAAAATTATTCTTGAATTTAGTCGAATCTTTAGATCCATCTCAAATTGATAAAACAAAAAATACATTGAAATCAATTTCAGATAAAAATGATCGAATAGCGTATTTACGTGCAAAATCAATTAATTTATTGACGCAAAAATCGGTTGAAGTTTACCAAAATAATTTTGATCAAATTGTAAAAGGAGAATTTAAAACGGCGTTATTAGATGTGATTAAAAATGAAACGGAACAAGTAACGAAACGAGTTTTAGACGAAATTCAACGTTTCTCGATTGAAAATATTTATAATCATCGTTCTGTTCTCGAAATTGAAAATGCAGGTTATAATGTAATGTCAGAATTGCTTTCGCAATTTATTCCTCCAATTTTAAAAGATGAAAAAGAACGCAAAACGTTTGAGAAAAAAGCCTTGCGTTTAGTTCCTGCTCAGTTTTTATATGAGAAAGGAACAAAGTATCAAAAGGTAATGGGAATTTTGGATTATGTTTCGGGAATGACTGATAATTACGCAACAGAATTATATCGTCGTATCAAAGGAATCGAAATTGGAATGACGATTTAAGTACGAAGTTAGAAATACGAAGCTCGAATTTAGAGAAATTGTCATGCTGAACTCGTTTCAGTATCTCATCAAAAATTAGCGAATTTGTTATTCCGACGAATGGAGGAATCTATAGATTCTTCATTTCGCTGAAGCTATATTCAGAATGACAAAAAATAATGAATTCTACGTTTCGTAAACTAGATAACTAATTTCTAGTCTCGAATAACGAATAACTAAATAACATCACACAATAATGAAAAATGTAACAATACGAGAAGCAAGAAAAGAAGATTGTCCTCGAATTTTAGAGTTAATTCACGAATTAGCTTTATACGAAAAAGCACCAGACGAAGTAACGGTAACCTTAGAAGAAATGGAAGAATGCGGGTTTGGAGATAAACCAGTTTGGGGTTCTTTGGTTGCAGAAGTGGACGGAAATGTGGAAGGAATTGCGTTGCATTACGATCGTTATTCGACTTGGAAAGGACGCAGATTATATTTGGAGGATTTGATTGTAACCGAAAAAATGCGCGGTTCTGGAATTGGTAAATTATTATTGGATGAATTAATTGTTTATGGAAAAGCGAATAATTACCACGGAATGGTTTGGCAAGTTCTGGATTGGAATGAACCTGCAATTAATTTCTATAAAAAATATAACGCAGATTTTGATCCAGAATGGATTAATGTTTCGGTGAATTTTTAATAACAAAAAACTCCAACTTGATGAAAAGTTGGAGTTTATATTTTTGCTTAACGCTATTTCATAAAACTTTCATACCATTTCCATAAAATAATTCCTGTACAAACCGAAACATTAAGCGAATGTTTTGTTCCTGATTGTGGAATTTCGATACACGTATCACATTGATCAATGATTGATTGTTGCACACCATCAACCTCATTTCCCATCACAATTGCATATTTCTGAGATTGGTCAACTTCAAATTCATTTAACAAAACAGAACCTTCCGTTTGTTCAATCGTTACAATTTGATAACCATCTTCTTTTAATTTAGCAACCAATTCATTCGAATCTTTCACATATTCCCAATCAACAGAATTTTCTGCACCAATGGCCGTTTTATGAATTTCTTTATGAGGTGGAGTTGCTGTAATTCCACACAAATAAATTTTATCAATTAAAAATGCATCCGAAGTTCTAAAAACTGCACCAACATTGTGCATACTTCTCACATTATCCAACACCACAACAATCGGGTGTTTTTCAATAGCTTTATATTCTTCCGCAGAAACGCGACCTAATTCGTCTAATTTTAGTTTTCTCATCACTTCGTTTTTAACTAACTTAGCTGTTCAAAATTTATAATAATTTGACAAAAGTAGTAAAGAATAAGGAAACTCCTCTAATGAAACAATATAACACCATCAAGGCGAAATATCCTGATGCAATGTTGTTGTTCCGTGTGGGAGATTTTTACGAAACATTTGGAGAAGATGCTGTGCGAGCTTCTCGCATTTTAGATATAGTTTTAACAAAACGCGCCAATGGTTCTGATAATAGTGCTTTGGCAGGGTTTCCTCATCATAGTTTGAATACTTATTTACCGAAATTGGTGAAAGCCGGTTTACGCGTTGCAATTTGTGATCAGCTCGAAGATCCAAAGATGGTAAAAGGTATCGTAAAACGTGGTGTTACAGAATTGGTAACGCCTGGTGTTGCGTTGCAAGATGAGGTTTTATCGTCAAAATCGAATAACTTTTTGATGGCTGTTCATCAAGGTGATAAAGCTTTTGGAATTGCGTTGTTAGATGTTTCGACAGGAGAATTTTTGGTTTCGGAAGGACAAGAAGATCAAGTAGCGAAAATTATTCAATCGTTTCGACCAAGTGAAGTGATTTACCAAAAACGTGTTAAATATAATTTTTCTGATGTCAAAAGTAAATTTTTGTTGGATGATTGGGCTTTTCAATATGATTTTGCAGTTGATAAATTAACCAATCTTTTTAAAACTAAGAATCTAAAAGGTTTTGGAATTGAGGATTTAAAAGATGGAATCATTTCTGCGGGTGCAATTTTAGCTTATTTGGATGACACACATCACTTCGAAATTCAGCATCTAACATCTATTCAGCGTCTTAATCAAGATAGTTTTGTGTGGATGGATCCATTTACGATTCGCAATCTCGAATTGGTTTATTCTCCACATCCAAAAGGTGTTACGTTATTAAATGTTTTAGACGATACCAAAACTCCGATGGGAGCACGTTTGTTGAATCGTTGGATGGTAATGGTGTTGAAAGATTTGAAATCAATTCAACGTCGTCAAAATATTGTCGAATACTTCTACAAATTTGGAGATTTACGTTACGATTTGCGAGAAAAATTAGGTCAATTAACCGATTTAGAACGTTTGGCTGGAAAAGTTTCGACAGGTAAAATTACACCTCGTCAATTACAACAATTAGCACAAAGTTTGAAAATTTCGGAAGAAATAAAAGAAGTTGCTGAACAATCGAATATCAAAGAAGTTGCAGATTTATTTTCTCGAATCGAACCAATTGATCATTTAACACAAAAGATTTTTGATACACTTTCTAACGAGCCTCCGCATCAAATTGTAAAAGGAAATGTGATTAGAGAAGGTGTTTCAGAAGAATTGGATCGATTACGAAAAATTCAGTTTTCTGGAAAAGATTATTTGGATCAAATGTGTCAACGCGAAACAGAACGAACTGGAATTTCGTCCTTGAAAATTGCATTCAATAATGTGTTTGGTTATTATATTGAAGTTCGAAATACGCACAAAGATAAAGTGCCAGAAGAATGGATTCGTAAGCAAACTTTGGTGAATGCAGAGCGTTATATTACCGAAGAATTAAAAGAGTACGAAACACAAATTCTTGGTGCAGAAGAAAAAATTCTTGCTATAGAAAATCAATTATTTATTGAATTGTTACAAGAAATTATCACTAAACTTTTACCGATTCAACAAACGGCAAAAGCAATTGCATTTTTGGATGTTTTGTCAACTTTTGCAGAAATAGCAGAGAAAAATAATTACACAAAACCTTCTCTTAATGATGGTTTTGAACTAAATATAAAAGAAGGTCGTCATGCTGTGATTGAGCAACAATTACCAATTGGTGAACAATATGTGTCGAATAATGTTGAGTTAAATTCGGATCATCAGCAAATTATTATGATTACTGGACCAAATATGTCTGGTAAATCGGCGCTTTTACGTCAAACTGCTTTGATTGTTTTGATGGCGCAAATGGGAAGTTTTGTTCCAGCTCAAGCTGCAGATTTAGGAATCATTGATAAAGTTTTTACTCGAGTTGGTGCTTCAGATAATATTTCATCAGGTGAATCGACATTTATGGTCGAAATGAATGAGACAGCAAGTATCTTAAATAACATTTCGGAACGAAGTTTGATTTTATTGGATGAAATTGGTCGAGGAACTTCGACTTACGATGGAATTTCGATTGCATGGGCAATTGCAGAATTTTTACATCAAAGTGCCTTGAAACCAAAAACATTGTTTGCAACGCATTATCATGAATTGAATAAAATGTCAAAATCGATGGAACGTATCAAAAACTTTAATGTTAGTATCAAAGAAACAAAAGATACAATATTATTTTTGAGAAAATTAGTTCCAGGAGGAAGTGAGCACAGTTTTGGTATACATGTTGCTAAAATGGCTGGGATGCCAAAACGAGTGGTGGACAGAGCAAATGATGTGTTGAAAATTTTGGAAGCAACGAAAACAGATGAAGGAATCTCGAATAAAACGGAGAAAATAACGCAAGATAATATGCAATTAAGTTTCTTTCAGTTAGATGATCCAATTTTAGATTCTATAAGAGAAGAAATTCTGAACACAGATATCAATACGTTAACACCTGTTGAAGCATTGATGAAATTGAACGAAATCAAAAAGAAACTTGGTAAATAAACTTAAAAATATGAAGAAAATAATTTTAACTGTAGCAGGAGCTTTAGTATTAGCTTCTTGTGCTACAAACCCTGTTACCGGACGTAAATCGTTGTCATTAGTTTCTAATGCAGATTTATTTCCGACAGCTTACAATCAATATTCTCAGGTTCTTAAACAAGGGAAAGTAATTACAGGTACTGCCGATGCTAAAATGGTGCAAACAGTAGGGGAACGTTTAAAATATGCCGCTGAAAAATATTATCAAGAAAAGGGAATATCTTCTCAATTACAAGGTTATCAATGGCAATTTACGTTGTTAAATGCAAACGAAGTAAATGCATGGTGTATGCCTGGAGGTAAAGTTGCGGTTTATTCAGGTATTTTACCTGTTACCAAAGATGCAACTGGATTGGCTGTTGTTTTAGGTCACGAAATTGGTCACGCTTTGGCTGGTCATAGTGCGGAGCAAGCTTCTCAGCAAATGGCCGCACAAGGTTTAGGACAAATAGTTGGTGGATCCATTGGAAATGCAGAATATGCAAAAGTTTTTGAACAATTATATCCTGTAGGTGCACAAGTTGGTTTACTAAACTATTCTCGTAAAATGGAATTAGATGCTGATGTTACAGGATTGTATTTAATGGCGATGGCGGGTTATGATCCTTCTCAAGCAATTCCTTTTTGGGAACGTATGGCGGCGAAAAGTGGAAATGCAGGAGTTTCAGAATTCTTGAGTACTCACCCTTCGGATGCGACGCGTATGGCTAAAATAAAGGAAGCCTTACCAACTGCTTTAGCATATTACAATGCAAGTCCGTATAAAGAAAAATAGAATAGTTTTTATTCATTTGTAAAATATAGGCGAGTTAATTTGATAAATTGATTCGCTTTTTTTATATTTAGTATTCAAAACCACAATTAAAATTAAAATGATTAACAATTTTAGAATCAATTCGTTTTCTGAATATAAGAAAGCGTATAAAAAAAGTGTCGAGGAGCCTGAAAAATTTTGGGATAAAATTGCTGGAAACTTCGTTTGGCAAAAGAAATGGGACAAAACACTTGAATATAATTTTGAACAAGCAGATTTTAAATGGTTTCAAGGTGGACAACTAAATATTACCGAAAATGTTTTGGATCGTCATTTGGAAAAAAATGGAAACAAAACAGCTTTAATTTGGGAACCAAATAATCCTTTAGAAGAATCTCGAATTATTACATATCGTCAATTGCATTCAAAAGTTTGCCAATTTGCGAATGTCTTAAAAAATAATGGCGTACAAAAAGGAGATCGTGTGTGTATTTATATGCCAATGATTCCAGAATTAGCCATCGCGATGTTAGCTTGTGCTCGTATTGGCGCGGTACATTCTATTGTTTTTGCAGGATTTTCTTCTGCTGCTATAGCTTCTCGTATCAACGATGCGCAATGTAAGGTTTTGGTGACAGCAAACGAAGTTTTTCGTGGAACGAAATCAATTAACTTAAAAGCAATTTGTGATGAAGCCTTAAAAGATTGTGCTTCTATTCAGTCGTGTATTGTTTATCGACGTGCTATCGAGCCTACTTCTATGGTTGGTGGACGTGATAAATTTTGGATTGATGAAATGCATAAGGTAGACGATAATTGTCCTGCGGAAATTATGGATGCCGAAGATCCTTTGTTTATTTTGTATACTTCTGGTTCTACAGGAAAACCAAAAGGAATGGTGCATACATGTGGTGGATATATGGTGGAAACGGCTTATTCGTTCGATAATATTTTTCAAATGGAGCACAACGATATTTATTGGTGTACAGCAGATATCGGTTGGATTACAGGACATAGTTACATTATTTATGGACCTTTGGCTTGTGGAGCAACTTCAGTAATGTTCGAAGGAATTCCAAGTTTTCCTGATTTTGGACGTTTTTGGGAAATTGTCGAAAAATTAAAAGTGACACATTTCTATACAGCTCCAACAGCAATTCGTTCGTTAGCTCGTGAATCCTTAGATTATGTCGAGAAATATGATTTATCAAGTCTTAAAGTTTTAGGATCAGTTGGTGAACCAATTAACGAGGAAGCTTGGCACTGGTTTAATGATTATATTGGAAAAGGAAATTGTCCAATTGTAGATACATGGTGGCAAACAGAAACGGGATCTATTTTGATTTCGCCATTAGCAGGAATTACGCCGCTTCGTCCAACGTTTGCAACATTACCGCTTCCAGGAATTCAGCCAGTTTTAATGGATGAACATGGAAAAGAAGTAGAAGCAGTAAATGAAAAAGCAGAAGGACGTTTAGCAATTAAATTTCCTTGGCCATCTATGGCTCGTACTATTTATGGTAATCATAAACGCTATGTAGAAACCTATTTTTCAACATTTCCGGGATATTATTTTACAGGAGATGGAGCGTATCGTGATGTAATGGAAAATTATCGAATTACAGGACGTGTAGATGATGTAGTGATTGTTTCTGGACACAATTTAGGAACTGCACCAATAGAAAATGCGATAAATGAACACGAAGCTGTAGCAGAAAGCGCGGTTGTTGGTTATCCTCATGATATCAAAGGAAATGCATTGTATGCTTATGTGATTTTGCAAGATGGAGTACAAGGTTCACCAGAACTTGAAGCAGAAATAAAAAATGGAGTTTCTAAATTAATTGGAGCAATTGCAAAGCCAGATAAAATACAGTTTGTTTCAGGTTTACCAAAAACGCGAAGCGGAAAAATTATGCGTCGTATTTTAAGAAAAATAGCAAGCAACGAAACTGATTTTGGCGATACATCAACATTATTAGATCCAGATGTTGTAACTGTTATTCAGAAAGGAAAAATTTAAAGTAAGGCTGAGGTTAAGATTTAGCCTAAGTTTATCAGAATAATTTTCAAAACAAAAAGCATTACCCAAAAAGTAATGCTTTTTTGGTTTGATTATTTTGGATAAATTTTCTCTTCTAAATTTCCTTTATATAGCCGATATTCAATGCATTTTTTGTAATTTTGTTGACTTTTTAAAGGTATGATAAAAATTTCACCAGTTTTAGAATCGTATTTAGATCATCATGTGGATCAAGAACCTGAAATCTTGAGCCGATTACGTGTTGAAACCTATCAATGTACAACGCAGCCCCACATGATTTCGGGCGAATATCAAGGTCGTTTGTTAAGCATTTTGTCGAAGATTTTAGCGCCTAAAACTATTTTAGAGTTAGGAACTTTTACAGGTTACGCAACATTGTGTTTGGCAGAAGGTTTAACTACTGATGGAAAAATCATAACGATAGATAAAAATGATGAGTTAGAATATCTTTGCAGAAAGTATTTTGATGAATCAGAATTTGCCTCAAAAATTGATTTCAGAATCAATGATGCGCGTGAAGAATTGAACACAATTGAAAAAGATTCTGTAGATTTAGCTTTTATTGATGCCGATAAAGAGAGTTACCCTTATTATTTCGAGAAGGTTTTGGAACTTCTTCGTCCCGGAGGAGCAATGTTAGTTGACAATGTGTTGTGGTACGGAAAAGTGATGATGGAGGAGGAAGATAAAAAAGATCCTTCGACAAAAATCTTGAAAGAATTTAATGAGATGGTAACGAAAGATGAACGTGTCGAATCGATCATTTTACCAATTCGTGATGGAATTACGTTAATTCGAAAAAAATAATGAAGTACGCCATTTGTCAAGTAAGTGTTGCGCCATTGCGCTACGAAGCAAGAGATTCATCAGAAATGGTGAGTCAGGTTTTGTTTGGAGAAAAGTTGATTATTTTAGAAGAATTAGAAAAATGGACTAAAGTTCAGTTAGCTTTTGATGGTTACGAAGGTTGGCTAGATCCAAAACAAATTGTAGAAATTTCGGAAGAAGAATATAATAAAGATTCGATCGAGAAATTTGCAATTAATCCGTATAATCATGCGATGGAAAATGGCTTGCCAATGACGTTGACAATTGGAGCTGAGGTTCGTACTTTGAATGAAAGTAAAATCAAAATTGGTCCAAAATGTTTTGAATATTTTGGGGTATATACGTCTGGTAAAAAATCAAAAGATCAATTGGTAGAAATTGCAAAAGCCTATCTAAATGTACCATATTTGTGGGGAGGAAAATCTTCGTTCGGTATTGATTGTTCTGGTTTAACGCAACAAGTGTACAAAATAGGTGGCTATAAAATTCCAAGAGATGCTTATCAACAAGCGGAAATGGGTGAAGTTTTGAGTTTTGTAGAAGAAGCAGAACCAGGTGATTTAGCTTTTTTTGATAATGCAGAAGGTCTAATTATTCATGTCGGAATTATGTGTGGCAATGGAAAAATTTTGCACGCACACGGAAAAGTTAGAATTGATCCAATCGATACAAATGGAATTTTCAATACCGATTCTCAAAAATATTCGCATAAACTGCGATGCATTCGAAAATTAATTCCTTAATAATAGAGCAAAAATCATTTCGAAAGAAATGATTTTTTTGTTTTAATTGAAATCAAATCTAAATAGGATATAATCAAGTATTAAACTATTTTTTAATTGGATTTAGCTGTAACTTTAGTAAACACTAATCGATTGAAATAATGTCTATAAAAATTCCTGAAAATTTAAAAGGGTTATCTGATTCTGAAGTCAAAAAAGCTCAACAACAATACGGAGATAATGCTATAAAGGGTGAACAGAATTCTGCTTGGTATAGTTTATTATTTGATATTCTAAAAGAACCAATGACGCTAATTTTGATTGCTGTATCAATTATTTATGTGTTGGTTGGTGATTTGGGCGAAGCTGCATTTATGTTTGTGGCTATTGTTGCTGTGACAGGAATTTCATTTTACCAAGGTTCTCGTAATCAAAAAGCTCTGCAAGAGTTAGAAAAGTTGAACGAACCTTTGAGTTCAGTTATTCGTAATGGACGATTAGTTGAGATACCAACACACGAAATTACAATTGGTGATTTGTGTATTACGGAAGAAGGAAAAATGATTAATGCGGATGGAAATATTGTTCATAGTAATGATTTTTCGGTGAATGAATCGGCTTTAACAGGCGAAAGTATGTCAGTTTTTAAAGATATAGATCATCCAGAAATTTACAGTGGAACTTTGACAGTTTCTGGTTTGGCTATTTTTGAAGTGACAGCCATTGGAGCAGAAACGAAGTTGGGAAAAATAGGAACGTCAATTTTATCTATAAAAGAAGAAAAATCGCCTTTGCAATTGCAGATAGAAAAATTTGTGAAAGGAATGGCAATCATTGGAATTATTGTTTTTGCAATGGTTTGCGGATTCAATTATTTTCAAACAAAAGACATTGTAAGTAGTTTATTAAACGGTTTGACTTTGGCAATGTCTATTTTACCCGAAGAAATACCAGTTGCATTTACTACATTTATGGCATTGGGTTCATGGAAATTATTACGCGAAGGAATTATTGTAAAAAAGAGTAGCGTTGTCGAAACTTTAGGAAGCACAACTGTTATTTGTAGTGATAAAACAGGCACAATTACCGAAAATTCGATGAAATTGAAAGCGATTTATGATGCAAAAATGTCTACGGTTTTTGATGAAATTCAATTCAATGATGTCGAAATTTCTAAGATTATACAATATGCGATGTGGAGTAGTGAACCTGTTCCATTCGATCCAATGGAAAAAACGTTGCACCGAGTTTACGAACAAACACAGGTTGATGAGCGCAATCAATATCAAATGTTTTTCGAATATCCTTTATCTGGAAAACCTCCGATGATGACGCATTGTTTTAAAAATAAAGATAATCAACGAATAATTGCGGCAAAAGGTGCTCCAGAAGCTATTTTACAAGTTTCGAATCTTTCTGATCAACAAAAAGATCATTTACGAAACGTTATTCGCGATTTTGGAACAAAAGGTTTCCGACTTTTGGGTGTTGCAAAATCTACTTTTAATTCAAACGATTTTCCAAAACAACAACAAGATTTACCTTTTGAATTGTTAGGTTTTGTTGTCTTTTATGATCCGCCTAAAAAGGGAATAAATGAGGTTTTCGAGAAAATATATAATGCCGGAATAAAAGTAAAAGTAATTACAGGCGATAATGCCGAAACTACGATGAGTATTGCGAATCAGGCAGGAATTATTCATGCTGAAGATAGTATTACAGGAAGTGAAATTACACAACTTTCTGAAAAAGAATTATTAAAAGCAGCCGACGAAAAAGTCTTATTTGCACGTATGTTTCCCGAAGCGAAATTGGCTGTAGTAAAAGCGTTGAAAGAAGATGGAGATGTTGTGGCAATGTTGGGTGATGGCGTTAATGATGGACCAGCCTTGAAAGCGGCTCATATCGGAGTGGCAATGGGTGAAAAGGGAACAGAAATAGCGAAACAAGCTGCACAATTGATTTTGACGAATGATGATTTAGGTAAATTAGTTGTTGGAATTGCGGCAGGAAGACGTATTTATACGAATCTCAAAAAAGCTGTTCAATATATTATCTCTATCCATATTCCGATTATTTTAATTGTTTCGCTTCCATTATTTTTAGGTTGGGCTTTTCCACAAATTTTTACGCCAGTTCACGTTATTTTCTTAGAATTGGTTATGGGACCAACCTGTTCTATTGTGTATGAAAATGAACCATTGGAAAAAGATTCGATGAAAAGAAAACCTCGTCCAATGACCGAAACTTTCTTGAATTGGAAAGAGCTTTCAACAAGTATTATTCAAGGAATTATAATCACATTAGGATTGTTGTTTGTATATCAATATACTTATCAACTTGGAGGAAATGAAGAGAAAACACGTGCAATGGTTTTTACAACGTTAATTTTCTCGAATGTTTGGTTGAGTTTAACCAATCGCTCATTTTATTATAGTTTATGGTCAAGTTTTCGAAATAAAAATAATTTAATGGTCTATGTGACAGTTTTGACATTAGTAATACTCTTCGCTATATTATATATACAACCAATTTCTTTGTTTTTTAAAGTGACTTCATTAAATCTAAATGAATTAGGGATCACGATGCTTGTAGCAATGCTTTCTGTACTTTGGTTCGAAGTATATAAATGGATAAAACGAAGAAGAAAAATTGAATAAAATAGTGATTTTTAGGTTTATTTATTCGTTACAACGAATAAATAAACTCAATAGTTTTAGCTAAAGTCGGCGTTCTATTTTCTTTATATGGTGTATGTTTTGCATCAGGAACGATAAAACTTTCTTTTCGTCCTTTTACATTATTTATAATTCCATCAACTTGTTCTAAACTCCCAAATTCATCATCAATTCCTTGAATAACTAAAGTCGGACATTCGATATTTTTTAATTCTTCGCGAATGTCAAAATCAATAAAATCTGGACGTAACCAAGTTTGTGTCCACATCTCAAAAACTTGTTGGGTATTTTCGCCATGATATTTCTCCAAACGTTGTTTTAGATTAGTTTCGGCATATGCAATTTTTGCTTCTCTAATTCCATTCAGTGTAACGTCTTCCACAATAATGTGCGAACCAACAACAACAATTCCTTTTAGATTTTTGTTATATTTAGCGGCATAAAGTAACGTAATCGATCCGCCATCGCTATGTCCAAATAAAATAATGTCTTTGAAGTTGAAATGTTGAACCAAATCATTTAGAAAATCTGCTTCATCATGCATATAGGTTAATTCGCGATGATTAATGGTGAAAGGCGACGATTTTCCATAACCTTTTCTATCGTAGATGAATAAATTACAATTTGTTTTTTCGGCAACTTCTTTTGGGAAATCTCTCCAAAGTTGTGTAGAACCCAACGAATCGTGTAAAAAAATAAGTGTTGGTCTTTCTGGGTTTATTTCGTAGTGAACATAATGAATATTGGCGTTGTTAATTTCTAAACTATTTTCTATTTCCATTTTATGTAGTGATTTTTTCGAAAGCTAAAGATAACAAAAATGCCTCGATTTTATTTATTCGAGGCATTTATATCATGATGATTAAAAATTATTATTTAATAAAATCTGTAATAATTTCTAAGGTTTTTGCTTTTGCAGTTTCTAAATCGTCGTTCAATAAAATGATATCAAACTCTTTGGCTTTCTCCATTTCAATTCCTGCTTTATCAATACGTTGTTTCAATTTATCTTCGCTTTCTGTGTTGCGAGAAATTAAACGTTCTTTCAAAATTTCCAAAGATGGAGGATTTACAAATACTGTTAAACATTGATCTCCGTACAATTTTTTGATATTCAATGCACCAATAACATCAATATCAAAAATTACAGAATTTCCTTCAGATGTAATGCGATCAACTTCCGATTTTAAAGTTCCGTAAAAATTATCGCGGTAAACTTCTTCGTGTTCTATGAATTCGTCGTTTGCAATTTTTGCTTTAAACTCTTCTGGTGTTAAGAAATAATAGTCTTCTCCGTGAGTTTCACCTTCGCGTTTATCTCTAGTTGTACAAGAAATAGAAAATTTGATATGATCTAATTGTTCTAAAGCGTAACGAACCAAAGTTGTTTTTCCTGCGCCTGATGGAGCCGAAAAGACGATTAATTTTCCTTTTTTCATTATAAAATGTTTAACGATTGTTCTTTAATTTTTTCTAATTCATCTTTCATCTGAACAACAATTTTTTGCATTTCAGAATGATTTGATTTAGAACCTAACGTATTGATTTCACGACCAATTTCTTGCGAAATAAATCCTAGTTTTTTTCCATTTGATTCAGTTCCAGCTAATTCTTTTAAGAAATATTCGCAATGGTTTTTCAAACGAACTTTTTCTTCTGTGATATCAAATTTCTCCAAATAGAAAATTAATTCTTGTTCGAAACGATTTTGATCAACATCAACTTTTAATTCTTCTAAACGTTTATTGAAACGTTCTTTTATAGTTTCAATTCGTTCTTTTTCAAAAGGGACAACTTGTGTTAAAAGCTCAAGAATGTTATTCAAGTTTAAAGTCAAATATTTCTCTAAAACTTTTCCTTCATCTAATCTAAATTGATTTAATGCGTCGATCGCATCAATAATTGTTGCGCGAATTTGATTCCATTCGTCTTCACTCAAATCGTCTTGCGTGTACGAAATAACGTCTGGAAGGCGCATTACTACAGGCAATAATTCACCATCAGTCACATTTGGTGTGATTGATTTAAATTCTGCCATATAACTTTTGATTAATTCAGCATTTATATTTTGATTTCTTGCAGCAGGATTTAACTCTACTAACATCGAAAAATCAACTTTTCCACGTTGAACTTTTTCTGAAATAAGGTTTCTGATTTCTAATTCTTTTTCACGATAAAAAGAAGGAATTCTCGTGTTTAAATCCAGTGTTTTACTGTTTAAAGAACGGATTTCTATCGTTACTTTTTTCTCAGGTAATTCCAATACGGATTTACCGTAACCTGTCATAGATGCTATCATAATTGTAAAATTATGCGAACAAAATTACAATAAATTAACGTAATGCGAACTGAATTATCATCTTTAATCATTTTAAAGTTTAACATTTTGCTAAAATTTTGATGAACTTAAAACATTTATCTTTAACAAAAAACAAACTAAAAATAACTATGACAAATCAAGAATTGTACAAAGGAATTGCAGAGGATGGATTGAGTTTACCTTCTACAATGGGAATTTTTCCTTCGTCGAAAGATTTTGTATTTTCAAGAGAATCAATTGAAAAAAGTCTAAAATCAACCGATTATTTTCAATTAATCAATTTTGATCTTATCGAGATTGATAAAGACGAAAATGGAGCTGTAAAGCAAGAATATCAACTTGTAGTGTCTTATTTGGAGGAAGAATTTGATGTGAATTTGTATGTTGTGGATGCGAGAAGTAACGATTATTCTGAATTTGGTTTTGGAAATATGATTTCGGACGAAGAAATGGAAATTGCAACGCAACAAGATTTTTATTTGGAATCTGTGATGTATTTTGGAAATGATGCATTGGATAGTTTTCATTTGCAATTAAAAATTATGCAAGCAATTGTTGAAAACCCGTCTATTGTTGTCGATTTTATGCCTTATCGTTTGCTTTCTGGTAAATGGGCTAAAGTGACAGCAGAGTCAGAAATTCCGCCTGCGCCTTCGTATTTATATGTGATTCATGGCGTTTATGATGAGGATGAAAATGGCGATCGCGTGTATTGGATGCATACGCATGGTTTGCATCGTTGCGGTTCTGTGGAGTTGGAGATGTTGAACATCAAAGATGGAGTAGAGCAGATGAATTCGGCTTTGGATATGATTGTAAATGCGTTTATCAAACCAGATTTTCGTTCGCCAGAAAATGAAGAATTTAATATTGGTTATGATGGTTTGGATATTACATTTTGTTGGAAACGTTGGGAAGATGTGGTGAAAGATTATCCTGCTAAAATTCCTGGAGGTTACAATGAACGTCAGCCAGAAAACGAAAATTATGAACCTTGTGGCGTTTTGTTAGCGGTGCAAGAAGGACATACATTGACACCAGAAGTTTATGCGGCGACAATTGCAGATAATCCGATTTTCTTTATCAGCGATCAGGAAACGGAACGAATGTCAGCCTTGGCTTATCAACGTTTTGAATTGTATAAAAAAGCATTTAACACATATTTTAATCCAGAAGCAGATGAAGAAAATTATTATCGATTTTTAATTAAATTAGGATTTGATGTCGATCATGAAATGAATAAGGAACACATTTGGTTTGATGTGTACGGAATCAATGAGAACAACGAAATTTTTGGCGTTTGTTTGAATCGTCCTTATGCTGTAGAAGGTTTGAATGAAGGAGATGAAGGTCTTTATCCGCAAGAAATGATTACCGATTGGTTAATTTACACGCCGACAAACACCATCACTCCTGATAATATTTACACTATTGATTAATCAACGCACCATTTTTCCACACATTTGTTGGTTGTAATTGTCCTTGATAATAGATAATATTACGATAATCGAAGGTAGAGAAGCTGATAAAATCGGCTTTTTTACCTTTTTCTATTGTTCCACGATCAGCTAAATTTAAAGCCTTTGCAGCACGAAAAGTAATTGCAGCTAAAACTTCTGCCATTGATAATTTCTCAAAAGTAGCCAAAACAGAAGCTTGTGTAAGAAGATTTCCCATTGGAGCTGAGCCAGGATTCCAATCCGAAGCAATCGAAACGCAACAACCAGCATCTAACAATTTTCGAGCAGGTGCATATTGCATTCCCAAACCGATAGAAGCGCCAGGTAAAACAGTTGCAACAACATCAGAATTGGCAAGTTTTTTCACTTCTTCTTCTCCTGAAAATTCTAAATGATCTGCACTCAAAGCATCGAATTTTGTAGCTAAATAACTTCCTCCAGCTGTAAATTGATCAGCGTGAATCGTAATATCAAAACCTTGATTTTTTGCTTCGTTTAAGAAATAATCGCCTTCCTCAACAGAGAAAGCAGATTGTTCCACAAAAATATCGATACGATTTGCTAAATCATCAGATTTTAATTTAGGAAAAACTTCTTTCACCAAAAGTTCTAAATATTCTTTGTTCGAACCTTCAAAATCTTTTGGTTTCATATGCGCACCTAAAAAAGTAGGAATCAAATCAATCTCACTTTCTTGATTCGCCATATTTATCGCTTCTAACATTTTAATTTCACCCTCAACAGAGAGAGCATAACCAGATTTTACTTCAGCAGTTGTGATTCCTTGTTTAGCTAATTGGGCAATATGTTTTAGCGTAATATCTTTCAGTTCGTCAACTGTTTTCTTACGTGTTTCTGTCACAGTAGACCAAATTCCACCACCACTTTCGGCAATTTCTAAATAGGTTTTTCCGTCCAAACGCATGGCGAAATCTTTGGCACGATTTCCTCCAAAACAAACGTGTGTATGCGAATCTACAAATCCAGGAAGAAGAATTTGTTCCGTTTCGATATGTTCAATTTCGATAGTTGGATGTTGTTGAGAAAGCGTTTCGAAATTTCCTATTTCTACAATTGTTTCATCATCAATAATAATTCCTCCATCTTCGAGAACTTCGACTTGGTTTTCGTGAATAGCACCTTTTAAAGGTAAATTGGCAAGTGTTATAATTTGTCTGAAAGGACCGATTAATTTCATTTTTGTTGTTTTATAACACAAGTTTACGAAATTTAAGGGAGAATTTGTAGATAAGCTGAACTTGTTATCAAATAAGATATGATTCTAAAATGAGTTTGCAATGACTTAATTTTTATCGTAAGTCAGTCGATAAAATAGCGTAGCCATAATTATCTGCCCAACCAGATTTTAGAGGAAGAAGCTTTCTGGTATGTGCTTCTCGAATCATTCCAACTTTTTCAAGAACTTTGTAAGAACCAATATTTTCAATTGCGCATCCAGCTTCGATTCTATGAAGATTTAAAGTATTAAAACCAAAAGAAATAATTTTTTTTAAAGCTTCTGTTGCAAAGCCTTTACTACAAAAATCTGGATGAAGTTTAAACCAAACTTCTGCATTCTTGTATTTAGCCCTACCTAAATTTAAAGAAATTAATCCATCAAATTGATTGTCATTTTCGATAACAAAAGTATAAGCTTGTGGTTGTTCTCCTTGATTAGATTTTACTAAATCTTTTACATGAAGAATTGTAACCTCTATATTTTCTGGAATTCCTAACGTGTTGTATTGATCAACTTCTTCGATAGAATATAATTGATGAATTGTTTCAGTATCATCAATTGTGACTGGTCTTAAAGTTAATCGTTCAGTTTTAAGAATTACATTCATAAAAATTACTTTTTCTTCAAATAAGTAGGGTCGTTAGGGTATTTGATAACTTTGACTAATGTAATAATTGTAAAAATAACGAAGATTAATATCACGATTGCGCTAAGAATGATGCGGTTATTTTGTTCGTTGTTGAACCCAAGGTAAAACTCGAAAGCTGCCCAAACAATCATTAAAATTTGTGGTAATAGTGCGCCGAAAATATTTTTTGTCATTTTATTCTTCTATTGAGCTTTAAAAATAAGAAAAATAAAAAACCTGCTTATTAAAAGCAGGTTGAAAATATTATTGAGTGACTAATTTTGTTTCATTAAGAATTGGTTCTCTTTTCAGAATATTTGTTGCTACTTCTACAGTTTCTTCTTTTTCTTCGAAAATTGGTGCTTCTTGCATAAATGCAGTTGCTGGAGCTTCTTCTATTTTTGGTGGAGTGTTATCAAATTTGTAATTAAATCCGATTCCAAGTGTTTGTTTTATCTGTGTTTTTTTGATTTGATCTTCATCATATAGTAAATTCAAACTTACTTGTGCCGAAACAAACTTATTCACTTTCATATCCAAAATTCCTTGATAAGCAATGTCCATATTTCCGAAATTTTTCAGGTAATCTGCATAGATTCCAACACGGTTGTCATAAGAAATTCCTTCCATAATTTGTAGTTTGTATCGCGCACCTAAATATGCACCGAATTCAAATAAAGTTGTATCGCCATCATTCTTTAATCCAAAGTTTCCTTTTTTCTGTAAATTTTTGTCTAAGACAAAAGTCATTCTTGGTGTAAATGGGTGAATATTAACTTGAAAATTTTCGCTTGGTTTGTAATCAACACCTAATCCTAAACTTAAATAACCTGGAGCCATTAAGCCTGAGATCTTCGTTTTTGGATCTGTTGAATAATCAAAACCATCTGTAAATTGTGTGCGGAAATTCATAGAAGCAGCTAAATACCAATGATTTCCGATGCTGTATCCGTAAGAAGAAGTAAGGTCTATCACATCATTTGTTTTGCGAGAACTTTCGCCTTTATTGGTTTGAACTCCGTATCCTAAAACAACACGATTATCCCAAATATGTTTCTCTCTTGTTAAATTAAATTCATAATCAACATTTCCGTTTAATGCAAACGAATTTACACCACCTGCAACCCAATTACTGAATGCACTTTGAGAAAATAAAAGTGAATTATTTCCCGAAACGAACCATCCTGGTTGACGACCATCAAATTTTTGATCTTTTAAATAGCGCTTGCTATCAGTAGTTACTTTACCATCTTTTACTGTTTGCGCAAAAGTTATAGCACTTCCTAAAATTGCTAATACAAATAAAATTTTTTTCATATAGATTTGATTGATTTATATAAACTTACTCCAAAAATATGGATTCTGATTTAATATATGTTGATTTTTCGTCAATTGTATTTTTATCGAAAACTTCGTCATAGTTGTGTTTATCCAGTTTTACTCTAGGTAATTTGACTGGTGAAATGCCAGATGTATCAAAATAAGGGAGGATTTCTCTTTTTCGACGTTTCTTTTTATCTTTTTTCTTGGTACTATCTATTTTATAAGTTAAACCAATTCCGAGGGCTTGTTTAAACTGTGTTTGAGTAACTTGATCTTCATCATAAATCAAATTGATGGTTAATTGTGTGGACATAAAATTATTAATTTTCATGTCTAATAATCCAGCATATACAATATCGAGGTTATAAAATTTGTTCGAATAATTAGAGAAAATTCCAATATTATTATCGTAGGTTACGTTATCAAAAAGTTTCATTTTGTATCGACCACCTAAATATGCTCCAACTTCAAAAAGAAACGTATCTCCATCGTTTCGTAAACCATAAGTTCCTTTCTTTTGCAAATCTTTGTCTGCTACAATTGTTGTTCTTGATGTTAAAGGTTGAAAACTGACAGAAAAATTAGAATTTGGCGTATAATTCGCACCGACCCCAATTGTTACATATGCAGGCGCAAATAAGTTTGATAGTTTTGTTTTTGGAGTTGTTCCGTAATTGTAACCTGTAGAAAACTGTGAACGAATATTAAGTGATGAGGTTAGGTACCACTTTTCTTTTATCAAATATCCATAAGAAGTTGTGATATTTAGATTGTCAGCAGTTTTACGCGTTCCATTGGTTTTATTGTCTAAAAAACCATATTCAAAAATAAAACGATTGTCCCAAAAGTGTTTCTTTTTTCGGAAATTAAATTCGTAATCAGCTTTAGCATTTAGTGAAACCGAATTTTCACCACCTGCCATCCAATTGGAAAAGGTATTTTGATTAACGGTTAAAGTATTTGCACCATAAATTTCCCAACCCGATTTTCGTCCTGTAGTATCCACTTTGGATTTCAGATATTTTCGACCATCAATAATTAGATTTCCACTAGTATCTAAAAATTGAGCCGAACTAAAAAGTGATAGGACTAAAAATATAATTGAGAAAATTAGTCTCATTTTAAAAAAAATATCTTTGTTTAAAATTGAAAAATTCCAAACAAAGATATCTAATTTATTTTGTAAGGCTAAAAACCTTTCTTAATTATTTTGCCAACCTTTCAACCATTTCACTAATGTATCCACCCAATCTTGACGATCATTCAAACAAGGGATGTATGTAAATTGCTTACCACCAGCTTTTAAGAATTCTTCTTGTCCTTCCATCGAAATTTCTTCCAAAGTCTCCAAACAATCCGAAACAAAGGCAGGGGTGCAAACCGCTAAATTCTTAACGCCTTGTGCAGGAAATTCTTCTAACATGTGGTCTGTATAAGGTTTAATCCAAGGGTCACGACCTAAACGAGACTGAAAAGAAGTGGTATATTTATCTTCTGGTAATTGCAAGTATTCGGTTACCAAACGTGTTGTTTCAAAACATTGATTACGATAAGTTTCAATAGGTAATTTGCTCGCTTTTGCAGCACGAAGTGCTTTATTATCGTGACGTTCTGGAATTCCGTGATAAGAAAACAATAATTTATCAAAATTCTCAGGTAATTTTTCTTTGATAGAATCTCCTAAAACCTTGATATAATCTGGATGATTGTAAAAAGCTTTCAAGAAATTAATCTTAGTGTCTTTGTAACTTTTTTTCTGAATTTCAAGCACTTTATCCGCAACAGTTTCTGTAGAAGACATTGTGTATTGAGGGTATAAAGGAACAACCAAAATGTCGCGAACTCCTTTGTCATAAAGCTCTTGTAAACCAGCTTCTATTGAAGGATTTTTGTAACGCATTGCCAAAACAACTGGAATATCCATTTGTTTTTGTACCATATCTCTCAAAATTTTAGAGTAAACAATCAAAGGAGAACCTTCTTTTGTCCAAATTTTTCGGTAAGCTTCAGCAGATTTTTCAGGTCTTTTTGGTAAAATAAATAATTCAACAACAGTTTTACGAATAATCCAAGGAGAATCCAAAACTTTCTTATCCATTAAAAATTCGCGTAAATAAGTTCTTACGTCTTCAACATTGGTAGAATCGGGCGAACCTAAATTCACTAATAATATTCCTTTGCTCATAATTCTTTTTATCTAAAAAAATATTGCGTTCTTTGTAGGTGTAAAAGTACGGAGGATAATTTAATTTGTCCTTCGTAATATCATCATTATAATTTATATCATCATTTTATGTCAGATTTATTAAATCCTGATAAAGAATTTTATCCAGACGACGATCTAAATCACGAAAATACTGTTCGTCCGCAAAGTTTTGATGATTTTGTTGGACAAGCGCATATTCTCGAGAATCTAGAAGTTTTCGTAAAGGCGTCTAAACTTCGAGGCGAAGCGTTGGATCATGTTTTGTTGCATGGACCTCCAGGTTTGGGAAAAACGACATTGGCAAATATTATTGCAAATGAATTAGGTGTTGGAATTAAAATTACTTCTGGACCAGTTCTCGATAAACCAAGTGATTTAGCTGGTTTGTTAACGAATTTGGAAGAAAATGATGTGCTTTTTATTGATGAAATTCATCGTATGTCTCCCGTTATCGAAGAATATTTGTATTCGGCAATGGAAGATTTTAAGATTGATATTATGATCGAGTCTGGACCAAATGCACGTTCGGTTCAAATTGGTTTGAATCCTTTTACATTAATTGGCGCAACAACACGTTCTGGTTTATTAACTGCGCCTCTTCGTGCCCGTTTTGGAATTAATTTCCGTTTCGAATATTATAATGTAGAATTATTAAGTTCGATTGTTGAACGTTCTTCTCGTATTTTAGATACACCAATTGACGAAAGAGCAGCAATAGAAATTGCAGGTCGTAGTCGTGGAACACCTCGTATAGCAAATGCTTTATTGAGAAGGACTCGAGATTTTGCACAAATTAAAGGAAATGGAAAAATTGATTTATCAATTGCTGAATTTTCTCTAAAAGCCTTGAAAGTTGATGATAATGGTTTAGATGAAATGGATAACCGAATTTTATCAACGATCATAGAAAAATTTAAAGGAGGTCCAGTCGGAATTACAACTTTGGCAACAGCAGTTGGAGAAAATGGCGGAACGTTGGAAGAAGTTTATGAACCGTATTTGATTCAAGAAGGTTATTTGATGCGCACTGCGCGTGGACGTATTGCAACAGAAAAAGCATACAAGCATATTGGGGTAAAATATCGTGGCGAAAATTCACCTCAAACTGATTTGTTTGATTTGTAATTTTGTTCTAAGTTCGCTGCCATTCTGAGCTTGTCGAAGAATTTTTATATGTTTCGATCCGATTTTTTTATTCTAACGAATAGAAAATCACTTAACACGACATATTATTCTTGCGTTAGGAGGAATCTAAGATTCTTCATTTCACTCACGTTTCATTCAGAATGACAAAATTTAATCTCGTCGATATAATAATTATAAATTCATAATTACGAATTAACTAATGCATCTTCCAACAGAAGAACATATCAAAATAAAATGGTCCCATCGAATCAAAGAAAAAGCTGAAGCGTTGGGATTTATTTCTTGTGGTATAGCAAAGGCTGATTTTTTGGAAGAAGAAGCACCTCATTTAGAAGCTTGGTTGAAGAATGATTTTCATGGTGAAATGCAGTATATGGAAAATCATTTTGATATGCGATTGGATCCTCGAATTTTGGTCGAAGGAGCAAAATCTGTAATTTCGTTGGCGTATAATTATTACCAAAATTTAGATCGAAATCCAAATTCTTACAAGGTTGCGATGTATGCGCAAGGCGAAGATTATCATTTTGTCGTGAAGGAAAAAGTACGCGAATTATTAGATTTTATTCAAGAAGAAATAGGAGAAGTGAACGGAAGAGCTTTTACCGATTCAGCACCAATTCTGGAACATGCTTGGGCTAGAAAAGCTGGAATTGGTTGGGTAGGAAAAAATTCGTTAACATTGTCTAAACAAAAAGGCTCATTTTTCTTTTTATCCGAATTAATTATTGATTTGGATTTAGCTTATGATTCTCCAATTGAAACTGATCATTGTGGAAAATGTACGCGTTGTATTGATGCTTGCCCAACTGAGGCAATCTTACCCAATAAAACAGTGAACGGAAGTCAGTGTATTTCGTATTTTACAATTGAATTGAAAGATCAAATTCCGACCGAAATGAAAGGAAAATTTGATGATTGGATTTTTGGTTGTGATCTTTGCCAAGAAGTTTGTCCATGGAATCGTTTTTCGTTGCCAACGAAAGAAACTCGTTTTGTTGGTCATAAGAAAATTAATCAATTCTCGAAGAAAGATTGGGAAGAAATTACAGAGGATGTTTTTCGAGAAATTTTTAAGAAATCACCTGTAAAACGTACAAAATTTGATGGTTTGAAAAGAAATATCGATTTTGTAAAATCACTATAATTCGTGAAAATTTTTGGTTTAGATTTTGTTAGCTTTACTTCAAGAAAATCGAATCAAAAAATGAAAAAAAGTTTATTCATTCTTACTACTTTTTTAGGCTATTTTGTGCAAGCTCAATTTGGGATTGTGCAAGATAAAGATGGTTTTGCAAATGTGAGAGATGATAAAAATATTTCGTCTAAAATTGTTGCTAAAGTCAATTCAAATTCAATTTATCCAATTGATTCTGATGAAGAAAACTCGAAATGGTATTTAGTTGAATATCAGCCTGAAAAAGCTGGTTTTGTTTACTATGATCGAATCAAAAAGTTAGAAGATTTTGAAACTATTTCACCAACTTCAGTCAATGATTCTAAAATAGAATTTTCGGTTGCTGATTATACCATTCAGCTCGAAACGCAAGAATTTAATTCGAAAAAACATAAAATTTTCAAGGAAGGTGATTTTGTTTATGCGATTGATGAAAAAGATTTTCTTGGTTCGGACGGAATGATTCCTCAAACAGAATTCAAATCGTTTAAAATATCATTCAAAGGAAAAGAAATTATCATTCCAAAAGAATATTTTATCAATTTATATAATGCGAATTTATCAGCAACAAAACTTACTTACAATAAAGAGTTAAATCAATATTATTTGTTCGGTACATATAGCGATGGAGCTGGTGTTTATGATGCACTTTGGGTTTTGGATAATGGAAAAATTGTAAAACATATTGCTCAAATTAATGCTTATGCTTAGTCGATTTTTTTCAATTTTAGGGTGCTTCTTGCTATTCACTTCGATAATGTTTGCTCAAAAAGTAACGACTTCCAAATTTGGAGATATTTCGTACGAAATGAAGCAAAAACAAGTTGCAGCTTTAACACCAAATCAATTAGCTCTTTATGATGTAAATAATGCAGAAATGCCTGAACAGGACATTGAGTTGAATGGAATTAAATATCATATTTCGTACTATAAAAATTTGAAAACAAAACAATTCGAAGTATGTATGGTTTCGTCTGTCAGCTCTAAACTTTTGACTTTATCAGGAATAAAAGTTGGAAGTTCGTTGGACGATTTATGGAAAGTGTACAAAAAATATGATATTTCGGTGTAAGATATTTTTGAAGATGATGAGACAGAATCGGGATATTTAAACAATAAAATTTATGAGGATTAAAATAACTTTATTAGGATTTTTCTTGCTTTCGGTTGTTGGATTTGGTCAGATTTCTACAACACGAATGAATGAACTGAAAATTGGTATGCGTCCGTTCGAAGTGTTGAAATTGTTAGGTGAAGAAATTGCTGCAATTGTTGATGAAGGAGAAACGAATGTCACCCTAAAAGGGATTGATTATACAATCGAAATAAGAAGTGGTTATTTGAGTAAAACAGAAAATGACACCTATTTAAGTTCTATTTCTACAACAAGTAAAAATATCAAAACTTTGTCTGGAATTGGAATTGGTAGTACGTTGGAGGATTTGTGGAAAGCTTATTCGTCAAAATATAATGTGTTTTTGGATAAATCGAATAATAATAACAGAGAATTTAGAATTGATGATAGAGAAAATGGTGTTATATTGACTTTTTCTTTGAAAAATGAAATTGTAACAACAATAAGATTGAGTTCTTATAACCCAGAAGAATGTACACTTTAAAATAATGATTAAAACCTAAATACATAAAAATGAAAAAAATATTTTTTATAGCTGCTTTTGTAGCTGGAATAGCTTTGCAAGCGCAAGTTTCTACAACTCGTATTAATGACGTAAAACTTGGAATGAAATTGTCTGAATTAGAAAAATTAACTGGACAAAAATTCAAAATAAAATTGAATGAATATGGTTATCCTGATGGTGATGTAACAATTGTCTCTAAAGGAGTAACATATAAAGTTGGATTGACAACAAATGGTGAGGAGACAGCAGGTTCTTCTACTTTAACTGTATATAGTGTAAAGTCTTCGGATTCTAGTCTTAAAACATTATCTGGAATTAAAATTGGCTCATCTTTGGATGAGTTAATTAATAAATATAAAAATCTGAATATTTCTATTTTCGATGGTTATGATGATAAAACGGATAAAAGAACAAAAGCTTTTCGTTATTTTAATGTTGAAGATTATGATAATGGATCGATTCTACAATTTTATTTAGTGAATGATAAAGTAGTTTCTTTCGATGTAATGTATAATGAAGGTTGTTAAAATGAATAAACAAAAAATTCCAACTCTTAGAGTTGGAATTTTTTGTTTAAAATTATTTCTTAATCACTTTTTTTGTGACGATGTTTCCATCTTTTAGGTGAATAGATAAAATATACATTCCAGCTGGATAATTTTTCAAATTAACTTCCGAACCTAATTCAATTCCAAGTAAACGACCGTTAAAATCATATAAATTCACATAATCAAAATTCTTAGCATTAATCTTTACTTTGTCTGTTGTTGGATTAGGAAAAACTTCTACAAGCGTTTGTTGATAATTGTAATCGTTCGCAGATAATTCAGTCCAAGTATTTTCGGCTTTATCTCCTCCCCAAATCAACGTTGCTAAATACGGATTATCAATAAATGGATTTCGACTTCCTTGTGTTTCGGCAATAATTTCGTTTCGCACTTTCTCAAATTCAGATACTTTATCCTGCACATTCCATTTCAAGAACATATCCGGCATTCTGTCATCATTACTGGTTGTTTTGTTGTACGCAACTAATTGAGGATCTGTTTCCATTCCGTAATGTACATACATATACATAATAATACGTGCAACGTCACCAGTCCATTCGTCACCGGGATAAAAACCACCATTTATTAATTTAGCCTGACCAGTTACGTCTTGTGTCCACTTTTCGCGGTAAGCATTGTTACTTCTTGTAGAATTGATTTGTCTGTCGACTGCGCGTAAGTTATGTGCATCTGTACCTGTTCCCGGATATCTCGTGTCTAAAACAGGATTTGCCAATGATTTAGGAAAAACATGTTCACGTTCCCATTTTCCGTTTGCGTTTCCGCCTGTATTGTTTTTATTATTCACATCGCGCGTACGTTGTTCTGAATAAATGGTAGAGTTATCTGTAAAACCATAGATTAACAAAACTCGGCCTTGAGAATCTAAATCTAAGTCAGATTTATCTAAAATATTCCAAACACCCGGCGTATAGCTTACAGCATGATGAGTTGCATTAATTAAATTATGCAATTCTTCTTTTATAGCTTTTCCATTTTGTTTAAAATCTATCCCTTCATAATAAGCTGGCTGTTGGGCAAAAGCGGCAAAAGGAAATAAAAGGAGTAAAAGTTTTCTCATAATTATTTATAAATATTTGACAAAAATAAGTATTTATAAATGATATTAAGATTAACAATTCTTAAATTTTTTACTGAAATTGTTTAATGTATTGTTTAGGTGTCAAGCCGTATTTTTTCTTAAATGCTGATATAAAATGAGATGGATTTTCGTAACCAATTTCAAACGAGATATCTTTTACCATTTGTTGATTTTCTTCTAATTTATGCAACGCATATTCCAGTTTTTTATCCAATAAATAACCATAAACAGTTGTTCCATAAAGTTCTTTGAAACCTTCTTTCAGATGATATTCCGAGATCGAAAATTTTTCGCAAAGTTGTTTGATGGTTGGAGGATTTTTAAAATCAGCTAATAAATAATCTTTGATTTCTTTGATTCGTTTTCCTTCATTTTCATCATTCAAGAAAGGACAATGCTCAGTTTGATTTTCGATTTCAGAAAAATAAAGCGTGAACAATTCGTACATTTTTCCATTCAAAAATAAATTTTGAAATTGTGGAGAAAGTTTCATTTGTTCAATTTGATTCAAAACTAATTTTATCGCTGGCCCAATTTCGCGTTCAATATAAAATTTCTCTTGCGTCATGCTCGAAATCAAATTATTCTGAATTTGATATTCTGCAAACAATTGATGTAATTTATGAATAGACAAAACCACAATATAAACCTTACTTTCTGCATTTATATTTAACGATAATGGAATATCTAATGTTGGATAATAAAACAAAAAACTTTTTCCTTCGTTCAAATTGATTTTATAAATACCATTATTAAAATTAAATGTCAGCGAACCTTTTGTACAAAAATAGAATTGTATATAACGCTTGTCAATTCCTTTCAGAATCGTGTCTGTAGAAGCTGTAAAGTTGTCTATTTGAGCGATAAATACGTCTGTTGACAATTTATACTCGTTAATTTTACTTTTATGGGTATTTTTTAAATCCATTTCGAATGATGAGGTTTGTCATATAAAAAACGTGATAATTGTCAACTTCGCTCTTTATAATGGTTTACATACAAATATAAACCTTTAATTTATAATTATTCTAAAAAAGCAAACTTTAATTTTTAGCGTTATTTTTTCTTTTTAAAGTTATTTTTCGAAGACTTTTGAAACTACTTTTGTATCAGTATTTGAAGAAATGGCAATTAGAGGTAATAAAACGGAAGAAAATTTTTACGTAATCGGAATCAGTTATGAAAAAGCTGACGCCATTACACGTGGTAAATTTACATTTTTCCCGGAACAAGTTGAAACGTTTACGCAAGATTCTAAAACGAATGGATTAGAAAACTTTTTTATTGTATCAACTTGTAATCGTACTGAATTTTATGGTTTTGCAGAAAACGAAGATCAAATCGTTGAGCAATATTGTAAATACACAGAAGGTAATGCAGATGAATTCCGTCAATTTATGATGGTAAAAGAAGGAGAAGAAGCGATTACACATTTATTCCGTGTTTCGTCGGGATTAGAAAGTCAGATTTTAGGTGATTTTGATATCATCGGACAAATCAAAATTTGGTTTTCTCGTTTCAAAAAACAAGGTGCATCAAATGCTTTTTTAGAGCGTTTGGTAAATACTGCGATTCAAATTAGTAAAAAAGTGAAGAACGAAACTTTCTTAAGTAACGGTTCTGCTTCGGTTGCATATTCAGCGGTTAATTTTATTCAAGCAACGCAAGGAAACTTAGTTGACAAAAATATTTTGTTGTACGGAATTGGTAAAATTGGTCGTAATACGTGTGCTAATTTGGTCAAACATTATCCAAATACAAACATTACGCTAATCAATCGTACAAAAGAAAAGGCAGAAATTCTTGGACTGAAATACGATATTACCGTAAAAGATCACAGCGAATTAAAAGAAGAATTACAAAAAACAGATATTCTAATTGTTGCAACGGGAGCAAGTAATTACACGATTACAGAAGAAATGATTCCGTTCGATAAGGAAATGACGATTATTGATATGTCAGTTCCAGAAAATGTAATTCATACATTGGCTGCTCGCGAATCTATTCAATTGGTAAATGTGGACGGATTATCTAAAATGGTAGATGATACGATTGCGCAACGTCGCAATGCAATTCCAGAAGCTTTGGCAATTATAGAGGAGCATTCTACAGAGTTTTACGAATGGTTAGAAACCAGAGAATTGGTTCCAGCTATTCAATCTTTCAAAGATAGATTAGACTTTTTTCAGAGTTTTGCTTTAAATAATTTGAAAAAAGATAATGTAAACATTGACGAAAATGAAACGATTTTAACTGAAAAAGTAATTCAGAAAATTACAAATCAGTTTGCTTCTTATTTGATTGAAAATAAAGAAAATGCAGACGAAACAATTCAGTTAATCGAAAAAATGTTTCATTTAAAACAAGCTTAATACAATCATGAAAATAATAAAAATTGGTACACGTCAAAGTCCGTTAGCACTTTGGCAAGCCAATAAAGTTGCTTCTATTCTTGAGGCAAAAGGTCATCCAACAGAAATCGTTCCGATTACTTCTGAAGGTGATGCAAATCTAAAACAACCCATTTATTCATTAGGTTTAACAGGTGTTTTTACGCGTTCATTGGACATTGCTTTGTTGAATGATCAAGTAGATATTGCGGTTCATTCGTTGAAAGATGTTCCAACTGTTTTACCAGAAACATTAGAGTTGATTGCGTATCCAGAACGTGCAAGTTCTGCGGATATTTTGGTGTACAAATCGGAAGATATTTTCGAGAAAAAACATCGTGTTATCGCTACTGGATCTTTGCGTCGTAAAGCATTTTGGAATCATAAATATCCAAATGATACGATTGTAGATTTACGTGGAAATGTGCAATTACGTCTGAAAAAGTTGCAAGATAATGCAGATTGGGACGGAGCTGTTTTTGCTTTTGCAGGTTTGGATCGTTCAGAAATTTTAGATGAATTGGCAGAAAAAGGTCTTCATTATAAAGTGATTGATTGGATGATTGCTGCACCATCACAAGGAATTTTAGGAATTGTAGCCAAAGAAGGTTTTGATTTGAGTGATATTAATAATCCGCAATGTGAACTTTTTGCAACAGTAGAACGTCAATTTTTGAATGTTTTAGAAGGTGGTTGTACAGCGCCAATTGGTGCGTTAGTTGAGAAAATTGATGAAGAAAATTACTCCTTCAAAGGAGCAATTTTAACCATTGATGGACAAGAAATGATTTCAATCGAAAGACAATTCAAAGCAGATGAATATTTGACGAAAGGTCGCGAATTTGCTGAAGAATGTATTGCACAAGGTGCAGCAAAAATGATTGAACAAATAAAAAAAGAAATCGGAACGAAATAGTGCGAACGAAGGTTTTATTCACGAAGTTAATTTCTTCTGAATTGCTTGAAAAAGAATTTGGAACTGATGTTGAGGTGGTTTGTAAACCAACTTTACAAATCGATTTGACTTCGAAAAATGAAATTTATGCACAGATTGATGAATCCGTTCATCAGTTTATCGTGACGAGTCAAAATACTGTAAATGCCATTCAAGATTTGGAATTGAATGGTCATTTTTTTGTTGTTGGAAAAAAAACGGCAGAAAAACTAAAAGCGCAAAACAGAGATGTTGTGTTGGTTGAAGATTATGCAGAAGATTTAGCTTCGAAATTAATTTCAGGAAATTATTCTCCGAAATGGAATTTCTTATGTGGTTCTTCCCGTCGAGATTTGTTGGTGAATGAATTATCAAAAGCAAATCACGAAGTCAATCAAATTATAACATATCAATCAGGGCAAATTGTTTATCAATTAAATGAAACATTTGATGTGTATGCTTTTTTTAGTCCGTTGTCATTCAAAGCGTTTCATCAACAAAATGAAATTTCAGAAAGTTCGCGTATTTTTACAATCGGAAATACAACAACTTCTGCGATAGAAGAAGTTTATCCAAATCATGAAATTATAACTGCGCAAACACCATTGGTGGAAGTAGTTATTGAAAATATAAAAAAATACATCAATGATAAAAAATGATTTGCTTTTAAAAGCATTGAGAGGTGAGGAGGTAGAGCGTCCGCCAGTGTGGATGATGCGTCAAGCAGGACGTTATTTACCAGAGTTTATCGAATTGAGAGATAAATATGATTTCTTTACACGTTGTCAAACGCCAGAGTTAGCGGCTGAAATTACAGTTCAACCAATTCGTCGTTTTCCGTTAGATGCAGCAATTATCTTTTCAGATATTTTGGTTGTGCCACAAGCAATGGGAATGAATTTCGAGATGAAACCTGGTGTTGGTCCTTGGTTAGAGAATCCTATTCGTACAGCTCAAGATGTAGAAAAAGTTTATATTCCTGATGTTGAAGAAGAGTTAGGATACGTTTATGCAGCGATGGATATTACAAAGAAAGAGTTGGACAATAAAATTCCGTTGATTGGTTTTGCAGGTTCGCCTTGGACATTGTTGTGTTATGCAGTGGAAGGTCGTGGTTCTAAATCTTTTGATCAAGCGAAAGGTTTTTGTTTCCAAAATCCAGTTGCAGCACACCAATTATTAGAAAAAATTACACAAACAACGATTCAATATTTGTTGAAAAAAGTGGAACATGGTGCAAATGTGATTCAGATTTTTGATTCTTGGGGTGGAATGTTATCGCCAAAAGATTATGATGAATTTTCTTGGAAATACATCGAGCAAATTGTAAACGAAGTTTCTAAAGTAGTTCCTGTAACTGTTTTTGCAAAAGGTTGTTGGTTTGCTTTAGAGAAAATGGCAGATTCTAAAGCATCTGCTTTGGGTGTTGATTGGACGATTACGCCACAATTAGCGCGTGAGTTTACAGGTTTCAAAAAGACGTTACAAGGTAACTTTGATCCTTCTCGTTTGTTATCGCCACCAGAAACTATTCAGCAAATGGTAAAAGAAATGATTGACGATTTTGGTCCGTATAAATATATTGCCAATTTAGGTCACGGAATTTTACCAAATATTCCAGTTGAAAATGCACAAGCTTTTATAGAAGCTGTTGTAGATTATAAAAGAGATTAAGAAACTCGATATAACAAGAAAACCTTCCGAATGGAAGGTTTTTTTATTTTATGGTCTTTTTTGCTTCGGTCCAATAATTGATTTGATTAAAAATAAATAATGAAATAGTAATCATATCAGATACAATTTCTACTTTTTCTTGATGTGAATAATTTTCGAAATTACCTATCTCTACACGAAATTTTACATTTTCAATATTAGGAAAGGTTTTTATTCTTTCTAAATGTTCGTTACTAAAATGAATAAAGCCACAGTATTTTTTGTATAAAATTTTTATTTCTGGAAATTTTTTTGAAATTTGTTCAACTAAATAAGCATCATTGAAATTCTTTTTTAAAATGCTATCGCGGAATTTTCTGATTTCTTTTCCGTCTAATATATAATCAATATAACTATCGTCTTTAGCAACTAGGATAGAATTATATCTAATTAGATTATCCATTTGTATTCTAATTAGATGAGTTGCAGAGTAAAAATTATTTTCTTGAAATAATAATCTAAAACCTGGATATGCAAACAAAAATAGGAGTATTAGTTAAGCTACATTTTTATAACTAATTTTTTGTTGATTAAATTCTTCAATCGTTTTATAATTTAAGGCACTATGCCTTCTTTTTTTATTGTAAAATATTTCGATGTATTGAAATATTTCCAATTCCATTTGTTGTTTATTTATGAGTTTATTTCCATAAATCAATTCTGTTTTCAGTGTTTTAAAGAAACTCTCTGCCACAGCGTTATCCCAGCAATTTCCTTTACGCGACATACTTCTAATAACATGATGAGATTCTAGCATATTAGCAAATTTATTGTTGGCATATTGAACTCCTCGATCTGAATGAAAAATCAATCCTTTTTCTATCTTTCTGTTTGCTAAAGCGACTTTCCAGGCTGATAAACTTGTTTTTTCAGTGCTCATTTCATCGTACAAACTCCAACCAATAACCTTGCGATCGTACAAATCAAGAACAATTGTTAAATACAAAAATCCTTCAATTGTTCTGATGTAAGTGATGTCAGAAACCCATTTTTGGGCAGGTTTAGTGCTTTCGAAATCTCTATCAAGAATATTTTCTACAACCAAATAATTATGTTTAGAATCTGTTGTGATTTTAAATTTCTTGCTCAATTTACTTCTAATTCCAAGTTCTCTCATGTATTTTGAAACTGTAATTCGAGATATTTTAAATCCTAAATTATTTAATTCTGCTGTAATTCTTGGACTACCGTAACGTTGCTTTGAATCAAAATAAATCGTTAAAATACGTTGTTTCAGCTCTTCTTTTTTATGAAATCTAACAGAAAACGGACACTTTTTCCATCTAAAATAACTGCTTTGACTGATTTTTAAAACTTTACACATTTTTTCAATCGGATAAATAATTTCATGATTTTTGATGAATTGATATTTCAACGACCGCTCTTGGAAAAAATGCTGATCGCCTTTTTTAGGATGTCTCGTTCAAGTTCAGCATCCTTCAGTTTTCGCTCTAAATCGTGAATTTTTTCCTGCTCTGCAGTGAGTTTAAGATTTCCTTTACCTGGAAAACTTCCTGTACCAAATTCAGCATATTCTTTGCGCCATTTATATAGTAAACTAACTGTTATACCTAATTCTCTGGCTAATTCTGATATGTTTTTTCGCTCAAAACTTAATTCAACCGCTTGGAGTTTAAAATCGCTTGGATAAATTTTACGGATTCTTTTCATATATTAAAATTAAGGTTTTATGCTTAACTTTTACTCCCAACTAAGTTAGTATATCCAACCTTCATTAATTGACATAGCTCTATTTAAAATACTAAGAGCAATAAAATCAACTTTCATAGCTTTATATTTAAAAATTTCTTTAGCCAAATTTTTATAATCTTCAGTTAATAAATATAATTTATCAACTAGATCATTTAATTCTTCTTTATTAATTTCAATATCCATGAATCAAATATACAAACAAATTACCTTTATTGATTTAGATGATAATCTCCATTTTAACAGAAAATTAAAAGAAATCAATTTTATATTCGATAGTTTTAGTATATTTTAGTAGAAATATTAATATCATAAGTAAACTACATAAAAGAATAAGATGAAAAAGGGTATATTTTTGATGTCAGTTTTGGGTGTTCTTTTCTTTGTTCAGTCATGCGAAACGAAGAAAGAAAATGCTGACTCAACAACTAAAGAAGTTGTAAAACAAGATACAGTGCAAGCTGTTGCAGAGCCTGTTGGAAATCCTACAGATGTTAAAGCTGACCCAGGAACTTTCCAAATTAAACCTTTGAAATATGGTTACGATGAATTGAACGAATACATTGATGCAAAAACAATGGAAGTTCATTTCTCTAAACATTATTTAGGATACATCAACAAATTGAATACAGCGCTAAAAGAAGCAAATATCAAATCGAATGATATTGTAGATATTTTGAAAAAAATGGATATGAATAATGCTGCTTTACGCAACAATGCTGGTGGATATTACAATCACATGCTATATTTTGATATTATGTCTCCAACGCCACAGAAAGCCCCTACAGGAGATCTTAAAGCGAAGATTGAAGCAACATTTGGTTCTACAGAAGAATTAATCAAACAATTGGACGAAGCGGGTTCTAAACGTTTTGGTTCTGGTTGGGCTTGGTTGGTTGTGAAAGCGGACGGAAGTTTGGCGGTTACAAGTACAGCAAATCAAGATAATCCATTGATGCCAGGAGCAGAGATCGCAGGAACGCCAATTTTAGGAATTGATGTTTGGGAACATGCTTACTATTTAAAATACCAAAACAAACGCGATGATTATTTGAAAGCGTTTAACAATGTTTTGGATTGGAAACAAGTTGAAGATAATTACAAGAAAGCGAAATAAACTTTCGGGTAACGATATAAAAAAAGCTTCTCAAATTTTTGAGAAGCTTTTTTGTTTTATATATGAATAATCTTAATTCTTAATCAAGGATTGTGTTTCTGTTGTTCCATCTTCATTAAAAACGCGAACAATGTATTTTCCTTTTTTCAAACTTTGTACGTTAAAGTTTGCTTTCTGGCTTCCGTCTAATTTTTTATTCATCACTTCATTTCCAATAATCGAATATATCGATACCGAACTTGCTTTCGATGGATTATCAAATTTTATTGTAAACGTAGAACTCGCAGGATTTGGATAAATACTAACAGAGCCTTTATCCTGATCAAATCTCGACTGAGCTGAAGCAGATGTTATGGTGAATAAAAATATAGTTATAAATAGTATAAAGTGTTTCATATGCTTGTAATCCTAACAAATATAAAAATAAATAATTATAAAACAAACATTTCAAAATATATACCAAACAAAAAAGTGATGCTAAAATTTAGCATCACTTTAAGATATATAATAAAAATTATAAACTTATTATAAGCTTATTATAAGCTGTAACGGATAAATCCAGTTACTTTCAAGTCAGCGTTAACAGCTTTAACGATATCTTGAACAGAAGTTTTTCCGTCTTTGATTGACGCTTGGTGAACTAATGTATTCTCTTTGAAGAATTTTTGTAATTTACCTTGAGCGATGTTTTCAATCATGTTTTCTGGTTTACCTTCTGCAACTAAAGTTTCTCTAGCGATAGATAATTCAGTGTCAATTACAGATTGAGCAACAGAAGTTTCATCTAATGCTACTGGGTTCATAGCAGCAACTTGCATAGCAACGTCACGAGCTACTTCAGAAGCACCTTCTACGTTAGCAGATAAAGAAACTACAGCACCAATTTTGTTACCAGCGTGGATGTAAGAATTAACGATAGCACCTTCGATAGCTTGGAAAGTACCAATTTCGATTTTTTCTCCAATAACACCTGTTTGCTCAGTTAATTTTTCACCAACTGTAATTCCTGCGAATGGTAAAGCTAATAATTCTTCTTTAGAGTTAACTGTCAAAGCTAAATCAGCGATTTCGTTAGCCATAGCAACGAAAGCTTCATTTTTAGCAACGAAGTCAGTCTCACAGTTCAAAGCGATAACGATACCTTTAGTTTGGTCAGCGTTAACTTTAGCGATAACTGCACCTTCTGTAGAATCACGGTCAGCTCTTTTAGCAGCTACTTTTTGTCCTTGTTTACGTAAAACTTCTACAGCTTTATCGAAATCTCCACCAGCTTCTTCTAAAGCTTTTTTAGAATCCATCATTCCCGCACCAGTTGCGTTTCTTAATTTACTTACCTCAGCGGCTGTTGCTTTGTAGCTCATAGTAATATTTTTATTTTGTTTCTTAATATTTTAAATAAAAGTAGCTCGTACACCACAAAGTGGTGTAGGAGCTACAAGGTATATTATATCGATGAATTGATCATCAAGTTAATGTTAAGCTTCTTTTGTTTCAGCTCCTTCTTCTTTACCTTCTTTTGCTTTTTCTTTTTCTGCTTTACGTGTAGATAAACCAGCTTTGATAGAATCAGCTACTGTAGATAAGATGATATCGATAGATTTAGAAGCATCATCATTTGCAGGGATTGGGAAATCTACTTGACGAGGGTCAGTATTTGTATCAACCATTGCAAAGATTGGAATACCCAATTTTTGAGCTTCTGCTACAGCGATGTGCTCACGTACGATATCTACAATAAATACTGCAGATGGTAAACGTGTCATATCAGCGATAGAACCTAAGTTTTTCTCTAAAGATGCTCTTTGACGATCAACTTGTAATCTTTCTTTTTTAGATAGTGTTTCAAACGTACCGTCTTTTTTCATACGATCGATTGAATTCATTTTTTTAACTGCTTTACGGATAGTAACAAAGTTAGTTAACATCCCACCAGGCCAACGTTCTGTAATATAAGGCATGTTGATTTCTTCAGCATGCTTAGCTACAACATCTTTTGCTTGTTTTTTAGTTGCAACAAAAAGAACTTTACGTCCAGATGCAGCAATTTTTCCTAAAGCTTCAGATGCTTCATCTAATTTCACTGCAGTTTTGTGAAGATCGATGATGTGGATTCCGTTTTTCTCCATAAAAATATAAGGAGCCATAGCCGGATTCCATTTTCTTGTTAAGTGACCAAAGTGCACACCAGCACCTAATAAGTCCTTTACATTTACTTTTGCCATTTTCTTTTTTTTAGTTTACGTTCCGTTATCTCAACAAGCAACAAACAAGTGGTCGAAAAATTCTAGCCTTATTTGTTTAGATGCTAAACCAACGGAAAATGGATTTTTTAATGAATTGAATAAATTAACGTTTAGAGAATTGGAATTTCTTACGCGCTTTCTTTTGACCGAATTTTTTACGTTCAACCATACGTGGGTCACGTGTTAATAACCCTTCTGGTTTTAATTGTAAACGAAAATCTGCGTCAACTTCACATAAAGCTCTAGAAATTGCTAAACGAATTGCTTCAGCTTGACCAGTGATTCCACCACCAAATACTTTGATATCTACATTGTATTTCTCTTTTGTACCAGTGATTAAAAATGGTTGTTCTACTTTGTATTGTAATACTGCCGTAGGGAAGTAGATTGCTAACTCGCGCCCGTTAATGAAGATTTCTCCATTACCTTCTTGTAAGTATACACGAGCAACAGATGTTTTTCTACGTCCGATTTTATGAACTATTGCCATGGAATTAGATTATAAATATTCGTTAATATCGATTTGTTTTGGTTGTTGAGCTTCGTGATTGTGCTCAGTACCAACAAATACATGTAAATTAGTCAATAATTTACTACCTAATTTATTTTTAGGTAACATTCCTTTTACTGACTTTTCGATTAAGCGTACAGGATCTTTTGCAAAAACTTCTTTCGCAGTTAAAGATCTTTGTCCACCTGGGTAACCTGTGTGACGGATGTATAATTTGTCATCCCATTTGTTACCTGTTAATTGAATTTTGTCAGCGTTTAAAACAATTACATAATCTCCACAATCTGCATGAGGAGTGAAGTTTGTTTTGTGCTTACCTCTGATAAGCTTCGCAACACCTGACGCTAAACGACCTAATGATAAGTCAGAAGCGTCCACAACTACCCATTCTTTCTGAGCAGTTTCTTTGTTGGCTGATGAAGTTTTGTAACTTAACGTGTCCACTATCTTGATTTTTAATATTTTATAAATTACCGACAATCCGATCGGGGTGCAAATGTACAAAATGATTCTGTTTTCCCAAAAGATTTTAGGAATTATTCGTCATTTTGATGGATTTGTACCATTTAGATGGTTGTCAAAACGTTTGCAAAATTACGTTAATTAATTGAATATCCAATATTTTTTTCGAATTAGACGTTCTATTTAATCGATTGATTGTATGAAAAAGAATTCGTTTTATTGTTTAATCAATTAAGTATGACGCTAAACAAAATTTAAAAACCGTGCAATTCAAAATTTAAATTGCACGGTTTTTTTTATTGTAAGATATCTTATTTTAACCTCTTGAGAAAGGTAAAATAGTTTGAGTTGTAGAACCTAAACCTTCAATTCCATATTCGATAACATCTCCTGGTTTTAGCCAAACTTGAGGTGTTTTTCCCATTCCTGATCCTGCAGGTGAACCTGTAGAAATAATATCTCCAGGTAAGAAAGACATAAATTGAGATAGGTAAGAAATTAATTTAGGAATGCGGTAAATAAAATCACTTGTATTACCATCTTGCATTAATTCTCCGTTTAATTTTAACCAAACACGTAAATTATTTACATCCTCGATTTCGTCTTTTGTTGCAATAAAAGGTCCAACAGGTGCAAATGTATCACATCCTTTTCCTTTGTCCCAAGTTCCTCCACGTTCTGTTTGGAAAGCACGCTCAGAAATATCATTAATTAAGGCATAACCATATACGTGATTCATTGCCTCTTCTTCCGTTACATTATTTGCTTTTTCACCAATAATAATACAAAGTTCTGTTTCCCAGTCCATTTTTGTAGAACCATTTGGTTGCATAATTCCGTCTTCTGGTCCGTTAAACGATTGATTAGCTTTGATAAACATAATCGGTTCTGCTTGTTGTTGTAAACCTGTTTCTTTTACGTGATCATCAAAGTTAAGACCTACACAAACAATTTTTCCTGGGCGAGTTAAAGGTGTACCAATACGTACATCATCTTCAACTAATGGCAAGCTGTTAATGTTAAGCTCGATATATTTTTGTAAAGTTTCTTGTTTTTCTGTATTTCCAAAAAAATCATCATCATAAATAATTCCTGATGCTGAAACATCGAATTTTTTCTCATCGATGATTACACCTGATTTCTCCTGACCTTTTGGTCCGAATCTAAAAATTTTCATCTTCTTTATATTTTTTCCGCCACAAATATACGACGTATTGTTTTTTGATTAAATAAATAAAAAAAGACATCTGTCATTAACAGATGTCTTATAAAGATAAAAAATAATTATATTTATTTAAAATTATTTAGCAATTCCTCTCGAAATTACAATTTTTTGAATTTCTGATGTTCCTTCGTAAATCTGAGTAATTTTTGCATCGCGCATCATACGTTCTACATGATACTCGCGAACATAACCATTTCCTCCATGAATTTGAACGGCTTCCGAAGCAACTTCGTTCGCTGTTTTAGAAGCAAATAGTTTTGCCATTGCACCAGAAATAGAAATGTCTTTTCCCTCATCTTTCTCAACCGCAGCTTTAAAACATAACATACGAGCAGCTGTAATATTAGTTGCCATATCTGCTAATTTGAATGCAACAGCTTGGTGATTGATGATTTCTGTTTTGAAGGCTTTACGAATTTTTGCATAATCTAACGCTAATTCATAAGCACCTTGTGCAATTCCTAAAGCTTGAGAAGCGATACCAATACGTCCTCCGTTTAAGACATTCATTGCGAAAGCAAATCCAAATCCGTCTTCACCAATACGGTTTTCTTTTGGCACTTTAACATCATTAAAGAACAATGAATGTGTGTCAGAACCACGGATTCCCATTTTTTGTTCTTTTGGTCCAATTTCGAAACCTGCCCATCCTTTTTCTACGATGAAAGCATTGATTCCTTTGTGACCTTTTTCTGGATCAGTTTGAGCGATTACTAAATAAGTAGAAGCTGTTCCACCATTCGTAATCCAGTTTTTTGTACCATTTAATAAATAGTAATCTCCCATATCTACCGCAGTAGTTTTTTGAGAAGTCGCATCAGAACCAGCATCTGGTTCAGATAAACAAAATGCTCCAATCACTTGACCAGAAGCTAATGGTACTAAATATTTTTGTTTTTGATCTTCGTTACAATATTTTTCCATACCAGCACAAACCAAAGAGTTGTTAACTGACATGACAACAGCAGCAGAAGCATCAACTTTAGCGATTTCTTCCATTGCAATGACATAAGAAACGCTATCTAAACCAGATCCTCCGTATTTTGGGTCAACCATCATACCTAAGAATCCAAGTTCTCCCATTTTTTTTACTGCATCAGTTGGGAAAGTAGATGTTTCGTCGCGTTCGATAACTCCTGGTAATAATTCGGCTTTAGCGAAATCACGAGCAGCTTCTTGAATCATTAATTGTTCTTCCGATAATTGAAAATTCATGTGATTATATTATTTATGGTTTTTATTATTTTATGATTATGACTTTAAATTTTTATTCAAATTTTAGAGAAAAAACAAATGCTCTGGTTGATAATGAATTCAAACTTCCTGTCCAATAAGGATCTGTAGAAGGTTTATCAGGAACAATTTCATTATTAAAGAAGAACATACCTTTTAGGGCTGGTGTAAGTTTAAATCGTTTGAAATAAATTTCAACACCAATTTCTGCTTGCCAGTTAAAGTTATTCGTTGTAGTTCTGAAAACTCCAGTAGCGTTATCGTCTTCTTTATTTTCGTTCGATTGTAAATTCATTAGATAACCCAAACCTCCTTGAATATATGGACGTGTATTGAACCAACGATCTCCGTGAAAGTTAAGTAACAATGGAATTTCGATATAAGTAGATTTTACTTCGCGTTTTACATTAGAATCTTCTAAATCTCCTTCGTAAGTACCAGTTGATGTTCCAGCTAAAGGGGCGTTACGAAAATGTAAAATACGTTGTGCAAAATGCAATCCTGGTTCAGACTTTAAGTCGATGTAATCATTCACACGCATTTTAGCGATTAATCCAACAGAGAAACCAGCTTTACTTTCTTGATCTAAATAAACTAAACCGTGTTCATTTACTCCATCATCTTCTGGAATTTGAGGAGCTCCAGGGACAGGGTTAGTTTGTGCTTTAGGAACAATCTTGTAACTCATCATATTAGTTCCCAAGAAATATCCAAAACTAAATTTTTTCTGATCAGTTTCAGTTCTGTTTTCGCTTCTGTCATTATTAGGGCGAAACTGTGCATTTGCAATGCTAGCAACAGTTAACGATAATGCGATGATTAGATTTTTTCTCATAGACTTTCAACGAATAACAAGCAAATTTATTTTATACTTTTATAAATGCTTGCAATACCAAAAGTAAGTTTTTTATCAATAGGTTGTGTAAATTTTACACTTTTCAGAATGTTTTTCATTTCTTCTCCATGTGGAAAAGCACGAACTGAATCTGGTAAATAGGTATAAGCACTTTGATCTTTCGAAACCATTTTACCAATTGCAGGTAAAATATTTTTAGAATAAAATGTGTACAACTGTTTCATTGGAAAAGCTGTAGGATAAGAAAATTCTAAAATAACGAAAGTTCCTCCAGGTCTTAAAACACGATTAATTTCTGCTAAACCTTTCTCTAAGTTTTCAAAATTACGAACACCAAAAGAAACGGTCACACAGTCAAAAGTGTTATCAGGAAAAGGTAAATTTTCCGAATCACCTTGCACCATTTCGATACGATTTTCTAATCCAGCTTCTTTTACTTTTTTGCGACCAACTTCCAACATTCCGTTAGATAAGTCTAATCCAGTAATTTTTGCATCGGTATTTTTACCCATCATAATCGCTAAATCTCCTGTTCCAGTCGCGATATCTAAAATCGTTTTTGGTTGAGAAGCTTTTACCATTTTGATAACATCTTTTCGCCATTGAATGTCGATTCCCATTGATAAAACACGGTTTAATAAATCGTATTTTGGCGAAATATTATCGAACATTTGCTCGACTTGTTTCTTTTTATTTAGATCTGATGCTTCGTAAGGAGTTACTGCATCGTGTTGATGATTTGCCATTTTGTAAAGTTATAAAATCTAAATCTTATTCGTAATTCTCGAAATAAAATTGTTTAAAATCTTCTTTGTTAAATATTTTCGATAAATCAGTTGCTTTCTCGCTTCCACTACTTTTTATGAACATTTTAGGATAATCTTGATCGATGTTATAGTAAAAGTTTTCGATGTATAATTGAGAAGATTTTTCGATAATTCCGTGATAAATCTTGTTATCTATTGCAATATTGTTTGATAAAAAGATAGAATCTTTGTTTTTTCTAACACCATAAGGTCGTGTAAATGTATAATATTCTTGATGCGTTGGATTTATAAAACCATTTGCTCTCGTAATATCTACAACTGTATCTACATTTTTGTTATTAAAACTATAAACGATATGCGCTTTTCCTTTTTTCAAGTCTACTCTTGCATTTTGTTGCGGTGCAATTGTAAAATCTTTATCGTTAATTTTGATTGTCAAGGTTTTGTTTGATGGATTATCAATCACATACCCATCTTTTTTGCTTAGAAAAGTGTTATAAATAACAACGATTAAAGCAGCTAATCCACAGACGATTAAAAGACCAATTAATGAAGGATTTTTTTTCATGCTGCTAAATTAAATATACTTTATTAATTTCGGTATGAGTTATTACATATTTTTCATGACTATTTTAATGAAATGTGTAACTTTGTCGCTATTATTTTTTTATTAAAATTGAACAATATTAATATGATAAACTCTGTAATTACAGGTTCTGGACACTATTTACCGAATAGAATTGTTACGAACGAAGATTTTGTTAACCACGAATTTTATGACGAAAGTGGAAATCGTTTGGATAAAACTGGTGAAGAAATTACGCGTAAATTTGAGGAAATTACAGAAATCAGAGAAAGAAGATATGTAGAAGATGATTTATTAAATTCTGATATCGCAACTTTTGCTGCTAAAAAAGCAATTGAAGAATCTGGTGTTAATCCAGAAGAATTAGATTATATAATCGTTGGGCACAACTTTGGAGATATTGATCCTGTTGGTCATCAAATTGATATCATGCCGTCAATTTCGGCAAAAGTAAAACACAATTTAGGAATCAAAAACCTAAAATGTAAGCCTTATGATATGACATTTGGTTGTCCAGGTTGGATAGAATCATTGATTTTAGGACATCAATTTATTCAAGCAAATATTGCAAAGAAAGTTTTGGTAATCGGTTCTGATACGTTATCTCGTGCTGTAGATCCGCATGATCGTTCTGCGATGATTTTTGCAGATGGAGCAGGAGCAGTTGTTTTGGAAGCGAAAGAAGCTGATTATAAATATGGAATCATCAATCACGAAACGTTAAGTTATACAGGTGATGAATTGGCTTACTTGACAAATGGACGTTCTGCAAATCCAGATTATAAAGGTTCAATCAAAACAATTAATATGAAAGGTCGTAAAGTTTACGAATTCGTATTAAAAAATGTTCCGCCAGCAATTAAAGAATTGTTAGATGAAACAAATTTATCAATTACCGATATTGATAAAATTTTATTGCACCAAGCAAATGCAAAAATGGATCATGCAATGATAGAGCGTTTATACAAATTATATGGTGTAGCTGTACCAGAAAAAATTGATCCAATGACAGTTCAATTCTTAGGAAATACATCTGTAGCAACGGTTCCTACAATGTTTGATTTAATCAAAAAAGGAGAATTAGCTCCTCATCAATTTCACGCAAATGATAAAATTATTTTAGCTTCTGTTGGAGCTACAATGAATGTTAATGCAGTGATTTATCAATTCGAAAAATAAAAACAAAAAACACATATACTATTGTGAATACATTCGGAAGACTATTTAAAATTTCAACTTTTGGCGAAAGTCATGGTGTAGCGATTGGAGGTGTAATTGATGGCGTTCCAAGTGGAATCGAATTAGATTTTGATTGGATACAAGCGCAATTAGATCGTCGTAAACCAGGACAATCTGCAATTGTGACACAACGAAAAGAACCAGATACAGTACAATTTCTTTCAGGTATTTTTGAAGGAAAAACAACAGGTGCTTCTATCGGGTTTATTATTCCGAATGATAATCAAAAATCTCACGATTACGATCATATAAAAGACGTTTTTCGTCCTTCTCATGCCGATTTTACATACGAAACCAAATATGGTGTTCGCGATCATAGAGGTGGAGGAAGAACTTCTGCGCGAGAAACGGCTAATTGGGTTGTTGGTGGTGCTGTTGCAAAACATGTGATTCCAAATATCAATATTACAGCTTATGTAAGCGGAGTAGGTGAGTTGAAGTTGGATAATGATTATTCTACATTAGATTTTTCTAAAATTGAAGAAACGGCAGTTCGTTGTCCAGATCTAGAAATGGCAGAAAAAATGATTAATCGTATCAAAGAAATTCGCAAAGAAGGTGATACAATTGGAGGTGAAGTAACTTGTGTTATTCAAAATGTGCCAGTTGGTTTAGGTGAACCAATTTTTGATAAATTGCATGCACGTTTAGGACAGGCGATGATGTCGATAAATGCCGTAAAAGGTTTTGAATACGGCGAAGGTTTTGCTTCTACATCGATGAAAGGTTCAGAAATGAATGATCAATTCAACCAAGATGGAACAACAAGAACCAATTATTCTGGAGGAATACAAGGTGGAGTTTCAAATGGAATGGATATTTATTTTAAAGTTGCTTTCAAGCCAGTTGCGACATTAATGCAAGAACAAACAACGTTGAATGCAGATGGCAAAATGGTAGAAATGCATGGAAAAGGTCGTCACGATCCTTGTGTTGTTCCAAGAGCCGTTCCTATTGTAGAAAGTTTAGCTGCGATGGTTTTGGCTGATATGTTGCTGATACAACGAACAAGAAATATATAAACAAAAAACTCCAACCTTTAAAGTTGGAGTTTTTTGTTATTGTCATTCTGAATGCAGTGTTAACGAAATGAAGAATCTGAGATTTTTCGACAAGCTCGAAAAGACAAGTATTTTTTGTTCTTAATAATTCTTAACCAAAATCCTTCATTTCTTTTCGATAAGTTTCTCCAATTGGTAAAATTTTCTGATTGAGATAAACAGAATTTCCATCAATAGAAGTTAAAAAATCAAGATTGATGATATACGAACGATGAATTCTTTTGAAATGATTTGGTAATTTTTCTTCGAAAGACTTCATGGTTTCTAAGACTAATATTTTTTCAGTTTTGGTATGAATTCGAATATAATCTTTCAAACCTTCAATGTAAATTAAATCTGAAAAATTAATTTTTACTTGCTTTCCATCTGCTTTTACAAACAAATAAGTCGACTGATTTTTAGTTGATGTCGTTTGAAAAAAATCAACATATTTTTTTATAGAGGCATCAAAACGTTCTTTCGTAATAGGTTTCAATAAATAATCAACCACATGAAAATTAAAACTTTCTAAAGCATAATCTTGATAAGCTGTTGTGACAATGAATTTCTGAGAATGATCAAGGATTTTCATCAACTGAATTCCAGTCAATTCGGGCATTTGAATATCTGTGAAAATAAGATCAACTTTATTATTTTTGAGAAAATCAATTGCTTCAAAAACTTCAGTTGTTGCAAGTGAAACAATTAAATTTTCATTTTCAGAAGCGTGTTTTTTTAATAATTCAACAGCCAAAGGTTCATCATCTAAAATAATACACTTAATTTTCGTCATTTAATGGAATTTTTAAGTAAATATGAAAGGTTTCGTAATCGTTTTTAATCTCGAAAGTATAATTATTTCCGAAATAATAATTCAATCTTTTTTTCAAATTTGTTAATCCAATTCCAGAAGTTTCATCTTTTTGATGTTGATTAATTTTATTTGAAACGGAAATCTCTAGGTGTTCAGTATTAGTTCTTAAATTGATTTTAATTGGATGATTAATATCTTTTACAACACCATGTTTGATTGCATTTTCGATTAAAGGCGAAATAATATATGGATGAATTAATTTTTTAGAATTCTCAATCAAAAATTCTTTTTCGACATAAAATTTTTCTCCATAACGAATCTGCTCCAAATCTAAATATTGATTGATGTAATCAATTTCTCGTTCAATTTCAATTTTATCTTTATTGGTTTCGTAGGTTGTAAAACGCATAATTGCACTCAAATTTTCGATTGCTTTTAACGAATGAGGAGAATTTACACTCACCAAACTATAAATATTATTGAGTGTATTAAACAAAAAATGTGGATTGATTTGAGATTTAAGAAAATTGATTTCGGCTTCTTTTTTCTCTTTTTCAAATTTATTTTTTTGTTGTAAAGTGTTGATTAAATGTATTGTCATCCATAAAAAAAGTGAAGAAAAAACGATAAAAGTTCCATAATGTAAATTGTCATAGATATAGAAACTAATTGTCGTTCCTTCAAAATAGTTGACTTTATTAAAAAGAAGATCTGTAATAATTTGTTCAATAATATATCGAACTGCAATAAATGTTGCAAAGGAATATACTATAGCTAATAATATTGATTTCCAATTGATGGATTTCAAAATTTTTGGCGCAATAATAAAATATATAATGATAGATACAACTCCTTTAACTAAAAAAATTGTTGAATTAAACAGCTCTATTTCTCCAATGAAAGATTTGTTTTTAGATAAACGAAATAATCCTTCATTCATATAATTAAGCATAAAATAAACAGATAAAAATATGATTAAAATTGCAAGTTCGTTCTTTTTAGAAATTAATTGGATTTCTTTTCTCTTTCCCATCTGTTTTTTTGTTTGGTGTAAAATTAAATGCTTTTCTATATAAAAGGAATGTGATTCGTCGATAAATCAAAAGGGTTCGTCGATAAATGAAGAATATATTTTTTGAAATGATTGAGATTTGAATCAAAATGAAAAATTAACTCAAATGAAAAACTTTTTTATCGCAATTGCTGGATTTATCGGAACAATGAATTTATCTGCTCAAACAAAATTCCAATTTCAAACAAAATTTGATGATGCTATCCCAGTTCTCAATGTAGGGACTTTTCACATGGGATATACACCAGATGTAAATTCTATAGAATTTGATGAACATAATAATGAGAATATTCGACAAGTACATGAGATAGCAAAAAAGATTGCAATGTTTAAGCCAACGATTATTTTAGTAGAACAAGAATCTTATAAGAATCCAAGAATAGCAGCTTCTTATACGGAATATTTAAAAAATCCAAAAATGAAATTTGATAAACCGACAGAAATAGAGTTATTAGCTTACGAAGTTGGACGTTTGAGCGGGGCAAAACAAATTTTCGGAATAGATTATCAAAAAGATTATTATTATCCACTTTACTATGCTTTAAAAAATCAACAAGATACCATTACATATAAAAAATATGAAGAGTTATTTTCTTTGAATGAAGAAAAGAATAATATTAATGAGGGTAAAATGAGTGTAGCAGAATTGCTTTGGTTAAAAAATCAACCAGATTATTTAGATGCAATGATTAATTATAATGCAGATTTATTAACTACCATTTCAGTTAATGGCTATCCTTTGGGAGCAGAACAAGCAGCAAAGTTTTATGAACGTAATTTATGGATGTTTGCAAATATGAATAATGTACCAATCACAAAAGACGATCGTATTTTTGTATTAATGGGAGCTACACATACGGCTTTCTTTAAAGATTTCTTACGACGTTCGCCAAAGTTTAAAGAAGTAAATACGTTAGATTATCTAAAATAAAAGCATAAAAAAACCTCGCAAACTGCGAGGTTTTTTATATATAGTTGAATAATAATTATTCTTCTGTAGATGGAGTTTCTTCTGTAGCAACTTCTTCAGATACTTCCTCTTTTTTCGCTTTCTTGTCGTTAGCGTAAATTGGGTTATCATAGTTGAAGAAAGAACCTTCTTCTTTAGTAGCATTAGCTGCTTTTTGAGCATCTAATTTAGCTAATTCTGCTCTAGTTTTAGCAGCTTCTTCAGCAGCTTTGATAGATGCAGCATCTGGTACAATTTCAAATCCGAAATCTACTTCAACATCTCTGTGGAAACGAACTTTAGCTTCGTATTTTCCTAAACGTTTGATAGTATTTCCAGGGATTCTAATGTTTTTCTTCTCGATTTCAACACCAGCTTTTACTAAAGTTTCTGCTAAATCTGCATTGTTGATAGATCCAAATAATTTGTCTCCAGAACCAACTTTAGCGTCGATTTTAACAACTAAACCATCTAATTTAGCCGCTTTTTCTTTCGCTGCAGAGATTAATGTAGCTTCTTCTGCTTTACGAGCGTCTAAAACTTCATTTAATTCTTGTACATTTTTTGGAGTTGCAACTGATGCTAATCCACGAGGGATTAAGAAGTTACGTGCGTATCCAGGTTTTACTGAAACAACTTCAAATTCAAAACCTAAACCTTCTACATCTTGTCTTAAAATTACGTTCATGATATTTTAATATTTAGGTTATTATTTTAATTGATCACCAATAAATGGCATTAATGCTAAGTGACGAGCTCTTTTGATCGCTTTAGAAACTTTTCTTTGGTATTTTAAAGATGTTCCTGTGTAACGACGAGGTAAAATTTTACCTTGCTCATTCACGAATTGAATTAAGAAATCAGCGTCTTTATAGTCAACGTATTTGATTCCAAATTTTTTGAAACGACAATATTTTGAGTTTGATTGTGTTTCGATATCTAAAGGAGATAAATAACGGATTTCTGATTCGCTACCTCCAGCTGCTTTTTTTGCTAAATCGTCAATTGCCATAGCTTTGCTTATTTGTTAGAGTTAGACTTTAATTTTGTTCTACGTTTTTCTGCCCAGTCCATACCGTGTTTGTCTAATTTCACAGTTAAGAAACGGATTACACGCTCATCACGTTTGTAAGCAACTTCTAATTGAGAAACTAACTCGTTATTGTCTGATTTAAATTCTACTAAGTGGTAGAATCCATTTCTTTTGTTTTGAATTGGGTAAGCTAATTTTTTTAAGCCCCAGTTCTCTTTTGCTACGATTTCACCACCGTTAGCAGTAACAAAGTCATTGAATTTATTAACTGCTTCCTCTACCTGAGAATCAGATAGAACGGGAGTCAAAATGAAAACAGTTTCGTAATGTGTCATTTTTAACTTCTTTTAAGTTATTATTTATACTAAAATTCGAGGTGCAAATATAAGAATAATTATTTGAATATCGCAAATGAATAATTATTGATTTTTTATAGATAGCTTATTTGTTGAATATTATCGTTTTATCATATTGACGTTAAAAAAATATTGACTTTTTTTAAAAAAAATTTGCAGTTTAAAAAAAGTAGCTTACATTTGTCAACATAAAAGGCTAATGGCTTTTTCATAGGTTTAGGTTGGTTAAGGTTAAAACCCTCGTTTCTGCGAGGGTTTTCCTTTTTTTTCTAAAAACATCTTCTTAAATTTGGTCATAATAATTAATGTAAAATTTTATGACAACAAAATACAATCCTATTCCAAGCGAATTATTCGTAAAGAACAGAGCGAAATTTGTAAAAGCAATGAAACCTCGTTCTCTTGCTATTTTCAATTCTAACGATATTTATCCAATTTCTTCAGATTCTACGTTACCATTTGCGCAACATCGTGATATTTTTTATTTATCTGGAGTTGATCAAGAAGAATCTATTTTATTGATTTTCCCTGATGCTTACGATCCAAAATATAAAGAAGTATTATTTGTTCGTGAAACGAACGATCATATTGCAGTTTGGGAAGGAGAAAAATTATCAAAAGCTCAAGCAACAGAAGTTTCTGGAATCAAAACTGTACTTTGGTTACAAGATTTACCAAATGTTTTACGTAAATTGATGGTAGAAGCGGATAATGTTTATGTAAATAAAAACGAGCATTATCGCGTAACAGAAGCGCCACAAGTAGAAACGCGCGAAGATCGTTTTGTAAAACAATTGAAAGCAGATTATCCTGGACATACTTATTTACGTTCAAATCCTATTTTGCAACGTTTACGTTCTGTAAAAGAAGTGGAAGAAATTGCTTTGATTCAACAAGCGTGTGATATCACAGAAAAAGGTTTTCGTCGTATTTTAAATTTCGTAAAACCTGGAGTTTGGGAATTCGAAATCGAAGCTGAGTTTGTTCATGAGTTTTTACGTAATCGTTCGAAAGGTTTTGCATACACGCCAATTATTGCGTCTGGAAATAATGCAAATGTGTTACATTATATTCAAAATAACCAAGAATGTAAAGATGGTGATTTGATTTTGTTTGATGTTGCTGCAGAATATGCAAATTATTCATCAGATATGTCACGTACAATTCCGGTTAATGGAAAATATACAAAACGTCAACGAGAAGTATATGATGCGGTTTTACGTTGTAAAAAAGAAGCGGAAACAATGTTAGTTCCTGGAAATAATTGGTACAAATATCACGAAGAATTAGGAAAAGTTTATACTTCTGAATTGTTAGGTTTAGGTTTGTTGGATAAAGCAGATGTACAAAACGAAGATCCAGCTTGGCCAGCTTACAAAAAATACATGATGCACGGAACGTCTCATCACATGGGATTAGATACACATGATTATGGTTTATTGACTGATGATTTTGTGGCTGGAATGGTTTTCACAAACGAGCCAGGATTCTATATTCCTGCAGAAGGTTTTGGAATTCGTTTGGAAGATGATTATGTAATTCAAAAAGAAGGAAAGCCTTTCAACTTGATGCAAAATATTCCGTTAGAAGCAGAAGAAATCGAAGATTTAATGAATAAATAATCTTTCATTATATTAAATGATAACAAAAATGGAACTCAATATTGAGTTCCATTTTTTATTTTAAAGAAAATTCTTAATCATTTTCTGGCGCATCATGCGATGGAATGTCATCTAAATCTAACATTTCTTTAGCAAGAGCAATCATACGTGAAGTTCCGGTGTGTTTATTTTTTTCGTCCGAAAGTTTTACAACGCCTGTCCATTTAATATCAATAGAAGAAATTTCGGTTAATTTCATCACGATATTCATAGGTTTTAAATCGGTGTCGTTTGTTAAATTCGTTCCAATTCCAAATGATAATCCAATTCTTCCTTTGAAAGCTTTTGTAATCATTTCCACTTTTTCAGAATTTAATCCATCCGAGAAAATAATCGTTTTGAATAAAGGATTGATGCCCATTTTTTCGTAATGTGCAATTGTTTTTTCTCCAAATTCAATTGGATCTCCAGAATCGTGGCGAACACCATCAAATAATTTAGATAGTTTTTTATCAAATTGTCCAAAGAAAACATCCGACGTATACGTATCTGTCAAAGCAATTCCTAAATCACCATAATAAACTTTTACCCAACGATCTAAGCTGATTGAATTCGCAATCTTGAATCCGTAACGCGCACCATGAAACATAAACCATTCGTGAGCATGAGTTCCAATTGGTTTTACGCCATATTTATGTGCAAAGTGAACATTAGAAGTTCCGACAAAACTTTTTCCTTTATGGTTTGTTAATTCTTTCATCACGACATCATGAACTTCATAACTGTGACGACGACGCGTACCGAACTCTGCAACTGTAACGCCAAGGCGATTGTATAAATCAACTTTATCGCTTGTACGTTTTGTGATTTCTTCGTTCGAAATGCGTTGCGCATTTGTCAATTTATAGAAAATTTCACTAATCAAACACAAGATTGGAACTTCCCATAAAATAGTACGATACCAATATCCTTCTACGTGAACTTCTACATCAGCACCATTTTGAGTGATTTTTACTTCATTTGGATCATAACGATAACCTTGTAAAAAATCTAAATAAGCAGGACTTAAATAAGGACAATTCGTTGTGAAAAAGTTTTTTTCGTCTTTGGTTAAAGCAAGTGAAGCCATTGCATTGATTTCTTTTTGCAATTCTTCTGCAAAACCTTCAGGAAATTGATGTTCACCACGATTAATGAATTTATAGCGAGCCATTACATCTGGATACAATTTTGTAACGCCAAATTGCATGGTGAACTTATAGAAATCGTTATCGATAATAGATTTTATAATACTCATTTTTTAGGTTTAATTCTAATATATTTTGAAATTTAAAGATAAAAAAAAACCATCAATGTAGATGGTTTTTGTAAGATTATCTTGTTTTGAAGATAATTATTTTGTTGTTCTTTTCTCGATTTTAGGTAATTCGAAATTGAAAATTATAGTTGCGTCTCTGTATGTTGAATATTCAGTTAACCCTGTACCTTGAACGTAATATTTGTTTCTTGCATAAGCTAAACGAGAAGGTAAAATAATTACACCTTGAAAGTTATACAAATCAGTTGTAGCACGTTCAGTTGTTTTGAAATGTTTTAATCCTTCTACAAAGTTTTTTAATTCGATGTGTTCTCTTTTTACACCATTTTTAATTTCTGTTGCTGTTGGTGTAAAGTAATAAAAAGTTGGGTCTTGTTCAGCAGAACCATCTCCAGTATTTATACTTGAATAATAAAACTGACCTAAATATCCATATTTTCTTTTATAATCTGTACTGTTTGTAGCTACAAAATATGTTGAAATAGAACTTAGATAAATAGAAGTACTATCATTAGATACAATTGTTTCTCCAGTTCCTTTATGATTTGGATTTTCGGCATACCAAATTCCTAAGTTATCTTGTTTTGCTAAACTTTTTAATGTTGGATAGGCATCATCATCGTTTCCTTTGATAGTATCGAACTTTGTAAGTTTTCCATTTTTAGGATTGAAGTAAAAATCTTCCATATATTGTTGAATCGCTTCATCATCTAAAGCATTACGTTCTTCAACTGGAATTTTAGTTTCTTTATTTACACCATTATCATCATCATTATTACATCCTACTAAAACAGCAGAACATGCAATTAAAGTAACGAAGAATTTCTTTATCATGTTATTTCGATTTATATTGCGAATTTAGAAAAAATATTAGTTTAACCTAACAAATATTCAGTTTTAAATGAGATTAGATAAATTTCTTTGGAGTGTTAGATATTATAAAACGAGATCTTTAGCGGCTGATGCGGTAAAAAAGAATCGTGTAAAAGTGAATGGAGATGTAGCAAAAGCGTCGCGAGATATAATTCCGGGTGATGCGATTGAGGTGAGAAAAGATCAAATTAATTTATCTTTTAAAGTATTGCAAGTGCCAAATAATAGAATTGGAGCTAAATTGTTAACCTTGCATATTGTGGATACAACTCCAAAAGAAGAATATGAGGTGTTAGAGCTTCGCAAGCTTTCGCAAGATTATTATCGTGAAAGAGGTGAAGGTCGACCAACGAAAAAAGATCGGCGAGATTTGGATGATTATTTAGAAGAAGGTGGAGAAGATGCAGAAGGTATCATTATAAAAGGAGAAGATTTGGATTAATTCCAAATCTTCTCCTTTTTAAGATGTTTCATAATTTCGTCCAAAATTTCTAATGTACTTTGGTTTGAAATACTGATTGTATATTTTGCCTTTTCATAATATTGATTGCGTTCAAATAAATGTTTCGCAATAAACTCCATCATTTCTTCATTAGAAAGATGAGCAATTAAAGGTCGAGTTTCTTTTTTATTTTCTAATCGTTTCACCAATTGTGGTAATTGTACACGCATAAAAAATGAAATTGAATTGTTGGCAATATCATTCATATTATCGAAATAAACAGGAGTTCCACCGCCTAAAGAAAGCACAATGTTTGTTGAAGTCAGAACTTCTTTTAAGGCTTCTCGTTCTTTTTTACGAAAACCTAATTCGCCTTCTTTTTCAAAAATCTCACTAATTTTTGTTTGATATTTTTGTTCGATAAAATCATCAAGATCAATAAATTCGAAACCCAATGCTTTGGCTAAATCTTTTCCGGTAGTCGATTTTCCGCTACCCATATATCCTACTAAAGAAATAATCATGATTAGTCTACTGGTAAGTCTTCTGAATAAAAAATAGTTAATCTCGCATATCCATCAAACGTATCAATTTGATATGAATACGTATTCTCCAAACGTCTTGCATCATAACGTTCCACATTATAAGTTACTTGATAATCTTCGTTGGTAACAATAGAATTTGAATGATGATATTTAGATTTTGGCGCATCTTTTTTGATTTCTGCTCTATATTGATTCAAGAATTTAATAGGAAAAGAATATGTTAATTTATAAACAATCTCTTGTGAAACCTGTATTGCTGTTATTTTATTCAAAAACATTGTTCCTTGATTATTGTTTTTAATCTTCAAAGAATCTAAACGATCTGAATTTTGAATGTATAAATTTTTTCCAAGTTTAGAAACCTTGAAACAACGATCATTCAATTTTTGATGAATAATCTGTGGTTGATCTTTTATTAATTCCTTTAATTCTTTCAATGCAAAATTAGACAAATGTGCATCTTTTGTTTCCTGATTACAATTGTTTGCATATTCAGAATCGGGTACGTCTGCCTCTGGGTTGTCAGATTTTTTACACGACACTATCGAAAACAAAGCAATAATAATATATAGTATATTCTTCTTCATTCTAAAATTTCAATCTTTAAATAGCGTTCCGAAAATAATTTCGGTTCACATAGATTTAGATTTGCTGGATGACAAATATAGTATATAAATCATTTATCAAATATATAAAATGATGTTTCTATGGCTTATTTTTTCAGTTTTCTTATCCGAAATTCTATCTTTCAAAAAAAAACTAAAAATTTATCTAAATTTAAGTTCTTAAAACCGAAATGATTAATTAATAAATTGTAAAAAACTTCACAAAACGTTTGTTAAATTAGTATTAAACGCCCTATATTTGCACTCGATTTAAGAAACCGACCTGGTAGCTCAGTTGGTAGAGCACAACACTTTTAATGTTGGGGTCCTGGGTTCGAGCCCCAGCCAGGTCACTTAGTCAAAACGTTCTTTTTTATATAAAAAAATAAAAACGTCTTTCGTTTTGTAAACTCAGATATAATCGTATATTTGCAGTCCGAAAAAACGGAGACCTGGTAGCTCAGTTGGTAGAGCACAACACTTTTAATGTTGGGGTCCTGGGTTCGAGCCCCAGCCAGGTCACAAACTTCTAGTTATTGAGAAGTCTAAAAACAGTAACAACTCCAAAATGGAGACCTGGTAGCTCAGTTGGTAGAGCACAACACTTTTAATGTTGGGGTCCTGGGTTCGAGCCCCAGCCAGGTCACAAACTTCTAGTTATTGAGAAGTCTAAAAACAGTAACAACTCCAAAACGGAGACCTGGTAGCTCAGTTGGTAGAGCACAACACTTTTAATGTTGGGGTCCTGGGTTCGAGCCCCAGCCAGGTCACAAACTTCTAGTTATTGAGAAGTCTAAAAACAATAACAACTCCAAAATGGAGACCTGGTAGCTCAGTTGGTAGAGCACAACACTTTTAATGTTGGGGTCCTGGGTTCGAGCCCCAGCCAGGTCACAAAGCCAAACAGAAATGTTTGGCTTTTTTTTTTATTTATACTACTTTCTTTTAATCTAATTCCCTTTTGAGTATTTCAGCATGAATTCTGATCGATAGGTCTCTCCTATTGGAATTTCAAATTCGTTCATATAAATGGTATGATTATCAAATGAAATAATATGTTTTGAATTTATGATATATGATTTACTAACGCGTATAAAAAATTCTGAATCTATTTTCTGGTGAATCGTTTTTAAATTCATTGCTGTAATTAACTTCTGTGTCGTTGTGTAAAGCACTACATAATCTTTCAAACCTTCTATGAACAAGATTTCAGAAAAACTTATTTTATATTGTTTTCTATCGGCTTTTATAAATAAAAAATTATCATCATTCTCTTCAACAGTATTTTCTTCAACCTTTTTATTAGAAAGGAAATTATAAAAAAACGTCGCCTTATTTATTGCTTTTTCTAAACGCTTTTTATCAATTGGCTTTAACAAATAATCGATAGCATCTAATTCATAACTATCTATTGCGTATCTTGAATAAGCGGTTGTAAAAATTATTAAAGTATTTCTAGGTACACTTTGCGCAAACTCTATCCCATTAATTAATGGCATTTCTATGTCAAGAAATATAACATCTGGTTGTGTTGTACTTAAAAATTTTGAAGCTAAAGCTGCATTCGGAAACTTACCTAGAATTTCTAATTCAGAAACTTCGTTTATTAATAACTCCATTTCTTCTCTTGCCAAAGGCTCATCATCAATTATAATACAATTCATATTGGAATTATTAAGTTAACAACATATTCATCTTTTGTAGATTCTATATTTAAAGTATACATTTTTCCGTACAAAAGTTCTAATCTTCTTGTAATATTTGGAAGCCCTAAACCTTTAAATTTATTATTAGGAATGATGTAATTAGGATCTAAAGAATTTAAACAAACAAAGTGTAAATGATTATCAATAATCGAAACTTTTACCTTTATATAAGTTGCTTCTCCATTTAAATTAACACTATGCTTTATAGCATTTTCTACAAATGTTGTAAATAAATTGGGCGGAATGTAAGTAGAATTTAATTCGCTTTTATTCGCTTCAGTCTCTATAACTACATTTAAATTTTCTTGACGAATTTTCTCTAAATCTAAAAAATTAGCTAAAAATTTCAACTCTGAAGAAACAGGTGTTTTTTCTTCATTATTTTCATATAATTGATATCTTAAAAAATCTGAAAGTTTCATAATAACATCTGTCGCTATTTCAGGATCTTTTCTGATTAATGCTTTTACATTATTCAACATATTGAATAAAAAATGTGGGTTGATTTGATTTTTTAATTCATTTATCTCCATTGAAAATGTCAAATTTTTCAGTTCAGATATTTGTCTATTATCTTCAATCCATTTCTGAAAAAGTTTTAAGGTAGTTGTCATCATAATAATTGGCACAACAACTATAAGCCCTTCATAACTTCTCCTTATGTTTTCACCAAAATGTCTAGGATTAGCTATTCTATATTTTTCAAAAAACATATCTAATGATTGACCAATAATATTAATCCCCACATAAACTAAAATTGTTAATAGTAATAGATATAAAATATAGTAACCTTTAAAAAAAAACTTTGGAACCAATATATAAATATTAATATATGTTTTTAATACAAATACTACAAATAGTAAAAGAATAACATAATATCTATATACACCATAATAATTAGATGCAAACGTAGAACTATATATCACTAATAAAAATCCAACTATAAAAAGTAAATGACGAGAAAATCTAAACTTTTTATCTACTAAAAAATTTATGATTTTTTGATTTTTTGATTGAGGTAACAATGAATTCATTTTTATAAAAATCTTATCTATAACAAAGGTAATTGATTAATCTATTCCATTATTAAAGTTTATACGAACCAACGTTTTTATTATACTTCTTCTTTTTTTTTCTGGTTGGTATAAAAAAATCTAGTGTTGGTATAAAAAACGATCAAAACTATTTTTTTATACTTTTCTTAGCTATTCAATTTACAAAACATGAAATACTATGAGTGTGAAAAATTTTAATTTTTGGGTAAATAAGTTAAATCTTCTAAATTTTTCTGCAACAGAAAAAGAAGATAAAATTATTCAAATAACAGATTTAAATCGTTTTATACAATGCTACGATCCGACATTAGAAATTGTAGATTGTATACATCATGATTTTTGTATTATTGAGAAGAATGAACATATTAAAGAAGTAAAGTTAATGGATATTTCTAATCTTAAAAATAACGAAACAATTTCTATAAATAGAAACAAAGAATCTTGGTTTGTTCTTGTAAATGACAAATTAGACACAACCTTAAAATCAATTTTAAAAACAATAGAAGAACACAATATCAGTAAGATTTATGATAAGGTATTTGTCTTCAATTTTTTCCAATCGAGTATTCACGAAATCAAATAAAAATTAATGCATTCAATACAACAAAAAGCAATTACAAGCTTATTGCTTTTACTTTCAACTTTGTCATTCGCTCAAAAAAAAGATAGTATTCAAAAAAGAGCTGTCGTTTTTGTTGCAGATAAATTCCCCTCTACCCGTGTTCTTAATGTAGAATATACAAATCTTACACCTTATAAATTTTCTCAAAAGTTAGAAGATAGCAACTTTAATTTACCCGAAAGTAAAGTGAAAAACTTTCAACAAATAAAGGCAAATGCGAATTTATATTTTTTCAAAAAAGAAAAATGGACGATATCTACAGCACTTAATTATAAGTACACGACAGCAAATATAGATAACCTTAGTTCTACTATGAATGAAACGAAACAAAACTTTCATTATCATTCGGAAGCTGTAACTGCAAGTCATATTTCTAAACTATGGAAAAAAACAGCAATTTATTCAGCTACTCTATCAGTTGATGGTAACGAAAATAGTTTTGAAAGATTCCGTGGTTTACTAACAGGTAGTATAATGATTACAGCAAACGAAAGAACCAAATTACTTTTAGGTTTAGCTGTAATTATAGACCCTAGTTCGCAAGTACCTACATTCCCCATTATTTCTTATGAGCATAAATTTAAAAATGGTTGGATAGCCGATATCATACTTCCAAAAAGAGTAATGATGAAAAAAAATGTATTTAATAATGGTCGATTTTCTCTTGGTAGTGAAATGGATGTTACATCATTCTATTTTAACCAATCGAATAAAACATTTGAATTTAGACAAACAGAAATTAATAGTGGTGTAATGTATGAACATAGAATTGGTGATTTTATTGGTACTGTAAAAACAGGACTACGTAGCATTCCTACTGGAAGAATCTTTGAAAAAAATGAATCTTTTAATGACTATATATACGAGTATAAACCAAAATCATCTTTCTATTTCAACTTTGGTATATCATACAACCCATTTGGTAATAAAAAACGATAAATAACATACGTTTGTTGCGATTTCATTAAATTAAATAAAATCTATAGTAATTAAAAATAATTTATCGTAAATTCGCACCCATAAATTTCAAGGATGCAAAACATTAGAAATATTGCGATTATCGCACACGTTGACCACGGTAAAACTACTTTGGTTGATAAAATTCTTCACTCAACAAACGTTTTCAGAGAAAACCAAGATTCAGGTGAATTAATCATGGATAACAATGATATCGAACGCGAAAGAGGGATTACGATCTTCTCTAAAAATGCTTCGGTAGAGTATAAAGGTGTAAAAATCAATGTTATCGACACTCCTGGCCACGCCGATTTTGGTGGTGAAGTTGAGCGTGTGTTGAAAATGGCTGATGGTGTTATCTTATTAGTTGATGCTTTTGAGGGACCAATGCCTCAAACTCGTTTCGTATTAGGAAAAGCATTAGAATTAGGATTAAAACCATTAGTAGTAATCAACAAAGTTGATAAAGAAAACTGTCGTCCTGACGAAGTTTACGATAAAGTATTCGAATTATTCTTCAACTTAGATGCTACAGAAGAGCAATTAGACTTCCCAGCATACTACGGATCATCTAAACAAGGATGGTTTAATACTGAGAATGTTCGTACAGAAAATATCTTACCATTAATGGATGGTATTTTAGAGCACGTTCCAGCTCCAGAAGCTCACGAAGGTGAATTACAAATGCAAATTACTTCTTTAGATTACTCTAAATTCTTAGGCCGTATTGCTGTAGGTAAAGTAACTCGTGGTGTTATTAAAGAAGGTGATTGGGTTGCTTTAGCAAAACCTGACGGATCTTCTAAGAAACAAAAAGTAAAAGAAATCTATACTTTCTCTGGTTTAGGTAAAGTTAAAGCTACAGAAGTTAAAGCAGGTGATATCTGTGCTGTAGTTGGTATCGATGGTTTCCAAATTGGAGATACTATTGCTGATGCTGAGAATCCAGAAGCATTACCAGTAATGCACATTGATGAACCGACAATGAATATGTCTTTTGGTATCAATAACTCTCCATTCTTTGGTAAAGATGGTAAATTCGTTACTTCTCGTCACTTAGTTGAGCGTTTAGAGGACGAATTAGAGCGTAATTTAGCTTTACGTGTTGAGCCAACTTCAGATTCAAATACTCAATTAGTTTACGGACGTGGTATCATGCACTTATCTGTATTAATTGAAACAATGCGTCGTGAAGGATATGAGTTAACAGTTGGACAACCACAAGTTATCTTCAAAGAAATTGACGGTGTAAAATGTGAACCATATGAAACATTAGTAATTGATGTTCCAGATGATTATTCTTCTAAAGCAATCGACTTAGTAACTCAACGTAAGGGTGATTTATTAGTTATGGAGGCGAAAGAAGGAATGCAACACTTAGAATTCGAAATTCCATCTCGTGGATTAATCGGATTACGTTCTCAAATGTTAACTTCTACTGCTGGTGAAGCTGTAATGGCACACACTTTCTTAGAATATAAACCATTCAAAGGAGCAATCGCTGGTCGTTCTGCAGGTGTAATTATTTCAAAAGATCAAGGTACATCAACTCCTTATTCTATTGATAAATTACAAGATCGTGGAAAATTCTTTATCGAGCCAGGTGAAGAAGTTTACGAAGGAATGATTATCGGAGAGCATTCTCGTAACAATGATTTAGTAGTAAATGTTGTTGAAGCTAAAAAATTGAACAATATCCGTGCAGCTGGTAAAGATGATTCATCTTCTATCGCTCCAAAAACAGAAATGACTTTGGAAGAATGTATGGAATATATCCAAGCTGATGAATGTATCGAGGTAACTCCAAATTTCATCCGTTTACGTAAAATTCACTTAAAAGAAGTAGATCGTAAGCGTTTCGAAAAATCAATGAGCTAATCATTTGAAATTATATATCACAAAAAAACCAGAAGTTAATCTTCTGGTTTTTTGTTTTAAATAGATTCGATTTTATTTTTAAGTGCTTTAATTGCGAAATTTAATTCATCTTTAGAAGCGTTATATTCTACTATTTCACCTTTAATTTTGAATCTCGAAACATTAAAACCTTCTTCAATATCATTGTATCAAATCAAATAATTTTCGTATACAGCAACTACCCAAAAATTATCCTCAATAACATCATCACATTTCCATATTTCAGGAGAAATTTTAATTTGATTCCAAAATAATAAAGTTTTGTCCTCCATATTTTGTTCAGAAAAATAAATTTCGAGCATCAAATCCTTTTTAGGAAAATTTATCCAATTATTCATTAATAAGTACTTTTTAATAAAATCCAATCTTCAAATTTTTGAGTTTGAGTTGAATTTGGTTCAGTCCATTCGATAATATACCAATAACTATCGGAAGGTAGCGCTTTTCCATTCAGTTTTCCATCCCATGTATAATTATTAGCTTCAGAACCTGTAAATAATAATTTTCCTTTTCGATTATAAATGACAAATTTCGGATTGATTTTACTTTTTAATTGAGAATAATCCAACACATCATTTTTACCATCACCATTTGGAGAAATAAAATTGATTAGTTTAATCAGCGAAAATTCTTTCGAAATAGGCAAACAATTATCTGCCGATTTCACAGAAATTGTATGAGTTCCTAAAGTTACATTTGTGAAAATATTTGAAGATTGAAAAGTGCCATTATCCAATGAATACAGATATGGCGGTGTAGATCCAGTGACTTTTATGGTCACCGTAGAACCTTGAATTTCGATAGATTGAATAGTTGGATCTTCGGCTTCAATAACTTTTACTTCTTGTGTATAAAAACAACCATTCAATCCTAACTTCACATAATAAGTTCCAACAGGAACATTTGTAATTGATTGATTTTTGTCGCCATTATGTAACCATTCGTAAGTTTTAAATCCTGGACCTGCGTCTAAAGTCGTTGTTGTTCCTTTGCAAATTGTAAGATCTTTTAAGGTTGATGATTTTCCAGATTGTTTGAAAATAAAATGCAATGGAGCAACGTTTTCGCATAATCCATTTTGTTTAAATCTTACCCAAAATGTTTGATCTGAATTTATAATTTGTGTTGTGTTGATATTATTTTTTTTATTTTTAGCATCAATTTCATTTAAGTAATATGTCGGTGAGCCTTCAAGATTTGTAACCAAGTCATCAACATAATCGGATAAAACAATTTCTTCATCATTGCTTAAATTCTCATCACAAATTTCTATTGGAGGAATTACGTTTGCAACACTTAAATGATTTAATGTAAAAGTAATTTCTTTAATAACAGGCTTACAAGTTCCGATTTGGACACGAATCCAAACTTCTTTAGATGTCTGAATTTCATTTAATTCGAAATTTGTTATCCCAGCAGAAATATTATTATTTGCATCTAGTTCGGTTTCAAAATATTTCACTTGATGAGCAGAATAATAATCTTCTACAATTCGATCAGTATATTCGTCTAAATTTACTTGTGTTTTTCCATCTAAATCATCATCACAAATAGGAATATTATATTGATAAATCTGCGGTTCTTCTTGTACAGAAACATTAATATGACCTTTCAAAGAACAACCAGTATTCAATGTGATTTCTACTTCGTAATAACCTGTTTCATCTACCACTAATGTTGCATTTGTTTCACCACTAATTTCCACACCATCTTTGTACCATTTATAGGTTGTAGCATTTGTCGTTGTCGCATCTATTGTTTCAGATGTTCCAGGACATAATACAACATCAGAACCTAAACTTTTTGAACCTATAAAACTTCCAGCTTTCAAGAAAACAGCAGAATCATAACGACCTTTTGAATCTCCATGATCAGCAATTACCAATTTGATATGATATTTTGTGTCAGCTTCTATTTGTGCATTTGCTTTCAAAACTTTTGTTTGTCCATTGAAATTCGTTGGACTATTCCTAGTATTAAAACTTCCAAAATATGATGTGTTTCTCGGACAATCTCTTGCGCCATTTATGGTTAATGAAGTAACAGGAATAGTTGTATTTGGAACTAATGCGATATTTTGATAGGGTTCAGAATTATCTGCTTTTTTGATTAAGAAGGCAAAAGCATCAGAGTATTGGCAATTACTTGATTGATATTCTTCTGAAAGAAACATATATTCGAAACTAATTTGATCTGTTGTTAGATTTGATACAAAATCAAATTCAAGATAAGTTGCATTTAAAATCTTGTCATGAGGTAAATTAGATTGTATCAAAATATCAATTAAATCTTGATCTCCTCCCCAATTAGTTCCATAAAAACTTTGTAAAGTAGCATTTGGACCTTCAGCAGCTTTTGCTTTTCCAGTAGATAAAATAATTCCTTCAGAAAGATCAAAATTACTAGTTCCTTTTGTAAAATAACCATAGCTTATTTCATCATAAGCTCTATTGTATCCAGAAATATTAATATTAGAAATAGTAATACAACCTGTGTTTGTTCCAATAAATTTATCAATTAATTCTTCTTTCGGTAAAGATGTATCTACCTGAATATATTGACCAAATAAAAAACTATTTAGTGTAAAAGTAAAAAAGAGTAGGAGAATTATTTTTGAGTAAAAGTGTTTCATAAAAAATAATTTAGATAAAAAAACTGCTAAATAACTTTAAAATATAAAGTTTATTTAACAGTTTTAGAAATTTTATTTACCGAAAAAATGGTTTTACCCTATTTTTCCTAAATTTTCTGCAATAGTTTCAATGAAAGATGTCAATGGTTTTTTCGCCATCATTTCGATCATCATATTGAAATTTCCATCAAAATCTAACGAAACATCAGACGAATTCTCATCAACTGCATCAATAGAAATTGTCAAAGTATATTCAAAAGCAGGTGCCGGAGATTCGAAAACAATTTTCGATGGCTCAACTGTCTCTTTCAAACGCATTCCAACCTTTGGTAAAGCACCAACACCAACCGTAAATCCTTTTCCAGATTCATGAATTTCAAACGATTTTGTATCCTCTGGCATCAGTTGCTCATAATTCTTCATATCCAACAAAAAAGTGTATGCTTCTTGTTGATTTTTTGCAAAACGGACTTTATTTGTATTTACCTTCATATCCTTGTGAGTTTTTTATAAATTTGTAACAAATCGTTCAAATGTACAAAGTTTTTTTTAATGAAAGTTTGTTAACTTTCAGCAACCAATCTAATCCTGAAGCAAAAAATATTTTGTTTCAAAATGAAGCTCAATTTGATGAATCTTTTCATTTATTATCATCAAAAGCAGCCGCTTTAGTCAATATTTTTAGTGAAGATATTGATGTTGTTTGGACGAAATTCTTAAAATATTACAAACATATTCAAGCCGCGGGCGGAATTGTTCGTAATCCGCAAGACGATTATTTGTTCATTTTCAGACTTGGGAAATGGGATTTGCCAAAAGGTAAAATGGAGAAAGGAGAATCGAGAGAAGAATCTGCAATTCGCGAAATTGAAGAAGAATGTAGTTTGACAAATTTAGAGTTGAAACGATTTTTAATGCCTACTTTTCACATTTATTTTTTGAGAGAATATATTATCAAAGAAACATTTTGGTTCGAAGTTTTTTATGACGGTGTTGAATTGCCTTTGCCGCAAACTGAGGAAGGAATTGAATCGGTTGAATGGAAAAAAGAGAATGAAATTCCTCAATTATTAGAAAATTCATATCCAAATATAAAATTGTTAATGGACAATTATTTAAATTTGAACTAAATAAAATTAATATGAAAAAATATATATTAACTTTTTGTGCCTTAACATCTTTTGCTTTGACAACTAATGCTCAAACGAAAAAAGAAACCAAGGTTAAAACTGAAAAAGCTTCTAAATCTCAATTAAAAATTTTAGATAACGGAACGGCAAAAATAGACGATTTATATGCGTATCAAGTGTATGGAGAATCGTTTGATATCAAAAATACATTAACAAAAAACGAGCTTGGAAAGTTATATGATAACATGAAAAGTGGTGATTCTTTGGAAAATGTTCAGTTTGTTTCGACGATAGAATCTGTTTGCAAAAAGAAAGGTTGTTGGATGAAAGTTGATCTTGGAAAAGGCGAAGAACAGTCGTTTGTGCGTTTCAAAGATTATGGTTTTTTTATGCCTTTAGATGGTGAAAAAGCGAATGTTGTCGTGCACGGAAAAGCTTTTGTTAGTGAAATTTCTGTTGAGAAATTGCGTCATTATGCAGAAGATGCAGGACAATCGAAAGAAGAAATTGCGAAAATTACAAAACCTCAGTTGCAATATAATTTTGAGGCTGATGGAGTTTATTTGAAAGAAAACTAATATTTTTAACTCAATAATTAATCAAAACCTTTCTATTTTTGGAAAGGTTTTTTTATGAAATCAAATCTATAAAATATGACAAACTTATTTCAAGCCAATCCAAATCAGTATTTTTCTTTAATCGGAAAATCGATGAATGACGAATTATTTCAATCATTTCAAAATGAATTTGAATCTGACATTTCAGAGCAAAATATTCCTCAAGGAAAAATTGTGTTGTACAAACAGCATGGAATTTCGGTGAAAATTGTTGATGAAATGATTAGTTCGATTAAATTTTATCTTTCTCCAAATCCAATTTGTAAGGTGTATGAAGGTCAAAATATTTTTGATTTGAATCGTAATATTGATGAAACTCAAGTTCGTAAAAGTAATGATTATCAAAGAATTATTAATAATGATCCAAATCGTTTAGCAAATGATTATAGTCGTTTAAATTGTTTATTCTCTTTTGATTCGATGACGGGAGAATTCTTAACTATTGAAATATTAAACGAATTATAAAATGTTTTTTGCTGAAAAATTTCATATATTTATCTTAAATAATAGACCTTAAATGAAAAAATATTTAAGCTTGTTCTTAATGTTATTAACGTTTGCAGTTTTTGCACAATTGAGAGCGAATAATACGGAGTCTTATTACTCGATGAAAGGAACTTTTAATTCGGATAAAAAAGAGATTATAAAGAAAACAATCGAGAAAGAATTTGGTGAAGGAATTTTGGAAGAATCTGGTTATATCTGGACTGGACGAGGAAGTTTTGAAATTATTTTGAATGATAATTCACTTAAAATGGAGATTCAAAAAAGTACAGATAATCAAGAAATTGTAGATAAAATTAAAAATCTTGGAGATAAAATTCTTGCGACAAAAAATATAAATAAATTTAATACTTAAAAACGAGCTACAATTATTTTGTGGCTTTTTTTGTGTTAACGCTTCGTTAACCGTTCATTAACCAATGCAAACCAATCTTTTTCAGAATTTTATAAAAAATAAAAATATGAAAAAGACATTATTTATAGCAATAACTTTATCAGCTTTAGCTTGTAACGGACAAACAGCAAAATCACACGCAGTTGCCAAATCTTCAGGATCAACAACTCATTCTAATGTTTCGGTTAGTGTGAGCGATAGTAACGAAGTTTATTCGTATTCGGCGATTTTTGATAAACCAAAATCTAAAGCTGCAATAAATGAAATAGAGAAAGCTTTTGGAAAGCCAACGACTGAAGGAAAAAACTATGTTTGGCGAGAAGGAGAATCTTTAGAAATAAAGGCACGTGAAGGAAAAATTTCGATAGAATTTGATAAAGGTTCTACAAAATTATATGAAAAAGTGAAAGAATTGGGTGAATCTATTTCTGCGGTTGTCGGAGAAAAATAATCATTCTAAAACATAAAAACGGAAGTCAAATTAGGCTTCCGTTTTATTATTTTGATATTCATAATTCATAACTAATCATTTATAATTAGATTACTCTTTATAAATCAAATATTTTGCTCTTATTTTCTTGAAAGCTTCCAAATCTTTTTGCCAAGTTGCTTTTATTTCTGCTTCTGATAAACCAGCTTCTATTTGTTTGCGCAATTCATCAGTTCCAGAAAGTTGATCAATCCACAATTTTTTACCATTCATCGTCCAAAAAGGTTGCTTCGTATTATTTTTATATGCATTGATTAACCATTTCAAATTGATGGCAGATTGATACGGAACATCCGATAAATCCTCTCCGTAACAAACTTCATCTTTGAATTTTGGACTTGTTGCACCAGGTTTTGAAGTTGGCGTATATTGAAAAGACATATTTTTTAGGAATGGTGAACCATAAACCTGAAACTGAATATCTGTTCCACGACCTTCGTTAACGTTTGTCCCTTCAAACAAACATGTACTTGGATATAAATTAATCGCGTGAGCATTTGGTAAATTAGGCGATGGTTTCACAGGTAAATTGTACTTGGATTGATGGGTATAATTGATAAGTGGAATAATTTCCAAATCTGCTTTTACACCATTTGCTAGCCAACCTTCACCGTTTATCATTTGTGCATATTCGCCAATCGTCATTCCATAAACAATCGGAACATTGTGCATACCAACAAACGATTTATATTCATTTTTCATCACTGGTCCGTCTACATAATGTCCGTTCGGATTTGGTCTGTCCAATACAATTACTTTTTTACCATTCTCAGCTGCAGCCTCCATTACATAATGCAAAGTGGAAATATAAGTATAGAAACGAGCACCAACATCTTGCATGTCAAAAATCAAAACATCAACATCCGAAATTTGATTTGCTTTTGGTTTTTTATTGTCGCCATAAAGCGAAACAATCGGCAAGCCTGTTTTAGAATCAACACCAGATTTTACTTTCGCTCCAGCATCAGCATCACCACGAAAACCATGTTCAGGAGAATATAATTTTATAACATTTATGTTGTTTTTTAACAACAAATCAACTGTATGCATCGTTGTTCCATTAATTGTAGCAATTCCTGTTTGATTAGAAATTAATCCAACTTTTTTACCTTTTAATTTCGAAAGATAGTTAGCTGTATTTTCTGCTCCAACAAGAATAGTTGAATGATTATCTATTGTTTTTGATGTATTATTTTGAGCTAAAATTGGAGTAGAAAAGCCGAAAAAAATAACTGAACTAAGTAAACCAATTGATGTATATTTGACAAAGTTTTTCATTTCGTTTTGAATCATTTGAATTTAGACGAATTTAAAGCCTAAAGTTAGTTTTAATCTTATAAAAAATATATAATTTGAGTTTTTCTTGGTGGTTTTCAAAAAAAATTGCGCTTGGTAAAAATACTAAAAATAACTTATCGAGTATTATTATTCGAGTAGGTCAAATTGCGGTAGCATTAGGGTTGATTGTTTCTTTGGTGACAATTTCGACTGGTGTTGGAGCAAGAATGGCAATCAAAGAAAAATTGGCCGATTTTAATGGTCATATTACGATTAGAAACTATAATAGTAATACGTCATTAAATTCCGATTCATTATCACTTCATCAAGCTTTTTATCCAAAGTTTAAATCGATTCCAGAAATAGAACATGTACAAGCAATTGCCAATAAAAGTGGTGTTATCCGAACGGATGAAAACTTTAGTGGTGTGGTGTTCAAAGGAGTTGGAACAGATTATGATTCGGTTCGTTTCGAAAAATTTATGGTAAAAGGACATTTTCCTCGAATCAATAAAGATTCGATAATGGATGAGGTTTTATTATCTAAAAAGATTGCGGACGAAATGAAATTGGATGTTGATAGTTCGTTTGTGATGTATTTTATTCAAGAAGATACAAAGCCTATTTATCGTCGATTTACCATTTCTGGATTGTTCAAAACTGATATCAAAAATTTTGACGATCAAATTATGTTTGGTGATATCAAGCATGTGCAACGCCTTAATCGTTGGGATTCGACAACTGTTGGTGGTTTCGAACTATTTGTAAATGATGTCGAAAATATTGATCCAGTTGCAAAGCGTGTGCAAGAAAATATTCCATATAATTTGTATGCAGAATCAGCAACAGCATCTTTTGCTCAGATTAATGATTGGATTTCGATTTTCGACAAAAATATTGTCATTATTCTTTTTATCATGCTTTTTGTGGTGGTGATTAATATGGTGATGGTTTTATTGATATTAATTTTAGAACGAACACATTCAATCGGAATTTTAAAAGCATTTGGTGCGACAAATTGGCGAATCCGAAAATTATTCATCAATTACGCATTATTTATCATGTTACCAGGATTAATTGCTGGAAATGTAATTGGACTTGGATTATTATTCATTCAGAAATATTTCGGAATTATAAAACTTCCAGCAGAAAACTATTATTTATCAACAGCTCCAGTCTATTTAGACTTTGGCACAATTGTTTTATTAAATGCAGGAGCGTTATTAGTTTGTGCAATTGTATTACTTTTGCCTTCGTATATGATATCTAAAATTACACCTGCAAAAGCTATTAATTTTAGATAAAATTTAATGTTTTAATTTAAAAGTTAGAAAAAAATGAAATACGCAAACAATATATTAGAAACGATTGGGAATACACCTTTGGTTAAAATTAATAAGATTACAAAGGATTTACCATGTACAGTTTTAGCAAAAGTTGAATATTTTAACCCTGGTCATTCTTGTAAAGATCGTATGGCGTTAAAAATGGTTGAAGATGCCGAAAAAGATGGTCGTTTAGTTCCAGGAGGTACAATTATCGAAGGTACTTCTGGTAACACAGGAATGGGATTGGCTTTGGCTGCTGTGATCAAAGGTTACAAATTAATTTGTGTGATTACAGACAAACAATCGAAAGAGAAAATGGATATTTTGCGAGCTGTTGGTGCAAAAGTTGTCGTTTGTCCTACAGATGTTGAGCCAGATGATCCACGTTCTTATTATTCAGTTTCGAAACGTTTGGCAAAAGAAACGCCGAATGGTTGGTATGTAAATCAGTACGATAATCCATCGAATGCACAAGCGAATTATGAGCAAACTGGACCGGAAATTTGGGAACAAACAGAAGGAAAAGTAACGCATTTTATTGTTGGAGTTGGAACTGGAGGAACAATTTCAGGCGTTGGAAAATACTTAAAAGAAAAAAATCCTAACATTAAAATTTGGGGAGTTGATACGTATGGATCAGTTTTCAAAAAATATAAAGAAACCGGAATTTTCGACGAAAACGAAGTGTATTCTTATGTAACAGAAGGAATTGGTGAAGATATTTTACCTGAAAACGTAGATTTTGATATTATTGATGGATTTACAAAAGTGACTGATAAAGATGCAGCGGTTTATACGCGTCGTTTAGCTTTAGAAGAAGGTTTGTTTGTAGGAATGTCTTCGGGATCTGCGATAAAAGGATTGTTGCAAATGAAAGACGAATTCGGACCAGATGATGTTGTAGTGGTTTTATTCCACGATTCAGGTTCTCGTTATGTAGGAAAAATCTTTAATGATGATTGGATGCGTGATAGAGGATATTTGGACGAAGAAATCAAAACGGCTGTAGATTTAATCAAAGAACATGTCGATAAGCCTTTGGTTACGGTTCGTACAGAGGAATTGGCCTCTCATGCAATTGATCGTATGCGTCGTTTCAAAATTTCTCAAATTCCAGTAACGGACGTGAATGGAATTGTTGGTTCTTTGGATGAATCAGATTTGTTTCAAGCATTTTTAGAAGATAGAAATGTTGCTGAAAAACCTGTTCACGAAATAATGGGAAAACCATATCCAGTCGTAAAAGCAGGAACATCTATCGAAGAAGTTTCGAAGTTAATTACAAAGGATAATCAAGCTGTTTTAATAGAATTAGAAAACGGAAAATATCATATCATCACAAAATATGATATTATTAACTCGATTAAATAACAAAAATCCTATCTTTGAAGCGATATGGGAATTGTATTAAAAGGTCAGAATTTAGTAAAAGATTACGGTAAAAAACATGTCGTAAAAAATGTGTCTTTTCAAGTAGAACAAGGAGAAATTATTGGATTATTAGGACCAAATGGTGCTGGTAAAACGACTTCTTTCTATATGATTGTTGGTTTAGTAAAGGCTACGCAAGGAAAAGTTTTTTTGGATAAACAAGATATCACAAGTGATGCGATGTACAAACGCGCGCAAAAAGGTATTGGATATTTGGCGCAAGAAGCCTCTGTTTTTCGTAAACTTTCTGTAGAAGATAACATCAAATCTGTTTTACAATTCACGAAACATTCCAAAAAAGAACAACAAATGCGTACAGATGCTTTGATTGAAGAGTTCTCGTTAGAGCATGTTCGTAAAAATCGTGGTGATTTACTTTCTGGAGGTGAGCGTCGTCGTTGCGAAATAGCACGTTGTTTGGCAACAGAACCTAATTTTATTTTATTAGATGAGCCTTTTGCTGGAGTTGACCCTATTGCGGTTGAGGATATTCAGAAAATTGTACGTTCGTTAAAAGATAAAAATATCGGAATCTTAATTACCGATCATAATGTATCGCAAACGCTTGCAATTACCGATAAAACATATATTATGTTCGAAGGTAAAATCTTGAAAGAAGGTTCGCCAGAAGAATTAGCAAATGATGAAGATGTTCGTCGCGTTTATTTAGGTGAAAACTTTATGTATCAGCAGATATAAATTACACTATAGTATTTTCTAAACCACTCAATTTTGAGTGGTTTTTTTGTTTTAAATCACTTCAAAATGATCTAAAATTAAGATTTGCTTAATTTTAAAAATTTCTCATTTTAGCAGTTACTTTTTCGATATATTTAAGTACTAAAACTTACTGATAAAGAATGCTAAAACTTAATTATTATTTTATTTGCTTAATTTCAATTTTTGTGTTGAATAGCTGTACACACGAAGAAGATGCGATAAAAGAACCAAAAAAATCTACAAATAGAGCAGGAGTGGTGCTTACGTTTGATGATGATTATGTGGACGAATGGTTCAATGCGAATATAAAATTGAAACAATACAATTGGAAAGGAACGTTCTATGTAACGCATTTTGATAAGCTTTCGGAGAGTCAAATACGTGAGTTAACTTATCTGCAACAAAACGGAAATGAGATTGCTGCGCATGGTTTAAATCACGTTCATACAACAAAGTATATAAAAGAATTTGGAGGAAAAGAATTTATTGATAAAGAAATCGCTCCAATGCTAACTTTGATGAAAAACAAAGGTCTTGATGTAACCGATTTTTCTTATCCTTATGGCGATCGAAGTGTAGAATCGGATCAATTACTTTTCAATCATTTTAAAACATTAAGAGGAACAACTTATGGAAACGAAGCGCCTAATTTTCAGAACTGTTATTATCAAAATAAACCGTTATTTTTTGGTTTAGGAATCGATAATAGTTACGCGCATTTTAGTGTGCCTTATTTTATTTCGTTGTTGCAATATGCAAAAGATAACAATAAGATAGTCGTTTTTTATGCGCATAAAACAGTTGCAAAAGCAAGTAATAATTATGAAACTGAATTTAAAACCTTAGAAGAGATTTGCAAGTTTGTGAAGAATAATGATATGAAGTTTTATACGGTTAATGACTTACAAAAATTGAAATAAAAAAATGCTCAAATTCTTGAGCATTTTTCGTTTATTCTATAAAAAGTAAATCTCCTTTTTGGTTAACAGCTTCTTTGAAATAAAGATAAACATCTTGTATATCAAAACGTCTAAAATTGATTGCATTAGAAATATTTTGCTCAGGAAGTTGATAAATCATTTCAAAATTTAACATGCTACCAAAACCAGAACTCTCGATTTTTTCGACCAAAATTCCTAAAGATTCTAATCGTTCAATCAACCGATTAATTTCCAAATCATTATGTTTCATAATCTCTAAAACTTACTATTAAAGCGGTTTCAAAGCTAAAACATAAATTTTTAAAATAAGATTTTGAGAAATAAAATTATATGTTAAACCTTTCATGTTTCAACTTAAATCTCTCTTTTTTAATTATTTATTTTAGATTATTTTTTAAATAATCTAACACATTTTCTATTGAATCAAATTGTTTTACACCATATTTTTCTGCTGTAATATCAACATTCCCTTTTCGCCAAAAACCATCTGGACAAATCACCAAAAGTTTTCCACTTTTTGCATACAATCCCATTTCCAACAAACTAATCGGACTTTTAGAATCTTTTCCAAAAAACATAATAATATAGTCTGCTTTTTCCAATGCATTCAATTCCCACTCCACTTGTTTGCGAAATTCGGGCTCTTCTTTCACAGGCTTCCAAGCAGTATTCCAATCATCACGACGAGGATTTAGCAGGATGACTTTTTCATTTTTCAGTTCTTTTGAAACTTTCGCTTGCCAATCTTCAGAATTTCCCATATCAATCGTTCCTCCTAAAAATATCTTTGTACGTTGATCATTTTTAGGAAGTTCATTCGGTGATTTTATTTCAAGAGATTGAGCAAAAATTGTAGTATTCAATAATAGAAATAAGGCAAATAAAATTGCTTTCATGTTATTTTTGTTTCGGCAAATATAATGAGGTTGTTGATTTTGTATTCAATGACTTTTGTTAGAATGTCTAAAAATTCAATAAAATAAAAAAGCTGAAAATCAATCCTGATTTTCAGCTTCAAAAAATTACTTTTTAGCTTTTTTGGTTGGTTTTTCTTCAACAACATCTTCCTCATAATAATACTTATGTCTCGGACGTTTTACACCATAAGAGCCATTCACAATTTTTCCTCTTCTCGATTTTTTATCGCCTTTTCCCATTATAAATGTTTTAAAATTAATAAATTCGATTACTTTCTAGCCAAGTTAATAATTTCAATTTAGTTGGACAAAAGATTTACAATTCTTTATCATTTAATCTAACTTTGCGACATCATTTGGCGTGGAGAAAAATTAATTTTAAACCAAATAGAAATGAGTAGAAATACAGATGCAAATAAAAAAGCGCATAAGAAAAAGTTAGATCAAAAGAAACGTAAAGCGCAAGAAGCCGAAGCTGAACGCAAAGCTCGATTGAAAGCAATCAATCAACGATTTAATGATAAAAATAAACCAGAAACGGAAGAATAATGATAAAAATTCTACATACAGCCGATTGGCACTTGGGCAAAAAATTGGATAGTTTTTCGCGATTAGAAGAACAAATTTTAGTGATGAACGAGATTATCGAAATTGCAGATCAACAACAAGTCGATTTGGTACTTATTGCGGGCGATTTATTTGATAATTTTAATCCAAGTGTGGAAGCTGTAGAATTATTTTATAAAACATTAAAAAGACTTTCGAATAACGGAAAACGTCCTGTTGTAGCGATTTCTGGTAATCACGATTCTCCAAGTTTGATTGATGCGCCAGATCCGTTGGCACGCGAATGTGGAATTATTTTGATTGGTTATCCAAATGCAAAAATTCAGGAATTTGAATTAAATGATTTCAAAATTTTAAAATCTGTAGAAGGAATGATTGAATTGAAATTAAATTCTTTCGATTACCCGATTCGAATTATTCATACGCCTTATGCAAACGAAATTCGTTTGAAACAATATTTTGGAGAGAATAAAGAAGATGCATTGAATGAAGTTTTAGCGACAAATTGGAAAAATATTGCGGATGAATATTGTGACGAAAATGGTGTTAATTTATTGATAGCACATTTGTATATGAACCAAAAAGGTGCTGAAATTTTAGAGGAACCAGAAGGCGAAAAACCGATTAAAATTGGAAATGCAGATATGATTTTTTCCGAAGCTATTCCGCCTCAAATTCAATATACAGCGCTTGGACATTTGCATGGTTTTAAGAACATCGGAACAGAAGAAAAACCTGTTGTGTACAGCTCTTCGCCTTTGTGTTATAGTTTTTCCGAAGCTGGTCAAACCAAGTATGTTTCGGTAATAGAAGCAGAACCAAATAAAACTATTTCTTATCATAAAATTGAATTAAAGCATGGAAAACCGCTTATTCGAAAAACTTTTGATGATATAAATTTAGCTGTAGAATGGTTGAATGAAAATCAAAATGCGTTGGTTGAATTGATTTTAGAAAGTGATTCTTTTTTGAAAGCTGATGAACGAAAATTGATTTATCAATCACATGATGGAATTATTCATTTGATTCCGAAAGTTAAAAATCAAGAGATTGAAACAGTCGAATATAAGTTTGCAGATCAAACAAAAGATATGAAAGAATTGTTTGCAGATTATTTCAAATCGAAGAATGGAAATCAAGAACCAAACGACGAAATAAAGGATTTGTTTAACGAAATTTTGAATAGTTAAATTGATTATTTTTTGAAGTTATATTATGATATCAAGAAATCTTATCCTTAATCTAAACCTTAAACTTAAAAAATGATTCCAGTAAAATTAACCATAGAAGGACTTTATTCGTATCAAGAACGTCAAACAATTGACTTTTCTGAATTAACAGAAGCAGGATTATTTGGAATTTTCGGGAATGTAGGTTCCGGAAAATCGTCAATTTTGGAAGCGATTATGTACGTTTTGTATGGCGAAACAGAACGTCTAAATTCCAAAGATAAGCGTGCTTACAATATGATGAATTTGAAATCGAATTTGGCATATATCGAGTTTGATTTCTATAATTTTGAACAAAAATTATTCAGAGCAACACGTGAATTTAAAAGAAATTCGAAACGTTTTGAAGATGTAAAATCGCCAATAGTTGTTTTTTATGAACAAAAAGACAATGAATGGATTCCGCTTAATCATTCGAAAGCAGAAGAAATAATTGGGTTGAGTTACGAAAATTTCAAACGAACAATTATTATTCCGCAAGGGCAATTCAAGGAATTTATTGAGTTGGGTGCAAAAGATCGAACACAAATGATGAAGGAAATTTTTGGACTTCATCGTTATGATTTACAAGATAAAGTTGCAGCTTTAAATTCTCAAAACTTAACGAATTTGAATCAACTAGAAGGGAAATTATCTGGATTTGAAGAAGTTTCGGAAGAAAAAATAAAAGAGCTTGAAGAAAATTTGATTGAGCAAACAAAAGTTACCAATCAAGTTCAAGAAGAATATAATCAAATGAATGAATCATTTCAACGTTTAAAAGCGTTGAAATCAGATTTTGAGACTTTAAAACAAAAGAAAATTGATTTTGAAAAAGTTTCAGTTCAGAAAAATGAAATGGATCAACGAAAACTTGAAATTGAGCGCTATGAATTGATTTTTAATGCGTTTTCTCAACTTTTAGAAAATCATAAAAAACTTTCAAATCAGATTGAAGAAAAGTCAATTTCAGTTGAAAATCAACAAAAACAACTGACTTTAATCGAGAATCAAATCAAAGAAATTTCGAACCAAATTGAAGCGATTAAAACTGATTATGAAACTTTACCAATAAAACGAAAAGAAGAAACAGATTTAGAATTAATAGTTCAAATTTTAACTTTTTCAGAGGAGATAGAAAAGTTAAAAGTAAGAACAGCAAAAGGTTTGAAAGAAGTTGAAGAGGTTCAGAAAAATGAACAGAAAATTGAAGCTTCAATCAAATTATCTGAAAAAGAAGTCAAAACTTTAGCTGAGTCAAAAATAGATGCGCAAACATTGATGGAGGTTGGAAATTGGTTTGTTCAGAATCAAAATTTGCAACAATCTATTCAGAAACAACAAACTAAAATAGATGAGCAAAAGCAACAAATTAATGTTTTCGAAGCTCAATTCAAAACAGATAATATTGAAATTTCAAGTTTTGAAAATTGGTTTAGTTCTGAATTTGAAAAGCTTGAATCAACTAAAAAATCAATTGAAAAACAGAAAAATGAATTAGAAGTTCAGCAAAAGTTGGTTCATTTTGCACATAATTTACACGAAGGTGAATCTTGTCCGCTTTGTGGCGCTTTAGAGCATCCGAATATTGTTGAAATTGATGATATTTCCACGAAATTTGAAGTTGTAAATAATGAATTAAATCAAATTGATGAAAAGTTAAAATCGCTTCAGAAAAAACAAAATGAAGTTCAGAAAATGATTGATCAAAAACAGTTTATTGAAAAACAAATTGCACAAGAAAATCAAGTTTTGAATGATCTGAAAATTGAACAAGAAAATCATATGAATTTGTTTGTTTGGAAAGATTTTGATTCGAAAAATGTTGAATTATTTGAAGAAAAAAAGAAAGCAGCTATTGCTTTGGACAAAACAATTTCGAATAAAAATAAAGAGATTGAAACTTTTCGTGAAACTTTAGAGAAAGAACGTGAATCTGTTGAAAAATATAAAAATGCTTTAGAAAAATTTAGATTAGAAGAAGCTGAAAAAGCTTCTCAAATCAAGCAAAATCAAGCAAATTTGAAAGTCTTGAAATTTGAAGATTTTCAAAATCAAACAACAGAAAATGTGCTTCAAAATTTGAATGATTTAAAGTTAAATAATACAAAAATTGAACAAGATTATATTCAATTTACAGACAGTTTAAATCAATTGAATCCAAAATTAGCTTCTCAAAAAACTTCAATTGAATTAGTTGAAAAACAACTTATTGAGTTAAAAGAAGAGTTGGCTATTAATCAAAATCAAATAGAAAAAGCATTAGAAAAATATCAAATACAAAACATTGAAGAGGTTCAATTTGTTTTAAATCAGAAATTTAATGTTTCTCAAATCAGAAAAGAGTTGGAAGATTTTCGAATTTTGTATGAAACGTTGAAAAATTTAATTCATGAATTAGAGCAAAAATTATCGGAAGTTTCTTTTGATGAAACGATTTATAAAATACAAGAAGAAAAATTGATTTTTGTGATAAATCAATTGAAAGAAGCTACTGAAGTTGTTACTAAAATAAAAACTGAAATTGAGCGATTGAATAAATCTTTTACAGAAAAGAAAGATTTGTTAATTGAATTGGAAAAGTTGAAAAAGCGAGCGGCTAATTTACAAACGATGCGAAATTTGTTTAATTCAGCAGGATTTGTGCAATATGTTTCGTCAATTTATTTGAAACAATTATGTGATAACGCAAATGTGAGATTTCATCGAATGACGAGAAATCAATTGAGTTTACAAATGAATGACAACAATGATTTTGAGATTATAGATTATTTGAACGAAGGTCGTTCACGTAGTGTGAAAACGCTTTCTGGAGGACAATCTTTCCAAGTTTCGTTGAGTTTGGCTTTGGCTTTGGCAGAAAGTGTGCAAACAAATGCGAAGTCGGAAAAGAACTTCTTCTTTATTGATGAAGGTTTTGGAACGCAAGACGCAGATGCGGTAAATATCGTGTTTGAAACGTTGATGAGTTTACAAAAAGAGAACCGAATTGTCGGAATTATTTCTCATGTTGACGAATTAAAAGATCGAATTCCAGCTGCGCTACAAATCACAAAAGATGAAGAAAAAGGTAGTTTGATAGAAGTTGTTTCGTAAGGTATAATGATTATAAAATAAACCCCAAGATTGAATTTAATCTTGGGGTTTATCATTATATGAAGATAATAATCTATTCCTTAACCTCTGATTTATTCGAAATTAACGACCAAATAATTGTTATTAATAAAACTCCACCAATTATTGACAATGAAATAGTCGATTCGAAATGATAGAATGGCATAATAATCATTTTAATTCCGATAAAACTTAAAATAATCGCTAAGCCGTAATGTAGTTTATTGAATTTATCCATTGAATTTGCCAACAAGAAATATAATGAACGAAGTCCTAAAATTGCAAAAATATTAGATGAATATAGAATAAAAGGATCGTCTGGAGCAACAGCGAATATAGCAGGAATACTATCTACAGCGAAAACCAAATCAGTTACTTCAATTACCATTAAAGCGACGAAAAGTGGTGTTGCCATTTTAATTCCGTTTTGAACAGAAAAGAATTTATCTCCATCAAAATTCGGTGTAACTTTAAAGAATTTGTGTACCAATTTAACACCAAAATTTTGTGATAAATCTTGATTTTCATCATCATCACTTGATTTCCAAGATTTGATTCCGGCGACAATTAAGAAGAAACCAAACAGTGTTAAAACGACATTTGGACGGAAGAATTGTTTTGCTTCAAAATTTGCATGAGTTGCTTCATCACCAAGATTAAAGTGCCAATCTCCAATAGAAAAAGATGGTAAATAAGTCATTTTAATTAATTCAACACCTGCAAAAATAAAGATTGCTCTAAAAAGAAGAGCACCTAAAATTCCCCAAAAAAGGACTTTATGTTGATATTCTTTTGGAATTTTAAAGAATCCAAAAACGAGTATGAAGACGAATAAATTATCTACGGATAAGGCTTTTTCTATCCAATACGCCGCCTGGAATTGCGAAAATTTATTGATGGCAAATGCATGTCCATCTGCTTCTTTAAAAACGAAATAAATCACTCCACTAAAAATCATCGCCAAGGAAATCCAAACGATAGTCCAAGTAAGCGCTTCTTTGTTCGAAACCACGTGCGCATTTTTATTAAAAACACCTAAATCAAGTAGTAACATAATAATTACTGCAACCCCAAAAACAGTTATTAGTCCAGGATGATTCAACATGCTATCCTGTACAACACTGAAAATACTCATATAAATTTATTTAATTTGACAATTTACTATAAATTTACCAATCCTAACTTGATTGGCCTTTAAAAAATGTTTCTAAAAAAGAAAAAACAAGCAAAATTAATTTATTCCGGAATGAAAAGAGTAATCGCATACGTATTCTTAACAATTATTTTACCTATAGCTTCGAAAGCGCAACACGTTTCGCCATTGTACAAAGATTCTATTCAGATGAAATGGGTGAATGAGAAGTATAATTCAATGTCATTGGAAGAAAAAGTAGGTCAGTTATTTATCGTTGCAGCCTATACAAATAGAGATGTGGTGCATGAAAATGATATTCAAAAATTAATTGAAGAAGAACATATCGGAGGATTAATTTTTATGCAAGATCAAGCGGCTCATCAAATTGAGTTGACAAATAAATTTCAATCTATTTCTAAAATTCCATTGTTAATTGGAATGGATGCAGAATGGGGATTGGCAATGCGTTTGAAAGGAGTGGAGCGTTTTCCTTGGAATATGACGCTTGGTGCTCTACGCAATAATAAGTTGGTGTATCAAGTTGGAAAACAAATTGGTATACAAGCGAACAGAATGGGTGTTCAGTTTAATTTTTCACCTTCAGTTGATGTCAATGTTAATCCAAATAACCCAATTATCGGGAATCGTTCTTTTGGTTCAAATCCAGATCGAGTTGCAGAAAAAGGAATTGCTTATATGGATGGAATGCGTGCGCAAAACGTATTATCGTCTGCAAAACATTTTCCTGGACATGGAAATACAGATCAAGATTCGCACAAAGTTTTGCCGTTGATTCCAGATAATAAAGCAGATTTAGAGAAATATCACATTGCACCTTTCAAGAAAATGATTGATGAAGGTGTACAGTCAATTATGGTGGCGCATCTAAATGTTCCAGCTTTAGAACCAGATCCAAAAATACCTTCAACTTTATCTAAAAATATTATTACAGATTATTTGAAAGGAGAATTACAATTCAAAGGAATTGTGATTACAGATGCGTTGAATATGGATGGTGTAGCAAAAATGTTTCCTGCTGGTGATGTAGATTATAGAGCATTTGTAGCGGGAAATGATATTTTATTGTTTTCGCAAAATGTACACGTTGGGAAACAAAAAATTATTGATGCAATAAATAAAGGTCAGATTTCTGAAGCACGTTTAGAAGAAAGTGTGAAGAAAATTTTGATGGCAAAATATATTACAGGTTTAAATGAAATAAAAACTTTAAATTCTGCAAATGTTTTAGAAGATTTAAATTCTCCTGAAAATCTAGCGTTAACAACTAAAATTTTTGAGAAAGCTTCGACAGTTGTAAAGAATGAACACAAACTTTTACCAATTAAAAAATTGAATCAAAAAATAGCTTTTGTTCCGCTTGAACAAACAGATTATGATCAATTTTTGACACATTTACAAAAATACGCTAATGTTGAATTGGTGAAGATTTCAAATCCAAATCAAATCAATTTATTGAATGATTATGATGTGATTATTTCTGGAGCGTTTTTATCGAATGAAACGGTTTATAAACCTTATAAATTGTCAGATAATTCGAAAGCAATTTTGAAAGCGTTACCAAAAGACAAAAAGAAAATCTTTTCGTTATTCACAAGTCCTTATGGTTTGAAAGATCTTGATTTATCAAATTTGGATGCGGTTACAGTTCATTATCAAAATACAAAAGATGCACAAGCAGCTGCTGCACAAGTTATTTTTGGAGCAATTGATGCAGATGGAACGTTTCCAGTAGATATCAATCAAAATTTGAAAGAAGGACAAGGAATTGTAACAAAACACATCAAACGTTTAGGATTTACTGCACCTGAAAATGTGAATTTAGGAAAAAAAAACTCTCAGAAATAGATAAACTTGCCGAAGAAGCAATTGCAAATCATTACACGCCTGGAATACAAATTCTAGTCGCAAAAGACGGGAAAATCGTGTATGATAAAAGCTTCGGAACACAAGATAAAAATTCTTCAAAAAAAGTGAAGTGGACAGATTTATATGATGTCGCTTCGGTAACAAAGGTGACGGCAACGTTGCCTTTGTTGATGTTGGAGGTAAACGAAGGAAAATTAAACCTCGATCAAACAATTGGAGAAATTGACAATGAAGCGAAGAATTCGAACAAATCTTCTTTAAAAATTCGTGAAGTATTAGCGCACCAGGCTGGTCTGAAACCTTGGATTGGCTTTTATAATGAAACGGTCAATGTAAAAAATGCGCGATTATATTTAGATTTCTATTCGAGAAAGCAAGACGAAGAACATCAAATAAAAGTTACGGATAACATTTATATCATCAATTCTATAAAAGATACGATTTACGAAGATATTTATAAATCATCTTTAGGTCGTAAATCATATGAATACTCAGATTTAGGTTATTATATTTTCAAGAAAAAGTTAGAAAAGGATTTTGGAAAAGATCTGAATCAACTGACACAAGAGAAATTTTATCAATCATTAGGAATGTATCGCACAACGTTCAATCCAAAGGAAAAATTTAGTTTAGAAGATATTATTCCAACCGAATATGACAAAACCTACAGAAATCAACTCGTTCATGGTTTTGTGCACGACCAAGGCGCTGCAATGATGGGCGGAATTGCGGGGCATGCTGGTTTATTTTCCAACTCGATTGATTTGGCAAAATTGATGCAACTATATTTGAATGGTGGCGAATATGGTGATGAGGTTTATTTGAAGCCAGAAACGGTGGCGGAATTTACCAAACAACAATTCAATGGCAATCATCGTGGAGCTGGTTTTGATAAAATGCAAACTTCATCTAAAATAGGTCCATCAGCCGAAAGTTTTGGTCATACAGGTTTTACTGGAACGATGGTTTGGGCTGATCCTAAATATAATATAGTATACATTTTTCTTTCGAATCGTGTCAATGAAACTGTCGAGCCAAATTATCTTTCGATTAAAAAAGTGCGAGAAAATATTCGACAAGTTATTTATGAAGCAATTTTACCTTAAATTTGTCTAAATAAAAATCGCGAATGAAAATAGGAATTGTATGCTATCCAACCTATGGAGGGAGTGGAATTGTGGCAACAGAACTGGGAATGGATTTAGCGGAAAAAGGTCATGAAGTACATTTTTTTAGCACAAATGTTCCTGCGAGATTAAACATCAAATTACCAAATATATACTTTCATCGAATTCATGTCGAAACGTATCCATTGTTTCAATATCAGCCATACGATTTGGCGTTGAGTACAATTTTGTATGATAAAGTTTTGCATTACGAATTAGATTTGGTTCATGTACATTATGCGATCCCGCATGCGTATGCGGCGTATTTTACGAAACAAATGTTGGCGCGAAAAGGCTATAAATTACCAATTGTAACAACGTTGCACGGAACAGATATTACGTTGGTGGGGAAACATCCTGTGTATAAAACGGCTGTTGAGTTTTCGATCAATGAATCGGATGCTGTAACGTCAGTTTCCGAAAGTTTGAAACAAGATACTTTACAAGCATTTGACATTACAAATGAGATAGAAGTTGTGCCAAATTTTATTGATAACGATCAATATTTGCCAGAGAAATGTGTGTGTTGTCGTGATAATTTTGCGCAACCAAAAGAGAAGGTGATTTTGCATACTTCTAACTTGAGAAAAGTTAAACGTATTGAAGATGTAATTGGAACGTTTAATTTGATTCAGAAACAAATTCCATCGAAATTGATTATTGCTGGAGAAGGTCCTGAATGGGATATGGCGGATCAAATGATTCAAGAATTTGGAATTCAAGATAAAGTGAAAAGTCTTGGAATGGTAAGTGATTTGAATGATGTCTTGAAAGCAGCAGATTTATTCCTTTTACCATCCGAACAAGAAAGTTTTGGTTTGGCAGCGCTTGAAGCTATGGCGGCAAGTGTTCCAGTTATTTCGTCCAATGCAGGCGGAATTCCAGAAGTAAATATTAACGGAGTCACTGGTTTTGTTTGTCCTGTAGGAGATATCGAAATGATGGCAGAAAAAGCAATCTATATCTTAGAAGATGACAAGCGTTTGGCAGAATTTAGTCATCAAGCAAAAGAACAAGCGATACGATTTGATAAAACGAATATTCTTCCGCAATACGAAGAACTTTATCGCAAAGTCATCGCAAAATCTAAAATCGGGTAAATCCCGATTTTTTTAAGGACTGTCTCTTAAAGTGTGTAAGTTCAAAAATTAAGCTTGGGTTAGGTTCTACTTTTTAGAGTCTAACCCTTTCTTGATATAGGATTAAAAATTGATCAATAATAACTCCCCAGTTTCTTACTG